>JAFZUW010000042.1 GCA_017618195.1 Lachnospiraceae bacterium
AGAGCGCCTGCGAGAATCCGGAGATCTACGTGAAGCATGCCGCGGAGGCGGGATGGAGCGACGTGGACCGGGCGATGGCAACCTTGTCCGCGGAGGACCGCCAGATTGTGGCGATGCACGCGGAGGCCGGACTGACGTATTCAGAGATCGCGAAAGCGACCGCATCGTCCGCGGCGACCGTGTTCCGCCGTTATCGGAAGGCTCTGGGAAAACTGCAGAAGTTTTTCCGCGTGAGCGAGGACAGCAGCTTGTGTGAGGAGGTTTCGTATGAGCGAAAAATACAGCAAACGTAAAATTGTGGAACTGTTGCGGACCACTTCCGCCGAACTCTCGCCGGAAGCGGACGCGCGGATGCGCGAGGAGTTGAAGCTTACGCAGAAGGCATCCGCGGAAGCAAAGAAGCAGAGTAAGAGCGAGCCGATTCAGGTGAGAGTGAATCAGCAGGGGAATCGGAGGATTTTGAGGGATCTCGTTGCCGCGTTGTCGGGCGCAGTGATCGTGGGTGCCGTTGTTTTCGCTGTGTGGATTCACGGGCAGCACGGAAACGTAATACCGATTGACGGAGACGCAGTGACCGGAACGCCCGTTCCGGCAACGGAAACACCGACGCCGACGCAGGGCCTGAAGCCGGGAGACGTCGAGATTAACGAGGTGAATTTTCCGGATGAGACGTTCCGCCGGATTGTGGCAGCAAAGCTTGATTTGAATTCCGATAAAATTCTTTCTGCGCAGGAGATTGCGAGTGTTACGGAGATCAGGGTCAGCCGCTGGGACTTAGACGAGAATGACGAGAAGATTACAAGCCTGAAGGGTGTGGAATTTTTTACGGAAATCACCTTGCTGAGCTGTGCAAGGAACAATTTGACCGAGCTCGATATCAGTAAGAACACAAAGCTTAAGCGAATCGAATGTAAGGAGAATAAACTTCGGGCGCTGGATGTCAGTGCCAATCCTTGGCTGGAGGATATCATATGCAGCGATAATCTGATTGAGAAGCTGGATCTTTGTAATCTTCCGGAACTCTCAGTACTGTACTGCGAGAAGAACCGGTTGTCATCGCTGGATCTGAGCGCCAATGTGAAATTATTTGCCTTGTGCTGCAGTGACAATCCGATTACAACGCTCGATGTGAGCATGCTTTCGCTTTTGGGAAACATCATGGTAAACAATGCAAAACTGACATCGCTTGATCTTAGCAACAATCTTTGTCTGACCTGGATTGAGTGCAACGGAAACGGTCTGGAGACGCTGATCATCAGCCCGAAGAACGGGTGGATTACCGATTTGCGTTGTCAGAGCAACCGGCTTACATCGCTGGATGTCTCGGGGTTTGGAATGTTACAGGTTCTGAACTGTGCCGACAATCTGCTGACTTCCATCGACGTCAGCCATAATCCGGACCTGGCAGATCTGGATGTCGCATACAACCCGATACGGACGCTGGACGTGAGACGGAACAGCAAACTGGAATGGTTAAGTTGTAGCGGATGTGAGTTTGAAGAGTTGGATTTGAGCAAAAGTATGGGGCTTTCGGCGCTTTATATCTTTGACAATCCGTCGCTTAAGAAGTTGGACGTCTCAGTTTGCGACAAGGAATTGTACATTTCGCTTGACAGCGGAGTCGACTTGATCGGCCTCGGC
>JAFZUW010000007.1 GCA_017618195.1 Lachnospiraceae bacterium
CGATCCCGGGAGCATATCACACCCTGGGCGACTTCATGAGGACCAACGGTCTGAGGCAGGCGTGGGAAGGCGTTATTCCCTGCTTTGAGACGGACGGCGAGAGCATGGACGTGTATATCGCCTGCGAATGAACCGGTTTTTACAGTAAGGAGAGCTTCGGCTCTCCTTCTTTTTATGGACGCAGACGGCGAAATGTGGTACAATTATAAAAATCACCTTTTGACATTTTGCGGCAGTGGGGGAGTTAGAAAAATGAGTACGAGAAAAGCACCGGCAACAGTCTCCGGGGCCGCGGCGCGATGATTGATGAACTGCACCGGGTAAGTGACCGGATATGATTGAGAGGGGGAAGAAGATGATTATCGGTGATCCGTACAAGTTTGCGGTTATGTTTGATGCGGTAAAGGAGTGGTGTGCCGGAAGTACCGAACACAACGGGCATTTTGCGTTCTGCGTGGACGGGGAAATGCTGCCCGGCCGCATCATCAATTCGGTCACCGACGTCGCTCTGGCTAAAGTCTACGACAAGTTGAAAAATGCCCCCGAGGATGCCGGGGTGTTCGACATGGACGCCGAGGAGGCGTTCGAGAGAATCTACGACCTGGTATATCCTTCCCTGGAAAGCAATCGTGATAACGACTACCGGTTTGAATTGGCCCCGGAGGAAGTGATCGATGAGGGATACAATATATTTCTCGTTCGAAAAGGCAGTGAGATCAGAGTGCTCGGAGCCCGGCAGGACTACGACCGGGAGCAGTCGCGATGCATTTTTGAGGGAATCGAGATAGTCGAAGCGGTAATCGATGAAGAGCAGCGGGAAGAGATGTTGAGCCGCATTGAGGAGTATCTGGAAACGCATTGCGAACAATACAGAAGAGCGGTTATGGACCACCTGGATGAGAATACGATCCGAATCGTGAAGATTGACGAAGAGGCTCTGTTCGAGTTCATTTACGAAACGTTTAATGAAAAACATGACTTTATCATGAATACCGATGCCGTTGAGTGTATGAACTGGTTTGAAATCGACTGGGAGAATCATGCGTTCCTCTATGCGGCGAAAAAATTCGAGGACGGGAATGAGAATATCCTTCCGTTCCCGAAGGACATCGATTTCAAGAAGATATTGAAGCGTATTCCCGCTACTGCGGCAACCGTCTGGACAAGCGAAAAAGTATACCGGGATTACACCTTTGATGAGTTGAGAAAACTTTCATTCTGACAGACGGAAGAAATCCGGGGAGGAGCACATTGCAGATTCAAGAACGGACGAAGGTCGTTGTATTTGACCTCGGCGGAACATTAATGGAATACAAAGGGATGCCGCTGAACTGGGAAGAATACTATTATCAGGGGCTTCAGAATGTAAACCGGCGGAACAGACTGAATCTTCGGGAGGAAGAGGTTCTTGAGTCGGTACGGGTGCTGAAAGCATATAATCCCCGCAACAGCGGGCGGGAGTATGAGGTCGCGCCGGAGGTGATATTCCGCGATGCAGCAGCCGGATGGCCGGCAAGACCGGAGATTGAAACAATTATCGACGACTTCTTTTCGGGAATGAGTCTTAGGGCGCATACATTTGATTATACCGAGGCGGTTATCTCACAGTGCAGAAGAAGCGGGCTTCATGTTGCGTGTCTCACCGACCTGCCGAACGGAATGCCGGACCGCCTGTTTAGGAGTGCAATAACAGCTATAGAGCCGCTGCTTGATCTGTATGTTTCATCGCAGATCTGCGGCGCAAGAAAGCCGAACAGAAAAGGCATAGATTATATTGCCTCATACTTCGGAACCGATGTGTCTGAGATTCTGCTGATCGGCGACGAGAAAAAAGACGAGACGACGGCAATCAATGCCGGATGCGGGTTTATGTATATCAGTGAGTTCTTGAAGAATAATCCGGAGTTTTATGGAAATTGCGGAGAAGAGAGCGGCAGTTATAACCGGAGGCGCGCGCGGAATCGGAAAAAGGAGATTATATGAGCGAAACGAACGGAGAAGGATAGTTACATAGAAATCTGCCCCGTATTCTATCGAAAGACGGTCAAGCGGAATATCGGTTTACATGGAAATGACGGAAAACCGTCAAAACAGAAATAAGTGATGGTGATAACATGATAAGAAAAGCAGATAAGAAAGATCTGGCACGGATAGCAGAGATACAGATATTTAATTACCGTCTGTACTTTTATCCGATTTTCCGAAGTGATGAGTATTACTTTGACGAGCTTCAGGTTCCGTCGCTTATGAAGCATTATGAAGAGGAGCTGGACAGCCTGTATGTATATGACGACGGAGTCGTTAAAGGTTTTATAAAGCTTGAGGGCACATACATTGCCAGACTGTTTGTTGAGCCGGTTCTTCAGAATGGCGCCATAGGCTCCGAATTGCTGGAATATGCAGTGAAGGAACACGGTGCGGATCATCTTTGGGCGCTTGAGAAAAATGTCAAGGCAATCCGTTTCTATGAGAGGCACGGTTTCTTCCCCACAGGCGAAAGAAAACCGGAGGAAGGAACGTCGGAGTATCTTATATTTTTGAGAAAGAATCCGGAATAAAAAGGATAACTGAATAATGGATGTCAATGAAGCAGCGGGGCCTTTTCGGAAAATGCCCCGGCGGTACGGAATATCACGTTCGGTTTTGCTTACTTTCGGGCGGGAAAACTATCTTTGAAGATAAAGCTGCAGGTCATTGTTACAGAAAATAAAAGATAAATACAACAACGGTATGCGGGAAAGGAATCAAAATGAGGATTGATGTGGTACCGACAGTCAGCGTGAACGAAGTTGAATTCGGAATGGATCGTAAACAGGTTAGATTATTGCTGGGGAAGGCAAAGGAATTTCGCAAGTCTCAATATGCCGAGAATACAACTGATGACTTCGGATTCTGCCATGTTTTTTACGATACTGACGACAAA
>JAFZUW010000043.1 GCA_017618195.1 Lachnospiraceae bacterium
CTCCGCTTTCTCAAAACAATCCACCCAGCCCTGCAATCCGTTCACCGCTTTTTCGGGCGTAGTTTCTTCATCCTCCGCCGCGACCGAAAGCAGATACACCCGGCGGAACTTATAGTCGGACGGATACAGCGGGTTCATCCTGTCGAGCAGCGTTTTCATCTGCCCGCTCATTTCGTAATAATAGATCGGGGTCACGAATACGAGCGTATCGGCGTTCCTGACCTTTTCGGCGATCTCAACCGCGTCGTCCTTCAGCACGCATTTCTGCGTTTTCTGACAGGCGAGGCAACCAATGCAAAACTTGACGGTTTTACCCTTAAGACCGATCAGCTCAACGTCGTGCCCGGCGTCTTTCGCTCCGGCGGTCAGCCGCTCGGCGAGGATATCGGAATTGCTCTTTGCCCTCAGGCTGGTCGTGATTACTATTACCTTGCTCATTTCAAATTCTCCTTCATAAATGCTTCGATTTTGTCAAAGGGAATGATATCCGTCTGATCGTAAAGGTCTGTATGCGACGCGCCGGGGATGATATAAAGCTCTTTGTTGTCCGCGTATTTGCTGTCCTTCACCATATCGGCGTAGGCGTCGCGGCTCATATAGCAGGAATGCGCCTTGTCGCCGTGGATCATCAGCACGGCGGAGCGGATCTCTTTTGCGTAGGTGAACAGCCGCGTATTCATAAGCGAAGTACCGGTGCTCGCCGTCCAGCCGTCGTTTGAGTTCAGAGAACGGGGATGATATCCGCGCGGCGTTTTGTAATACGCATGGTAGTCCTTGACGAAGTACGGCGCGTCATCCGGCAGCGGATCGACCACCCCTCCGGCTCTGACGTATTCGCCTGTTTTGTAGTCCTGCGTCCGCTGCGCGTTGATCGCGATTCGCGCCTGATGTCGCGCTTCCTCGTTGTCGGCAGAGTCAAAGTATCCGTTGCCTGCCACGCGGGACATATCATACATCGTGGACGTCACCGTCGCTTTCACTCTCGTATCGACGCAGGCAGTCTGCAAAGCCATGCCGCCCCAGCCGCATATCCCGATGATGCCGATACGTTCGGGATCGACGTTTTCCTGTACGGACAGAAAATCGACCGCCGCCTGAAAATCCTCCACGTCGATATCCGGGGAATGCATCGCGCGGGGATATCCGCCCGATTCACCGGTAAAGGACGGATCGAAAGCGATAGTCAGAAAGCCTCGCTCCGCCATCGTCTGCGCGTAAAGCCCCGATGACTGTTCCTTGCACGCGCCGAAGGGTCCGCTGACGGCGATGGCGGGCAGTTTCCCTTCCGCGTTCTTCGGTACGTACATATCCGCCGCAAGCGTGATACCGAAGTGATTGACGAAGGTCACTTTTTTATGTTCGACCTTTTCGCTTTTCGGGAAGGTCTTATCCCACTCTTTTGTAAGCGTAAGTTGTTCTGTTTTCTTCATGATCGTTTTATCCTTTCATATTCTTTCTGATTGCCGGATCACAAAATCGAACCGGTCTATTCTTTTCTGGTTTTCGTGCATCTGTTCTATCAGATCGCACCGCTTTGACCGAAGAAATCTTTTCAGATCGTCTTTATTTCCTGCTTTGTAAAGCCTTACCGCTTCGTTTACCGTATCGGCGTCAAAACCCGATTCCGATAAACAATCGGTCAGCTCGATTTCATAGTCGCTCATTTTTCAGACTTTCCTCCTGTGTTTTTCCTTGCAAATTCATTATACCACCTTGACAAACGTTTCGCTAATGGTTATAATGAATATCGTGATATGCAATTTATGAATAACAGGAGGCGCTATGGAACTACGGACGATCAAATACTTTCTTGCTGTGGCAAGAGAGGAAAACATGACGCGCGCTGCGGATCTTCTTCACGTAACGCAGCCGACGCTTTCAAAGGCGCTAAAAGCGCTTGAAGACGAGCTCGGCAAAAAGCTTTTTGAGCGGCACAGCTTTTCGATCTCACTGACTGATGAAGGCGTGCTTCTGCGAAACCGCGCGGAGGACCTCATAACTCTCGCGGATAAAATAGAAAAAGAGTTTCTTACGCTTGACGACGTTACCGGCGGCGAGCTTTATTTCGGAATGGGCGAATCATACCATATCCGTTACGTCGCAAGGGAAATAAAGAAACTGAAAGAAAAGTGTACGGATCTGCACTACCACATAACGAGCGGCGATACGGAACAGGTGACCGAAAAACTTGACAAAGGACTGATCGACTTCGCCGTTCTCTGCGAAACGCCAAACGGAAAAAAGTATGATTCGATCGCATTTCCCGAAGCGGACGTCTGGGGCCTTGTAATGAAAAAGGATGATAATTTGGCAAGAAAGAAGGCCGTCCGGGTGGACGACCTGATCGGATTGCCGCTTTTCTGTTCCGAACAGAGCTGGAAGAACGATATCCCGCGCTGGTGCGGCGACAAAATGGATAAACTCTCGCTCGAAGGATCGTACAGACTTGCGTATAACGCTTCCATGTTCGTTCACGAAGGGCTCGGATACCTGCTGACATTCGACCGTCTGGTCGATACTTCGCCGGAAAGCGGACTTGTATTCCGCCCGCTTTCTCCAAAGCTTGAAACAAAACTGTATCTGTCCTGGAACAGATTTCAGCCGCTCACGCCGATCGCGGAACGGTTTCTGAAACAGGTCAGAGATTCTTTTGCCGGTTGAATCATCACACATCAGGAATCAGAGAATACTTAATGCATTTCAAGGGTTCAAATAATTATAAATCCGCCGTGTCAAAGCAGCTTGCTCTGATACGGCGGCGGTTGTTCTAAAGTGTCTTACTGTATCTCCTGCTCCAGTCCGTCAAACAGATCCGAATCGAAAAACTCGCGGAGGCTGATCTCCCAGCCGTCGCAGAGTTTCTTTATCGAAACGACGCCCGGGTTCTGGCTTTTCTCGTTCAGCATGCTGTAGATAGTTGACGGCGAAACGCCGGAAATGTTGGCGAGCGCGTTTATAGCCATATTGCGCTCTTTACAAATCTGAATAATTCTTTCTGCAACGGCTTGTTTTGTATTCATAACAGTTCTCCTCTTACGATATATCGTTAAAATTTTACCCGAATTTGCGATAAATCGTATGGGATATATCGCAAAGTTAACAAATACGTGTTATAATTACGATATATCCCACACAGGAGAACTGTTTTTTTATGACTTGTACGTTTTTCGGACACAGATCCGTGCCTGACAAAATAGAGCCGGCCTTGCGGTCGACTCTTATAGAACTTATAGAAAATTATGATGTGA
>JAFZUW010000044.1 GCA_017618195.1 Lachnospiraceae bacterium
AAAGAAATGTCAAGAATTGCGCTGGGAACACATCTCGGTGATGCAAATGACGAAGTATCCGCTTCGTATCGGAATGCTATCAAATATGCTGTACAAAATGGTATCTATACTATTGATGGAGCAATCAATTATCGAGGTATGCGCTCGGAAAAGGATGAAGGAATTGCCATTAGAGAGCTTATTGAAAGCGGAATTGTTAAGAGAGAGGATTTTTTTGTAACTTCTAAGGCCGGTTTACTGTTTGGGGATATAACCGAGAGAATGAATCCAAAGATGTATCTTGAAAATATCTTAAAACCGCAGGGGATAACAGAATCAGATTTTTCTGAATATGACGGTCTTAGACAAACTTTAAATCCGGCATTTTACGAGATTGCGCTTAACAAGAGCTTAGAAAACCTTGGCCTTGAAACTCTTGATCTGCACTACATCCATATTCCGGAAATCACACGTGCCGGAATGGATGAAACAGTTTTCTATGATGAAATGGAGAAGCTGTTTGCTTGGTATGAGGGTAAGGTGACGGAAAATAAGATCAGAAATTATGGTATCGCTCTTGAATTTATGGGAGAAGAACCGGAGGATGTAAAGTGGCACTTTGAGCTTGAAGAGTTGAAAAGGCGTGCGGACATAGTAGCTGGCGGGAAAAGCCATTTAAAGTACGTTATTTTTGAGTACAACATGCTTTGCCCTTATCCTCGGTCAGTACTTAGCCAGCATGTTAATGGAGAAGCATTGACTCTTGCCGAGGCATGTCACAAGCTGGGCTTTAAGACCGTAGCAAGTATGCCTCTAGCTATGGGTGATGCGTTAAAAGAACACTCCCTAAATGAACTTTTGGAATTTGCTTTGGATGGTTGTGACCATATAATTGTCGGTAGCAAAAATACAGATCACATAAAGGAACTGCTTTCATTTTTAGAGTACCCGAGGTGCAAGACTAATTGATTTGCACCTCGTTTGCACCTTAAAAACAGGTCTGAAAACTCTAAAAAAAAAGCAAGTCAGGAGCAGAAAAACATTATGATAAAAGTATTATTTGTCTGCCACGGCAACATCTGCCGATCGCCGATGGCAGAGTTCATATTGAAGGATATGGTCGAGAAGCAGAGGCTGACGGACTGTTTTGAGATTGCTTCGGCGGCCACGAGTACCGAGGAAATCTGGAACGGACGTGGCAATCCGGTGTATCCGCCGGCAAAGGAAGTGCTTCGGCGGAACGGCATCGGGAAGACCGCCTATACTGATTTTTCGGGGAAGCGCGCAAGACAACTTGAGAAAAATGATTATAACTGTTATGATTATCTCATTGGGATGGACGGCATGAATATGCGGAACATAGAGCGGATGACGGGCCATACCAAGGCGGAGGGCAAGATATATAAGATGCTCACATTTGCCGGTTCGGACCGCGACGTCAGCGACCCGTGGTACACGGACAATTTCGATCAGGCGTACCGCGACATCGAGCAGGGCTGCAGAGGCTTTCTGACATATTTGAAGGAACAGGGGATTCTTTAATCCGGAACACTTGGAGGTTTTCATGGGAAAATCAATCAAATACATGCTGCGCGCCATTGACCGCAAAGACCGGCGGAGACTGTTCGGACAGACGCTCCTCGGCCTTCTCGGTCCGGTTATTGACGTGTTCAGTATTTCCATGCTGCTTCCGATTCTTTCGGACATGGCGGACGGTCAATCCGGCTCCGACCTTTTGATAAAAGTAATCGGAATCGGTCTGCTGCTTGTTTTGAAGACCGGTTTCGATCTGGTGCTGTCGTCTGCGGAGAACTCCTTCCGCTATGACGCGGGGCACAAGCTTTCGCGGAAAATGTATGAGCTCCAGCTGAAGGAGGAACTGTCCGTACACAGGAAGATCAACTATGCGCAGAATCTGGCACGCGTGCGCCGCGACGTTTTGAGCTCGGTCGGCATCCTGTTAAGCGCAAAGGGACTTTTCCTCGGTTTTGCGACGATGGCGGGTTATGCGGTCGTGCTGATGGTTTCGTCCGGAATGGCGGGTGTTGCAAGTATTGCCGCGGTACTCGTATTGATGGTGATCTTATATCTGATCAACCGCATCCGTGTCGGAAGCTACAGTGAGCGCGTGCGCGAACTTGAAATCCGCACCAACGAAACAATTTACAATACGTTCGGATCCTATAAAGAAGTCAAAGTAAGCGACGGAAAGCAGGAACTGATCCGCAGATTTGACGACGTCAACGGACAGCTGGTAAGGGAGCAGAAGAAGTTTGCGATGTTTTCGCAAATCGTATCCGTCATTACGGCGGACATCCTGCAGGCGGTCGTATTCTTCCTGCTTGCGATTCTGATCGCGCTCCGTGTGGATATCAGCGGACATCTCTCGGCGTGCGTCGTATTTGTCACGGTGCTTGTAAAGATGCTTCCGCTCTCGGGAGGAATACTACGGAACCTGGTCGCGATCGGATTTGCAGAAGCCGGATTCCTGCGGTTTAAGGAGAGCATGGAAGCTTATGAAGAAATGCTGTCCCGCGCGGACGGCGCTTCCGTGAAGCACGTGCCGACATTTGATAAGGAAATCCGCGTCGAAGGGCTGACGTTTTGCTATGAAGACAGTGATACGCCGATCTTCTCGGAGGCGGACATCATAATCCCGAAAGGAAAGACCGTGGCGGTCACGGGCTCTTCGGGAATCGGAAAGACGACGTTCCTTGACCTGTTGCTCGGACTGTTCACGCCGCAGGCAGGTAAGATCCTCTATGACGGATACGACATCGCTGCAAACGGCGGAAACCTCGGTTCGATCATCAGCTATATTCCGCAGGAAGTCTATCTCGGCGGTTTCTCCATCCGAGACAATGTGACGTTTATGACCGATCCGGATATTGCGGATGAGCAGAGGGTGATTGAATGCCTGAAATGCGCCCATCTGTACGACGACGTATGCGCGATGGCGGACGGGCTTGATACGCTGGTCGGCAACAACGGCGTAAGACTTTCGGGAGGACAGCGCCAGAGGCTTGCGCTTGCAAGAGCGCTTTATAAGGACTTTGAACTGCTTGTTCTTGATGAGGCAACGGCTTCTCTTGATATGGAAACCGAGGAGGCAATCCTTGAGTCGCTTCGCGAACTGCGCGGAGGCAAAACCGTTCTGATGGTGACGCATCACGCAAGTCTTGCGGAAGCGTGCGAGATCATTTACCGTCTCGAGGACCGCAAATTCACAAGAGTCCGTTAGCAGAAAAGGACAAAAACGGGTTTTTCTTATATCGTATAAGACATTGCAACGCTTATTTTCTTGGGCTATGATTGGGATGCTTTTGAGAAAGGTGAATCCCATGACGACGATTAAGCGCAGCAATATAGTAAACATGACGGAAGGCAGTCCCGCGAAGCTGATCCTCGCATTTGCCCTTCCGATGCTTCTCGGCAACCTGTTCCAGCAGTTTTATAACATGGTGGACTGTATCGTTGTCGGCAAATGTGTCGGAGACAATGCGTTGGCAGCAGTAGGCGCGACGAGTTCCGTCAATTTCTTTTTCTTCTCCATCAGCAACGGTATCGGAACAGGTGTCGGAATCGTAGCCGCCCAGTTCTTCGGGGCGGGCGATCACGACCGCGTGCGCCGTTCGATCGCCAACAGCGTCTACGTTGTCGGCCTGGTCGGGCTTTTGATGAGTGCACTCGGATTTCTTTCCGCATTCCCGCTTCTTCATCTGTTGGATACGCCGGCGGACTGTGTCGATATGTCGATCACCTATATGCAGATTACGTGCGGATGCAGCCTTGCGGTTGTCGGCTACAACACGGTTTCCTCGCTTCTTCGGGCACTCGGAGACTCGAAGACGCCGCTGATCTTCCTGGTTGTTTCCTGTATTTTAAACGTTATTCTCGACCTGACATTTGTTATGGCGCTCGGCCTCGGAGTTGCCGGCGTTGCATGGGCGACCGTTATCGCGCAGGTGTTCTCAACCGTTGCGTGCGTCGTATTTGCCCGCATCCATAACCCGTATTTCCGGCTTACGAAAGAGGACCGCAGACCGGATACGGACATTATCAAAAAGTCTTTCGCAATCGGCGTTCCGATCTCGTTCATGATGTCGACGATTTCCGTTTCGTGTATCGCGCTGCAGTGGGTTGTCAACGGCTTCGGACCGGTTGTCGGCGCTGCCAATACGGCAATCGTGAAGATCGAGCAGATCATCCAGCAGCCTTACGGTTCCTTAAGCGCGGCGCTCTCTTCCTACGCGGGGCAGAACCTCGGCGCCGGAAAGATCGACCGGATCAAGAAGGGATACCGCGTCGGCGTTCGCTTCGTTTTGATCTTCTCCGCAGTCATGTTTTTGATCCCGAAAATATTCGGCCGCCAGATCATCGGTATCTTCGTCAACGACCCGCAGGCGATTGAAATCGGCGCAAAGGGTCTTCTGATCAGCAGTTCGTTCTACGCGCTTCTCGGCATGATCTACATCAGCCGCGGCACGCTGAACGGCATCGGAGACAGCAAGTACGCCATGCTGAACGGGTTCACGGAGCTCGGCTGCCGCTGCGCACTGCCGAAACCGATCACTTCCGTTCCGCAGATCGGCAAATGGGGCATCTGGATCACGACCGGACTGACATGGTCGATTACCGGCATTATGAGCCTGATCCGTTACCGCATTAAGATGCGGCAGATGTCGTGGAAAGAAGTATTTGACAAATCTGCCGAGTTGCAATAGAATAGACGCATGTTAGGCGTTGAATGTACGTCAGTACGTAAGCGGAATGCAACAGAGATGAGGTGTCACCGGCTGAAAGCACTTCACAGGAACCTTGCGGAATCTTCAGTACGGGAGCCTTCCGGCGAAAAGCATGTGCGTTAAGCCGGATGTACGTGTAGCAAACATTTTTACACAGAAGAGTGCAGAACACAGAGTTCTGAAATAGGGTGGTACCGCGGTATTTAATCGTCCCTTGCTGTAAAGCAGGGGACTTTTTTGCGTGATAAGCGAGTGCAATCCCTACGTCGAAGACGTCGGGCATTCGCATACGGCACGCGAAAGCATCGCTTTCGGCGGGACGAAGGCGAATGCCCGTAAGCGGTCGAAGACCGCGAGGGATTGCCGAGCGAACAGTCATCGAGCAAACGAAGTTTGCTCGATGAAACACGATAGCAAAGAATTTCACATTTGTCTCTACAAAGAAAGGAGTCATTATGAAGGATAAGATCGAAAGTATTCTGTCGGAAGCGAAAGCAAGAATTGCCGCTGCGGCCGATGAGAATGAGCTGCAGAAGGTCCGCAGTGAAGTAATCGGTAAGCAGGGCTCACTGACCCTTCTTCTGAAGGAACTTCCGAAGGTTGACGCAGCGGAAAGACCGGAGATGGGTAAGCTTCTGAACCTGGCGAAGAACGAGGTTACGGAGCTGATCGATTCAACGAGAACGGAGCTGAAGCTGAAGGCTTCCGAGGTTTCACCCGATTTCGACTGCTCGGTTCCGGGCGTTATGCCGATGAACGGAGGACTCCATCCGATTACCCAGATGTGCTACGATCTGAATGACGCGTTCCGCTCCATGGGATTTGAAGTATATCAGGAAGATGACATTACGAGTGAGATGTATGCGTTCGACAAGCTGAATTTCCCGCAGAACCATCCCGCCCGTGAGAGCATGGATACGTACTGGCTCGCAGGACATGACAGCGGCAGCACGAACGAGAAGCTCTGCCTGCGTCCTCACCTGACCGGCGGAAGCGTTCGTTACATGCAGACCCATAAGCCTCCGTACCGTTTCGTATACCCGGGCCGTGTATACCGGAACGAGACGACCGACGCGCACCATGAGCGCGCGTTCTTCCAGTACGAGGCTCTGATCGTTGATAAAGACATCACATTTACCTCCGGTAAGGTGCTGATCAAGAGTATTTTAAGCAAGGTTTTCGGTACGGACGTACCGGTCCGCATGCGTTCCGGTTTCTTCCCGTTCGTTGAGCCCGGATTCGAAATCGACATGCAGTGTCAGGTTTGCGGCGGCAAAGGCTGCAGCGTATGTAAGCATGTCGGCTGGATCGAGGTTATGCCCGGCGGTTCGCCGCATCCGAACGTACTCCGCGCGGCAGGTCTTGACCCCGACGAGTACACCGGCTTCTATGTAAACATCGGTCTGGATCGTCTTGTTATGATGCGCTACGGCGTGGATGACGTTCGTCTGTTCCACAGTGCGGACCTCAGATTCCTGAAACAGTTCCGATAAGAGAAAAGAACATTTTCTCAATCGTACCAAGACGAAACGGCAGGCGTTGTGCGTGCCGGAACACTATAGGAGGAAGCAAATGAAACTCTCATTATCCTGGATTAAAGATTATGTTAGTCTTCCCGATGACGCGGACCTGAAGAAGCTGGCTTATGACCTGACGATGGACACCGTTGAGGTGGAAGATGTGGAATATCTCGGAAAGCGTTTCGAGAAAATGGTTGTCGGTGTGATCGAGGCGGTTAATCCGCATCCGAATGCCGACAAATTAAGAGTCTGCACGGTAGATATCGGCGACGGCGAGAGCAAGGAGATCGTCTGCGGCGGAATCAATCTGGCTGCAGGCATGAAGGTAGCCGTTTCCGTTCCCGGCGCGATCGTACGCTGGCACGGCGAAGGCGAGCCCGTTGAGATTAAGAAGAGCAAGCTTCGCGGCGTAGAGTCCTACGGTATGATCTGCGCATCCGAAGAAATCGGTCTCGGAGACCTGTTCCCGTCGAAGCAGGAGGCGGAGATCCTCGACCTTTCGTTCCTCGACGTACCCGCCGGTACGAATATCGCGGACGCGCTTGATCTGAACGACGTTCTTCTCGAGATCGATAACAAGTCGATGACGAACCGCCCCGACCTCTGGGGCCATTACGGAATCGCACGTGAAATCGCGGCTCTTTACAATCTTCCGATGAAGAAGATAGAGCCGGTTAAGATTGACGCCCCGTCCGATTTCAAGGTGGAGATCAAGGATATCGACCGCTGCCCGCGCTACATCGGCGTGGAGATGGACGGCGTATCGGTAAAGCCGTCACCGTTTAAGATGCAGAGCCGTATCTGGAGAGTCGGTATGCGTCCGATTAACGCTCTCGTGGACATTACAAACTACGTTATGCTTGCAACCGGAAACCCGACGCACGCATTTGACGCAGACAATATTGAAGACCATATTACGGTAAGACGCGCCGAGAAGGCGGAGAAGCTTCTGCTTCTGAACGGCAAGGAACTCGAGCTTTGCGAGGATGACCTTGTTATCGCGGACGGCGAAGGTGCCGTTGCTCTGGCAGGCGTTATGGGCGGAGCGAAGGATTCGATCCTTCCGAAGACGACCCGCGTTATCCTCGAGGTTGCGAACTTCGAATCGACCGGTATCCGCAGAACCGCACTCCGTTACGACAACCGTACCGAGGCTTCGTCCCGTTACGAGAAGGCGGTTGATCCCGAGCGTTGCGACCAGGCTCTGGCGCTTTCCGTTGAATTTTTCAAAGAACTGTATCCCGAGCTTAAGATCACCGGTTATTGCGACCGTTACGAGAAGAAGCTTGAGCGCGCCGAGATCGACGTAAGCCTTACCTGGCTTGCAAAGCGTCTCGGAAAGAATCTGACGAACGATGTGATTCAGGCAAAGCTTGAGAAACTCGGATTTGACGTTAAGATTGACGGCGACAACATGCATGTAACCGCACCGACCTGGCGTTCCACCGGCGACATCTCCATCAAGGACGACGTCATGGAAGAAGTTGCCAGAATGTACGGCTACGATAATTTCGAGGCTACTTCGTTCACGACGAGTTTCGAAGGCGCGATCAACCAGAAGGAGATCAGCCTTGTCAGAAACATCAAGGAGTATCTGGCAATCCGCTGCGGCATGCAGGAGATTTACACCTACCCCTGGATGAACGACACATTTGTCAACGCCGTAATGCAGGATACGGCGGGAATGCTGAAACTGTCGACGCCTCCGGCTCCCGAGCTCAGCTACCTTCGTTCCTCGCTTCTGCCGAACATGTGCGAAGCGGTTGTAAAGAACGAGCGTTACTTCAACGAGTTCTCGATGTTCGAAGAGGCGCAGGTATTTACCGATACCGATTATACGTCTCCTTATGACTCGACGGAGTCCCTTCCGAAGCAGAGACGCAACATCGCGGCCTCGGTAGCGAGCGCGACAAAGGATGCGAACACCCTGTTCCGCGAAGTAAAGGGCTACCTTGAGTACATGCCCCGCTACACGCATATGGAAGGCTTCACATTCCGTAAGGACGTTAAGCCCGTGTGGGCCGATAACGTTGTATGGCAGAACATCTATGTCGGCGACGTGAAGGTCGGAGACCTCGGGCTTGTAGCGAAGAAGGTTACGATGGACTGCGGTATCAAGAACCTCACGGTTATGGTATTTGAGATGGATACAACGCTTCTTAAGCCGCTCATCTCGAGAACCAACCGGTTTACGCATCTTGCCGAGTATCCGGAGACCGATTACGATATCTCGATGCTGTTCGATTCGTCCGCAACCTGGGAAGAGATCAACAGTATCATCGCGAAGAAGGAAGCAGGTCCCGTGAAGAACGCAAGCTTCGTTGACGAGTACCGCGGAAAGCAGATCCCTGCCGGCAAGAAGTCGGTAACGATCCGCCTGACCATCGGTTCGAAGGAGAAGACGCTTACTTCCGACGAGATCGAGAATGCAGCCAACAGCGTAATGAAGCAGCTCAGCAAGCGCATGGGCGCGGAGCTGAGAACGCAGTAAGAAGCAGTCTGCACTGTTGCTGAGCGTTAAGAATTATAACGGGCCGTGACTCCGTTTCCGGGGCCACGGCCCGGTTTTTCTGTCTGCGGATGACTGCTGCGGAATTCCAGACCTGCTTTGGGCTCCTACGGTTGAGGTGGTTTCCCCAAAATACGGCAGTCTCCACCGCAATTTGTGCTTGTTGAAGTATCAGACGGGGCATGAAATGGTTTGTATTCTCAAAAAAGGCGGTGGGTTGCTTGGAATGTTTCGAAAAACACCGCACGACTCCGTTTGTTGGACTCTTGGAAAAGGCTTTTTCCGAAAAAACGTGCGGTGGTTATTCTTGTCTTTCTTAGTTTTCACCGTTATTTTGGGGTGGGCTTATTTCCGGAGCGCTTGGATTCCAAAAACCATGCGGCGGAATTCCTTGTTCTTCTCCGTTCCCACCGCATTTTTACGGAAGCCGGTTTTTTGGCATGTCGGGAAATCCGCCATGCACGGCGGATTTCCCGGAATCAGTGAGATTCCACCGCACTGCTTTATTTCTTTCGGAGGAATCCTAAAGCAGAAATACCGTATTTCTACCGGCGCTGACGGGACAAGTTTCTCTTCTTGCAGCAAAGCCATGCAAAAGGACATAACAGAAAACAAAAAAACCGGTGTCTTCAATTCAAGCAGGTCAGGCGGGCTTTTTGGCGGTACGATTGGATTTTGTATCTTGACATTTTCCATATGCATGGTCTATATTATCTTGCATAGGAGCAACCCCGCGGCGTAAGCATCGGTGTTGCGATTATAAAAGCAGAGAAAGACGAAGACGGAGACAGTATCCTGTGTGACCGATCCAAAGCGAGCCGGGGGCGGTGAAAGCCCGGTGAGAATGTGCGCAGGGGAAGATCACTCCCGAGTCGTGTGAGCAAAAGGAAGCAGGGGCGAAGCCGCAAGCCGGCAGAACGTCAACCGAGTAGTCCGCACCGGACCGTCCGCCGTTATCGGACAACGTATTTCCGCAAGGGCGGCGTACGCAAAAAGGTGGTTATGAGTTATTATGTCCTCATCCTTTTTGGATGGGGATTTTCTTTTTTCAACCATCCGGCGCAGGCGACAACGCGGATCAGGAAGATATAAAAGGAGGGCAAATGTATGTACAAGAAGGTAGATGCCAACATGGATTTCGTCGGGCGTGAGAAAGAAACGCTGAAATTCTGGCAGGACAATGACATTTTCCGTAAGAGCATGGAGTCAAGAAAGGAAGGTCCGACTTATACGTTTTATGACGGACCGCCGACCGCGAACGGCAAGCCGCACATCGGTCACGTTCTGACCCGTGTTATCAAAGATATGATCCCGCGTTACCGTACCATGAAGGGCTATATGGTACCCCGTAAGGCCGGTTGGGACACGCATGGTCTCCCGGTTGAGATCGAGGTCGAGAAGCTTCTCGGCATCAACGGAAAGGACCAGATCGAGTCGTACGGTCTTGAGCCTTTCATCGACAAATGTAAGGAATCCGTTTGGAAATACAAGGGCATGTGGGAGGATTTCTCCGGCACCGTAGGTTTCTGGGCGGATATGGACAACCCATATGTAACGTATCACGATGACTATATCGAGTCCGAGTGGTGGGCGCTTCGTCAGATCTGGGACAAGGGCCTTCTTTACAAAGGCTTCAAGATCGTTCCTTACTGCCCGCGCTGCGGTACGCCTCTTTCTTCGGCTGAGGTTTCGCAGGGCTACAAGACCGTTAAGGAGCGCTCTGCCGTCGTACGTTTCAAGGCAGTCGGCGAGGACGCTTACTTCCTTGCATGGACGACCACGCCGTGGACGCTTCCTTCGAACGTTGCGCTCTGCGTAAACCCGAGCGACACGTATGTGAAGGTTAAGGCTGCCGACGGTTATACCTATTATCTTGCCCTGGCACTTGCTGACACGGTTCTGGCACCTCTTTCGAAGGACGGTGCACCGGCTTATGAAGTAATCGAAACATTCAAGGGAACCGATCTTGAGCGCCGCGAGTACGAGCCGCTCTATCAGTGCGCTGCCGATGAGGCGAAGAAGCAGGGCAAGAAGGCTTTCTACGTAACCTGTGATGATTACGTTACGATGTCCGACGGTACCGGTATCGTTCATATTGCGCCGGCATTCGGTGAAGACGACGCCAACGTAGGCCGTAACTATGATCTTCCGCTTGTACAGATGGTAAATGAGAAGGGTGTTATGCTTGACGTGACACCGTTCGCAGGCATGCGCTGCAAGCCTACCGCTGCCGAGATGGAAAAGGGCGCGGTCAGTGCCGATCCCGAGGTGATCAAGGACCTTTCATCGAGAAAGCTTCTGTTTGATGCACCGAAGTTCGAGCATGAGTATCCGCACTGCTGGCGTTGTGATACTCCTCTTATCTACTATGCGCGTGAGTCCTGGTACATCCGTGAGACCGCCGTACGCGATGACCTCGTGCGCAACAACAATACCGTTAACTGGATCCCCGAGTCCATCGGTAAGGGTCGTTTCGGCAACTGGCTTGAGAACATTCAGGACTGGGCAATCAGCCGTAACCGTTACTGGGGAACACCTCTCAATATCTGGGAGTGCGAGTGCGGCCACCGCGAGTGTATCGGAAGCCGTGCGGAACTCGCCGAGCGTTCCGGCAACCCGGACGACGCGAAGGTAGAGCTGCATCGTCCGTACATCGACGGCGTCACATTTGCCTGCCCGAAGTGCGGCAAGACGATGCACCGTGTGCCCGAGGTTATCGACTGCTGGTTTGACTCCGGCGCGATGCCTTTTGCACAGCATCATTATCCGTTTGAGAATAAGGACCTCTTCGAGGCACAGTTCCCGGCCCAGTTTATCTCCGAGGCCGTTGACCAGACCCGCGGATGGTTCCATTCACTGATGGCGGAGTCGACGCTTCTTTTCAACAAGGCTCCTTATGAGAATGTTATCGTACTCGGTCATGTTCAGGACGAGAACGGCCAGAAGATGAGCAAGAGTAAGGGCAACGCGGTAGATCCGTTCGAGGCTCTTGCAACGCACGGTGCTGACGCAATCCGCTGGTACTTCTACATCAACAGCGCACCGTGGCTGCCGAACCGTTTCCATGACAAGGCCGTAACCGAAGGCCAGAGAAAGTTCATGGGAACGCTTTGGAACACCTATGCGTTCTTCGTATTGTACGCAAACATCGATAACTTCGATGCAACCAAATACACGCTTGACTACGATAAGCTTCCGGTCATGGACCGCTGGCTTCTGTCCCGTCTCGAGACGACCGTAAAGACCGTGGATGATCACCTTTGGAATTACCGTATTCCGGAGGCTGCCCGTGCGCTCGATTCGTTCGTTGACGAGATGAGCAACTGGTATGTGCGCCGCGGCCGTGAGCGTTTCTGGGCAAAGGGCATGGAGCAGGATAAGATCAATGCTTACATGACGCTTTACACCGCGCTTGTAACGATCGCAAAGGCTTCGGCTCCGATGATCCCGTTCATGAGTGAAGCAATCTACCGCAACCTTGTATGCTCGATCGATGCATCCGCTCCCGAGAGCGTACATCTCTGCGATTATCCGGTTGTTCATGAGAACTGGATCGATGCGGATCTTGAGAAGAACATGGAAGAGGTTCTCGATATCGTCGTACTCGGCCGTGCCTGCCGTAACGCCTCGAACATCAAGCAGCGTCAGCCGATGTCTGAGATGTATGTGAAGAACGATCTTGCTTTGAACGAATTCTATAAGGAAATCATCGAGGACGAGCTGAACGTCAAGGAAGTAACCTTCCGCGACGATGTCAGCGAGTTCACCGGTTATACCTTCAAGCCGCAGCTCCGTACGCTCGGAAAGCGTTTCGGAAAGCAGATCAATGCCGTGAAGGAAGCCCTTCTCGCACTGGATTCGGCTAAGGCCATGGCAGAGCTGAACGCAACCGGTTCCGTTACCGTAAACGTTGACGGTGTTGACGAGCAGATTGCAAAGGATGACCTGCTGATCGAAGCCAAGAAGGTTGACGGATACGTATCCGATTCCGACGGCAAGGTAACGGTTGTCATGAATACAACGCTTACGCCTGAACTCATCGAGGAAGGTTACGTTCGTGAGGTTATCAGCAAGGTTCAGACGATGCGTAAGGATGCCGACTTCGAAGTTATGGACCACATCACTCTTGCACTGACCGGCAACGACAAGATCGCCGAGATCTGCAAGCGCAACGATGCGTTCATCAAGAAGACCGTTCTTGCCGATGAGCTGAAGTTTGAGCCTGTCACCTTCGCAGAAGGCGCCGGCCAGACGAAGGACTGGAACCTGAACGGCGAGGATGTCACCATCACGGTGGTGAGAAAGTAAGAAAATCACTGTTGCTTTTGTACAATTTGAAGTTTGTTTTTTGTGAAAACAGCAGACTTGTATCCCGATAATTCATGATGTATTCTAAACCCGCGAGGGCATTGCCTCTCGCGGGTTTCTTGCGTTTTCTTTTATTCTTCTTAGCCGGTTCGCCGCTATTTCGGCCGTTATTTCCACTGTTCATCTGAGACTATTCGCTGTAATGCCGGTATGTGTTGCGGTGGGAATTCTCTAAATATGCCTTTATCACCGTAAAGCTCCCGGTTTGAGACTTGTTTAAAAATCTGTTTTTGGAAATCTGCGGTACGAAGAGAGAAAAGAAGAAAAACCACCGCACAATGCTGCCTTCTCTGGCCCGAGAAAAAACGGGCACTCTGAAAAATGCGGTTTGAAAAGAAAGAAACAAAAAGTTTCACCGCACGATTGCTGGAGGGGAATCTTTTTCGATGGGTCGATTTCACAAGATGTGCGGTGGAACTTACGAATTATACCGCAATTATACCGCAATATTTCCAGAACTGATTCTTTGTGAACTGTTCTTCCGGGAAATCATGCGGTGAAAAAACCAGAAAACTCATGATACCACCGCAAAAAGAAAAATCGAACAATTCGTTCAAAAATCATATTGTCTGGAAAGGGGGATTTTATTGTGAGAAGTGAACTGAATTCTGATTTGCAGGAACTGATCAAAGAAGAGAAAAAAACTGTTGAAACGAGTGGAAAGAGGTTTGAGTAAATATCCGGCGGGAACATTGGAAATGGGGATGGTTAGAAACAAGTATATCCAATTCCATGTTGTTTCCGTTGAGAAAGGGAAACGAGTCAGAAAATATGTTTCTCGGAAAAGCAAACTGGTACCCCAACTTGCCCAAAAGTCATATGAACAAAAGCTCAAGCGGGAATTGCTGAAAAGGAAGAAGGTTTTGGAAAAGGCATATGAAGTCCTCAAGAATACGAGTCCTGCTGCGGTTTATGAGCGGGAATCTCCGGACCGAAAGAAACTGATATCGCCGCTCATCCCAACGGAGGAACAGCTTATCGAGCAATGGTATGATGAACATCGCGGTGAGCAAAATACATATCCTATGGGGACTTCATATACGACGATCCGCGGTGAGACAGTTCGCTCTAAATCCGAAAAAATGATTGCAGATACTTATTATATGGCCGGGATTCCGTATGTTTATGAGCCGTCCCTTATTATGGCGAACGGACATGGGCGGAAGCCTGACTTTGCCGTTTTTAATGTCAGGCGCAATAAGACATTGTATCATGAACATTTTGGGATGATGGATGATGACGAATATCGCCAGCATGCCATTCTGAAAATGCGTGAGTATAACCGTAATGGTTTTATTTCGGGGGATGTGATGATATATACTTTTGAGGGAGAGGGAATTCCGTTTGACCAGGATGAGCTTTCCGGGTTAATCAAAGCGTATCTGATGTGATAAGATCAAGCATATTGGACATGCATCTTTGTAAGATGATGGGCTTCTGTTTGCGGATACGGTTCCATGACGGTTCATGGCAAAGCGTCTCTTAAGCATCGTTATGAACTTGTTATTTTTCGCTTCCTTTGGTATACTGTCTTTAATTGTTTCCGCGTTCTGAGGACGCGGAAATAAGTACTGTGGGAGGATAGAAATGAACAGAAAAAACAGATTAAGCATATGCGCGTTTTTCAGGAAGATGTGGCCGGTCCTTTTCGCTGTGATCATCTGTGTTGCAGCAGGCTGCGTCCAGGAGGCTGCAAAGAAAGACATTACTACGCCGACGTCATCCGGTAATAAGCCGACCGAAGCAACCGCACCCCCTACCCCTGAGATTATGGAACCGGACAATACACCGACAACCGTTCCGACTGCGGAGCCGACCGTGACGCCGACCCCTGCATCGACACAGGCGCCGACCCCGGCACCCACATCTGCTCCGACCGTGACGCCTGCGCCGACGGAGGGTCAGAAAGACGCAAAGCTTGTCGTGATCGATGCGGGACATCAGCGCAAGGGGAATAATGAGAAGGAGCCCGACGGGCCCGGATCGTCGACGATGAAAGCCAAGGTTAGTTCCGGCACGACGGGGCATTTTACGGGGATTCCGGAATATGAGCTGAATCTGATCGTATCGCAGAAGCTTGAGGCAATCCTGCTCGAGCGAGGGTACCGTGTCATCATGATCCGCGAAACGCACGATGTCGACATCAGCAACAGCGAGCGCGCGGAGGTCGCGAACAAGGCGGGAGCGGACGCATTTGTCCGGATCCATGCCAACGCGCACGACAACAGCGACGTGAACGGCTGCGAGACGCTTTGTCAGACGAAGAATAACCCGTACAACGGGGATCTGTATGCGAAGAGCCGAAAGCTTTCGGAGACGATTCTCAACGCAATCTGCGACAAATGCGGATGCAAGAAGCGAAGCGTTGTTGAAACCGACACGATGAGCGGCATCAATTGGTGCAAGGTGCCCGTGACGATCGTCGAGATGGGATTCATGACCAATGAAAAGGAAGACCGTCTCATGGCGACCGACGAATACCGCAACAAGCTTGCCGAAGCAATCGCCGACGGCATCGATGCTTATTTTGCGTCGCAGCAGTAACGAAAGCGCGGCCGAGGCGGGAAGGAAGCATATCCGTTTCGACGTAATGCCGCAGCGGACTTTGCCGCCCGGCCGGAGGAAGGAAAATGGGAGAATACATTAAAGAAATCCGCGCACTTGTCGGACACAGACCGATCATATACAGCGCGGGAAGCATAATCATTGAAAACGAAAAGGGACAGATCCTTCTCGGGAAGCGGACGGACAATCACCTTTGGGGATACTCCGGCGGCGGGATCGAGATCGGCGAAACGATTGAAGAGTGCGCGCGCAGAGAACTCCGGGAGGAAATGGGACTCGAGGCGGACGAACTCGAACTGTTCCGGATTCACTCCGGTGAGGAAGCCCACATGGTTTATCCGAACACGGATGAGGTTTATTATGTGGAGATTGTCTACCTTTGCCGCCGGTATCACGGCGAGCTCCACAGACAGGAAGAGGAACTGGAGGAACTCCGGTTCTTCGACCCGTCGGAGATTCGTCTTGACATGATTTCACCGGGAATCCGCAAAGTGATAAAAGACTATTTAGAGGAGCGCGGCGTCAATGTCTGAAAGAAACACAGAGGAAGGGCCGGGGCGAAGCGGAAAAGGAACGGATCAGCCGGCCGGGAAGGCTTCAATCGAAATCAGGAGGGAGTTCGGGAATGAAGGAACTGTTTACCATCGACACACATGATTACAATTCGGACGGGCACGTGCATGTCCGGCCGTCCGCACGGGCAATCATTGAAAAAGACGGCCGTTTTCTTGTGATGCATTCACGCAAATACGACTACTACAAATTCCCGGGCGGCGGCATTGAAGCCGGCGAGACGCCCGAGCAGGCACTGATCCGGGAAGTTCGAGAGGAGAGCGGATATTTCGTGAAGCCCGAAACGATTGAAGAGTTCGGCAGAGTTCTCCGCAGAAACCGTGACGCAAAGGATCCGGACGCAATCTTCGAGCAGCATAACTATTACTATTTCTGCGAGATCGGCGAGGAACGCGTGCCGATCACGCAGGAGGATTACGAGATTGAAGAAGGCTTTGAGCCGCTCTGGGTGGAATGTCTGTTTGCTCTTACACGGTTCAACCGGGACGCTCTTCGGAGGAAGGTAGGAGATCCGGCACTGATTGAGCGGGAGATGCGCATGTTCGACCTTGCTGACGAGGCTATGCGGAAAAGGCTATTTGCGCGCGATGAGGCGGGGGCAATCCGCGCGCTCGGAAAGATCTCGCAGGACGGTTCCCCGACGGAAGCGGGGCAGGCCGTTCCGGACTACGCGGACATGCTCTCATTTGTCAAAGAGACGCTGGAACCCGTGCAGACGGAGGGCGAAGGCGGAATCGGCGCGCACAAGCTTGAGTTCGGCTACAGCCGGTTTGAACATACAAAGAGGGTTCTCGGCTGGTCGCATAGGCTTTATGAGAGGACTCCCGACAAGACCGGACTTCGTTATGAGGACCTGATGATCGCGACGATATTCCATGACGTCGGTCGTGCGGTTTCGGCCGTGTCGGGCGGCGACCATGCGGCGGAGGGTGTTCCGATCACAAGAAAGTATCTGCTTTCGCACGGCTATCCCGAGGACCGGACCGAATACATCTGCGGACTCGTGGCGGATCATTCGTGCAAATGGCGCATGAACGACCCGGACATCGACCGGAACCTGCTGATGCTGATGGAGGCGGACCTTTTAGACGACATGGGCGTTCTCGGACTTGTCATGGACAGCATGATCGTCCGCGGGCGGAAGGAAGATGCGACGTTCTTCGACTGCTACAACCATTACTGCCGCTACACGCTTCCGATGCAGAAGGAATCGCCGATGGTAACGCCGGAAGGACGGTTCTTCTGGGATGAGAAGACGGAGATTGTTGAACGCTTCGTGGAGCTGCTGCACCGCGATATCACAATTTGAGAAACGGCAGCAGCCGTTCACGGCTGCGATGAGACGGTGTGTCTGCCGAAAGCACGGCGGCATAGATGAGACGGTGTGCCTGCCGAAAGCACGGCGGCTTAGATGAGACGGTGTGCCTGCCGAAAGCACGGCGGCTTAGATGAAACGGTCCGTGACGCGATAAAACTGTGGCAATCATCCGCGACATGTTATATAATGATTAGTGCGTGATATAAAACCCGGGATTGCGTCCGGGGGCGCTTCGGCACGGCGGCGGATTGCATGCCGCTTCCGGAACAGCGAAACACAAATCACAAACACCGCTCCGTCACGGTGCGGAAATAAAGAAAACAAATCACAAAACCCGCTCCGTCACGGCGCGGAAATAAAGAAAAAGGAAGGTATATGGGGATGGATAAGAAAACGATTCTTGCGGAAGGCAAGGCGATTCTCGGCATCGAGTTCGGTTCGACGCGTATCAAGGCGGTTGTGATTGACGATCGGGGCGACGTTCTGGCGCAGGGCGGCCACGGCTGGGAAAACCGTTACGAGAACGGCGTATGGACTTACAGCGAGGAGGATATCCGAAACGGACTCCGCAGCTGCTATTCCGATCTTCGGGCAAATGTGAAGAACGAGTACGGCGTGGATCTTAAGAACTTTGCCGGCATCGGCATTTCCGCAATGATGCACGGATACCTCGCATTTGACGCGGCCGGAAAGCTGCTTGTACCGTTCCGCACATGGCGGAATACGATTACCGAGGACGCTGCAGGCGTTCTCACGAAGGCATTTGACTTCAACATCCCGCAGAGATGGAGCATTGCGCACCTGTATCAGGCAATGCGCAACGGCGAGAGCCACGTTAACTCAATCGCGCATTTCACGACGCTTGCAGGCTGGGTTCATGAGCAGCTGACCGGCGAGAAGGTGCTCGGCGTCGGCGATGCTTCGGGTATGTTCCCAATCGATTCTGCAACCGGCGACTACGATGCGCGCATGCTTGACATTTTCGATACGCTTCCGGAAGCAAAGGCGGTACCGTGGAAGCTCCGCGATATCCTTCCGAAGGTTCTTTCCGCAGGCGAAAGCGCAGGCGTTCTGAGTGCGGAAGGCGCTGCATTCCTCGATGCGTCCGGCACGCTTCAGGCGGGCATCCCCGTATGTCCTCCCGAAGGCGACGCGGGAACCGGTATGGTTGCCACGAACAGCGTAGGTCTCCGCACCGGTAACATTTCCGCCGGAACGAGCGTATTTGCCATGGTCGTTCTGGAGAAGCCTCTCAGCAAGGTATATCCCGAGATCGATCTCGTAACGACGCCCGACGGCGCGGCGGTTGCGATGGTTCATTGCAACAACTGTACTTCCGATATCAATGCATGGGTGAACCTGTTCGGTGAATTCGGCAAGCTGATGGGATACGATATCCCGGCAGGCGATCTCTTCACGAAGCTTTATTCCGTAGCGCTTGAGGGCGATGCGGACTGCGGCGGACTTCTTTCCTACAACTTTGTTTCCGGCGAGCCGGTTGTCGGAGTGGAAGAGGGCGCTCCTACGGTGAAGCGTACGGCCGAAAGCCGCTTCACGCTTGCCAATTTCATGCGTATGCACATGTATTCCGCGCTCGGCGCGCTGAAGGTCGGTCTTGATCTTCTTCTTAAGAAGGAAGGCGTTAAGGTTGACAAGATGCTCGGCCACGGCGGATACTTCAAGACTCCCGTTGTCGGCCAGAAATTCGCCGCTGCTGCAGTAGGCGCACCCGTTTCCGTTATGGAAACCGCGGGCGAAGGCGGCGCATGGGGTATCGGTCTTCTTGCGGCTTACATGCTTGCGAAGAAGAACGGCGGAGCGGGAACGCTTCAGGAATACCTGGACGCAGTCGTATTTGCCGACCGCAAGGCTGTTGCGATCGATCCCGACGCAAAGGACGTTGCCGGCTTCGAAGCATTCATGGATAGCTTCCGCGCAGGCCTCGGTCTGAAATAAGAGGGGTAAGCGGATATCGGGAGCCTTTTCGGAAGCTTCGACTCCCGCAGCAGGTCCCGTCTGTAAGCGCATGGTACATCTTGCCACGGTAAATGTAACCGCATATTACATCCCGTTACGGCAAATGTAACCCCGTTTTACCTTTGACGGATTTCAAGTCGCAAAAGATGAAAAAGTGTCAGAAGGACATTTCCGCCCGAATCTATCGGGTTGAAATGTCCTTTTCCGTCTGTCATAATGATAATAGGTTAATCTTGCGAAACGGGGTGAATCGCAAATGGATACGAAAGTAATCCTGCTCGCGGAATATTGCGAGCGTAAGAAGGCTGCCGCGCAGCTTTATGATGAGGCGGAAGCCAGGGCCGCCGAACTGGCCATGGAAGAATTCGACCGGGTGGATGCGTTTCTGGATGAAGAGAAGATGGAAGCATATCTGCTTGGTACGTTAGACTCCAAATATATCGGATGACGGGAGACGGGAGCTGTCTCCCGTTTCTTTTTGCGCGTTCTGACAAGGGGTTTTCGGGGCGCATTTCGGACCTTTTGTTGAAATTGTCCAAAAACCATTTCAAAACGAAAGATATCTGTACAAAATGTCAAAATCATGCTTGAAAAAGTAAAAGATTTACATTTACTTAGTGCAAAATAATACTATAATCAACTTAACGAGTGTGGGATAAGAGCAGAAAAGGTACGTTTTCGTGCATTTTTGACCGGTTTTTGGTAGTTTTAACGAAAACGGAGAGAGGCAGAGATTCTTATGAAAGTAAAGAAGGTGCTTGCACTTTTCCTTGTTTTGGTATTCTGCACCATGGCATTTGCCGGATGCGAGAAGTCCAAGAAGGTTGTTGAGCAGTGGGCGTATCCGCATGACGAAGAGAAAGCAATCCTTTCCTTCTACAAAGACGGCAGCGCCGAGTTTGACGGAAAGAGTTACAAGCGGTACGAGATCGCAAACAACGTCATCACGCTTTTCGGCGACAATGACGAGAAGGTCGAAATGACATACGTCGATCAGGACGACAAGCGGTTTTTGTTCCGTACAATGATCTACCACTACAATAAGGACTACGGCAGCGACAGTTCGAAGGTTCAGGGCGTTTGGGAAACCGACGACAACTTCTCGTTTGAATTTACCGAGAAGGGAACGTTCCTTGAGGACGGAGTTCTTCCGGGTTACTATTATGTGGATGAAGAAAAGGGAACGATTACATTAATGTACAACGATCCCATAGATGACACCGTCATCTACTATTCCCTTGAGAACGGCGACATGATCGTCGAGTATCCTTGGCCGCTCATCAAGATGGGAAAATAACACGGTCGCAAGCGGAAACGCTTTCGATATATCAGCGAAAGCTGAAAAAAATTATTTTTCATTTCTTTAAAGGAGGAAATCATGAAAAAAATTCTTGCAACACTGCTTGTGATTGCAACCGCAATTTCTCTTTGCGCTTGTAATCCGAAAGGCGACGACAAGATCACTCTTACCATGTGGTGTATCGCTACCAAGAGTGACTCTAACCGTGCATCCTACGAGAAGGCCATCGAGGAGATGGGCAAGAAGTATCCGGACATCAAGCTTGACTGGTCCGCTACCGAGAACGAGGCTTACAAGACCAAGATTAAGACCGCTGTTTCCGGTAACAGCATGCCTGATATCTTCTTTACATGGTCCTGCGCATTCCTTGGCGATTTCGTAAAGGCTGATAAGGTTTACTGCCTTGACACCGCATATGCTAAGTTCGCTAATGATCTTGACGCTAAGATGTGCAAGAACACGACCTACGACGGCAAGAAGTACGGTGTTCCGCTTACCATGAACATCGTTGGTCTCTTCGCTAACATGGACATCCTTAAGGAAGTTGGTTACAACGACGTTCCCGGCACCTATAAAGAACTCATCGAGTGCTGCGATAAGCTCGTTGCTGCCGGCAAGATTCCTTTCGGTTGTGCTGGTAAAGAGACTTGGTGCGTAACTGAGTACCTTGAGTCCATCATCGAGAAGAGCTGCGGCGCTAAGACGCTTGATGACATCTTCGTAAATGGTGCTACTTGGGATAACGCAGACGTAGCTAAGGCTGTTGATATCTTCCAGGAGATGATTACTAAGAAGTACTTCGATCCCAATGGTGTTGCCCTCTCCAACGATGAGATTAAGGCTAACTTCATGGCTGGTAAGTATGCTTTCTACATGAACGGTACTTGGAACTGTGCTGATTTCGCTAAGACTGAGGGCCTTAATGTTAAGGTTGCTGAGTTCCCCGTTATCGACTCCAGCAAATCTAAGCTTGGACAGTTGATCGGTGGACCTTCCGATACTCTTGCTGTAGCTAAGTCCTCCAAGAACGCTGAGAAGGCTGCTGAGTACACATTCGAACTTGGTAAGCTCATCTGCAAGTATGGATATCTTGATGGTTGTGGTCTCCCTGCATGGAAGGTTGACTATGATGAGTCTTCTGTTAACGCTCTTACTCAGTCTGTAGCTAAGATCGTTGCAGCATCTGATTACATGGTTCTCTTCGGCGACACCGCTATGCCGTCCGAGGAAGCTCAGAAGTATCTTGAATTCGTTGCTAAGGTTTACACCAGTGAAGTAAACGGCAAGCAGTTCACCGACGGCCTCAAGGCTGCCATCAGATAATTATTGGGCACGGTAGTTAGATAATTAATTTGTGGCCTTTCCAAAGTTCGGAGAGGCCACATTTTTTAGGAAGGCAGTGCGTATCATGACGAAAAGAAAATTTGACGGAATTACAATCTTTCTGTTTCTGCTTCCTGCATTGATTCTGTTCATCGGAATTCTGGTTGCTCCGCTTGTAACATCGGGCTACTACAGCTTCTTTGAATGGAAGGGATTCGGAGATTCGACTTTTATTGGAATAGACAATTACAAAGTTTTATTTAAAACCTTTACACATAAAAATGCCGAGGTGCCTTTCCTTTGGGCAGCCCGCAACGCTTTGATCCTTGCTCTTTGCTCCCTTTTGATCCAGCTGCCCATCTCTCTCGGATTGGCACTGCTTCTCGGTAAGGGATTCAAGGGCGAGCGTTTCTTCCTTTCCGTAAACTTCCTTCCGGTACTGATCTCCACCGTAGTTATCGGTCAGTTGTGGAAGAAGATTTACTATCCGGACGGCGGTCTTTTGAACACCATCCTGAGAAAGGTCGGATATTTGAAGGCAGACCAGCCTGATATTACCTGGCTTGCCGAAAAAGGTGCCGACGGTAAGAGCTACCTGCTTGGTTCCGTTATCGTTCCGATGCTGTGGCAGTATGTAGGTTATCACATGCTCCTTATGTATGCGGGCGTTAAGAGCGTTCCTCCGGAACTCCGTGAGGCCGCCAAAATCGACGGTGCTACCGATTGGCAGGTTGACCGCTTCATCGTTATTCCTTCCATGAAGCAGATCATCAAGGTAAGCGTTATCTTCTCGGTAACCGGTTCCTTGAAGTCCTACGACTTGGTTGCAATTTTGGGAACAAATAAGACACGTGTGGCCGCAGTACCCAGTACACTCCTCATGGACCAGATGACGGCATGGGGACGTTACGGTATGGGTAGTGCCATCGCCGTACTGCTGATTATCATGTGCTTCTTCTTTGCAATCCTGATCGGCGAGCTGTTCAAGGATAGAGAGAAGGTGTGATATGGCAAAGAATACTTATACCGGAAGCGATATTTCGAAATATGAAGTAGGCAAGACCAGCGTAACGGCAAAGGTTTTCATCTGGATCTTCATGATCATATGGGCTATCATTAACCTTTATCCGTTGTTCTGGATGTTTACCTTCTCTTTGAAGGACAATATGCAGATTTGGACGACCAACCAGTTCGGTCTCCCGAATCCGGCACATTGGGACAACTATAAGAAGGCATTGAATGCAGGCCCGATTATCCGTTACTTCCTGAACAGCGTATTTGTAACGGTTATCACCATCATTGTAACGCTGATCGCAGCATTGATGGCAACTTATGCTCTTACCCGTATCCATTGGAGAATGAGCAAAGCGGTTGAGAAGATGTTCATGCTCGGTATCACGATCCCGATCCAGGCATCCATCATCCCCGTCTTCATCGTATTGAGACAGATCGAAATGCTTGATTCCTATCAGGCATTGATCATTCCGTATTCCGCATTCGCTTTGGCGATGGCGATACTGATCTGTACCGGCTTCATGACCGAGATCCCGATCTCACTCGATGAAGCTGCATACATCGACGGCTGCGGACGTGCAGGCGTATTCTTCAAGGTTATCCTGCCGCTGATGAAGCCGGCAATGGCGACTGCCAGCATTTATACGTTCCTGCAGTGCTGGAACGAGCTGATTTTCGCTCAGACATTTAACAACAAAGACGAGTATATGACACTCCCTGCAGGTATCATGCAGATGGTCGGAACCCATACGACTGACTGGGGCCCGGTAGGTGCCGCTCTTGCAATTGCAACGTTCCCGATGCTGATCGTATATGTTCTTCTGAGCAGAAGAATTCAGGACAGCTTTATCGCAGGTGCAATCAAGGGTTAATCACGAAACATATATGATGTCGATTTAACGGAGCAGTTTTCGGACTGCTCCGTTTTTTCGTGCCGAGCCGGCGGCCGTCAGCCTGACACGAGCCGGAGCTGCTTCTTCCTTCTTACTCCTTGTCAACCGGTTCAAAGCATGTTAAGATAAAAGAATCAAATCGGCCGTACAAAGGAGCATGTTTTGAGAAAACGCGAGAAGGCAAAGGAGAAGATATTGAGCATTACCGGAATGGACCGCGGGAACGAGTCGCTTTCCGCCGGTATGATCAAAGTACTGCGTCTGGGTCTGTTGATCCTTTCGCTTGCCTTTTTGTGCTCATTTTTCATCATCATCTCGAAGGAACGCCGCGACCACGAATTAAAAGAAGCTGAGACGTATCTGTACAGCGTGGAAAGCAGCGTTCATTCCGCGATGGACAACTATGTGGAAATCTCACAGCTGATTTTGATGAACGACGACGTTCGGACGTTTTTAAGTGCGGAAAAGGTGGACAAGGGCCTCATTAACGACACGAAGTACAGTGTTTTGAATATCCTTGCGGTGTGCAACAACATCGATTCCGTGCACATTTTCCGTAACGACCTGGATTATATGAAGACTTCCAAGTCGGAATACCGCGTCGATTTCGACCGGATGAAGCAGCCGGAGTGGCAGAATCTGATCGCCAATAAAAAGGGCGGTCCGGTCGTAAGGATCAACGGTTTTGACGCGCTGTTCAGCTTTGACGGAAAGACGCTTATGACGATCTGCCGCGTGATCAATGATTACAACACGCAGCAGCAGACGGGCATCCTTCTGATGAGCATCGACGACAGCCTTCTAAATATGATCCTGCATGCCCAGAAGAACGAGCATATGTGCATCCTTACGGACCGCGGCCAGTTCCTTGCGGGCGATGAGGAGCTGATGAAATACTACGATAAGTCCTTCCGTTCGGAGACCGAGCATTCGAAGACCGTCTGGAAGGGACTCAGCAGAGGCACCATGGTCGGCCGCAAAGTGGATGAGCTGCCGATCATTATCCTCAGTTATTCGAGTTCGAGCCTGAAGGCGATTTCCTGGGAAAGCATCTTCGGACTCATGCTGATGGCGCTCGCATTCGGCGGCGCGGTACTGCTTGCCGGATCTTACATCTCGAAGCGGATCACGCGTCCGCTTGCGGATCTTACCGCGGAGATTAACCGCAACAAGTTCGCCGGAGGTCTTGAAAAACTTTCCGTAAAGCTGCCGGAAAATGAGATCGGTGAGCTCGGAGAGAACTACAACGACATGATCGACCATCTGAAGGAACTGATCGAAAGCCTTCTTGAAAAAGAGAAAACGATTCAAAGGGCGGAAGTGTGGGCGCTGCATGAACAGATCAAGCCGCATTTCCTGTACAATTCGCTTGAAACGATCAGCGCCATGGCGATTGACGACGGCGCGGAAGACGTCCATTTTGCGCTTGAGACACTCGGGCGGTTCTTCCGGAATTTCTTAAGTAAGGGCGACCGCGAGATCCCGCTTGAGCGCGAGGTTCACATAATCCAGGACTACCTGAAACTTTTGAAGCTCCGCTACGGCGATATCATTAACGACGAGTACGAGATCGACGAAGAAGCGAAGAACTGCGTAATCCCGAAACTGATCCTGCAGCCGCTTGTCGAGAACGGAATCTATCACGGCATCCGGATGAAAGGCGAGCCCGGATCGGTAAAGATCAAGGCGTTCTTTGAAGGCGAAAACCTGCATATTTCCGTAAGAGACAGCGGTGTCGGAATGCCGCAGGAAGAGATCGAGAAGATCCTGAACCAGAAGCGGACCGCGAAGAACGAAGACGATCTGAACCAGTTCGGTTTCGGACTTTGGGGAACCATCGAGCGTGTGAAGTATTTCTGCGACAAAGAAGACGTCGTACGCATCGAAAGCGTGATCGGAGACCATACCGAGATCGAGTTCATCATCCCGAAAGAGAAAACCGTGCGGAATCCTTCCGGAACAAGGGAAGCATGACAATTATCCCGTCATTCAAACCATCCCCGTTTTGACCGAAAACGGGGGTGGTTTTTTGTGATTTTTGTATGGTTTCTCTATTTGTCTTGTGATATAATGACAAAGACTTTACGCAAAAATACGGAGCCAACCGTTTTAGAAGAGAGGCAATGGTATGGTTATTAACAAAAAGGACTTCAAAAAGAACGTACAGGATTACCTGAAAACGTTCTACCGCAGAACCGTAGAGGACGCTTCCCAGCAGCAGATATTCTCCGCAGTGGCATTTGCCGTGAAGGATTATATCGTGGACCGTTGGGCGGCAAGCCAGAAGGAGTTCGAAAAGCAGGATGCGAAAACCGTGTACTACCTGTCCATGGAATTCCTGATGGGACGTGCCCTCGGCAACATCATTATCAACCTGAAAGCGAACAAGGAAATCCGCAAGGCTCTTGAGGAGCTCGGACTCGACCTTGACACGATAGAAGACCAGGAGCCCGATGCGGCGCTCGGCAACGGGGGCTTAGGCCGTCTTGCGGCGTGCTTCCTCGATTCCCTGGCAACCCTCGGGTACCCGGCATACGGCTGCGGAATCCGCTATAAGTACGGTATGTTCAAGCAGGAGATCAAGGACGGTTTCCAGGTTGAGCGCCCGGATGACTGGCTTGCGGACGGGAACCCGTTCGAGATCAAGCGTCCCGAATACGCATGCGAAGTTAAGTTCGGCGGCTATGTACGCTACTCAAGAGACGAGAACGGCCGCGAACATTTTACGCAGGAGGGCGCACAGTCCGTACGCGCCATTCCTTACGACCTGCCGATCGTAGGTTACGGTAACAATGTTGTTAACACGCTCCGTATCTGGGATGCGGAAGCGATCGACAACTTCAACCTCGAGAGCTTTGACCGCGGCGATTATCATAAGGCCGTAGAGCAGCAGAACCTTGCGAGACTGATCTGCGAGGTGCTTTATCCGAATGACAATCACTACGCCGGCAAGGAGCTCCGCTTAAAGCAGCAGTACTTCTTCGTATCCGCAAGCATCCAGCGCGCGGTTGCGAAGTACATGAGCACACACGACGACATTCACGGTCTTCCCGACAAGGTCGTATTCCAGCTGAACGATACGCACCCGACCGTAACGGTTCCGGAGCTTATGCGTATCCTGATGGATGAGTACTACCTCAGCTGGGACGAGGCATGGAGCATCACGAACCGCTGCTGCGCATACACGAACCACACGATCATGTCCGAAGCGCTGGAGAAATGGCCGATCGAGCTCTTCTCGAGACTCCTTCCCCGTGTTTACCAGATCGTTGAGGAGATCAACCGCCGGTTCGTAGAGCAGATCAAGGAGCGCTACCCGAACAATTACGAGAAGATCCAGAAGACCGCAATCCTGATGGACGGTCAGGTGCGCATGGCCAACATGGCGATTATCGCAGGCTTCTCCGTAAACGGTGTGGCAAGACTTCATACCGAGATCCTTAAGAAGGAGCAGCTCCGCGACTTCTATGAGATTTATCCCGAAAAGTTCAACAATAAGACGAACGGTATCACACAGCGCCGTTTCCTGCTGCACGGCAACCCGCTTCTTGCAAACTGGGTGTCCGGCAAGATCGGCGACGAATGGATCACCAACCTGCCGCATATCAACGAACTTTCGATTTACGCTTCCGACCGCAAATGCCAGAAGGAGTTCATGAACATCAAGTATCAGAACAAGCTTCGCCTTTGCGCTTACATCAAGGAGCACAACGGAATCGACGTGGATCCGAGATCGATCTTCGACGTGCAGGTTAAGCGTCTGCATGAGTACAAGAGACAGCTTCTGAACATCATGCACGTGATGTACCTTTACAATAAACTCCGTGAGAATCCGGAGATGGATTTTTATCCGAGAACGTTTATCTTCGGTGCCAAGGCAAGCGCCGGCTACCGCAGAGCAAAGGCAATCATCAAGCTGATCAACAGCGTCGCGGACGTTGTCAACAACGATAAGTCCATCAAGGGAAAGATCAAAGTCGTATTTATCGAGAACTACCGCGTTTCGAACGCCGAGTGGATCTTCGCCGCTGCCGACGTATCCGAGCAGATTTCGACGGCAAGTAAGGAAGCATCCGGTACCGGCAACATGAAGTTCATGCTGAACGGTGCGGTAACCATCGGAACGATGGACGGCGCGAACGTGGAAATCGTGGAAGAGGTCGGCGCGGACAACGCATTTATCTTCGGCCTTTCCTCCGATGAGGTTATCAACTACGAGAACAACGGCGGATACGAGCCCCGCGAGATTTACAACACCGATCAGGATATCCGTGCGGTAATGACGCAGATGGTGAACGGCTTCTACAGCCCCGAGGATCCGGACCGTTTCCGCGAGCTTTACAATTCGCTTCTTGAGAGAAACGGCGGCGAGCGTGCGGACCAGTACTTCATCTTAAAGGATTTCCGTTCTTACGCTGCAGCACAGGAGCGTGTTGAGGAAGCTTACCGCGATGAAGAGCGCTGGGCGAAGATGGCGATTCTGAACGTAGCGAAGTCCGGCAAATTCAGTTCGGACCGTACGATCGAAGAGTACGTTGAGGATATCTGGCACCTGAACAAGGTTACCGTGGAAGTTTAAAAGAAATATTGAAACCGGAGATACAAAGCGGCAGCCGGAAACGGCGCGCCGCGGCGGGACCGCAAAGGGCGGGGCCGTCAAGTCTTGCATCTCCGGTTTTTCTGTATTAGAATGAGAACAGGCAGGCGCCGTTAATCGAAGGCGCCGGATCACATCGCTGCGAGAACCCGCATTATTCCGGGGCGTTTCGCGGCACGGAAGGAGGACCCATGGCATTTCGGCTGACGCTCCCCGAAAAGGTAACGAAGCTGATTTCAATCATCGAAAAGGCCGGCTACGAAGCATATGCGGTAGGCGGCTGTGTTCGTGATGCCATTCTGGGACGAGTTCCGCAGGACTGGGACGTTACGACTTCCGCCACGCCGGAGCAGGTAAAGGCGCTCTTTGCGCATACCGTGGATACCGGCATCGCGCACGGAACGGTAACGGTTCTCATGAACCGGGAGGGTTTTGAGGTGACGACCTACCGGATTGACGGAGCCTACGAGGACTGCCGCCACCCGAAGGAAGTAACCTTCACTAGAAGCCTCGAAGAAGACCTGAAGCGCCGTGATTTTACGGTAAATGCGATGGCTTATAACGATAAGACCGGACTTGTCGACCTGTTCGGCGGCCGGGAGGACCTTACAAACGGGATTATCCGCGCGGTCGGAGATCCGAATGAGCGGTTTCAGGAGGATGCCCTTCGGATATTCCGGGCAATTCGCTTTGCCGCGCAGTTAGGGTTTTCGATTGATCCGGAAACCGAGAAGGCGATGTCCTCATTTGCCGGCAACCTGCAGGCTGTGAGTGCGGAACGGATCCGTGAGGAACTGACCAAGCTTTTAGGGTCGGACCATCCGGAGGAACTGATCCGCGCATCGGAAATCGGACTTACCGCGTACTGGCTTCCCGAGTGGGATACGATGCTTGCGACCCCGCAGGAGAACATCCATCACATCTACGATGTCGGCAGGCACACGATTGAGAGCATCCGCGCGATGCACGCATCTGATACCTACCGGAATGCGGACCGGCACACGCGCACGATTCTCGATTACACGATGCTTCTGCATGACTGTGCGAAGCCGGCGTGCAAGACTTATTACGAGGACGGCTCGGCGCATTTTAAGGGGCATGAGCACCTGAGCGCGAAGCTCGGCCGTATCGTGCTCCGCAGACTGAAATTCGACAACGAAACGATCGATACGGCGGAAAAGCTGATCGACAATCACGACTGCCGCCTGAAGCTGAAACATCAGAAGATCGATCATATGCTCCGGCGCGTCATGAACCGGATCGGCGAGGACAACATGCCGCTGCTGTTCGAGGTGCAGAGGGCGGATGCCCATGCGCATGCGCCCGCGTTTCTTGAGGGAAACCTGACGGTAATCGGACGGATGGAGGAAGCCTGCAGCCGGATTATCGAAGAAGGGCAGTGTGTCAGCTTAAAGACGCTCGCCGTGAAGGGAGCCGACCTGATGGCGATCGGATTTGCCCCGGGACCGAAGCTCGGGGAGATTCTTTCGCAGCTCCTCGAGGACGTGCTTGAGTTTCCGGAGCACAACACGAAGGAATATCTGCTCGATACGGCAAGGAAAATGAAGGAATAACGGTTTTACAAAGCCGCGCCTATTCGAAACGGCACGCGGAATGACGGACCGGCCGTACCGGCTCTTTGCGGCGCGGAGACACACAATATAAGAAGATTTCGAAAAAGCTTTTTGGATGCAAACAAAAAGCTTTTTTTCGTGACATATCGGGGCGTTTGTGCTATAATATATCCGATTATGGGCTAAGGAGAGCGTTATGTTAAGCTATCTCGGAATTTTTGAAACGGACAGAGACATTTTGTTATACGTACAGGACCATTGGCGTACCGGCATTTTAGACGGATTCTTCAAGGCAGTCACCCATTTGGGCGATGCCGGAATCTTCTGGCTGATCCTTACCGCCGTTCTGCTCTGCTTCAAAAAAACGAGGAAGGCCGGCGCATTTTCCGCCGGAGCATTGATCGGATCGGTGCTTCTCAACAACGTGATTCTGAAAAACGCTATCGGACGTGTGAGACCGTACGAAATGATCCCGGAGCTTGAGCTGATCATCGCGAGGGCAAAGGACGCATCGTTCCCGTCGGGACACACGGCGGCAAGCTTCGCTTCGTGCGTTGCAATCCTTCCGAACGTAAAGAAACGTTACTGGGCGCCGCTTATAATCACGGCCTGTCTGATCGCATTTTCCCGCGTCTATGTCGGGATTCACTATCCGTCCGACATCCTCGGCGGATTTCTGAGCGGCCTGTTCCTCGGAATCCTGGCCAATGTGATCGGTAACAGGGTAATTCAATGGTGGGAGAAAAGAAAAGCCTCCGAAACCGCCGCTGCCGAGGGCAATGAAGAGACCGAAGCGTAAAGGCGAACCGGAGGGAAAGTGAGTACGACATGAAGACTACGGTAATTGTTCCGTCCCTGAATCCGGACGAGAAGATGGTGAATACCGTGAAAAGCATTCTGGAGGAAGGCTTTGATGACATTATCGTCGTGAATGACGGAAGCGCGCCGGAATACTGCGGACGTTTTGACGAGGTGGCAGTTCTGCCCGGCGTTACCGTGCTGACGCACGAAGTAAACCGAGGCAAGGGGCGCGCCATGAAGACGGCGTTTGAGTATGTGCTTAACAACCGTCAGGACATTCTCGGCGTCATCACCGTCGATGCGGACGGGCAGCATCTTCCGAAGGACATGCGTGCCTGTGTGGAAGCGATGGAAGCGCAGCCGGACAAAGTAATCCTCGGCGTCCGCGATTTCTCGCAGCCGCAGGTTCCGTTCAAGTCAAAGGCCGGAAACAACATTACGAAAGCCGTATTCCGCTTCGCGTGCGGAATCAAGATCAGCGATACACAGACGGGGCTCAGAGCCATTCCGTACCGGCATCTGCCGGTCATGATCGGAATCGAAGGCGATCGTTACGAGTATGAGACAAATCAGCTTCTCGTTATGAAGAAGCAGGGCATCGGATTTGACGAAGTGGTCATCGACACGGTGTACATCGACGATAACGCTTCTTCGCATTTTCATCCGTTCCGCGATTCCATGCGGATCTATATGACCATTCTGAAGTTTATCGGAAGCTCGATTGCATCGTTCCTTGTGGATTTCGTGATCTTTACGATCCTCAATCTGCTGATCGGCGACAGCATGGAGGAGACGACGCGAATCGCCGTTGCGACGGTCGGTGCGCGTATCGTCAGTTCGATTTTCAATTATACGCTGAATCGGAAGGTCGTATTCAAATCCGATGCGGACATGAAGAAGTCGCTCGTCCGGTATTTTCTGCTTGCGATCTGTCAGGTAACGGTATCGTTCCTGCTGGTTGATCTGATCGCGGAGAAATGGCTCGGACTCGGCGCAAGCTTCCTTGAGTCCGTCATTAAGATGGTTGTTGATCTCGTACTCTTCATGATCAGCTACCAAATCCAGCAGCGGTGGGTATTCCGCTGAGATGCAGTTCATTTGACCGCCCGCGCGGATAAGGTCCGCACGAGGCATAAAGGAGAGAGCAGTAATGAATTGGAAAAGAGTATTAAAGTATGTGGGGAGAGTGTTTCTGGTTATCTTCGTTACGCTTTTCATCGTGGTCGGAATCCTCTATCTTGTATTGAACAAGATCTGCCACGGTCCGTCCGAAGCGGCGCGTGACGAGCTCGGGTCCTCCCTTCTTGAAAGCGGACAGCTGAAGTTTGTTGCAAGCCTCGTACTTTCCAAGGAAGAAATCAAAGAAATCCAGAACAAGAACAGCCGCAAGGCAATGGATACGGAAGCACTGAATAAGAATCTGATCCATATTGAAAACAGGGAAGCGGATCCCGACGATCCCGATGAACCGAAGCCGGATACTACGGAAGTGTTTGATGAGAACGGCATTCGGATTGAGAAGATTGCGGGCAGTTCGTTCCTTGCAACGATGATGATCATAAAAGACCCTTCGCAGGTATGTGTCGGAACGACCTATCCGTGGGGCGAGTACGGTAAGGAACTTGAAGAAGTCGTAAAGGGTGCCAATGCGATCGGCGGTGTAAACGGCGGATTGTATGAATCGACCGGCAACAAGGGCGGACAGCCTCTCGGCGTAGTCGTTCAGGACGGTAAGATTACATGCAACCGGCCCGGATCCAACAAAGGTCTTTATATGATCGCGATGAATGAAGACGATCTTCTGATCATCAAGGACATCAACGGCTGGAGTACGGGGGATGTCACCAAGTATGTTCAGGAAGAACGCATCCGCGATGCGGTATGCTTCCAGGAAGAGGCATCCGATAAGAATAACCATTTTGTTCCGCTTGTCATCAACGGAGTGGGACGTGAGCTGAACGGCACCGGTTCCGGAGCAAACCCGAGAACCGCAATCGGACAGCGTGCCGACGGCGCAATCCTGCTGCTTGTAACCGACGGCCGCGGCGCGAGCGGACATCTCGGTGCAACGGCATCCGACCTGATCGGACTGATGCTCAAGTACGGTGCGGTAAATGCGGCCAACCTTGACGGCGGAAGTTCTTCCAGCATGTATTATAACGGCAAATACGAAATGACAAGTACGACGTTCTATTATCAGAACTCGTCCTGGAGATTACCGACGGCATACGTTGTACGTGCGAAGAAGTAAGGAGGGGAAAGATGACAGAGCTCAATAAGGACGATTTTTCCCCGAGTTCTCCGGGGCGCTTCCGCGATGAAAGCGAGCGGAAGCTGTATGAAGCGCTTCGCCGGAATCCGAATCTCGATTACGATCCCGATGAGGACGAAGTAACGGCGGAGCAGTATAAGGCGATTACGGAACGCAGAAGACTTATGGAGGCGCGCAGGGAAGCAAAGCGCGCACAGGCGGCTTCCGCGAACCGCTCGGCCGATAATGCAGGCGGAGCACGTAAGGTTCCCGCTTCGACCAAGCCTGTTTCGAAGAACGCGCAGGCATCCCGGTCCGCAACCTCCTCAAAGCAGGCAGATGTGCCGAAGAGCCTTGCGGAAAGACGAGCAGCGGCCCGTCAGGCGGCTGCCGAGAAGGCCAACAGGCTCGGACGCAGGATTTTCTACATTTCCCTCGGCGTATATGCCCTGGTGCTGATCATCCTCGGCGTGGTATTCCTTCGGTATACGGACAAGTGTCTCAGACGTTATGAGGCATCCCGTTACGAGAACGTAATCGAAAGCAAGGTTGCCGAATTTGTCGCAAAGGTTAAGGATGGTTCGGTTCTTGATATGATAGAGCTTCCTCCGCACGCCTGTGTGTTTGAAAGCGAAGACCTGTACCGGTCAACCTATCTGAGCAACCTGCGTGCGAGCGGAACGTTTACTTACGAGAAAGACAAGAACAGCTACGATACGACCCATCCGGTTTTCGACATTTATGATTCGAACGGCGAGATGGTTGCGCAGATGAAGCTGAAGCAGACCAATCTGAAGACGATCTTCGCGATCCTTACGGTAAGCGATTGGGAAATCGACAGCATTGAGCCGGTTTTCAGCGCAACGACCAACACCTATCGGATTTCCATACCCGACAACTATAAGGTTACCATTAACGACATTGCGGTTACCGCCGAGTTCCGTAAGGGCGAACCGAAGAAGGTTGAGACCGACTTAAGCGAGAACATTCTGCAGTATGTACAGGTTCCGGCAATCGTAACATATGAGATTGAGGGACTTGCCGAGAAGCCGGAGATTAAGATTTACGATTCGCTCGGCGAGGAAGTCGCATTTGCCCCGGACGAGAAAGGCAATATCAAGATTGACGCCATGGTAGGCATTCAGCCCGCCGAGATGCCTCAGGACCGTCACGAGTTTGCGTTGGAAACCGTGCAGATGTGGGCGGATTTCGTAACGAAGGATCTGAGCGGTGCGCAATACGGACTCAGCAAGATCCGCAAACGTCTGGCGAAAGACTCCTTCCTCTATACGGAGTCGGCGCATTACGCAACCGACGTGGATATTACGTTTATCAGCGACCACAGGTTTGACAACCCGAAATACAGCGATGTTTCCGTTACCGAATATACCGAATACAGCGACATCTGCTACTCCTGCCACGTTAAGTTTACGAGAAACATGATCTTAAACAAGACCGGCGGAAAGCGAACCGACCAGACGAACAGCATATTCTTCTTCGTATATGTGGACGATTCGGATGATGACGTGATCAACCCGCACTGGTGCATGGCTGAGGAAAAGGCATACATCGCAACGAACAATTAAGCAAACAGAAAAGCAGAAGCAGGCTTGCCCCGCTTCTGCTTTTTTATGTCTTTATGCGCCGTTACCGGATACGGCTCCGTCTGTGGTAGTAGATCTTATACTCGGACGGCGTGCAGTTCTTCGCCTGGCGGAATACCCTGTTGAAGGTTGCAATCGAGGTGAAGCCGGACTGCATGGCCACGTCGGTTACGGACAGGTGCGGATTCAGCAGCAGCGATTCGGCCGCTTTGACGCGCCGCTGGTTTAAATAGTTGTAGAAGGACTGTCCGGTAAACTGTTTGAACAGCCGCGAAAAATGAAACTTCGAAAAGCCCGCAAGGGAGGCTGCCTTTTCAAGCGAAATCTCTTCGGCAAAATTGGAATTTATATACGAAACGACGTTGTTGAGCTTCTCTACGTATTCCATCTGCTTCCCGAGACGTACCTCGGGGAAGATCACGTCCGCACGGATGTGCTGCCGCCCGAGATACACGAAGAACTTCAGCAGATAGGAGTAGATCATCGTGATGCGCATCGGCTCGGAACGGTGCTGGTATTCTTCAATGATCTTCTTTAAAATGTCGATTTCGATATCATGGATCTCCGAATTGGAATCCGGCGTGATGAGAATCGGTTGGGAGAGGATCGGCGTGATGGTCGAAAAGTCCTCAAAAGCGCTGAGAACGGACAGGTCAAACATCAGAATGAGCCTTTGTCCGGTCGGCGGAGCACTGAGCGTATGCAGCTCACCGGGCGGAATGAACAGGATGTCCTGCGGTACGAGCGTGTATTGACGTTCATTGGTCACAACCCGGTAGTCATTCTCAATCGGCATGATGATTTCAGCGGCGGTGTGCCAGTGTGTATCGTAGTTCACATTCTGCCGATTGACATATAATAAGACAGAACGATTGTCTTCATAGGCCACTTTTTCACGTGTGCCTTCCAATTCACGCGCCATATTTCAACCTCACGTTTCATTATTTGCATTTGAAATCGGGTAAAACCAAATGTTGCTAAATCGAAAACGGATAAAATGCACAAAAACAGGGGGTGTTTTTAGGGGATTTTGTGTACAGAAAGGGTAAATGATGGAGGTAAATGCCATTTATCATCTCGATTTTTTGCACAAAATCGACCGAAAAACATCGAAAAAAACCGTCGAAAAAATTGTTTTAGCAATATTTGATTATAATATAGCAAAAAATGAAGTGCATTTGCAATACTTTTTTTATATAATGTTTGCACATCATGGTGATTTCTGGGGTGGTTTGCGCGCTGAAATACCGAAGAAGTGCTCAGAACACCGGCAGAACGGAGGTTCCAATGTTAAAACTTTTAAAGAAAAAGAGTGTATACTGGTCGGCTATCATCATAGCCGTCATTGTGGTACTCCTGGTTTGGAACGGAGTCACAAAGAAGACGGACTATTCCGACAAGTATAAGGGCTTCGATTTTTCACAAATAGAAGCCGAAGGCCGTCAGGACTCTTATGCTGCTTTTCTTTCGCGTTATAAGGATGCTGCCTATCCTACCGAAGAAATTTCGGTGGATCTGAAGGCGGATCTTTCCGGCGGCGAGGAGTACAAGTATATCGACATAGGGTCCAAGAAGAATGTTTTGGCATCTTATGAGAACGGCTATGTAGAGTTCAAGGTTAACGTTAAGAATGCCGGAATGTATAACCTTATGCTCACCTATTATCCGGATACGGATGCGAAAACGTCCCGCGGAGTAGAAATTCAGAGAGAGCTTCTGATCAACAACGAGGCACAGTATAACGGTGCTACGCAGATCGCTTTCCCGAGAATGTACGCGGACGAACCCGGCGAGATTCAGGAAGACACCCAGCACAATCAGCTTCGCCCGAAGCAGATTGAGGTTCCCCGCTGGGAAACCGTCTACATCAAGGACGATCTCGGTTATATTACCGAGCCGTACTGCTTCTATTTTAAAGAAGGCGATAACTATATCCGCCTGAACGGCACGCAGGAGACGCTCATTCTGAGCGAGCTTTCTCTTAAGGCGGTACAGACGAGAGACGACTACAAGAGTTATCTCAGCAAGATGGAAAGCCAGCACGGCAACAGCAGCGCTGCCAATAAGACGAGCGTGCGTCTCGAGGGTGAAAAGGCTACTCTTCGTTCCGAGCAGTCCCTGTTCCCGACTTATGACAGATCCTCCGCAGTCACCTATCCTTACAGCGTAACCAGACAGGTCTTCAACATGATCGGCGGCGAGAACTGGAAGAAGCCCGGTCAGTGGATCGAGTGGGAGTGCGAAGTTCCTGCGGACGGTTACTATGAGATTACCCTGAAGGCAAGACAGAACTACAACCGTGGTTTCGTGTCGTGTCGTTCTTTGTATATCAACGGCGAGATCCCGTTTGAAGAAGTTTCCGCAATCAAGTTCGCGTTCAGCAGCGACTGGAAGATGCAGAAACTGGCTGATGAAAAGGGCAACGCTTATAAGTTCTTCCTTCATAAGGGCGTTAACTACATCCGTCTCGAGGTTACCCTCGGAGAGATGGGCGACCTTTTGAACCGCATGAACGACAGCGTGTTCCGTATGAACAGCATGTATCGTCAGATCCTCGTTCTTACCGGTACGAACCCGGACGAGTATCGTGACTACAATATTGCTCAGAAGTATCCCGGCGTTATGACCGCCATGGAGAAAGAGTACAAGGTTCTCTACAAACTGATCGATGATCTTGTTGCGTATACCGGTGAGAAAGGTTCCCAGGTTACGGCATGTCTTACTCTTGCCGATCAGCTTGAGAAGTTCTCCAAGGATGAACGTAAGATCCCGAAGAACCTTGTTGCATTTAAGAGTAACGTAAGCTCGCTCGGTTCCGCAATCCTTACCCTCAGCGATTCCCAGCTTGATATCGACTACATCATCGTATCCGGCGCGGATTACAAGGTTAAGAAGGATACCGCGAACTGGTTCCAGAGAGCCTTCCATGAAATTAAGGCATTCCTTGCTTCCTTCACGGTTGACTACAACGCAATCGGTAACGTTTACGGTGATGATATGGAAACCATTACGGTTTGGATCTTCAGCGGACGTGACCAGAGTACGATTCTGAAGCAGATGATCGACTCCGAGTTCGTTAAGAAATACAGCATCGGCGTTAACCTCGACCTGATCACAGCGGACGTTCTTCTTCCCGCGACGGTTGCCGGAACGGGACCTGACGTGGCGCTCGGCGTTGCCGGCGGTGAACCGGTTAACTATGCTTTGCGAGGCGCCGCATGCGACCTGACGCAGTTCAAGGGCGACGGAGGCGATATCCTCGGATTTGACGAGGTAATCTCCGAATTCACAGAGTCTTCGTGGGTTCCTTATAAATACGAAAAAGGTGTTTACGCGATTCCGGAAACCCAGTACTTCAATGTAATGTTCTATCGTACCGATATTTTCGAAGAACTCGGGCTTGAAGTTCCGCAGACATGGGACGATCTGATTACGATTCTTTCCGAATTGCAGAAGTCTCACATGGATGTCGGTATCCCTTCGACAGAGCGTAAGATCAACAACGTTGCGAACCCGGATATGAACGGATTCTACGCGCAGCTGTATCAGCGCGGCGCATCCCTTTATACGGATGACCTTTCCAGAGTAAATCTGGATTCGGATGTCGCAATCGAAGCGTTCGCGGCTTACACGAAGTTCTTCACACATTACAACACTCCTCGAGATTATACATTCGTTGACCGATTCCGTACCGGTGAGATGCCGATCGGTTTCGTAGACTACAATACCTTCAATACCCTTTGCGTTTCCGCTCCCGAGCTTCGCGGTTTGTGGGATATGGCTCTCATCCCCGGAACATATGTTACGGACGAGAACGGCGACAAGGTTGACCGCGACGGCGACGGCGAGTATGATATCGACCGCAGCGTTCAGTGCTGGGGCGTTTGCTCGATGATGCTTGAGAAATCCAAGAAGCATGAAGAAGCATGGACGTTCCTTCAGTGGTGGGCGAGCGCAGACGTGCAGGCTGCATACGGTATCCAGCTTGAGGCTGTTATGGGTGAGTCCGCTCGATATGCTCCGGCCAACATGAGTGCGTTTGACCAGCTCGCATGGAGCACCAAGCAGAGAGAAGTTCTTCTTGCCCAGAGAGAATGGATCGTAGGTACTCCGGAAGTTCCCGGCGGATACTACACATCCAGACATATCGTTAACGCGGTCCGCCGTGTTATCAACATGAACGAAGATCCTCGTGAGACGCTGCTTGACTACACTCGTGATATTAACGAAGAGATCAAGAAGAAGAGAATCGAATTCGGTCTCGAGAAAGAATAGGGAGGAGGGAAAAGTATGAGTTATGCAAATTGGCGCAGACGCAAACAGCTTCAGCGCAAATTTATGTGGAGAGACGTCAGAACATACAGAACATGCTACCTTTTTCTTGCTCCTTATGCGATCATCTTCACCTTGTTTTATGTCGTACCGGTTCTTGTTTCCATGTGGTACGGTTTTACCTATTATAACGTTCTGCAGCCCGCACGTTTCATCGGTATGCGGAACTACATCAACCTGATTCTGGTAGATGACATTTTCCTTACCGCAGTTAAGAACACGTTCCTGATTGCGGCAATCACCGGCCCGATCGGATACATCGCGGCATTCCTGTTCGCATGGCTGATCCACGAGCTGCCGAAACGTATCCGTGCAATCGCGGTATTGATCTTCTATGCACCTACCATTTCCGGTCAGGTTTACCTGATCTGGACCTTCATCTTCTCCGGTGACTCTTACGGCTACGCAAACGCGATAGGAGTAAACCTGGGGTTGTTGGAGAAACCCCGAATGTGGCTGACAGACCCCACATACATGATGACGATCGTTATTATCGTAATCCTGTGGGCGTCCCTCGGTACCGGCTTCCTTTCCTTCATTGCAGGTCTTAATACCATTCCGGATGACCAGTATGAAGCAGGATATGTGGACGGTGTTAAAAACCGTTGGCAGGAGCTTTGGTACATTACCCTTCCGAACATGAAGTCCATGCTTATGTTCGGTGCCGTAATGTCCATTACGACCGCATTCAACACCGCGGACGTTACGATGGCTCTTTGCGGATTCCCGAGTACCGACTATGCCGCACGTACCGTTGTTACCCACCTGATCGACTATGGCCAGCAGCGTTTCGAAATGGGATACGCTTCCGCCATTGCAACAGTGCTCTTCCTTGTAATGTACCTGTGTAACAAGTTCATTCAGAAGGCACTCAGCAGACTTGGAACCTGATAGGAGGGAATGACGATGAAAAAGATTAAAGCTGGAAGACAGCCTAACCGATCCCTCGCGGGTGATATCGGTGTAGGAATTGTCCTCGTATTATTCGGATGCTTTTTCGCATTCCCGTTGGTATACGTTATCAACTCCGCGTTTAAACCGCTCGACGAGTTGTTCGTATTCCCGCCGAGACTCTTCGTTCGTAACCCTACGACGAAGAACATCAGCGACATGTTCCTCTTGATGAACAAGCAGGGCGTTATCACATTTACCCGTTACGCGTTCAACTCTTTGCTGATTACGGTTGTCGGAACGGCAGGACACATCCTGATCGCATCCATGGCAGCATACGTACTTGCGAAGTACCGCTTCCCGGGTTCCCTCACCTTCTTCAAGATGGTAACCGTAGCACTTATGTTCACCGGTTATGTTCTTGCCATTCCGAACTACCTGATCATGGCCAGGCTCGGATGGGTTAACACATATCTGGCACTGATCATTCCGGCATTTGCTTCCCCGATGGGACTCTTCCTGATGAAACAGTTCATGGAATCCAGTATCCCCGACGTACTCGTCGAAGCAGCCAAGATTGACGGTGCAAGAGAAGGCCGTATCTTCTTTACGATTGTAATGCCGCTTGTTAAGCCGGCTATCCTCACCCTGATGATCTTCTCTATCCAGGGCCTGTGGAACAACGTAGGAACGACCTACATTTACTCCGAAGAACTGAAGACACTTCCGTTCGCATTACGTACATTGGCTGCGGGCGGTGTTGCCCGAACCGGTGTATCTTCGGCATCTACATTGTTCATGATGATCTTGCCTGTTGTATGCTTTATTCTTGCACAGAGCAACATCGTAGAGACAATGGCAAGTTCCGGTATCAAAGAGTGAGGAGGACGGTTATATGAAGAAAAGAATTATTACACTTCTCATCCTGCTGTGCCTTGTCGTTACCGGAGTTCCTTCTGCGGATGCCAGTGATGATTGGTATACATATACTTACAATTACTGGGGTGATGAGACCGCATCTCCGGATGCATACTCCGTAACGAACGTTTTCTACGGCCGCAACTTCGGCGATGAAGTCGGAACGTTCAATGATGCGGAAGGAATGTTCGTAATTGAGGATCTTGTTTACATCTGTGATACAAAGAACAACCGGATTGTGGAACTCCAATATAATCAGGGGAGTTTCGAGCTTATCAGAATAATCTACACGCTCAATGTTTCCCTGAAGAATAAGGATATGATGGATCCGTACGAGCTGGTTGACCTTTCGACGGATGAGAAACCGAATTATAAGGTTTGGATGCAGGGAGAAAACGAAATTGTTCTTACCCTGAAGTCTCCTTATGATATTCACGTTGTTAAGATGTCTCCCGAGAAACGCGAGAAGATGTACGGAAGCGATCATCTCGGTGAGAAGTATATTCCTCCGGTACCCGTTGTCGAGCCCGACGACGATGTAACCGATACACCCGAAGACGGTGAGGCTGCCGACACAAGCGCAACCACTTCCGATTCCGAAGATTCCGCAGACGGAGACTCCGATACCGAGGAGCCCGGCGAAGGAGAAGGAGAGGGTGAAGGAGAAGGCGAAGCCGAAGCCGAGAAGGAAGCACCTAAGGTATTGGAAAATGTTATAAAGAAGGATCTGGACCGCGATTATGACATTTTCATTGCCGATACCGAAAACCATCGAATCATCCATTGCGATTACAACCTGAACGTTATCGGAGTTGTACAGCATCCCGAGGATGAAACCCTTAAAGAGGATTATGAGTTCCTGCCTTCCAAATTTGTTGTCGATGATGTAGGCCGCTACTATGTACAGGCCAAGAACATCAACGCAGGTTTGATGGAATTCAATAAGGCCGGCGAATTCACGACTTACGTCGGAGCAAGCCCGGTAACGGTTTCCCTGATTCAGAGACTGTGGAGAAGAATCCAGACGAAGGAACAGTGGAAACGAAGCAAACAGTATGTACCTACCGAGTATAACAACGTTGCACTCGATTCGGAAGGATTCCTCTATGTTACCACTTCGACACTTACCGAAGCGGAACTTACCTCCCATAACGGAAAGCCCGTCCGCAAACTGAACGCGATGGGTCAGGACATCCTGATCCGTAACGGTTCCAGTTTCCCGATCGGCGACGTCGTATGGGGTGATACCGAGCAGGTATCCGGTGCATCCGCATTTGTCGATGTAACCGTTTTCGAGAACGAAACATACTGCTGTCTTGATAAGACGCGCGGAAAGATTTTCTGCTATGACTTCCAGGGCAATCTGCTTTATGCTTTCGGTAACTACGGTATGAATGCCGGATGTTTCGCAAACCCGGTTGCAATTGACAGACTCGATGAGCAGACGCTTATCGTTCTGGATAAGAAGTGCGGAACGCTTACAATCTTCGCAATGTCCAACTTCGGCAAGCTCATCAAGGAAGCACTTGACCTGTACCGCATCGGTCATTACGATGATTCCGCTGTAGTTTGGCGTGATGTACTGAAGTATAACGGTAACTATGATCTGGCTTATGTCGGCGTAGGACGCGCATTGCTCCGTCAGGAAAAATACAAAGAGGCAATGGATATGTTCGAAGTTGTAAGAGACGGCACGAACTATTCCAAGGCATTTAAGAAGTACCGCGAGCAGCAGGTTGAAAAACATATTGTTCTGTTTATCATAATCATTGCTGTTCTGTTTGTGGTTCCGAAGGTTATTCGGACGATTATCAGACTGAGAAAGGAGATTAAGGAAGCATGAGTAACTTTATCTCCCGCATCATAGGATTCTTCACAGGCGAGGGCTTCAAGCGCTATCTGAAGACCCTGAAATACAGCCTGTACATGATTCTCCATCCGTTTGACGGCTCCTGGGATCTGATCCATGAAGGACGCGGTTCCATGGCTGCGGCGCATACGATCGTAATTCTCGCTTTGCTTACGAGATTGTGGGACATGCGTTTTGCAAACTTCATGGTAAATAACACGAGATGGAGCGAAGTAAATATCATCAAGGAACTGGCCAGCGTTTTGGTACCTCTGTTCATCTGGGTATTGGCAAACTGGTGTCTTACCACTCTTATGGATGGTAAAGGACGTTTCAAGGATATTTACATGGCAACGGCATACAGCTTTACGCCGTATGTTCTCATCGGTATTCCGATGATCTTTGTAAGTAATGTTGTTACACTGGAAGAGGGCGTTTTCTACACCTACTTCAATATCTTTTCATTGATCTGGTGTGTATTCCTTATTCTGTGTGCAATGATGATGATTCACGATTACGGCCTTCTCAAGGGTCTCGGATCATCCATCCTGTCCGTTGCAGGTATGGCGATCATCATTTTCGTTGTATTGCTGTTCTTCAGTTTGATCAGTGATGCAGTAGCGTATTTCATTTCGCTTTATAAAGAGATAACACTTAGAGCCAGCTAACTTAGGAGGGTATGAACAACATGAAAAGATTCATTATTACAGCGTCAATCCTCTTAGTTATCATTGGCGTATTCCTTCTTGTCGTTATCAAATTCGGTAACACCGGGGATAAGGAAGAGGAACCGATTACCGCATATCGTTACGATTCCGATATGGATTCGGAGCCCCAGACGATTCAGTCCGGTAAAGTTAAACTCGTATTTGATCCCGTAACGGCAACATTCACTTATACCGATAAATACGGTAATGAGTGGAGATCCAATCCGGAAGGCGCTGAAGATGGCATAAGTGATGCCGCTAAATCACTGCTGCTTCTGGAATACAGAAACAGCTCCGGTGCAAAGAACTATCTGAGCAGCCGTGAGCACAGCGTAAACAAAGGAAACTATACATACGAAGTAGTGGACAGTTCCACAATCCGCATCGACTTTACGATCGGTCTGATTTCGAAGACCTATTACATTCCGACCGTATTGTCCGAGGCAAGATTCAACGAACTTTCCGAGATGGTTTCTCCGGAAACAAAGAGCGTTCTGAAGTCCCGTTATAAGAAGTACGATCCCGAGAAACTGAAAGACGGCGACGCGGACACCTGGAAGAAGCTTTCCGAGAAGTATCCCGACCTTTTGGAAGGCAAGCTCGTGTATGAGATGTACGATAACACGAAGGACTACCTGAAGGAAGAGCTCGAGGAACTCCTTATTCAGGACATCAACTATTCGCATGAAGATTGGGAAAAGGATAATGAGTACGGCCAGGTGGAAGGCAAGCATACCGTTCTTCCTACCGTAAACGTATCGCTGTATCTGAAACTTGAGAATGACGAACTGGTTGTTGAAGTTCCGTTTGATTCGATCGAGTACTATCAGGCTTATCCGATTACCGAGCTTCGCGTGCTTCCGTTCTTCTGCGGTTCCAACACGAACCAGAACGGTTATCTGTTCGTTCCGGACGGATCCGGCGCATACATTAACTTCAACAACGGTAAGACGACACAGTCCGTATACTCCGCAAAGATGTACGGCTGGGATTACGGTCAGAGCAGAGAGATCGTTATTTCCGACCCGACTGCAAGATTCCCGGTTTACGGTGCGGCTTATACCGATACAGACACCTCGCTTCTTTGCGTAATCGAATCAGGCGACGCATATGCGGGTGTTGAAGCGGATGTTGCGGGAAGACAGTACAATTTCAACTATGTTACAGGCATTTTCACAATCGTTCATAACCAGCTTGCCGATGTAGGATCCAGATCCATTCACGGCTTCCAGGTTTACGAAGAGAAACTCCCGAAGGGCGAGAAGATTTCCCTTCGTTATTTAGGAATTGATTCCTCCGATTACGTGGATATGGCGAAGACTTATCGCGAATATCTGCTGAACCGTTATCCTGAACTCAATCAGAAGGCGGAAGGAGATCTTCCGGTTGCTGTGGAATTGCTCGGAGCGGTTGCGAAGATGCAGCACGTTCTCGGATTCCCGAAGGAATTGCCTTATGCATTGTCCACTTACAATGAGATGGACGCAATTCTTACAGACCTTAAGAACAGCGGCTGGACCGACCTGAACGTAGTCCTGAACGGATGGTTTAATAAGGGTATCGATCATAAGTGGGCAGATGACATCAGCCTGATCGGTAAGCTCGGAAAGAAGAAAAATTTCAAGAACCTGTTGAGCAATGCCGCTTCGATGGGTTATAATGTATCATTGAAGGCGGACTTCATGTTCGAAAGAAAAGATACGCTGCTTGATTCCTACCATGTAAAGCGTGACTCCAGCAGATTCCTTTCCAGAGAGGTTGCGGCTTTCCGTCCGATCAGTAATATCTGGTACGGTGAGATCGAAGACGAAGAGAAGTACTACTTCGCTAAGCCTTCCGTAACATTGAAGACAATTGACAGCTTCCTGAAGGATGCTTCATCCCTCGGATGCAAGAGTATAGCATTTGCCTCCATCGGAAATAAGCTCGGTGCCGATTATTACCGAAAGAAACCCGAGAGCCGTCAGAGCGCTCTGAACGGACAGGTTAAGAAGCTGGCAGAGCTGAAGGGCAACAACAATGTTATCTACAACGGAAACGCTTACGCGATTCCTTATGCGGATATCGTTCTTGACTTCCCGATTAAGGCTTCCAATGTAAGTATTGAAGACGGTTCCATTCCGTTCTTCCCGATTGCACTTCACGGATATGTGCGCTATACCGGCGATTCCGTTAACATTACCAATGACTATATTACGAACCTTCTGAACTCTGCCGAAACCGGTGCAGGCCTCTACTTCATCTTTATGGATGCCGCAACGGACGAGCTTCAGGAATCCGCGCATACCGAATACTTCGGTGCAAGCTACGGAACCTGGGCAACGCAGGCGAAGGAACTGTATAACCGGTACAAGAATGACTTCGGTCACCTTACCGGTAAGACCATCGAGAACCATAAGGAGATTAACGATAATGTTTATCTTACCGAGTATTCCGATGGAACAATGGTATATGTTAACTACAGAACGACGGATTATAAATTCTCTGACGGCTTCAAAATTCCCGCACAGGATTGGGTCGTTGTGAAAGGAGGAAACTAGCAGATGGCGAAAGCAAAACGTAGAGACCTGGCGAGAGGTAATGCGATTGCCGGATACATGTTTATCCTGCCTTTCATCATCGGTTTCGTACTCTTCCTCCTGATTCCGCTTGTGAGCTCCCTCTATATGTCATTTACGGAAGTAGATGCACTCGGTAAGCAGGGATTCACTTACACGTGGATAGGATTAAAGAACTATAACGAAGTATTTTTCATCAATGAAAAGTATGTTCCGAACCTGTTGACACAGTTAAAGAACATGGCGCTGTTTGTACCCGGTATCTTGGTATTCAGTTTCTTCATGGCGGTCCTGCTGAATCAGGACTTCCATGGAAGAACTTTCGTAAGAGCGGTGTACTTCCTCCCGGTTATCCTTTCCTCCGGTATCATGGTAGGTCTGGAAACCAACAACTCCCTGCTCAGCAGCATGAAGGATCTGATTGAGGCGGATACTTCGTCCGTAAGTATCACGAAGACATTGGAGAGCATCCTTCTGACAGGACAAAGCGCAAGTAAGTTTTTCCAATACGTTATCGACCTGGTAAACCAGGTATATGATATCGCAATCGCATCCGGTATCCAGATCATCATCTTCCTGTCCGGTTTGCAGACGATTTCACCTTCCATGTATGAAGCCGCAAAGATTGAGGGCTGTACCGCTTGGGAAAGTTTCTGGAAGATCACATTCCCGATGATCAGCTCGATGATCCTTGTAAATATGGTTTATACCATCGTGGATTTCTGTACGAAGTCGAACAGCGATCTGATGACCTTGATCACCAACACATTGTATATGAACTTCGAATACGGTTTGACAGCCGCAATGTCGTGGGTATACTTTGTAATCATAATGGGAATACTCGGCATTCTCTCATTTATTCTAACAAGGTGGGTATACTATTATGACTAAAGATGGACGCATATCATTTTGGGAGAGAAACCGTAAGTCCGGCGGATACCTTTTACGAAAGAGGATTGGTGAGTATATCTTTCGTTTTTGCCGAGCGGTATTGCTTTTCGGACTTTGTTTCCTTATCCTGCAGCCGTTGCTTCATAAGTTCTCCATCTCGATGATGACGGAGAAGGACTTGTACGATAAGACAGTCATAAATATCCCGAGACACTTCTCGACGGAGCCGATTAAGACCGCATGGCATTATCTGCACGGCATTACACCGTTCTTTACATCCCTTCGTATCGGTATTGTCGTAGGTATTCTGCAGGTTCTGTCCTGTACGCTTGTCGGATACGGATTTGCAAGATACAAGTTCCCGTTGAAGAACTTCTGGTTCGGTTGTGTAATTCTTTTGATCGTAGTTCCTGCACAGACTTTGATCACACCTTTGCAGCTGCTGCTTGCAGACTGGGACTTCCCCGGTATCCGCGGTGTCGGTATTCTGCACCTGATCACAGGACACGGTCTTAAGCTGACCGGTAAAGAGTTTGCATACTACGTTGTATGTGCAGGCTGCGCCGGTTATAAGAGTGGTTTGTACATTTACATGATGCGTCAGCATTTCCGTAATGAGCCTAAGGAATTGGAAGAAGCTGCTTATGTTGACGGATGTAACAGATGGACGACGTTCTGGAAGATTCTTCTTCCCGGCGCGAGACCGATGATGGCATCCTGCTTCCTGTTCTCCTTCGTATGGTGGTGGACCGACGGCGTTTACTCCCGTGTATTCTTCGCAAAGGGTAATAACTGGGTAACCATCGCAAACGCTCTGAACGGTTTGGTTGAAAACATGGGTCATGATATGGAAAGAATTATGGGACGCGGATATATCGTTCCCGCGGCTCGTTCCAATCAGATCCTTTCGACCGGTACTTTGCTGACATTGATTCCGTTGATTGTTATCTACGTACTTGCTCAGAAGAGTTTCGTAGAAAGTATCAGTCAAAGCGGTATCAAAGGGTGACGACCGAAGCGTAAAGCTTCCCTATATTCGAATTAAAGTCGTGACGACGGCTTTAAGATAAACGGCTCCGGGACGCGGGGGCGCCCTTCATGCTTGGGAACGAAAGTTCTTGAGATGGTCCCGGCAGTTGAATAATTTTTTAAAGGAGGATCCTTAAATGAAAAACGCAAAGAAACTCGTCCTGGCTGCTGCTCTTGTAGGAAGCATGCTTCTTGCAGTTGGCTGTAAGCCCAAGACAACTCCGACCCCTACGGCTACGACGGCTCCGACGTCGACGGTTACTGACGTTCCTACGACTCCGCCGAGAAATCTGGGGGGTCTCGAAGTTACCCTTATCGACTGGTGGTCAGGCGATAACTGGAACGAGGCTACCAATGCATATCAGGAAGCTTACTGGGAAATGCAGAACAAGGCAATGAAGGATCACAACTACACCTTCAAGCGTGCTGCTAACGGCTCTTGGAGATGGGAATGGTCTGAGGAATTCCTCGTTGGTGTAAGTGAGAACAACCCCATGGGTTCCATCGTTACTTTCGATAACCGTTGGGTTCCGTCCCTTCTTACTACCGGTGCTTTCCTTGATGTTTCCAAGCTTCCTTCCATCAACTGGAGCGATGCTAAGTTCAACCAGGCTGTTATCGACGTTATGACCTATGGTGGCGGTACCTACGGTTTCGCTGCTGGTCTTGAGCCCAGAACCGGTGTATTCTTCAACAAGGCGCTCCTTAAGGCAGCTGGTGTTCCTGAAGAACTTCCTTACGACCTTCAGGCATCCGGCGAGTGGACCTTCGCTAACTTCAAAGAACTCTGCAAGAAGCTCACGAGAGATATCGACAGTGATGGTGTTACCGACGTTTACGGTGTAACCGGTCAGAACGTTGTATTCTTCCAGGGTCTGTTGATTGCTAATGATACTTTCATTATCACTCTTGAGAACGGCAAGCTTGTTATGAACGCTTCTGATAAGAAGGTTCTCGAAGCTCTTAACTTCGGTAACGAGATCATCGCTGAGAACTACTTCCAGCCGCAGCCCGAGGGCGCTGACTGGGATTACTTCAAGGCTGGTTTCTATGAAGGTAAGGCTGCAATGTTCGTAGAAGAGCAGTATGCTTGTGATAACATCAACGATCAGGCTCCTGATATGGAATACGGTTTCGTTAACATTCCTAAGGGACCGTCCGCAAAGGATTACGTTGCTGTATGTCGTGAGAACATTCTTGTTATGCCTAACTGCGACAAGATTAAGAACGTTGCTGATGACATCGCTTTCGTTTACAACATCTACACCAACGTTCCGGATGAGTACAAGGACGATGATGCAAGATGGAAGGGCAACCTTGAGAACCGTTTCAAGGATAAGAGATCCGTATCTGAGACCTGTAACTGGATGATCAACAAGTGGAACATGTACATGGCAGCTCCCGATGTTTACATCTCCGGTTTCGATCCTCAGTGGCTGTATGACCTTGGCGGCGGAAAGACTCCTCAGGAAGTTATCGAAGCTTTCTCTACCACCTGGCAGACTCAGGTTGACGAGTTCAACGCTAACTTGAAATAATCAGCTAAATTAATTTTGACTCTTTTCCCTTTGGGAGGGGAATTTCCTCGGAAATTCCCCTCTTATCTCAGAAGGCATGGTAATGCCTTCTGAGATAAGAGACAACCGAGGGATTTTTTATTTCTAAAAGCGTATTTAAACCGGTACGGCGTGCCGGACAGTATAAGGAGGAACTTATGGGAAAAGCATACTCGGACGAGACGAAATCCTTTAAGGAAAGAGCCGCAGCGCTTGTTTCGGAGATGACTCTTGAAGAGAAGGTATTTCAGACACTGTTCAATGCACCCGAGATTGAAAGACTCGGCGTGAAGGCATATAACTATTGGAATGAAGCTCTTCACGGTGTTGCCAGAGCCGGTGTTGCCACGGTATTCCCGCAGGCGATCGGATTGGCCGCCGCATTTGACGAAGACATGATGGAAGAGGTTGGAGACACCATTTCAACGGAAGCTCGGGCCAAATTCAACATGCAGGCTAAATACGGGGATCGTGATATCTACAAGGGCCTGACCTTCTGGTCACCGAACGTGAACATGTTCCGTGACCCGAGGTGGGGGCGCGGCCATGAAACATACGGCGAGGATCCGTATCTGAGCGGCCGCTTGGGCGTACGGTTCATCGAAGGTCTGCAGGGACATGATCCGAAATACATGAAGGTAGCGGCGTGCGCAAAGCATTTTGCGGTGCACAGCGGACCGGAAGACCTGCGTCACCAGTTCAACGCAGTGGTATCCAAGCAGGATCTTTATGAGACTTACCTTCCCGCATTTGAAGCGTGCGTAAAGAATGGAAAAGTGGAAGCGGTCATGGGTGCATACAACCGTACGAACGGTGAGCCCTGCTGCGGAAGCAAGACGCTGCTCGGGGACATTTTAAGAGGCGACTGGGGATTTGACGGACATGTGACTTCAGACTGCTGGGCGCTGAAGGATTTCCACGAATTCCATATGGTAACGAAGAATGAAGAGGAGACCGTTGCGCTTGCCATGAACAACGGGTGTGACCTGAACTGCGGAAACATGTATGTACATCTTCTGCAGGCGGTTCGTGACGGACTTGTGGAGGAGAAGACGATTGACCGCGCTTTGACGAGGCTCTTTACGACGCGGATGAAGCTCGGCTTGTTTGATAAGCCGGAAGAGGTTCCGTTCAGTAAGATCGGATACGATCAGGTAGATACCGCGGCGAGCCGTGAATTGAACCGGAAGGTTTCGGAGAAGACGATTGTTCTTTTGAAAAATGCGGACAAACTGCTTCCGCTGAAACTGGATGAAATCAATACCATCGGAATTGTCGGGCCCAATGCGGATAACCGAAAGGCATTGGTAGGAAACTATGAAGGAACATCTTCGGAGTATGTGACCGTTCTTGAGGGAATCCGGGAATATGTCGGAGACCGCGCGCGGATCATGTATTCGGAAGGATGCCATTTGTTCCGGGACCGCGTTCAGGGACTTGGGCAGGCAAATGACCGTACCGCTGAGGCAAGGGCCGTAGTGGATATGAGTGATGTCGTGATTGCCGTAATGGGACTGGATCCGGGCTTAGAGGGCGAGGAAGGCGACCAGGGTAATGAATTTGCCTCGGGCGATAAGCCGAATCTGAAACTGCCGGGCATTCAGGAGGATATACTGAAAGTTCTTGCAGAAAGCGGAAAGCCGGTTGTACTGGTACTTCTTTCGGGAAGCGCGCTTGCGATTCCGTGGGCCGATGAGAACATTCCCGCAATCGTGCAGGGCTGGTATCCGGGTGCGCAGGGCGGACGTGCGGTTGCACGCATGCTGTTCGGCGAATTCAGTCCGGAAGGGAAGCTCCCCGTAACGTTCTACCGGACAAGCGAGGAACTGCCCGCATTTACCGACTATGCAATGAAAGGCCGCACCTACCGCTATATGACCAATGAAGCACTGTATCCGTTCGGATACGGTCTCAGTTACACGGACTTTGCATTCACGGATGCGGTGATTATCGGTTCCGCCGAGGACGGAGCAGAAGTATCGGTTACCGTGACGAACCAAGGTACGATGGACGGAGCCGAGACGGTTCAGGTTTATGTGAAATCGCCGATGGCGGGAGCACCCAATGCACAGCTGAAGGGCCTTCGCAAGGTGCGTTTAAAGGCGGGAGAGTCGAAGCGGGTAACGTTGTATTTGCCGTCAAAGGCATTCGGAGTGTATAATGAAAATGCGGAACGCGTAATTGTCAAGGGACAATACGAAGTGTATGTCGGATCGTCCGCACCGGACAAGAGAAGCGTAGCCTTGATGAAGAAGGCGCCGGCTTGTCTTACGATCCGTTATGACGGCGAGACAAGAATCGTGGAATAACAGAACTGAAGGAAGAGGCATAACCGGGCGATGTCCGGTGTATGTCGGGGGAGACAAATGGAAAACGATATGTTGGAACCGAAGAACGAAGGCGCGGAAACCGATGCGGAAGTAAAAGGTCTTGAAGCGGAAGCGCCGAAGATCGGCGAGACGGCTGAAGAGATTGCGGATGAGACGACGGTAGGAACGGAAGCAATCGAAAAACACGCTGCGGAGAAGGACAGCGCGGCTGCGGCGGAGACCGCTGAAGGAATCGAAGCCGTAACGGACGGGGAAGCCGAGGATGTGACGGCGGAGACCGGCGAAGAGGACGGGGAACTCGAGGAGGAGACTCCGGAGGAGAGGGGGCGCCGCAAACGCAAGGAGATAATCGGCGATCTGATCTTCTTCGTCGTGAGTTTTGTCGTTATCTTTACGATCTTTAAGATTTTCCCGCCGTACCGCGTGAGCGGCGATTCGATGAATATGACGCTTAAGGACAAGGCATTTGGCTTCGGAACGATTTACTTTACTCCGGATTACGGCGATATCGTGGTGCTTCACGGCGACCAGAACAAGACAAATGACAGCGATTTTATCAAGCGCATAGTCGGCAAACCGGGCGACGTTTTGGAAATTACGGACGGCGTGGTCGTGCGTAACGGCAAGCAGATTACGGAGAGTTACGCGTATTACGATCCCGAGTATACTTACAAGACCGGGATGACGCAGCGGATCGTGCTCGGAGACGGCGAATACCTTGTGCTCGGAGACAACCGTTACCACTCCATGGACGGGCGGTATTTCGGCGCTATCAAGAGGTCGGAAATGAAGTGCAAAATGCTGTTCTTCCTTTGGGGAAAGAAGCGCTGACAGAGGCTTTTCTCGGCACTTTGGCCGACGGAAAAGGGGAAGTATTTCGATATTGCAAAGGGTAACCGTTTCTGCTATAATTGTTTCGGTTATGCGAATGCATAAAAAATCAGTATTATTAAGAAAGGACGATATATTATGGCTTTAGTTACTACAAAAGAAATGTTTGCAAAAGCTTATGACGGCGGATACGCTATCGGTGCTTTCAATGTAAACAACATGGAAATCGTTCAGGGTATTACCGAAGCTGCAGGCGAGCTGAACAGCCCTGTTATTCTTCAGGTATCCAAGGGTGCCCGCGCATATGCGAACCACACCTATCTTGTTAAACTTGTTGAGGCTGCCGTAATCGAGAATCCTCAGATCCCGATCGCTCTTCACCTTGATCACGGTGACAGTTTCGAGCTTTGTAAGTCCTGCATCGACGGCGGTTTCACTTCCGTTATGATCGATGCTTCCAGCAAGTCTTTCGATGACAACGTTGCTCTTACCAAGCAGGTTGTTGAGTATGCACATGCTCACGGTGTTGTTGTTGAGGCTGAGCTCGGTACCCTTGCAGGTATCGAGGATGAGGTTGTAGTTGAGTCCGGTAAGGAAAGCTACACCCGTCCTGAAGAGGTTGAGGAATTCGTTGCAAGAACCGGTTGTGACTCTCTTGCAATCGCTATCGGAACCTCTCACGGCGCATATAAGTTCACGGCTGCACAGTGCACGAGAAATGCTGACGGCATTCTTGTTCCCCCGCCGCTCCGTTTCGACGTACTCGAAGAGTGCATCAAGAGACTTCCCGGTTTCCC
>JAFZUW010000045.1 GCA_017618195.1 Lachnospiraceae bacterium
CCTCGTTTAATTGTATAATGTTATCAGACATGGTTCTGGATCCTCCTCGGATTGTATTGTGTGTGGTAACTCAATAATACCGAGTGGAGATAGTCCATGTCTATCTTTTTATAAATTTGCGAAACTTATTTTACCTTATCTTTCTGAAAAGCACCTACAGATACGTCATTCTTTTCACAGAACTCCTTCATACCAAGAGTACTTCCTTTGTACATCCTGATGAGGAATTCTTTCTCCAGTGGATTCTTATGCTTTGACATAATAAAAGTAGACTCCTTCCTGGCAGATCAGTTGCTCTTATCATACATCTCGTAGCAACATTTTTCTACCGTTCCGTGTCCACTTTTATGATAGCATCATTTCAATCAATAATCTTAAAACCGCTCTTTTTCTGTTTTATTCAAACCGACATTCAAACTGACATCCTGTCAGTATTGCGAAACATTAAAAGCACCCTGCAAATCGCAGAATGCTTTTTGCTAAAATATACCTGAATGTATAGAACAAAAGACTACATAGTACAGGCTCTGACCCATTACTTTTCTTCTAAGTCTTACTGGTCTAAAACTGGTCTAAAGCCAACCTCAAAACCCCCATAAACCTTAGTAGAATAAGGCTTTTCTGAAAAAAGCTCATATCCTGCCGTGACACACAAATAGAACTCTGATCATATCCTTAACCTCAGTTTTTATTCAGCGTTTCCTTTTCTCCGCCAGCAACCGTTCAAACTCCTGCAGATAATCCCGGAACCGCGCGTCATCCTTTCCCTCTTCGCACATCTTCCTGCGCTTGCACAAGGTGTAATACACCCGGTAACCGTCTTTATCTTTGATTCCCGTTTTGATATACGGCTTTATGATTGAACCTTTCATAGACTCCGGAAAATGTGACAGCAGATCCGCCAATTCTTCCATCGTGAACTGCGTAGGATTCATCTCCAATTCCTCAATCTTACTCCGGGACAGGCACAGAAAATCCTCGTCTTCCACAGACTTCCCCCACCATTCAAAATGTTTGATCCCGGTATTCACGATTGGCTTAAGCGATTGAATTGTCATGCCCGCCGTAACATTATTTCCAAGATGAAAACTTATAAGTCCGGGTGCCGTTTCAATCTTTTTGATATCGTGAAGTTTACTGAAATCATAAATGCCGAGTCCTGTCAGATTTGTGTTGCCGGACATATCCCACAGATCAGCAGCGCGCTGATTGAAGAAATAGTTAATATACTTCACATTCTTCAGTTTTCCCAAACAGGACAGGTTCTCTACACTTTTATTCTTCCAAAAGGAAATCGCGTCAAATTGATCGCCGTACTTCGCAACAAAATACTCGAATGTATCCTGCTTCAGTCCGGAGATAATAATGGATTTCGCGTCCGGATAATTCTTTATCTCATCGATCTGATCACGGGAGATAACTCCGCCGTCAACTTCTTTTTGACATAGATTAATATCAAACTCCCCATGCACAGCCTCCGCGAAATTGGTTATGTCAATCATGGCGTTCTACACCTCTTTTTCTCTAAACTCCTTTGTGGCTTTATCCGGGTCTTCAAGAAACTGTCGCAGGATCAGCCTCCGTCTTTATTTCAGCCATCGCATTGCCCTCGATTATCTCATTTCCCTCCGTGCTAAAACGCATCAATCTCCCTTACAATACGGTTCTCCCCGTATGCCAGAACCTCTATGAGCGGACTGGCGCTGCGTTCCAGGGAAAAGTACTTCCCGGCCAGAGCCATAACGTGCTCCAGGTCACGGCTTTCCTCCATGATGTCACATGCCTCATTGAAAAATGCCTGGTCATACCGGAATACCGTCTTCTCATCCACTTCGACCTCAAGGAGTTTAACCTGATTGACCGTGAAATCCCCGCTGTCGATACAGTCCTCTTTTAAGTACCGAAGCGCCTCATCCTTTGACTCGCAGTAATATACACACCCCACCCGGCTTGCGGAAGCGTCCGCATAATCCCTTCTTCGGACATATTCAAAGATGCCTTCCACCGCGTCTTTGATATAATTTTCGTGCTTCCGAAGTCCCAAAGAGCACAGTTCTCTGGAATACGACATCGCAGAGAAGAACACGCTCCAAAAACACTCCTCGCTTTTCTGTAACGCTAACAGAAACGGCTCCGCGAAACGAAACTGTTTCTTAAAGTCATTGATCAGCTTTTCACCGGATTGATAAGAATCAACCGAATAGTGGTAAAGAATCATTTTATTATTTCCCTTTCACCTTTATCGACGTTAAGGACGATTTCCGGATTATCGTAGAAGAAATCGTCCGATTCCTTCCAGTCGTACATTGTTCCCCGCGGGAAATCCATGAATTTTCTAAACTCCGGCTTCTTATTCATGTTTCCTCTTTTTGTCATTTCTCACTGCCCCGCCTCCCGGTTCACCAGTTCCTCAATCGCAAGCGCCGCAGCGTAAAGCCGGCACTCGTCCGCTCCGTAGAGGATGACCGTATTCCTCACACCGTTTGAATCCTTTCGGTCAAATGCAACAGTTACGGTCGCAAGGCCGCAGAAATGCATCACGCTGTTCGGTCCGCCCATCACGACGGCATCATATGCGGAAATCTCGTCCGTAACTTCGCGGATGGCTTTCTCACGGTCTTCCATTGCCTTACGGTATTCTGCCCCGTTAAGGCCGCCGGGCGTATCGTCAAGGGCGCCGCGAAGGAAGTCATCTCCGTACTTCATCATCGTTTCGGGATTGGCTTCGTAGTAAGCAACGATCTCCTTCAGCGACTTAAAATGCGCCGCATGCGTACTGAGATATTCTTCAAGCGAGGGTTTAAACTCCCATTTCATAATGACAGAAACCTGCATGGCAATCGGCTGATTGACTTCGCTGATTTGTGCTCCGTTTGCCTTAAGGATTCCGGTGAGGTCTTTTAGAAAGGCTCTCTTCTCGTCGTCAAATCCCTCGGCGTTGGCAATGTTCACGGCAATGCGCAGCTTTTCGGGTGCAGCCGGTTTGATCTCCGGAAGGGGCTCGTCCCGCATCGCGGAATAAAGTTTGATCGCGTCGGTCATGTTTCCGGCCATCGCTCCGGCGCTGTCAAGCGTCTTCGAAAGCGGAAGAATTCCCTCCTTCGACAGAGCGCCTGCCGGCGGCTTTAAACCGCAGATACCGTTTCCGTGCGCACATGCCGTTATGGAATGACACGTATCCGTCCCGACTGCCATCGGAACAATGCCTGCTGCCACGGCAACGGCCGAACCGGTCGAGGATCCGAGCGGATCAAGGTCCGGGCTCACCGCATGCTTCACCTGCCCGCCTCGGGAGCTGTAGCCGTTCGGCATCGGGATTGATACGTAGTTGGCAAATTCGGTCATATTTGTCTTTCCGATAATGACCGCACCGTTCCTTCGGAGATTCCGGATGATCGGGGCGTCATTTTGCGAAATATTGTCTTCTAAAGCAAGGCTTCCCGCAGTTGTCGGAAACCCTGCGACATCGATATTGTCCTTCACCAGAACCGGGATGCCGGCAAGCGGTCCGTCCGGGGTGCTTTTCGCGGCAGCCTGCTCAACATCCGCTGCGTCAATCAGTCCGGCAATGCAGTTCAAACCGTCTCGCCCGCCGATCTGCTTTGCCTTTTCCAAAGCCTGAGCTGCAGTAATCATATCAGCACCTCTCTTTCGATATTCTCCTCCCATTGGTTCAGCCAATACAGCTGCCCGTCAATGAAAGCCTCATCGATGCAGTCCGGCCCGTATATCTCAACAATCGTAGCCTGCAGCTGAAAATGCCGGATCGCCACCCAGTACGGGAAGGACCGGATCTCTTCACGGCTGAGCGTGTGGTGCGCCGCGTATCCGGCAAGGAACTCCCGATATACTTTCATCGTCAGTTCAACATCGTCCGGCTTCAGTCTGAAATAATCCGTCATGTCGCACATGACCATGACGTCGAACATCAGAGGCGCCCGGCATACGGTATCAAAATCCACAAGGAATACCTTCCCGTCCGCATTCCGCAGCAGGTTTCCCCTGTGCAGGTCTCCGTGGCAGATACCGCACGGAAGGTCCTTAACTTTCTCCCATAACCGTTCTCCTAATTTCTCATACTCAGCAATGCGCGGATAGTTCTTCCTTCGAAGGAACCCGAGATACCGGTCTATGAAGAATTTCCTGCCGTGTGCAGCCGGTTCCGCGGGGTACTTTTCCATAAGCTCGTGAAACTTTCCGACGAGATCTCCGACCTGAGCCGCGCACTTTTCTAGCTCCGGCTCGTCTCCCTCGATATATTCCATGAGAACGATCAGCTTCTTCTCCCCGTCATCCTCCGTTTCGTACAATGCCTCTCCGTCCGCGGTCAGAACCGTTTTCGGAACAGGAAATGCATTTTCTTCGAGATATCTCATAACGGATACCGACTGTTTTGCGGTATCCGAAAAAGCAGCACCGATAACCTTCAGGAGGTATCGTCCTTTTCCGTTCACAGCGTATGTGTGACCGCCGCCCTCTCTCAGGGACTCCAAAGCGGCTGATTCTATTCCGTATTGCGCTGCGAGAATATCCTGCAGTGTTCTCTCGTCCATTAATTACTTCCCCCATTTCACCGGTATTTATAGCAAGTATTATATCATAGCAACAGCCGTAAGAAAACCTTATTACGAAAGAGAAGGCCGCCTTTCGGCAGCCTTCCGATTGTTTACGCAGCATTTTACGTATATTTTCACTCCCCCTGAAGCGACTTCTCCACATTCCGGAACCGCTCCGTCCCGCGGATGATGTCAAAGCGCTTATGCTTCATGGCTTCCAGGAGCGATTCTCTCTCGGTACCGGTGTAGTTCTTGGCGTTGTCTGCCAATCGGTACGTTTTCCCGCGCATCAGTACGGAGGTATAAGGAACTTCATCCGGTAAGGTATCAATCTTAACGGCAGCGTCCCGGGCCGCCTCAAGATGCGTAAGCGCAAGCTCCGTATCTCCTTCCGCGCATGCAAGTCTGGCGATATAATGATGGTTCCACATGATATTCCACGAATGCATTGCCGGATTCCCGTCAAAAATCAGCTCGGTCAGTGCGATTTCCTTCTCGAGAATGGCAATTCGCTCCCGGTTGGTAAGAGAATCGTCCTCGCAGAATTTGTCTGAATAGGATTCAATCGCCATAATCATTTCAAAATATAAATCTTCAAGATAATCGCGGCAGAAGGAACGGAACTTTTCCCCGGTATAGATGTTCTTCAGATAACTCTCGCGGCAATCATCCATACTCGGAAGTGATTCCGCAATCGCGGCAGCCTCATCCCGCCTTTCAAGAAAAACGCAGTTCCAGATCTTGGCGATTGTGGCTTTCTTACACTGCTCGGGGTCGGTACATTCGTTCAAAACCCTGTCTATGAGGCCTTCCGCCTCCAGCAGATTCTTATGCCACGTTTCATCGCCTTCCGAATTGGCAAACTGCAG
>JAFZUW010000046.1 GCA_017618195.1 Lachnospiraceae bacterium
AATAGAAAAACCATCCGGCAGTTCTACGTTCCTATATTCATAATCGGAGCATTTCATAATTGTGTTACAGAACGGAATGGTTCTATCAAGCATAACCAATCTCCAAATTCAAATGTGTCCCTAGCCCAACAAACCAAAATATTGCTATTTAATGTTCCAGCAGTCAACCCGACAAATGAGAATATATCGCTCCATTCATCCCGACATATTTGGTTTGCTTTCTATATAGGATATCATAAAAAAAATCCCTCGTCCACAAAAAAAGGAGGGCCAAAGAGCCCTCCCCCGCGCATTATCCGAGAAACTTTTTATGCGCAATCTTCACATTTGTCTGATTCACCATCGCGTACATAAGCGTGGTGTCGATTTTCTCATGTCCGAGAAGCGTCTGACATAGTAATACCTCCTCGTATACTTGGTGGAGGTATTATAACGCACAATACCAAATCTTTACTCAAAACCGTAGTACTGTTTTTCTGTAATAGCGATAATAAGCTGTCTTTAAACACTTCACTCAGCTCGATTCCGCTGCGCTTCATCTCGCTGTCTGTTGTCGCCAAGCACTGCGGAAATATCAGGAGGAAATCACTTCGTGATTATTCGCATATGAAAAAGCAGCCGGGATTGAATACAAGCATTCATCCCGGCTGCCTTTCCATATGCTAAACCGCTTCGCGGTTTTCCTCCTGATAATTCCTTGTGTTAGGCTCGTTATCACTCATACTCAATCGTCCCCGGCGGTTTGCTCGTCAGGTCGTAGAATACGCGGTTTACGCCGCGGACTTCCTTGATGATGCGGGTCATGACAGTGTCCAAAACCTCGTAAGGAATGCGCGCGGAATCCGCGGTCATGAAGTCGGTCGTACGTACGGCGCGAAGCGCAACCGCATAATCGTAGGTACGCTCGTCACCCATGACGCCGACGGAGCGGACATTCGTGAGCGCCGCATAATACTGGTCGGGCTTCCACGAAGCAACCTCGCCGGTCATCTTCTTATATTCCGAAAGTGCCTTATCTACTTCCTCGCGGAATATATAATCGCTGTCCTGTACGATACGGATCTTGTCCTCGGTGATGTCACCGATGATGCGGATGCCGAGTCCCGGACCCGGGAACGGCTGACGCATAACAAGCTTCTCTGGAATTCCGAGCTCAAGTCCTGCCTTACGGACCTCGTCCTTGAAGAGATAACGGAGTGGTTCAACAATTTCCTTGAACTGCACGTAGGAAGGAAGTCCTCCGACATTGTGGTGGGACTTGATGACGGCCGATTCGCCGCCGAGACCGGATTCCACGACATCCGGATAGATGGTGCCCTGTGCGAGGAAATCTACGGCTCCGATCTTCTTCGCCTCTTCCTCAAACACACGGATGAATTCTTCACCGATAATCTTACGCTTTGTCTCCGGATCGGTCACGCCGGCAAGCTTTACATAAAAACGGTGCTGCGCATTCACACGGACGAAATTTAAATCGAAGCTGCCGTTCTTACCGAATACGGCTTCTACCTCGTCGCCCTCGTTCTTACGGAGCAAACCGTGGTCGACAAATACGCAGGTCAGCTGCTTTCCGATGGCACGGGCAAGAAGTCCTGCTGCCACCGAACTGTCAACGCCGCCCGACAGTCCGAGAAGCACACGGCCGTTGCCGATCGTCTCGCGGAGTTCGCCGATCGTCTTCTCGACAAAGGCGTCCATCCGCCACGAACCGTCGCATCCGCAGATACCGCGGACAAAGTTATAAATCATCTTCGTTCCTTCCGGCGTGTGAAGCACTTCGGGATGGAACTGAATGCCGAAAAGATTTCTCGAAAGATCCTGGCAGGCAGCCACCGGGCAATCCTTCGAATGTGCAATGGAAGTAAAGCCGGACGCCATTCTACTAATGTAGTCAAAATGGCTCATCCAGCATACGGTCTGCTTCGGAACGTCCTTGAAAAGCGGAGAAGCCGGATTGGTTTCGATTTCCGTCCGGCCGTATTCCTGAACCGCCGCGCGTTCGACTTTGCCGCCGAGTACGTGCTGCATCAGCTGTGCGCCGTAGCACAGTCCGAGTACCGGAATACCGAGTTCGAACAGTTCCTTCGAAAAGGTCGGAGCACCGGGCTCGTAGCAGCTGTTCGGTCCGCCGGTAAGAATGATGCCCTTCAGGTTCATCGCCTTGATGGCCTCAATATCGGTCCGGTAGGAAGCAATTTCGCAGTATACGTTGCATTCACGCACGCGTCTTGCAACGAGCTGGTTGTACTGCCCGCCGAAATCCAGAACAAGAATCTTGTCCATATGTATGTCCTTTCATTAGTGATGTAGTGAACCGATATTCGCAAAAAAGCAACTTTGAACAAAACACAAGGCTGTTGCTTTTTTGCTCATGTGGGCGGTGACTGTCATCACCGCCCTGCGAGAGCGATGCATTTGACATTTGAAAGCAAGCTTTCATGTCAAATGACCTCGCTCACGCTTCGGTTCACCACAGTAACTCTTTTTACACGTTTATCTGCGCGGTAATGCCGAGACAGTCTTTATTTGCCTCAAGGATCGGGGCAACGATGTTCGCGAGGAACGCTTCGGTCTGCTCCGCGGAACGGCCGACATAGTTGGCCGGTACCATGTAGCTCTCAAGCTCTTCTCTCGTTACGTCAAATACTTCGTCCTCCGCGATCAGGTCAAGCAGATTGTTCTCGAGGCCCTTCTGCTTTACGGTAGCGCCTGCTTCCATCGAAAGCTTGCGGATCTCTTCGTGAAGTTCCTGCCGGTTTCCGCCCTTCTTCACGGCGTCCATCATGATATTTTCCGTAGCCATGAAAGGAAGCTCGCTTCTGAGACGCTTCTCGATAACCTTCTCATTCACAACAAGGCCGTCCGAAACGTTGAGGCACAGATCGAGGATACCGTCGATTGCGAGGAATCCTTCGGAAATTGCCACACGCTTGTTGGCGGAGTCGTCGAGCGTTCTCTCAAACCACTGTGTCGCGGACGTGATTGCCGGATTGAGTGCGTCAATGATGACATAACGGGACAGCGAAGCGATACGCTCGGAACGCATCGGATTACGCTTATAAGCCATAGCCGAGGAACCGATCTGGTTCTTCTCGAAAGGCTCTTCCACTTCCTTCAGATGCTGCAGCAGACGGATGTCGTTGCTCATCTTATGAGCGCTTGCGGCGATGCCTGCAACAACGTTCATTACTCTCGTATCAACCTTACGGGAATAGGTCTGGCCGGATACCGGATAGCATCCGTCGAAGCCCATCTTCGCAGCGATCATCGGATCAAGGCGGTCAAGCTTCTCCTGATCGTTGTTGAACAGTTCCTTGAAGGAAGCCTGCGTACCGGTCGTACCTTTGCAGCCTAAGAGTTTCAGCGTGGAGATTACATAGTCAACATCCGCAAGGTCCATGCAGAACTCCTGAATCCAGAGCGTCGCTCTTTTACCGACCGTGGTCGGCTGTGCGGGCTGGAAGTGGGTAAATGCGAGCGTCGGAAGGCTCTTATATTTGTCTGCGAAAGCGGACAGCTTGGCGATTACGTTCACAAGCTTGCTGCGTACGAGCTTCAGCGCGTCACGCATAACGATGATGTCGGTGTTATCGCCGACATAGCAGCTCGTAGCGCCGAGGTGGATAATACCTGCGGCTTTCGGGCACTTGAGACCGTATGTGTATACGTGGCTCATAACGTCGTGGCGAACAAGCTTCTCACGCTCCTTCGCAACCGCGTAATCGATATCGTTGACGTGCGCCTTCATCTCATCGATCATTTCCTGTGTGATGACGGGCTTTCCGTCCTGGGAAAGGCCGAGTTCCATCTCGGTCTCCGCAAGGGCAATCCAAAGCTTTCTCCAAGTGGAGAATTTCTTGTCCTGACTGAAAATGTACTGCATCTCCGCGGAAGCATACCGTTCCGAGAAGGGGCTTGTGTATCTGCTTGTATCGCTCATAGTCTGTCTCCTGTCTTCTTGTCGTCTCCGAAAATAACAAAACCATGAGACCCCGGTATTGTCGAGCTCTCATGGTTAGTTGTGTTTAGATCAGTTTCTTTCCGGTCAGTTTCTCATAACCTTCCAGATAGATTGCGATGGTCTTGTCAACCACTTCCTGCGGAAGCGTCCAGTCGTCATGCGGGTTGGCTTTGAGCCAGTCGCGTGCGAACTGCTTGTCGTAAGAAGGCTCCGCATGGCCTACTTCGTAGCTGTCAAGAGGCCAGAAACGCGAGGAATCGGGGGTCAGCATTTCGTCGCCGACAATGATCTCTCCGTTCTCATCAAGACCGAACTCAAACTTCGTATCGGCAATGATGATGCCCTTCGTAAGAGCGTAATCCGCGCACTTCTTGTAAATGGCAATCGTGTAGTCGCGAAGCTTGGTCGCATACTCTTCGCCTTTGCCGGGGAAGCGCTTCTCAAGATATTCAATGGACTGCTCAAATGAGATGTTCTCATCGTGGTCACCGATCTCGGCCTTCGTGGAAGGCGTGTAGATGGGCTCAGGCAGCTTCTCGGACTCCTTCAGTCCCTCGGGAAGCTTAATGCCGCATACGGTTCCGTTCTCCTGATAGCTCTTCCAGCCGGAACCGGTAATATATCCGCGGACGATGCACTCCACCGGAAGCATCTCCAGTTTCTTTACAAGCATGCTGTTGCCTTTGAACTTATCCTGACGGAAGAACTCCGGCATATCCTCGGTATCTACCGAGATCATGTGGTTCTTAACGATATCCTTCGTGTAATCGAACCAGAACTTGGACATCTGGGTAAGCACGGTACCCTTCTTCGTTACGATGTTGTTCAGGATCACGTCAAAGCAGCTGATGCGGTCCGTTGCAACCAGTATCATGTTCTCGCCGACATCGTAGATTTCTCTTACTTTGCCTTCTTTTACGGGAAAATACTCTTTCATTTCTGTCTCCTTTATCAATCGCCCCGCCGGAGCGTATTAGAATCTTTCAATGTAGGCGTCACGCTCAGGTCCTACCGATACGTAGCGGATACGGCAGCCGATCTGCTTCTCAACGTATTCCACATACTTGCGGGCGTTCTCGGGAAGGTCTTCCCAACGGCGTACGCCGCTGATATCGCACTGCCAGCCCGGCAGATACTCGATAACCGGCTTGCAGTCATTGAGTGCGGTCGGGAACGGAAAATCATCGGTGATCTCGCCGTTCAGTTCATAGTGCGAGCAAACCGGGATCTGCTCCATGTAGCTTAATACGTCCATCTTCGTAAGAGCGATATCGGTAGCGCCCTGGCACTCTACACCGTAGCGGGTTGCCACGATATCAATCGGTCCTACTCTTCTCGGACGGCCGGTCTTAGCGCCGTACTCGTTGCCTGCCTCGCGAAGCTTGTCAGCCTCCTCGCCGAACCATTCGCAAACGAACGGGCCTTCGCCGACGCAGGTGGAATATGCCTTTACAACGCCGACAACCTGGTCAACCTTCGCGGACGGAAGTCCGGAGCCGACCGGTGCATAAGCGGCGATCGCATTCGAAGAAGTGGTGTACGGATAGATACCGTAATCGAGATCGCGAAGGGAACCGAGCTGAGCCTCGAACAGAATGCTCTTGCCTTCCTTTACCGCGTTCTTCAGCATCTTGCCGGTATCACAGATGAACGGCTTGAACTTCTCTGCGTAATCTTCAACCCATGCAAGCAGGTCCTCATAACGAACCGCTTCCGCGCCGTAAACGCCGGTAAGCGTCAGGTTCTTCCAGGTAAGAAGATCCTGCAGGTGCTCCTTCAGGCGCTCGGGATAGAACAGCTCGCCGGCAAGGATCGTCTTCTTTTGGAATTTGTCCGAATAAAACGGAGCGATACCCTGCTTCGTGGAACCGTACTTTTTATCTGCAAGACGGGCTTCTTCAAGACCGTCCAGTAATCTGTGCCAAGGAAGAAGAAGCGACGCACGATCGCTGATCCGAAGGTTGTCCGGTGTGAGCGACACACCCTGACCGATAACGGTCTGCATCTCGGAATACAGATTCTCGAGATCAAGAGCCACGCCGTTTCCGAGAATGTTCATAACACCCTTACGGAAAATTCCGGACGGAAGCAGATGAAGTGCAAACTTTCCGTACTCGTTGACTACGGTATGTCCGGCATTGCCGCCGCCCTGATAGCGGATTACATAGTCGAAACGTTCCGTCAGCAGATCAACCATACGGCCTTTTCCTTCGTCGCCCCAGTTGATTCCTACAATCGCGCAATTACTCATAATTTTATGCCTCTCCCTAGTAGTAAGAATAGTTACCCAACATAGTATAATATACTATATAACCGCAACGGAATACAACACAAAAAATAGGTTTCGGACTGCTTTTTTTCGGCAAAATGACAGTTTCGGGCTTTTCCCTCTCCGATTCGCTTTCCTTCCGCCTGAAAAAACAGCGGACGGTATGAAAACCGCCCGCTTTGTAACCTTATATTCTGTTGCTTTCAACGGCAAATGTTACGCTTACGCCTGCCGTACCTCACCGTTATTCCGCTTTCTTGCTCGCACGGATAAAGGAATCCTTGCTCCTTTTGAAGTAAAGGATCAGCCACACGCTCGGAATCATCATGATTATCTGGAGAATAGCCGTCCATTTGGAAACAGTCTGCAGCCTCTCAACCGCCTGGTAAGGCATCTCGGACTCCGAACCCACTGCGACAAGAAGGATAATCGTTGTCACAAGGGAAGCCGCATAAAATGCTGCCTGTATTTTAAAGAAAGCTGCCCATTTGCCGCTCAGTTCCGGGAACGCGCGGCACAGCTCCGACATGCCGTGACACAGTTTATAATAATATACGATCTGAAGGATCAGCTCTGCAATTGCGAAAATACCGATGAACTCGGAAAGAACGGATGAAATAATGAAGAATATAAACACTTTATAAGCATCCGTCAGCAGATTCTCGTATTCCGAAAGCCTCTTCAGCGCGATCCACTGTGCCCCCAGAGCGAACAGACCGATCAGTGCGGCACCGATGGTCATAAAGGAAACCACTTCCCCCTGCTCTCCCGTTTTCGCAATCACGAACAGTAAAACAGTGGTGATTGCGGATACCACGAGACTGGCGATCAATGCGGTGATCATCAGTCCGATATGCTCCGCAACCGTCATCGGCGTCATCATCGCACGGCTCAGGTTCGGATCCTTTTCCAACGCGGAATACATGGCCTTGATCGGATTCTCCCGTGCTCCGACCGTGGAAACCGAAGGAAATCTCGTTCCGCATTCCATGCACATCTTGCTGCCGTCCGGGTTCTCTGCCCCGCAGAATCTACATTTCATAGTTCTACTCCTCCGTTTTTATTGATTCTTTATCCAATGCAGAACCGGCAAATGCCTTCCTGCTCTTGCTCAGATATACCGCATACCAGACTGCCGGTACGAGTTTTGCAAGCATAAACATCAGATCGGCAAGAAGCAAAAGAACGATAACGATATAGAACGGATGGGTCGATGCACTGTCACTGTCGGTGCCGTCAAAGAAAACAAACCGGTAGACCAGAAACGCCAGCAAGGATACCGCCGCCAGGCTTATGAACATCACAAGAAACAGCTTCTCCCACTTCTTCGAGAGTTCCGGAAAAGGAGTACAGAGTCTGGACATTCCGCTGAAAACGAAATAATAGTATATCAACAGGATGATGCTGAAGAAGTAGTAGGTATAAAGACGGCTTGACAAAAATACGACTGCGGCTGCGGACACGATCAGGAGCGCATAAAATACCAGCGCGGTCGTCAGTGAAGCCTCTTCTCTTCTGAGCTGCAGAAGGGCCGCGAACATTACCGCCATCATTCCGATCGTAACGACACCGGTGATCAGAGGAAGCAGGTCGGACTGTACGTCCGCATACTTCAGCACCCCGAGGATCACATCGGCCAATGTCTGAATAATAAGAACCCATAACAGCACGTTCAGCTGCTTTGCAACATTCTCATTGTAACCGGTTTTACCGCCGTCTTGCTCCATATACTTACCTCCCTTCGCGCCGATCCGGCGGGTCCTCTCCCGCCTTTTATAAGCCCGCTGCGGTTTTCAAGCATGCCGCACGGGACAAGGTTATTTCTCCTCCGTAACCTGGAAGATGAAAAACTTCAGATAATAGGATTCATCCGAATTCCAAAGAATCGGATGATCGGGCGCCTGCGTCCGGAATTCCACCTGACGGAGACGCTTATGCGTACTCTGCGCCGCCTGCGCGATCGTCTCGCGAAGCAGTTCCTGCGTCATAAAATGCGAACACGAGCAGGTCGCCAGGAAGCCGCCGTCCCGCACGAGCTTCAGCCCGCGTATGTTGATCTCCCGGTAGCCTTTGATCGCGTTCTTCGTAGCCTCTCTCGACTTGGTAAATGCCGGCGGATCGAGGATCACGACGTCATAGCGCTCACCTGCCTCTTCCAGTTCGGGAAGCACCTCAAAAACATCCGCGACACGGAACGAAACCGTATCCTGCAGTCCGTTCAAAGCCGCATTCTCCCGAGCCTGGGCGATAGCCGTTTCGGATGCGTCGACCGCCAGTACCGAAGCCGCTCCCGCGATTCCGGCGTTCAAAGCAAAAGAACCCGTATGTGTGAAGCAGTCCAGCACCTTGGCTCCTTTACAGAGCTTCTGCATGGCAAGCCGGTTATATTTCTGGTCAAGGAAGAACCCCGTCTTCTGGCCTTCCGCTACGTCCACATAGTATTGTACGCCGTTCTCGACGATCTTAACCTTCGTATCGAAAGGCTCCGTCAGGAACCCTTTCACGCGCTCCATTCCTTCGAGCTCGCGAACCTTCGCGTCGCTCCGTTCGTACATGCCGCGGATCGTGATTCCGTCCTTCTTAAGTTCCTCGCATAAAAGCCGCAGCACGACGTCCTTCAGCCGATCCATTCCGAGCGCTAAGGACTCCGCGACAAGGACGTCTTCGTATTTGTCCACGGTAAGGCCCGGAAGCCAGTCCGCCTCCCCGAAGATCAGCCGGCACGACGACGTGTCCGTAACCTTCTTGCGGTATTCCCAGGCCGCACGGACGCGCATTCTCAAAAACTCCTCGTTCACTTCGGCGTTCCGGTTTCTGCTTAACATCCGCACACGGATCTTTGAATTGTCATTGATAAACCCGATGCCCATCGGATAGCCGTCGAAGTCGTTGACGCGCACGAGACAGCCGTTCGCGCCGCTTCCGATCACCGACGCAATCTCGTTGTCATATACCCAGAGTCCGCCCGATTTCAGCGTGCGTCCTTCCCCTTTTTTGAGCACCACGGTGCGACCGATCTCATACATTTTCCGCCTGCTCCTCTCCTGCCGGGACCTGCTCCTGAGCCTTCTTTCGGAACACGAAAAGCTTGCTGAGCACGTAGTTCAGAATGATGACGATGATGCCGGTGATTGCCTTTGCCCAGAAGCCTTCAAACGAGAGGAAGTCTCCGTCGATGCCGATCGCGACAAGTCCCGACGGCAGCAGCATCTCAATAATGCCGGTGAAGATTCTGGAGCCGACAAATTTGAACGCCTCCGCCGCAATCGCCTTCGTTCCTTTGGCCTTACTCTCGAATACGAAAATATGGCTCGTGATGTAGGCAAATGCGACCGCTCCGAACCATGCGATCGTGTTGGTGACCGCGAACTCCGTGCCTTTGCCGGAAAGTCCGAAGCCCTTCTGGATGACGAACGCGATCAGGAAGTTGATGACCGTGGTCAGTCCGCCGAAAAATACGTACAAAATGATTTCCTTATGCTTCTTATACAGTTCTTTCATATTATGCCTTTCAAATGCCTTTACGGCAGATTCGTCTTAGTAAAAAAGGACCGCTTCCGCAGTCCTTTTCGCCTTCTTCAGAAATACTTCCGGGAGCCCCATAAATTGTTCTTCTTCAATTGCAGATACTCATCGTATGCTTTTTCAAGAATCTGTTTCTCATTGGAGAATTTCAGCAAATGATATGCTTCATGGTATTTGTAATACCCGGAGTCCACAAAGTATTCCTCGCGCTGTGGTTTGCTATAATAGTTGTCCGACATCATAAGGTACCAATGAACGTCCTTCATTACCGTATCCGCAGGCGTACTGAACGTATACTGGCTCTTGCCGATATACTTGATGATGCGTGCATCGGCGCCGGATTCCTCCTTAACTTCCCGCAGGGCGGTATCTTTGAAATCCTCGCCCTCTTCAACGGTTCCTTTCGGGAGCACCCAGCCTTCGTACTTATGCCTGTAGTTCTTATACAGTAATAATATCTTTCCTCTGAAAATAACAACACCACCGCAGCTCGTAGCTTCCATCATATAGAAGACCCCCTGTCATTGGTGTGTCACATATTGATAACAGTATACTAAAAAATCACTGCAAGTGCAACCCCCGATTTCACACTGCGGCAGATGCTCCGTATATGTTTTAAAGAAGCGACGACAGGATGTCCTTAAGAAGCGGTCCGAATACGCTGATGTCGACCAGATTCCGCGGGTTCGCGATTGTTCCGTCGAACTTCTTAAACGTAAGCTTTCGCTCCGCCGTCTCACCGTTTACGCCCCGCAGCTTATAGTCAAAAACGTATCCGTCGGACGAATCGATCTCCACGCTCGCGGTTCCTTCCGAACCGATATAAACCTGTAAACCGGACGTCGTGCTCCGCATCGAACGGTCTTCTTCGGATTTGACGTCGCCGAGATATTCTTCATAGGCGTACACGATGACCGAACGGTTCAGCGTGTTGGCACCCTTTAAAAGAAGCTTGCCCTGCCACTCCGCGATTCCGGCCTGCGAAAGCGCTTTTAGAATATCCTTTTCATGCTCGTTAAAAAGCTTCCGCTCGTAATCCTTCCATTGGATTCCCTTGATCATGGTCCTTATCGGCGGAACCCAGTTGTCATCCATATTCTGCTCGGAGTTACGCAGTATGCGGAACATGTCCGAAACCGGCATATTCTTCGTAAAAGTATCTCCGTTGTCCGTAAAATCCATGCCGCCGAATTCGTCCGAAAGCGTGTCGGCATACAGCAGGAAGAAGCTCTTCATATCAAGCACCGACGTATAGAATTCCGCCGGATACTGGAGTCTGAGCCAGCCGTCGGCCGTGATTCCCATGCCGGCGGGGTCTTCCCCGAAATACTCAAGCGTCTGCTTCACGTTCAGATACGCCCAGCCGTTCACGAAACGCATCAGTTCCTTCTTCTCTTCGGTTCTTCCCGAGAAGATGCCGTATCCCGTATAAGCAATACTCATGTTGCCGCGCGCGTCCTTGGTAATCTCCCAGCACGTGTCATAGCGGCCCCAGACCTCTTCATAAGTGACCGTGTACGAATCGACGTCATTCACGCCCGGAAGCACTTCATTCCATACGTCCCGCGGCGTAGGCGTCGGCGTGGGCGTAGGGGTAGGAGTGGGTGTCGGCGTGGGCGTAGGAGTAGGCGTAGGTGTCGGTGTCGGTGTCGGAACCGGCGTAGGCGGAATCCGGACTTCACCCTTTCTGACCGGCTCCTCTTCGCGTGTTCCTAAGTACACGCACGTTCCGACCAGTGCGAGCAGCAGACACGAAAGCACGGCTATGATAAGGATTCGTATCTTCATGTTCCGGAATTCCTCCTTTCTCCATGGTATGCTGCGGAGTATCCGCAATTTTTACTGTTCTGCGGATTCCCGCGTTCCGTCTGACAATCCGCTCTTTCCTGCGGCTATTCCGTTCCGCGGGTCCAGCTTCCCTTCGTGTATCCCCTGCCCTGTCCGGCCGCATTGCCGTTAAAGGCTTCCTTCAGCTCGTTCAAAACCTCTTCGGTCTCCGCACCGCTCTCGGTCGTAAAATCAATTCTTATTCCCGCCGCCTGTTTGTAAGGCACCTCGTGGAAACACGAAAGCAGTGAAAATATGTGCGAGTTATAAATCAGACTGTGGCAGTAACGGCACACTGCCTTTACCGGAAAATGTTCCGCTTCCCCGTCCGTAAGAACGCCGTCCGCGGTACCTCCGGCATTTCCGGCGCACAGTCCCGACGTTCTCCGAAGGCATTGCTCGGATACCATCGCAACCGACCGGCCGTATACGGTAAGCAGCGCGTCCTTTGAAAGCGGCAGCTCGTCCTTTCGGAGTTCTTCCGAAAGAGTAACTGTCGAAACACCCTTTAAAAGCAAATATTCTACAGAAGTAGAATTATGGCAATACAAGGTCCGGTCCGCTTCGATCGGAAAGTCTTTATCTCGGAAGAATGCAAGTTCATCCATCGTCCTTACGACGATTCCCGAAAGCTTCTTTTCGCGTGCAAGCCTCTCGGCCGCCTCGCAGGCTTTCTTAAGATTGGCACCCTTCAGCGCCCGCGGCATCATCAAAAACCGCCGGAAGGAGCAAGGCAGGTTAAGGCACGCCTCGTAATCCCCTTCCATGTCGATATACACATCGGTAACCGGCTCCGAAAGCGCCTTCATCTGCTCCGCGTTCATCACGGCCGCAACGATCCGCGCCACACCGGTCTGCTCGGCATCCGCTCCGGCAGCAGCGCTCTGTGCTGCCCCGGTATGTTCGGCATCCGCAGCTGCCGCAATCTGCGCTGCATTCGCCCGCTCCGCGCTCTTTCCACCCGCTTCTTCAGGGCGGATTCCCGCTTCCCTGCGGAAGCCTTTGAGCATCTCGCTTCCGAGCATGTCAAGCGCGTCTCTTCTCAACTGCTTTAACGTCGAGATCGGAAGGAACAGTCCTTCCCCGATCTGCACGCTCAATCCGTCAAATGTGAAGTCCGAGTGCCCGGTCTGCATCAATTTCGCGCGCACCGTCTCCGCATTGGCGGGAACCGTATCCGCGGGCTGCGGCACCGGTCCCGTAAGCGTTACGGCGGCCGATCCGTCCGTACTCCATACCGACAGTTCCATCGGCTTGCCGGGCTCCATGACGAAGCTTCCCGCAACCGCGATCGGTCTGCGGGTCTTGCCGTACAGCTCGTTCAGTTCATGCAGAAGCGGTTCCTTCCGCATGCGCCATATATTCAGTTTGAGATCATCGGGCATGCGCCCGAATTCCTTTCTCCAAAAGATCGGAACCGGCGGGATCCGGTATCCGCTCATATCCTGCGCAGTCGTCCATTCGCCGCATACGAACCGCTCGTCCTGCGTGCGGAATTCAAGCACCTCCGCAGGGCCGATCTTCTTCGTGAAATCCGGTACCGCCGTCAGCCGGTCCGGACGCCTCTGCGCACCGTTCTTCGGGAATCGGTCATTGCGGGCCGGCGTTCTTCTCACATACGCAGTACCGACCAAAACGCCGGAATGGTTGGACCGCTTTTCGCAGATCATCTCCGGCCCCTTCTTCCCGAACACGTAACCCTCGCAGAATCCGCCGCGGTTAAAGAGTTCCGCAAGCGTTTCCGTATCTGCCTGCATCTCGGCGGCATTCTTTTTAAGGTATTCGCGGTATTCCGCCCCGCCGAGCGCGTAGAAGCGGTCGATCCATTTGCGGTAGATCGCCGTCACACCTGCCGCATAGGCAAGGCTCTTCATGCGTCCTTCGAGTTTCAGCGAGTGAATCCCAGTCTCCAGAAGTTCGTGAAGTCTCGGAAGCAGACACTGATCCTTCGGGCTTAACAGGTATCCCCGCTTGCGCGTTCCGCCTTCTTCATACACGTATTCCTTGCGGCACGGCTGCGCGCACCGCCCGCGGTTTCCGCTCCGCCCGCCGATCAGCGACGACAGCAGGCACTGTCCCGAATAGCAGTAGCAAAGCGCTCCGTGCGCAAAGATCTCGAGTTCCTTCCCGCACTGTTCTCGCATCGACCTGATCTCCGAAAGGCTCAGTTCTCTGGCGGGAACAATCCTCGTCACGCCCTCGTCGAACAGTTTCGCGCTCATCGCGTCCGTGATCGTCATCTGCGTGCTGATATGCACCGGCAGCTTCGGAAAATGCGAACGCAAAAAGGACAGGACACCGAGATCCTGTACGATCACGGCATCCAGTCCGGCCATATAATAAGGGTTAATATATTCGTAAAGGTCGGCCGTCTCACGGTCCGTAAGCAGCGTGTTGACGGTCATATAAACGCGGACGCCGCGCAGATGCGCATAGTCGATCGCCCGAAGGAGGCTGTCCTCTCCGGGATTGTCCGCATATGCTCTCGCGCCGAAACGGGTACCGCCGATATAAACGGCATCCGCTCCCGCCTCAATAACGGCCTGAAGCGTTTCCGCCGATCCGGCCGGCGCAAGCAGTTCGACTTTAGTGATATTTCTTCTTGTATCCATTCAATTCGGTCTCCAGACGTACCGACTTCTTCTGTTCTTCCAGATTGGCCTGCTGAAGCTTCTCGATCTTACGCTGCAGTTCCTGGATGTCGCCCTGTGCGGCAATCAGGTCATGCTTCAGTTTGTAGATCTCGTTGTCGCGGTCTTCCGTCTCATCGGTCAGGTCGGTGAGCTGCTGCTTCAGTTTGAAGTAGTCGTCCGCAAGATTGATCTGCATCACAACCGCACGCATGTCGGGATTCATGTCCTTGTACCACTTCTGGGAACGCATCTCGGCGTATTTGCTGTTGATGTATGATGCTACGCGCTGCAGGTACTCTTCGCTTTCGTAACCGATAATGCTGTACTGCTTACCGTTGATGATGACGTCAGTTTCTGTACGGTTGTTCATAGTGACCTCCGGGATAGTATTATATTCCCCGTCCCCTGACGGAACGGCTTAACTCGTATTCCTCACGCCGGACCCGACCGGGCCGGTTCTTCTCAGCTGTTCTTCTCGATATACGGGATGCCGAGATGTTCATACGCTTCTCTTCCCACCACACGGCCTCGCGGCGTCCTTAAGATAAATCCGATCTGCACCAGATAAGGTTCGTACACATCCTCAATCGTGCCCTGGTCCTCGCCGATCGTTGTCGCAACGGCTCCGGTACCGACCGGTCCGCCGCCGAATTTCTCGATCATCGTTGTCAGGATGGCGCGGTCGATGTGATCGAGTCCGATCCGGTCCACTTCCAAAAGATCGAGTGCGTATCTGGCGATCTCTCCGTCAATATGTCCGTCTCCGGTAACCTGCGCGAAATCCCGTACGCGCTTTAAGAAACGGTTCGCAAGACGCGGCGTTCCGCGGGAACGGCGGGCAAGCTCGGACGCGCCTTCGTCGTCGATCGGCACGCTCAGCTTTCTTGCGGAATTCATAATGATGGTCTTCAGTTCCTTCTCGTTATAGAATTCCATTCTGCTAACTACACCGAACCGGTCGCGAAGCGGTGCCGTCAGCATTCCGGCTCTCGTCGTCGCGCCGATCAGGGTGAATTTCGGCAGCTTGATGTGCATCGATTTCGCATTGGTTCCGCCGGTTCCGATCACCACGTCGATGAAGAAATCCTCCATTGCGGAATACAATATTTCCTCGACCTGACGGTTCAGACGGTGTATCTCGTCGATGAACAGGATGTCGCCTTCGCGGAGCCCTTTTATGATCGCGACAATGTCGCCCGGCTTCTCGATTGCCGGTCCGCTTGTCGTCTTAATGTCCACGCCCATTTCGTTTGCGATAATGTTTGCAAGCGTCGTCTTACCGAGTCCGGGAGGCCCGAAGAACAATACGTGATCTAATGTCTCGCCGCGCTTCTTGGCCGCCTCGATATAAACGTTCAATGTGGATTTCAGTTTTTCCTGACCGATATAGTCCCGAAGATACTGCGGCCGAAGCGAACTCTCGATCTTGATGTCTTCGTTCATCTTCTCCGTCGTAATGATTCTCTTCGCCATAATCTACTCCATTGCTTCACGGAATGCCCGGCAGCCTTGCCCGGAATCCGCTGCGTTATTACAGAAAACGGAATGCCGCATCCAGAATCTCTTCCGCGCTCATGCCTTCCTTGGCAGCCTTCTTGACCGCCTTTTCGGCATCCTTTCTTGAATACCCGAGTGCGGTCAGGCCTGCGATTGCCTCATCCGCTTCCGCGCTGTCAACCTGCTTCGGCGCCTCCTCGGTTTCCGCACCGAGCACGATCTCCTCGGGATGGATCTTGTCCTTCAGTTCGAGGATGACCTTGCCCGCGAGCTTCGGTCCGACACCCGGCGTCTTCGCGATTGCCTTCGCATTGTCCGTAAAGATTGCGCGGCACAGCTCGGTCGAGGACATGATTGAAAGGATGGCAATCGCCACCTTCGGCCCGACTCCGCTTACCGTGATCAGCATCTTAAAGAGCCGCAGGTCTTCTTTCGAAAGGAACCCGAACAGGTTCACGCCCGTATTCTCGTTGACATTCAGGTAGGTAAATATCGTCACCGTCTCGCCGGGAACGGAAAGCTTCTCTAAATCCGTCTGCGGCATGATTGCCTCATACCCCACGCCGGCGCATTCCACAATCGCGGAATTCTCGGTTGTTCCGTACAATTCTCCGTGCAAAAATGCAATCATTCATACTCCTTTTCGGGCGGAAATCCGTTCCGGCTCCGCCGTACCGCCGATTCTTTGTGTCCTTTTCGGCGGAAAATACCATATATAGCGTTATTGTACCACATTTTCCGCGGAAATACACTATAAATTCTTCACTTTTTTACAAAAAAATGGTATAATCCGTATCGACGGCGGGGCGCTTCCGGATGCTTTCCCGAAAAGACCTGCCGGGTACACGCAAACGCATCGTTTGATTCCCTCAAAGTTTGTGCTTGAGGAGGCTTTTTTCATGAAGATCATTGATCGGATTCTGCCGGATTTTGAAATCCCGGCGGCGCTCGGCTGTCTTGCGGACGCCGAGGGCTGCGGGTCTGTTATGAGCGGTCGCAGACCGTTCTTTTTTGATGTCGAGACGACCGGGCTGTCGCCCGTTTTCTGCTACATCTATCTGATCGGATGCCTGACCGAAACGCCCGAAGGCGTCCGCTTCCGCCAATGGTTCGCGGAAAATGCGGACGAAGAGCCCGCCGTGCTCACCGCCTTCTGCCGGGCTCTCACGGATGAGCACGTGCTTGTCCACTACAACGGCTCGACCTTCGACATTCCGTTTGTAACCGCAAGGCTTCACCGCCACAAGCTTCCGTATACGATTCCCGAAAAGGAACAGACCGTGGACCTGTACCGGCGCCTGTCTCCGTGTAAGGCGCTGTTCGGTCTTGTGAACCGCAAGCAGCCGTCCTTAGAGGTTCCGGCAGGTTTTGACCGGACCGACCCGTATGACGGCGGAACGCTTGTGTCGTTTTATTCCGAATATGTCGCGAGATGCCGCTTCGATACAGCCCGCGCGGAGGAGCTTTCGGATGCGCTTCTGTTACATAACCACGATGACATTCTGGGGCTTGCGAAGCTGCCTTCGCTCCTTCCGTACTGCCTGTTCGGAAGCGTTCCGTTTACGGAGGTTTCCACGGAGGAAAAGGACGGGTGCGTGACATTTGCCGCGACGCTTCCGTATGCATTTCCGAAGGCCGTCCGCAAGGTGTGTCCGCTTCCCGATGTTCCGGCGGAATGCGCGCCTGCTAAGCCCGGCAGCGGGGCGGATTGCTCCGTATATCCCGGCGAAGGAAAGACTGACGGCTCCGTTTGCAACGTCGGAAGCGCTGATGATGCTTTAGACTCCGACGCTCCGGACGGTTATTTCGCCGACCTTCTGCTTTCCGGCAATACGGTGCGGCTTTCGCTGCCGGTTTACAGCATGAACGCGTATTACTATTTTCCGAATTACAAGGATTATTACTATCTTCCGTACGAGAATAAGGCGGTTCACAAGAGCCTTGCGTCGTGCGTCGAGAAGGACTACCGGAAGCCCGCCACGCGTGAGACCGCGAGACAGCAGAAAAGCGGCAGTTTCCTGCCGCAGCTTAACGAGCGGATCGGCCCCGTGTTCCGGTTCCGTCCGAATGATGAATTGTGTTTCTTTGAAAAGCGTGAACTCGATCAAGAAGCCGCGGATAAGTATGTGCGCGACTGGTACGAATACATCATGGAGTAAGCAAAAGACGCTCCGGAGAACACTCTCCGAAGCGCCTTATTCTTTGTGTTGTTACCGAGCCACGTGCCCGGAGCACCTGAATCCGTTTTCTATACACACCACCGCGAATGCAGTGCTCGTGTGTGTCTTACAGCGCTGCGAATATATCCATGTTCCGGATCGTTCCGTCCGCGATATGGTCGTTAACGGAAAATGCGTGCTTCTGCAGGTCCGCGCACACCGCGTCGGTCAGGTTCTGATCCTGCAGCTCGCAGATGATCCGCGCCGCGATGTCCTCGGCGGTTTCCAGCTTTGAGGGAGCCTCCGCAGGCGTATTTCCGGTCGAGATCAGCCGGTACAGACGGTCCGTAAGTTCCGACAGTACGGGCAGCTCGGACAGTGCGCGGTAGCTCCATTTATAGTAAGGCATATAGCGGCCGTTGATCAGAAACGCCGCGTGTCTCGCCTGCTTCTCAAACTCGATCAGGCAAAGCTGTGCGCCGCGCTCGTCCCCGCGCTCCACAAGCCTTTGATAATTGTACTGGCCGGTCTGCGACATCATCAGAAGGCAGGCTGCAAGTTTCTTAAGCCGGATCGGTTCGGGCATTGTTCCGATCCGTTCGCGGATACGCGTAAACGCTCCGTCTCCGTCATAGAAAAGCTCCCCGTCGCACACCTCTAAAAGCGACTGTTCGGGTATCGCGAACCACTCCGAAACCGTCAGCGTCTCGGTCGCTTTGCCGATTGTGCGGACCAAGAATTCCTCGCGCCTCACGACGCCGTGACGAGGTCCTCCCGCAGGTTTCAAGCCGTTCTTCCCGAACCCCTCGAATTCCTTCGGGAGCTTCGAATAAGCGCGTTCCAGAAGGAACTCCGAGCGGCGGTCCACAACATCCTCCCCGGGCAGGAATATACTGAATCCGGGCTCGAAATCATGATCCTTTGACAGGTCGTCATCGTAACCCATGCATTCGCTTCCCTGTCCGACAAGCCCGACCGCGATGTGCGGCAGGATCTCCGCGAAGTTCTCCCGAAGCATCGGCTCACCGAACGCCTCATAATATTTCCTTGACAGCTCCAAGCCTTTCATAAATCTCCTCCGAGCGTTTCATAAGCAGATTCTTCTCCGCGAACCATCCGTAATAGGCGAAGGTCGGTGCACATTTGTCGAAGACAAATGCCAGATATCCCTCCTCCGTCTTTCCGTCGGCCTCAGCAAGCTTCTCCTGTGCCTTCGTAAGGCACGTATCAATGCTTTCCTGCGCTTTTTCGATGCCGTCGCGGGCTTCATACATACCGGTCATGTTCAGGTAGGTTATCGCCTCTTCGGGCTCATTGCCGGCCGTCTTACCGAGTATCGAAAGCGCCTTTTCGCAAAGCTCCAGCGCCTCGTCATAACGCTTAAGATCCGTAAGCGCGGAACTCATGTTGTTATAAAGCCCCGCAAGCCTGCGGTCGTCCGGCGGGAGCAGTTCCTCATAGACGAAGCTTGCCTCTTCGAAAAACGGAACCGCCTCTTCGCTCTGTCCGAACGCCTTATACACGGTTCCCGCATTGAGAAGCGCCGTGGCGCCTTCCACGCTCATGCGGCGGTTCCTGCTGTCGAGATACGAAAGCATCCGCTCGACTGCTGCCATCGCATCGTCCCTGCGCCCGAGCTTACGGTACAGCCCCATCTGCTCGTTAACGGCAAGGTAATAGACGCGGTCGTCCCCGGAAGCCCTGCCTTCCTTTTCCCAATACTTAAGAAGGCGCTCCGCTTCCGCATATTCCTTCCGCGCAAACAGGCTGTCCAGTTTGGTTATGATTCTTCCGATATCGGCGTTCATATAATCCTCTTTCGATGGTATTATGCGTTTCTTAAAACCGCCTGAAGGTGCCCGGATCACCGGTTTGTGCGGCACCCGGCTGCGGGTATTTTTCTAATTCAGCGGCACCTGAATCGCCTCATACGTGATCGTCGTTTTTGACTGGTAGCTTCGGTCGCTCTCATCGGTCGTAAAAATCTCCGTGAGATTGCCTGCATCATCATACTGATAGCGGATGTCCTCTTCGTCCCAGCGTGAAATATGATAATAATGAACCGGGCGCCCGTTATCATCGTATTCGACATATGCGAGCTTATGCTCCTCGCTGCCCGCAATTCCGTAGATAGCCAGCGCGTTACCGTCCCGATCGGTTTCGAAGCGGTAATTATCGTAAAATGATGCATCCCATGATGAAATCTGCGGCGGATTGGATTCGCCCGTATCAAGGGCAAAACTTTTACTGCCCCTGCCTCCTACCGGATCATTGATAACATCGAGGTTCTCCCATCTTCCGGCGCTTGTGTACTCGTAGTCATAGACCCAGCGAATGCTGTCCGCCTCATCGGAATATGTCTCCTGCTTCAAAAGCCGGCCGTCTTTATATGTCTTGATATCATAGTTGGTAATCCGTCCGGAATATACTTCCAAATCTTTGGAACGTCTCGTCCGAATAACGGTCCCGTCCTCCCGGTAGGCATACTCATCCTCAAACGCGATCTCCATATCATCGGACTGTCCCTGATAATAGATGTAGGAAGCCTTTTCGATCCTTCCCTCCGCGTCAAATGTGAACTCCGCTTCCTCGCGGGGATTCACGCAGACTATCTTCTTCCAATAACCGTTCTCATCATAGGTCAGCGTTACGTTGCTCCCGTTCGAGTCCGAAACGGTATGCCCGTACGGCAGTTCATACGTCCTGCCGGTCTCCGTCTTCTCCGGATTTCCGTCCGGATCAAAATAAACGGTCTGCGTCTCCGTGATCAGTCCGCTCGGCTCATAGATGTAAGAAGAGTGATAATCCCTCCGCTCCTCTCCGTAATAGCTGAGTTCCTTCCGTGCAAGCCGCCCGAGCTCGTCATACGAATACTCCACCCTGCTGTAAAGCTTCGGCTCCGCATATGCACCGTCCGGCGTTTTCTCGGTCGACTGATACGTCTCTTCCTTCACCTTAACATAAATCGTGCGTGTTTCTTCCTTGGCTCCGCCGGTCGGTGTGGCCGAAGGCGTAACCGTTATATCCGTAACAACCTTGTCAGGTTCCTTCGTAACCTCTCCCGGGTTCTTTCCTTTGTTCTTCTTCGTAAACGAATGCACTAAAAGCACTGTCTCCGCACCGATTGCAATCACGCACACGGACAGAATCAGGATGACAAATGTGCGCCGTTTCATCCGGATTCCTTTCTTCTTTACTGAACTCATTTTTCCCCCTTTATCTCACTCATAGCCAGTGCAAGGCCTTGTAATTTCCACTTATCAATCGTTCTAACATTGCCGATACCCCACCAGAATGAGTGAACGCTCCATGAATCTTAGTGGGAACAAACAAAATATTCTTACAATCTGTAGATTCATGCAGAGTCAAGCCTTTAGTTTTAATAGCATTTGCCAAGTCTGTAGAAGTGCTGATCATACTCGGATCAATTCCAACTTTTTCACAGAATTCCGCCCTAAAGTCTGCATCTATTTGTAACCTGTTCAAAATCGTGTTGAGCGCAATCTTCTGCCACTCGGCTCTAACCAAGGTGTTAAACTTTTTTCTATTCACAAAACCATCTTCTGACATTAGTTTTCCAATCGGGATATTCCCCAAAGCAGAAAAAAGTTCGTTCTCACTGAACTCCACAACAAATTTAGAAACCGGAGAAAAATCCGGGGTCCCATCAACATATTCTATCCCATTCACACCATACTCATTAAGAGTTCTTGACAGATCTTCATTTCTATGAGGGACTCTTAACGAATTATTAACTTCTCCGCTCCATTCCAAAGATGATGCCTTAAATCCTGCTCCTCCTATGCTTCCACCTGAACCTGACTGAATCGATGTTTCCTGTAATGAATGTCTTGCTTTTTTCATCAATAAGATATATTGATTCAGCCCATCATTCCCTTTTTTTATCAATCCGGACAATAAAAGGTATTGACTCTCAATTATATGTTTCAAAGTGCCCGCGCTGGCATCAAAGACATCTTTATACTGCATAAGAGCGTTTATCTTTCTTTCCACCGCGCGATAGTTTTCTTCTGCTAAATACACCTCCTGCCTAGCAATGGATAAACGCCCGGATGCACTCTGAAACCTGCTTACCACGTATGAATCGGCCTGTTCTCCTTGAGATTCAAGTGCTTTTCTAGCGCTCTCATATTCTTCCTGTGCTTCTCGTTCCCGACTTTCTGCGTCCTCAAGTTTCTCATAGCATTCCTGCTTTTGTTCCTCTAATTGTGCAAATAATCTCTCAAACTTTTCAACGCAATCAGAATATGTCACACTACTGCTTTCTTTTAAAGAATAGAGTTCTTTACTTACTGTTTCGGTTTCATGAATCAGTTCTTTTAAAGCCTCTTCTTTATATTCTACAATCATTTATTCTCTCCAAGAGCGACCCGGACTTTCTTTACCCGGCTCAAATACTCGCTCATATCTATTATCACTGTTCTCAATTCCTTGTAACCATTAGCTATTTCACCCTTCATGGTCATTACAGAACGTGCAATTGCTCCATAATCATCTCCTAAAGCCTCCTTTAGGCTACCGTTTCTTTGGTCTATTTCCTCAATACGTTTATGTATTTCAACCATACATTTATACATCTGCTCACTTAATACCCGGCAGCCATTTTCATTCACAAAAAACTCACCCATGCATTTAATCCTCCATTCTAAACATAAACCATTGCAGCAAACAGCAAATCATCTGTGGAATACCTGTTCAGCTTCTTCAACACGTTTCTTTGCCAATACCAATCTTTTCGATGCATCCTCCGCAATCGGAACACTTTTCATAATATTCTCAACGCAATCTTGAAGCCTACGTGCCGCAGACCGGCCACTTTCCTGATCCAAACACTGCGTTGCAACGGATAATAATTCTTCCATATTCCCGCAAAGTGAACGTATTTCGTTACATTTTGTTTCCAAAAAATCCGCATATTCTCCCATTTTACCAGTATCTAAATTCATAAAACGTCCTCCTATTCTTTGTTCAAACAAAACGGCAACAGTTTCATCACTTCTTTTCCACCGTTTCCATAAACAGCAAATTGTCCAATCCTACTCTGGAATGATGACGTTCCAAGGTAGAAAGTACAATCTTCAGAAGTCATATCAAACGCAATTCTATGACGACACATATCACCTACCCCTATGTCTTTTTTGAACAATCGATATCCTGTAGCCTCTACTACACACCTAATACCTGTTCTTGTCCCTAAAGAGAATAATTCTCGGATAATTGGCATGGCATCAAATTCTTCACTCTCATCATCACTATCGCCATTATTCATTCCCGTTCCCAATTCATCATCCTGCTCCAGATAAACGTTCATGTCATCTCCTTCCAGGAAATCCGAGAAGTTAACTCCTCCTATACTTGTCTGACGTTTTGCTCTATTGTCCTTCTTTACCAAGCGACTCATCTCTACACTAGTTATCTCTAGTCCAATGAAAAGACATAAAGTGTTGCTTTTATCAGCATTTGTTTTTGTTCTCATCCGCTTTTCAAGCTCAGTAAGTTTCTTGCACCACTCCTCAATCGAAATCATCAATTCAACATTGGGGCTATCGCTACACGATTTAGAAATCTCCTCTCCATATTCGCTCATAACATCAGAGTATTCCGCAGCAAAAACGCACAATCTATATGCACGGTATTTACAACTATGGATAATTGACATAATCAATTCATATCGTTGATGTGTATTTCCTCCAACAATGCTTAAGTTTTCATCTGGCTGCCTACCCAAATCAAGGTTAAAACAAGGTTTCAAAGTTGCAGGACGGCCCAGATATAAGCGTATATTAGCATCAGGCAGTTTTTCGCTGGAATCAAGCGCTCGAATATAGGAATCATCCCACTCAACCTGCCCGCGTGTATTAACAAAAAGCAAATCCTCTTCATCAAAGAGTCCTTTATACTTTTCTCGTAATTTTTTGCTGATTGCAACTATATCATCATTTGTCGCAAGAAGAGCTTTAAACTTTTCTAATCGGATATCAGTCATCTCACCACGAGGATTTCGTACATACACCTTCATAATAAAATCCCCTTGGCTCATTATTGTAATAGTCTTTTGCAAACCATCCGAATACAAAGCTCTATCAGCTTCCAGGGTTTCCTTTATTTCTTGAGGGGAAGCTTCATTTCGCATGGCAATTCTGAGTCCGATCTGGTCACGAGCTTTAGGAGTCAATCCTCCCAGACCTTTACTGAAAGATTGGTCGGCCAGAAGGAAATTAATACCTGCAGACTTCGATTCACTAACCAAGTTTTCCAGTTCTGTTTTATACTTAATATTATCAGCGACACTTTGACTCATCTCATGGAACTCGTCAACTATAATAAATAACCGTTTAATGTGCTCGTAGCCCGGTTCGCCTTTATGTTTCCAATAATCCTCCAGACTAACGACAGAAAACACGTTCATGAGTCGGGTTCTTCTGTCTAATTCTTCTTTTGCCGAATCCAACAAACTATATGTAAAATCAGGATCTTTGCTCATGCCGATAAGTTTGATATGCGGCATTATATTATTCTTATACAAAAAGAATTCTGTCTGTTTATAATCCACCAACCAAATTTCCAAATCTCTAGGATCATAGTGCATACAAGCACTCAAAATTACTGTATGCAACAGGGTTGATTTACCACTATTTGTTCCGCCTGAAATGAAACCGTGTATGCTTCCCGCTCCGCCAAGTTCCAAATTTACCACTCTTTTTCTGCTGTCTAAAGCCATCGGAATAGTAAGACCTCTCGATGGAGCAGCATGAGTTACTACTTCTTTTCTAAACACATGCCTTATTGCATTATCCACAAAATCTTCCTCATTGTAAAATTTTGTCAATGCAGTCATGAAGCTATCGATTTCAGCATCTGATGGTCCCGCGCACTCTTGCCTCATCGGAAAGCGAATACTTCCCTGTTCATATATTTGTTTTTCGCAGTCTATATGCAATACGCGCATTCTGGAATAGGAATTAACCATCCGGTTAATTTCGTTGTAACCATTTTTGTTAGTAACCAAAACAAACGAATAACCCGCGGATTGCGCATTCACAAATAATTCTTTATAATCATGTTCCAAACGTGAATCAATTTTATCCGGGAATCCAAAATCAATAACCCAGGTAAATGGGAAATCATATGCCCCCTCTTCTCGGTTATAGTCAAATAAGGATTGACTCTTTCCTGCTGTGTACTTTATGATTTCCGCCAAACGATTACGTAAATATTCGCGCCGTTCTCCACAAGAAACAACCACGTTAGATCCTGAATTCTCACTGGTAAACAAATCAAAATTTATATCTGTTGTTCCAACATTGGTGATATCCACTAATCGTCCTAAACTATCACCCTTATGCAATGAATCAAATACAGAATAACTGCAGACTTCCGGCGGAATAGTTTTAATCATCCTCGCCAACAATCTACGCACGATTCCTTTTGCCCTGCTTTTCTTCGAGTTAATATCCTCCTCTTCAGCAGTAATAACAACCACATTGCTAGCAAATAGATTTAACCACAGCGGCATAGAGAAAGACGAACACTGGCCAGTTTTTCCTGGCCCTATCGAAACGCTGCCGATATAGACCCCACTAGGTATTCCTTCAGGAATACTGTACTGATCCCAACGCTGATAGAATGATTTTGCCTCCTTTTGTTTTTCCTCAATGTCGTTATAAAACCCTACAACCTCATTTGAATTGCAATAACTCTCTAACAAATCAAGGTAGCGTTTTTTCTCTTCCTCCCATTCTTTATCAAGTTCTAGATTCATACTTTCAAAATCATTTTTTCTTTTACTATCTATCTCTTGACAACGAATCTTTATTTCAGTGCGCTCCGATTCCAGCTCGGTTTTTGCATCTTCAATTCTGCAATAGCAGTAATAACACGTATCTAAAACCTTCTGATTAAAATGCAGAATCATTTTCCCCTTAGAGGAATACTTCCCTATTCTAAGTAATCGTTTTACCCACGCCCAAAAACCGTTTGCGAGAATCCTGTCCACGATGGATTGCAATTCTTCAATACTTGTCAATTCCTCAACCGGCTTATAGTTTGAATCCAGATATGTTTGAATAATCAATTGCATCTTCCGAGGTCTAATCGATCCCCTCAACCCCTGAACAGAATTAACCATCTCTTTCCATTTTTGAATGATGCCATTTGTATCATTTTCATTCTTCTCCCATTCTTGTGCCCTGGTCTTGTCCGATTTTTCAGAAAGTCCGCTGAAATGTGTTTTTAATCCTTCTTTCGCATTATTGTAATTTGTCCTCGCATCGGATAGTTTCCGTTTATACTCTTCTCTCGTTGCATCAATCTTTTTCGCCTGATCTTCAATTCTCTTTAGTTCAAACATATTCGCCTCCTACGTTATTCCCTAAGGTATTTATATCAATTTCATCCAATTTTTGCGAGAACTCTTTCGATAAGTTTTCTAGTTTAATACAAGCTTCCTCAATCTCCCCGGAGATTTCTATCTCTTTGATCACATAATCCGATTGGAAGGCATCAGCAGCACGGCATTTCCATCCCGCTTTTGCTTTGTTCCACGCTTCAAGTAGCATCTCTTGTATTCGCTTGTTTTGTTCCCACGAATCACTCATAAACTCCTCCTAAATACTTCCCTCTTTCAATCCGCTCTTCACTCACAGTTTTGCTAATAGATAGCTTTTCAAACTCAGCTATACATTGCAAACCGTTGAGGGCAGTTGTACATCATCCAAAATACGAGGGCAGTGCTCCGTCAATCGTTTTATGCGTTTCAAATGTCTATGAAACCATCACTATAACTCTATCAAAAAACCGTGAAAAAGGCAAACAAAAAACCGCCGGTAAAACCGACGGTTTCCAAATTCAATTCGAATTAAGCTTCCTGAGGGATAATCTCTTTCTTGTTGTAGCTTCCGCATGCCTTGCAAACTCTGTGAGGCATCATCAAAGCACCGCACTTGCTGCACTTTACAAGATTCGGAGCGGTCATCTTCCAGTTCGCTCTTCTGCTGTCTCTTCTTGCTTTCGAATGTTTATTCTTAGGACAAATAGCACCCATGACTATTACACCTCCCTTTAGTCTATTCGCCAGGACCGAATCGTCCGAAGCGCGCATATTGAAATTATAGCGACTCGGAGTCTGTTTGTCAACAGTTTTTTCAGGATTTTTCTCGGCCGCCCGGCGAACCCGTCCCGTCATTTTTCATTGTCCGTACGGTATGAGTTTCCATTCCAGCCGGTGTATTATATTGTCATACTTAATTTCAACCGGATTGTCGTCATCATCATATGCAATAAGGGTTTCCATCTCTCTCGGCGCTCTGCTCATATAGCCGGGAAGTTGTTCTTTTCCCCGGATTTGAATGATTCTGTTTTTCTCATCATACCGGTATTCTCTGTATACCTCCAGATGATCATCCGTTCGGAAGTATCCGCGATACATTTTGACCGGAAGACCTTCCGGATTGAATTCTACGCTCCACCGGGCTATTAAGGCGGTCACATTTTCCTGAAATATCTCCGCTTGTCGCGGCTCGTACTCCGACATCCATTCTTTCATAAATTCGATATTCTGCAGACAATCCAAACGGGGCGGAAACAATCTGTATCTTGTAACCCTGTCGATCGGGTCCGTTCTGTCCGGATCGGAATAATCCGTCATTTCCACAAATCTTCCTCCGCAGTAAACCTTTACCTCTCCTCCTCTGATTTCGATTGTGTTATCCCCGTCATAGCGGTATTCCTTCTCGCTTTTAAGAACCCACTCCCCGGATTCATCATCCATGGCATAAAGGTCCTCCCCGGAGAGCCGCCCGCCCGAATAAAACCGCTTCATTAACTCGACAGGTATCTTTGTGCCGTCGGCGTTTTTATACTTCGTAATCTTCTTAATAAATCCGTCATTATCATAAAGGCACTCGTAGGACTCCCCGTCTTTGTGGTTGACCGTCATACCTCCGATAGAGGTTTTGATCCGTTCCGTATGCTCTTTTTCGACAAACGTTTCCGTTTTGGTCCCGTTTTTATCATAGGTGTATTTCTCCTCACAGACAAGCTGTTCTTCGCCGTCAAAACACCTTACGAGGATTACACGTCCCTCATTGTCATAATCATACGTTTCCATCTCAAGAACGGTTCCGTCCTCTTTAAGATATGTATGCGAAACCGGGATCCACATCCCGTATGAAAACGGTTCCTTTGTCGGTGTCGGAGTCGGCTTATGCTTATCCTTTTCCTTCCCGGCGGAAAATGTGTGCGCGATCAGGATGCCTTCCGCGATCAATGCGACAACACATACGGACACGATCAGAATGATAAACTGTTTCTTCTTAAGTCCCGATGCTTTCTTCATTCGCTTCTCCCCGCAGATTTGATAAAAGCCCTGCTGTCATACGGCAACAGGGCTTTTTCTTTCAGTACGGTTTTTACTTGCAGAGCGCTACCGTCTCACGGCAGATTGCAAGCTCCTCGTTGGTCGGGATAACAAGAACCTTAACCTTAGAATCGGGAGTCGAAATGATGACTTCCTCACCGCGGATCGCGTTCTTCTCATCGTCGATCTGAACACCGAGAAATCCGAAGTGCTCGCAGATAGCCTTACGAACCTTCTTGTCGTTCTCGCCTACGCCTGCGGTAAATGCGATCGCGTCAACGCCGTTCATCGCGGCAGCGTAAGCGCCTACGTACTTGGCAACGCGGTATACGAAGCCGTCGATTGCGTTCTTCGCAAGTTCATTGCCTTCGGTAGCGGCAGCGTCAAGGTCACGGAAATCGGACGAAACGCCGGACATACCGAATACGCCGGACTTCTTGTTGAGCACGTTCATAATGCCGGCAAGATCAAGTTTTTCCTTGCCTGCGATAAATTCCATGATAGCCGGATCGATATCACCGGAACGGGTGCCCATGATCAGACCTTCAAGAGGGGTAAGACCCATGGATGTATCTACGGATTTGCCGTCCTTAACGGCACTGATGGAAGCTCCGTTGCCGAGGTGGCATACGATAACCTTCGAGTTGTTCGGATCAAGCTTTGCGATGTCAATCGCGCGCTTAGATACGTAGCTGTGGCTTGTTCCGTGGAAGCCGTAACGGCGAACCTTGTACTTCTCATAGTACTCGTAAGGGATACCGTAGAGGTAAGCTTCCTTCGGCATCGTCTGATGGAACGCGGTATCGAATACGGCAACCTCCGGTACGCCGGGCATAAGCTTTCTGCAGGCGTTGATACCGATCAGGTTTGCGGGGTTGTGAAGAGGAGCCAGGTCGCTGCACTCTTCGATGCCCTTGATAACATTCTCGTCAATGATAACGGAAGTCGTGAACTTCTCGCCGCCGTGTACGACACGATGACCTACGGCACCGATTTCGGAGAGATCCTTGATCACGCCGTACTCGGGATTCGTAAGAGCAGCCAGCACGTTCTGGATCGCTACTTCGTGATTCGGAAGCGGATCCTCGAGAACTACCTTCTCGCCGCCGGCAGGGGTGTGCTTCAGACGTCCGTCAATACCGATACGCTCGCAAAGACCTACGGCCAGAGCCTGCTCGGTCTCGGAATCGATCAGCTGATACTTCAAAGAACTGCTTCCGCAGTTGATAACCAAAACTTTCATATTTGCCTCCGTATAGTAATCGGCGGGCGGCACATGGTCGCCCGCCGGAAATGTCATGAATTACTTGCCGATTGCCTGTACAGCGGTGATTGCAACAACGCCCACGATATCCTCAGCGATGCAGCCGCGGGAAAGGTCATTGATCGGAGCAGCGATACCCTGGGTAATAGGGCCGTAAGCCTCAGCCTTTGCAAGTCTCTGAACGAGCTTGTAGCCGATGTTGCCGGCATCAAGGTCGGGGAATACAAGAACGTTAGCCTGTCCGGCTACGTTGCTGCCGGGAGCCTTGGAAGCGCCTACGGAAGGAACCATAGCGGCATCTGCCTGAAGCTCGCCGTCAAGAAGGATGTCGGGGCGAAGCTCCTTGGCGATTGCGGTAGCAGCAAGAACCTTGTCAACGTCGGCATGCTTTGCGCTGCCCTTCGTGGAATGGCTGAGCATGGCGACCTTAGCCTGCTTCTCTACCAGAAGCTCAAACGACTCTGCGGAGCTGATTGCGATAGCCGCAAGCTTCTCCGGGTCGGGATTCTGCTCAAGACCGGAATCTGCGAACAGGAAGGTGCCGTCCGCACCGTACTCGCAGTTCGGAACGATCATCATGAAGAATGCGGACACAAGCTTAGTGCCGGGCTTCGTCTTGATGATCTGAAGGGACGGACGAAGGGTGTTGGCGGTTGAATGGCATGCGCCGGATACAACGCCGTCTGCTGCGCCCATCTTAACCATCATGCACGCATAGTACATGTAGTCGGTGGTAAGAAGCTTCTTTGCTTCCTCGGGAGTCATTCCCTTTGCCTGACGAAGCTCAACAAGCTTGTCAATGTATGCCTGAAGCTCGGGAGCGGTATGAGGATCGATCACCGTAGCACCGGCAACATCAAGACCCTTGCTGTTCTCAGCGCACTCCTCGGGAGTACCGAGTACGATAATGTTCGCGATTCCTTCCTTCAGGATGATTTCAACTGCTTCCCATGTTCTTCTGTCCATGGACTCGGGCAGAACGATCGTCTTCTTGTCCTGCTTCGCTCTTTCTTTGATTCTGTCAATAAATCCCATGATTCATGACTCCTTTCGTATCATTTATTGCCGATTTCTCGCGCATATATTTCCAAATCTATAATATAACACTTATACGCGTTTCATACAAGAGATTTCTGTTCGGAAACCGTCAAAACAGGAGAAATGCCCCGCCTCCCGCAAGCAGTGTGCCGATCGGGATTGTCCTGTCCGGCCGGAACAGGCGTCGGTGTGTCAGACGAAATGGGGCCGGCGTGGGGACCGGTGACGGAACCTTCGTCACATCGGGCGCAACGAAAGAATCAAAGAAGCCGGTGTTACTTCTGCAACACCGGCTTTCCGATCAATCAGTCAATTGTCTGCGGCGGAATAAACAATCCCGAGGATTGCCGCTATTCCGATCGCAATTAAAATCCTGACTTTGTCTTCTTCATCTGATCTGTGATTAATTATTCCTTAGGGAGTTCGGACGTGCAGTGCGGGCAGCGTGTAGCCTCAATGCTGATCTCGCTCTTACAGAACGGGCACACCTTGGTGGTAGGAGCTGCGGGAGCCTCTTCCTTCTTGGTAAGACTCTGTGCCTTGTTGAATGCCTTTACAACGAAGAACAGGCAGAGTGCCACGAGCAGGAAACTGATAATGGCGGTAACAAATGCGCCGTAGCCAAGACAGATATAACCTGCGCCCTGGTAGTTCTCAAGAGTTCTGACAGCCTTGTCAAAACCGTCCGGAATCGTCTCGGGCTCTTTCAAAATAACAAATGCGTCGGTGAAATTCGCCTTGCCGCCGGTCAGAACGCCGATTACGGGCATCAGAACGTTGTTAACGAGTGCGGTGATGATCGCGCTGAACGAAGCGCCGATGATCATACCTACGGCAAGATCGATCATGTTGCCGCGCATAATGAACTTCTTGAATTCTTTGAACATAAAACACTTCTCCTTTCGATATTGGTCCCCGTCCGGAACAGTCTCCGGAGCCGGTTCCGAAATAAACTCAGGATCTGGCGAGTCCGGTCAGTCCGGTGCGGACCAGTTCCAAAATCTGAAATGAAGAGAAGTCGTTGATAAAGCTGTCGACCTTCGCGGGTTCTCCGGTAAGGCGGAGCATCATTGTCTCGGGAGAGACATCCACCACCTTGGCGTCGGTGCGTTCCGCAATGGCGAGCGCTTCCTTGCGCTTCTCCGAATCAGCGGTGTTCACTTTCAGAAGAAGCAATTCGCAGCAGACCGAGCTGTCCGGAACAAGTTCTCTGACGGAGATGACGTCCTCCAGTTTCAGCAATTGTTTCACAATCTGGCTGAGCGTTTCCTCTTCCCCGCTTGCAACGACCGTCATGCGGCTGATGCTCGCATCTTCCGTTTCCCCTACGGAAAGACTTTCGATATTGTATCCGCGGCGCGAGAAAAGTCCCGAAGTACGTGCCAGAACGCCGGCCGTATTCTCCACCAGAATCGAGAGAACGATCTTCCTCATCAAAGCCTCCAAAAGTAAACTAATCCACCCATAATTGTACACACGACGACTGGGTATGTCAAGGCAAAAGCCCTTGTTTTTCAAGTGTTTTCAAAGTATTTCGCATTGTTCGTGAGCTTCTTTACAAGCGCCTTCGGAAGGACGCGGTAATGCTTCCCGAGCAGGAACCCCGCATACTTTGCCGCACACTGGAATACGAACTCCGCCATCGCGAAATACGCATGCTCCTTACGCAGTTCCCCGAGCATGTATTTCACATATTTCATGCCCTCTTTCTCAGAGGACAGCTTCCTGAACAGTTCCGCGTGATCCGCCTGGTTCACGCCGCTGTCGAAATTCCTCCGGAACGTCCCGACGAGGGAAAATGCGTGTCCGTGCTCCACGACCGCGGCTGCTTCGTAAAACACCGCGTAGCCGTGTTCGAGCGCCTTGCCGGCAAAAAGCATGTCTTCGCCGAACAGCACCGGCTCCTCAAACCCGTCGAGGCAGAAGAAACGGTTCCGGTGATACAGACAGCATACGTCCGAGCAGAATATCGCTTTGATCCCGAGCGTTCCGAACTTCTGCGACGTTTTCCGGAGACTGGAGGAAGGATAGTTGAAGTTCTGCGTGTATCGTACGATCTTACCGGCACTCTGCGGCGCAACCTGGCGCGCATAAACGGCAATTGTGTCATTGTCCCGCTCCATTGCATCGATCATGGTCCTGAAAAGGTTGGCATCCGCCGGTACCGCATCGGCGGTAATGCAAAGGACATACGGTGCATGACACGCGGCAATGCCCCGGTTTCTTGTTCCGCCGTGATCGAATTCCGCCTTTGTAAGCGAAGTTACGGCAATCTCCGTCTGCTCCGCATGCATCTTTACGCGGATGGCATTGATCCGGGATATCAGCTTATCCTCTTCACCTTCCGCACCCGAAAGCGTCAGCATGACCTGAACCTTCCCGGGCTGCTCGCTCTGGCTGAATATCATCCTGATCAGTTTATAAAATCTCCGATCCGGCCGGTACACCGGAATCACTACATCCAAACGTCCCATCCTGTTCTCCCGTCCCGGCGGCGCCGGGCTTCTCTGCAAAAGAAAAGGCACATGCCGGAACATGTGCCCTTTGAATCAATGATCCGTATCGTTGATTACAGCTCAACCTTACCGGTTACATCGCCGTTTACAACATAGTAAGCAGCGTTGTCCTCAGGCTTAACATAAAGGGTGATTTCCTTGATTGCTGCCTTGTTGTCAGCGGCATATGCCTTCTTAGCGGCAGCTACGATATCCTCGGTGTTGATCTCCTTGCCTGCGAACTGAAGGAATACAACGGCATCCTTCTTTGCAACAGCCTTCTTAGCGGGCTCGATTGCCTTCTCAACAGCCTTCTTAGCGGGCTCGATTGCCTTCTCAACAGCCTTCTTAGCGGGCTCAACCTTCTTGGTAACAGCCTTCTTAACAGGCTCAGCCTTCTTTGCAACTTCCTCGGTCTTCTCGGCAACGACCTTCTTAACGGTCTCTGCCTTCTTTGCAACAGCCTTCTTAGCAGGCTCAACCTTCTTTGCAACCTCTGCAGCCTTCTCGGTTACAACAGCCTTAACTTCTTCTACTTTCTTGGTAGCCATATCAGTTACTCCTCCATATAAAATGTTTTTAATCGATCGGCACGCGCCGTCACATTCTTATGCTACAAGAGTAATGATAACCAAAAAAGTAAGCAAATACAAGGCTTTCCGCACATTTTCTACCTTTTGCCGAAGAACGGGCGGACCGCACTTTCTTTCTTCGCTAACTTATCCAAAAAGCGCACGGTTTTTCATCCGTTTTTAGACTATTTGTCCATATCATGTAATGCTTTCCGACGATTCAGACGATGATTTTCCGTGCGTGATAATCCATACCGCACCGAGTGCCGCAAGCGCGCCGCACGAATCGATCAGAACGTCGAGCGGACGTCCGGCCCGGTCGGGGACAAATGTCTGGTGGAATTCATCCAATGCCGCCAGGCATACGGTGATTAAAAGCGCCGCGGCATATGCCTTAATGTTCCGAACTCCCGTCCATACGCATACCGCCCACAGAAGGAGCAGCGCGAGGATTGCGAACTCCGTCATGTGCGCACATTTTCGTATAACCGTTTCAAGCGTCTCCCGGGTCCTTCCCTCCGGGTCTCCGCCGAAAAGACGGACAACCGCTTTCGCAATGGTTCCGGACAGACTTCCGGACCGCTCTCCGTCCTGCGCGGAGAAGCCGAATATTACGGCGTACCAAAGTATAACGGACGCCGATGCCATGCACCGGCTCATCCATTTGCCGACTGTCTTCATAGATTTAATTCCTTTATTGCGGCATATAAATATCCCGGAATGACCACATGATGTCTTCGATCAGATCGGTCTCCCCCATGTCGGCCTGACCAAGCGGACGCCTGAAGAAGATGATCCAATATCCGGAAGTATAACTGTCCGCGCAGAAATCGCTGAATTCGTAATCCACGCCGTTAACCGTTCCGGTTTCCGTCCATATGATATCCCCGTAAAAATCCTCAGGATCGGAAAAGTCAAAATTGTTGCCGTACTGACTCTTTAACATCCGGTATACGTCCATCACGGATTTGCATCCGTAGGATTGATCGACGTGCTGGATATATATCGTTACGTCTTCGGTATCATACGGCGTGATGACCAGAGAAGCATTGGCCGTTTTCTCAATCCTCTTGACAGTGCCGTCGATATAAAGGAAATCGGCAACCGAGCCGTCCGACATCTTTTCGGTAACCCTCTTAAGTTCAACGTCAATCGGCGAATGATGCTGCACGAGCGATTCCGCACTCTTCATCCATACGGCTGCGTCGTCATAGTCCTCCTCCGTCATTTCCGCATAACTCTTATCCGGGAATGCGTAATACACGGCGATGATTCCGTACTCGTCCCTGCAGTCATACGCCCAGAAGCGGGAGTATTCCCGTACCGTTTCGTCGTCGAAATACAGATAAGCCTCCGAATCCGGTCCGACAAGACAGGACACGTTGTTGATCAGCTTGCGGCTGCATGTTCCGTACAGCTTATAGTCATCGACGACAAGCACTTCGTTCAGCGTATTGCCGTCATAGAGCAGCTTTTCGAGATCTTCGCTGTCATAGACCGCCCCGTCGTACCCGTCGATCTGATAGCCAACCTCAAGATAACCGGTTTCATTTTCCGCCGTAAGCCAGTTGTCACGAACACTGACTTCAGCATCCTCCGGAACATATAAGGAAAATGCGCCGTTCCCGCATGATACCGCTTTCATCCCGTCCCATGTTCCGGGCGCCGGTGTGGCGGTCGGGGCGGGCACATCGGTCGGCGCCGGCACATCGGTCGGTGTCGGCTCATCGGTAGGCGAAGGCGTAAGGACGGCGGTCGGTTCCGCGCCCGGTGAAAGAGCGGTTCTTCTCTTTCCCGCGAGTTTCTCTTCTTCCTCTTTACATGCCGTAAGAATTCCCATGGCGAGGACGGAAAGAATCAAAAAGCTTACGATGAAACGAATGCGTTTTTTCATGCTGTGTTCCTCCTGCGGATGGATTGCCGGTCGGGATAATTATACCAAAGGTTCGCCCCGCAGGCAAGGAATACCTTCAAGCCGGAAGGCGGCGCATTTTCACGGAGCGGTCCGGAAACCCGCCGCGGGGTTTTTCATTTTCCGCAAAAAATTACGCTTGACAGGTTCGGAACGAAGGCGTATAGTCTAGACAAATGCAGTGACCGGGAACCAGTACGAAACAAGTATTCCCTTACAGCGAGCCGGGCATGGTGAGAGCCGGCATCGAAGACCTTCCGAATTCCTCCCGAGAGCAGCGTGTTGAACAGTTTCGCTAAGTAGGCATCGCCGGTTGCGTCCGTTATCGCGATAGGGCATGAATGATGTGCCCGAATGAGGGTATGCGTTTACGTATACTGAATTGAGGTGGTACCACGGGTTATATGCTCGTCCTCTACTGTTGCAGAGGACGGGCTTTTTTGTTTCCTCTTGAAACGGCCTTCGTCCTCAGGATAACACCATTCTATTATCATGGAGGTACTTATGAAACAGGAGAAAATCCACAAGATCTGGAGCCCCGCCATCGAGTGCATGGACCGTGCAAAGCTCCGCGAGCTCCAAAACGAACGCCTTCGCGCTACGGTTAAGCTTGAGTACGAGAACGTACCGCTCTACCGCGCGCGTATGGATGCCATGGGTGTAAAGCCCGAAGACATTAAGACCGTTGATGATTTAAAGAAACTTCCGTTCACCGAGAAGACCGACCTGCGTGACCAGTTCCCTTACGGACTGCTTGCGGCCAAGCTTACGGACATCGTCCGTATCCAGGGATCCTCGGGAACGACCGGAAAGCCGATCGTAACCGGCTACACCCAGAATGACATAGATGTATGGACCGAGATGGTTGCAAGATCACTCACCGCTGCGGGCGGCGATAAGGACGACGTGATCCAGGTCTGCTACGGCTACGGCCTCTTCACCGGCGGTCTCGGCGCACATTACGGCGCATCCGCGATCGGCGCTACCGTTATCCCGATGTCGGCCGGCAACACGCAGCGTCAGATGATGATGATGACCGAGCTCGGCGCGACGATGCTCTGCTGCACGCCTTCCTACGCGACCTACCTCGGCGAGACCTTAAAGGAAGCGGGACTTCTTGACAAGGTTAAACTGAAGTCCGGCGTCTTCGGCGCTGAGCCGTGGACCGAGGAAATGCGTCAGCACCTCGAGGAACTCTTCGATTTCGACGCCTGCGACATCTACGGACTGACCGAGATCGGCGGCCCCGGCGTTGCATTTGAGTGCCTTGAGAAGGCCGGCATGCATGTGAACGAGGACCACGTTATCGCCGAGATCATCGATCCCGAGACCGGCGAGCCTCTTCCTTACGGACAGAAAGGCGAACTCGTATTTACCACGATCACGAAGACCGGTATGCCGATGATCCGTTACCGGACACACGACATCTGCTCCATCGACGCAAAGCCCTGCGCATGCGGCCGTACCTTCCTTAAGATCAGCCGTCTGACCGGCCGTACCGATGACATGCTCGTTATCCGCGGCGTCAACGTATTCCCGAGCCAGATTGAGACCTGTCTCGTCGGCCTTGAGGGCGTTGCTCCGTTCTACTGCCTGATCGTTGACCGTGTAAACTCCACCGATAAACTCGAAGTTCAGGTTGAGCTTTCCGACGAGATCTTCACCGATAAGGTCAGCGAAATTGAGGAACTCCGCTCTACGATTGCGGAGCGCATCAAGTCCGTTGTCGGAATTGCCGCCAAAATCACGCTTGTTGCACCGAAGTCCCTGCCTCGTTCCGAAGGCAAGGCAAAGCGTGTTATTGACCGCAGAAACCTGACCAATGTATAATAGAGAAAAAAGGAGGTACGACAATGTATATTCATCAGATTACCGTATTCCTTGAGAATATGAAGGGAACCTTATCCAAACTGACATCGCTCCTTGCCGATAACGGTATCGATATTCTCGCCATGACGATTGCGGATACTTCCGGTTTCGGTCTCGTTCGTTTCATTGTACGCGAAAGCGACAATGACCAGAGTCTTAAGCTCCTGAAAGAATCCGGCTATGCCGCACGAAAGAACCACGTTATCTGCGTCCGCGTTCCGAACGAACCCGGCGGACTCAATAAGATCCTGTGCCTTCTCGATGAGGCAGGCATTTCGATCGAATATCTGTATTCCTTCAACTACAGCGAAGGAAACAACGCTTTGATCATCTTCCGTCTCTCCGACCGCGAGAAAGGCCTTGAGATTTTCCGTGATAACGGGATCTCCGTTTTCTCGCAGGCCGAGATCAACGCGATTCAGTAAAGCGTAAGGATCTCCGCGATTCAAAAAGCATAAGCGCAATCGCCGCAATCCGAAAAGCAAACATATCTTTTAAGGCATAAGAAAACCTCCCGGTCAAACGGGAGGCTTTTCATTCTTAAATCTTTTCTCTCCGAGCTTCCTAACCATCGTGATTGCCGGTCCGAGGAACAGCGCCATCAGGATGATTCCGATGATCGGGATCCCGCCGAGCAGCGTTCCGACAAGGATTGCCGCTCCGTCCCAGGCAATACGGATCACCATGGGAGGAATCTTCGGAAAATGTTTTGTCACCTTCTCGGTGATGATGATCGGCAGGCCGTCATACGGGGACACACCCATATCGGCGGTGATGTAAACCGCGGCGCTTATGATGAATCCGCCAAGCGTCACCAAAAAGACGGGCCATCTGGATACCGGGTTCGTAAACGCTTCCGCAGGGATGATCTTTCGAAACAGCCAGCAGAAGAAATCCGCGTAGTATCCGATCAAAACCATGTTGAAAACCGTTCCGAAACCGATCAAAGACCGTTTCAGAAGAAGCACCAGAAGAATCAGGCACACGTTGAACAGAAGCTGCCAGTTTCCGAAGCTCCATCCGATCTTAGCCGCGATCGAACGGTTCATAAACGTGCACGGATCCGTTCCGAGATCGCAAAGGATCAGAAACGACAGGAAGAATCCCATCCCGAACACGGCAATAAAACAGCGGATAACCGCCTTACGATTCCATTGAAAACGCATACTCCGATCAGTCCACAACCTTTGCTTTGTCTACGAGGAACTCAAGTGCGAGATCGTTCTGCATGCAGTACATAAGGTATTCCTTCGTGTAAGCCGCCTCAAACTCTTCCTGGCTGTCATACTGGGCGGTTTCCATGTATCCGGCGATCATCTCTTTGTATTTCTCGTCGGAAACGGTGAGATTTTCCTGCTTCACAACCTGCTGAAGAACCATGTACTGCTTCACGTAAGTCGTAGCGTTCTCGTCGATGCTCTTCATCATATCGTCATAGCTGCCGAACGCCATGGAAGCGAAATCTTCGACGCCCATGCCGTAGTAGGAAGCCATGCTCTGATAATACTCAAGCATGTCGTTCGCATAGAACTCGACATCATCGTCAAGGATCGTCTTGAATTCGGAAATTGCCACCATCTGATCGATAACGGTGTTGAAAACGTCATCGTCATAGTTCGCGTCCTTCTCCTGCTGGAGCATCTCGCGAAGCGCCTCGCGGTACTCGTCAATGCTCGCATACTCTCCGTCGGAAAGACGCTTGATGTAATCGTCGTCAGCGCCTTCCTTTTCCGTGCCGACATAGTTTACGGTGATGGTAAATACGACTGCCTTGCCGTTCAGTTCCTCTTTGCCGTAATCCTCGGGGAAGGTGGCGTCAATGTCAAATGTCGTTCCGACCGTCTTGCCGATCAGTCCGTTCTCGAAATCCTCGATAAACTGATAGTCGCCGACCTTCAGGTCATAGCCCTTTCCGGTACCGCCGGAAAATGCCTCGCCGTCGAGCTTGCCGACAAAATCGATGTTTACGGTGTCGCCGGTCTTAATCTCCGTACCGTTGCGGCTCTCATCGGGAACGTAGTTCGGGTACTGTGCAAGCGCGTCCTTGATCTGCGACTGAAGTTCTTCCTCGAGTTCCGCCTCAGAAACGGCAGCGCCCTTTGCGGGCTTTGTGAGCTTGTCATAGCTTCCGAGTACCACTTCACCGCCGCATACATGATACAGGCTCTCAACATCGGCAATCGGGGTCGGGCTTGCGGAAGGGGTCGCGGTTGCGAATCCGTTTCCGTTCTTTCCGTCGCATCCGGTAAGGGCAAGCATGGCCGTTACAACAAGCAGCGCAATTCCAATCTTCTTCATTCTGTTCTCCAATAAATGCAGGCTGGGACAGACCGGTTCGTGCCTGCGGCAAACCGGCGCATCCGGTATATCCGGATACTTCCTTTTGGTTAAGGAAGCACCGGCCTTATTCGGGTCGGTGCTTCCGCTTAATGTTCCGTATCAATTACAGACGAGCAACGCCGGTGTCGCGTGCAGCCTTGGCAACTGCCTTTGCAACAGCCTGTGCAACGGTCTTGTCAAGTGCGCTCGGGATGATGTAGTCTGCGGAAAGCTTGTCGTCGGTAACGAAGCCTGCGATAGCCTTTGCAGCTGCGATCTTCATCTCATCGTTGATGTCCTTAGCGCGAACATCCAGAGCACCGCGGAAGATGCCCGGGAAAGCAAGTACGTTGTTGATCTGGTTCGGGAAATCGCTGCGGCCGGTTCCGACTACTGCTGCGCCTGCAGCCTTAGCTTCGTCGGGCATGATCTCGGGAGTCGGGTTAGCCATCGGGAAAAGGATCGGATCCTTTGCCATGCTCTTAACCATCTCGGGAGTTACACAGCCGGGAGCGGATACGCCGATAAATACGTCAGCGCCCTTGATAACGTCCTCGAGACTGCCCTTGCGCATCTGCTGGTTGGTCATCTCAGCGATGATCTCCTTCTCAGCGTTCAGACCGTCGCGGCCCTTATAGATAGCGCCCTTACGGTCGCACATTACAACGTCCTTAAGACCCATCGAGATGAGGAGCTTGATGATTGCGATACCTGCTGCGCCTGCACCGCTCGTTACAACGCGGATCTCATCGATCTTCTTGTTAACAACCTTCAATGCGTTGAGCATTGCCGCAAGACATACAACAGCGGTACCGTGCTGGTCATCATGGAAAATCGGGATGTCGCAGCACTCTTTGAGCTTTCTCTCGATTTCGAAACAACGGGGAGCGGAAATATCCTCAAGGTTTACGCCGCCGAAAGAACCTGCAAGAAGTCTTACGGTGTTAACGATGTCATCAACCTCTTTGCTGCGGATGCAGAGCGGGATTGCGTCAACATCGCCGAATGCCTTGAAGAGGGCACATTTGCCTTCCATAACGGGCATGCCTGCCTCCGGACCGATATCGCCGAGACCGAGTACTGCGGTACCGTCGGTAACAACGGCTACCAGATTGCTGCGGCGGGTAAGATCGTAGCTCAGATCAACGTTCTTCTGGATTTCAAGACAGGGCTGTGCAACACCGGGGGTGTATGCAAGAGACAGATCCTCTTTCGTTTCCAGGGGAGCACGAACAACCATCTCCACCTTACCTTTCCACTCATAATGCTTCTTCAGGGATTCTTCTGCGTAATTCATAACATTTATCCTTTCTTTATAAGCAAGCATCTTGCTTTAGTTTACTTTTTGATTGTGAATGTTTCGTGTTCAAATCATGTTCTCGGGATGAAAAACACGGTCGAACTCGTCCGCGCTCAGAAAACCGAGACGGACACACGCTTCTTTTAAGGAGATGTTCTCCTTGTAAGCGAGCTTCGCGGTCTTCGCGGCATTCTCATAACCGATGTACGGATTGAGCGCCGTAACAAGCATCAGCGAATTGTACAGGTTGTCATGCATCTTCTCGCGGTTCGCGGTAATTCCGGTCACGCAGTTCTTCGTAAACGAGATCATCGCCTCGCTCAGAAGTCTTACGGACTGCAGAAAATTATACGCGATCACGGGCATGAACACGTTCAGCTCGAAGTTGCCCTGGCTCGCCGCCATTCCGACCGCCGTATCGTTTCCGATGACCTGTACGGCTACCATCGTAACGGCTTCGCACTGCGTCGGATTGACCTTGCCCGGCATGATCGAGGAACCCGGCTCGTTCTCGGGAATCCGGATCTCTCCGAGACCGTCTCTCGGTCCGCTCGCAAGCCACCGTACGTCGTTCGCGATCTTCATCAGATCGGCCGCAAGCGCCTTCAGCACTCCGTGAACGGAAACCATCTCGTCCTTTGAGGTAAGGGCGTGGAACTTATTCTCCGCGGTAACGAATGCAATTCCGGTGATCCGGCTGACTTCCTTCGCAACCTCTTCGGCAAAGCCCTTCGGCGCGTTCAATCCGGTTCCGACTGCCGTTCCGCCGAGCGCCAGCGTCCGAAGTGCCGGCAGCAGCATCTCAAGCATTGCACGGTCCCGCTCAAGGCTCGTTCTCCAGCCGCTGATCTCCTGGGAAAATGCGATCGGCACCGCGTCCTGCAGGTGCGTCCGGCCGCTCTTTACGATGCCTTCGTTCTCGGCTTCGAGCCGTTTAAACGTCGCGGTCAGCGTGTCAATTGCCGGGAACAGGCGCGTCTCGATTTCGGTTACCGCAGCAATGTGCATCGCCGTCGGGAACGTGTCGTTACTCGACTGGGACATGTTCACGTCATCGTTCGGATGAAGAAGCTTCGCTCCCGCGATCTCGTTGCCGCGGTTTGCTATCACTTCGTTAACGTTCATATTCGATTGTGTGCCGCTTCCGGTCTGCCATACGACAAGCGGAAAATGTCCCGCAAGCTTTCCTGCAAGGATCTCATCGCAAGTCTTCGCGATGGCGCCGCATTTGTCTTCGGTCATGCGTGCGGGCTGCAGCGTCTTATTGGCTGCGGCCGCCGCCTTCTTCAATACGGCAAATGCCCGGATGATCTCTGCGGGCATCGTCTCAATTCCCGCTCCGATCAGAAAGTTTCTGCGGCTTCGCTCGGTCTGAGCACCCCAGTAGCAATCCGCAGGAACCTGCATCTCGCCCATGGAGTCATGTTCGATTCGGAATTCCATTACTTCCTCCCGCCGCGCGGTATCCCGCAGCGGCATGCACCCTTCCGGTGTTCCGTAAGGTGCCCTTAAACAATCAAAAGGAGGCGGCCGCGCCGTCTCCTCGCTGATACAGGGAAGCGTGACAGCGCACGCTTCCGATTATTCGAATCAATTAGGCGAGATCGATGTTGCGGATAACTTCTTTCAGGTTGTCCGCGCTCTTACGAAGAAGTGCGATCTCCTCGTCGTTAAGAGGCGTCTCAACGTTTCCTACAATACCGTTCTTGCCGACGATCGCAAGCGTCGAGAGACATACATCGTCGATGCCGTACTCGCCGTGCATCATCGTCGAAACCGTCATGGTCGTGTCGATTCCGGAAATGATGGTACGTACGATAAATGCTACCGAAACGGCAATTGCATAGTAGGTAGCGCCCTTGCGGCTGATAACGATTCCGCCGGACTTCTTAACATAATCCTCTACTTCCGCACGGTCAAGCTTCGGGAACTCCTTAACGGAATTGTGGATGCGCTCTTTATAATGGTCAAGCGGAACGTTAGAGATGTTCGCAAGAGACCAGGTAACGAAAGAGGAATCACCGTGCTCACCGAATACATATGCATGCACGTTGCTCTGGCTGATATCGTAAATCTCGGCAAGTCTTGCACGAAGACGGGAAGTGTCGAGAATCGTACCGGAACCGATGATCTGATTCTCCGGGATGCCGGAGAACTTGTGGAATGCATAGGTCATTACGTCAACAGGATTGCTTACGATGATGTATACGGCCTTCGGCGCATACTTCGTAATCTTGGAAGCAATATCCTTCATGATGTTTACATTGGTCTGTGCAAGTTCCAGTCTGGACTGGCCTGCGCGTCTCGGAATACCGGATGTGATGATAACGATGTCGGAATCCTTCGCGTCCGCATAGTCACCTGCGATGATGGACAGAGAACCGAAGAACGGGCTTCCCTGAAGAATATCCATTGCTTCGCCCTTGGCCTTCTCCTCATTTACATCGATCAGAACGATGTCCGAAGAAGTACCTGTTGTTGCCAACGTAAATGCGATTGTCGAGCCGACGCTTCCTGCGCCGATAATAGTCACTTTCATATATGTTGTTTACCTTGACGCAGGCATGGTCCCATCCGGTGCCGTACCTGCCGCAGCACCCGATGAAGTCTGAACCATTTCAGACTCACTCCGATTCCGGAGAACAGCATCTCCGGGCATTTCTTTCATACAGTGTGAAACCTGTGAGCAAAGGCTGAAATCCGTTGTAAATCCAGCCAAAAAAATTATACCAAATACGATTTTTCGATGCAATCTCGCAAAATGACAAAAAAAGGTGCGGATTCAAGTGTGTAATTATTCATTTTCACGATTTTTTCACAAATAGTCATCCTCGGGTGACGACTCCCTGTGTGCCTGCCGGCGCATTTCCTTTTCCGCACGCTCTCTGCGCATGGCTCTCGCCTTCGCGCGGCGCAGTCTTTCCTTGCGTTCGCGCTGTGTGATGACAATCCGGAATCCCAGATATACGGCTACAAGGATTACAAGAATAACAAGAAGGATCTTCCAGAGCTTTCCGCCCTTGTTCGCTTCGGCCTCGATCGCTTCGGTACGCTCCTGAGCCTTCTTCAGGTCTTCCTGCTTCTTCTCTTCGGCTTTGCGTTCCTCTTCCTCGCGGGCAAGTCTTTCCTGCTCTTCCCGCTCAAGACGTTCGCGCTCTTCGCGTTCCAGGCGCTCCTGCTCCTCACGGGCAAGACGCTCCTGCTCTTCCTTCTCTCCGTAGGAAACAAGGTTTTCAAACATGTGACCGGTTCCGGTATCGTTTCCGACCTTCGTCATCGCGAGACCGAACGCGGCACAGTCGTATTCATAATCATCCGAAACCTTGAAGCTCGTCCACTGCTGGGTAACGTGCTTCTTGTATGCGGCTTTCAGCACGTCGAGAAGCGCGCGTCCGCCGAACTCCTCTCTCGGGGTGCGAAGATCGAGACGGATCTTATTCTCCGACCAGAGGTGGATGTACATCTTCTGTACTTCCCAGGCACCGTATTTCTCAACGGATTCGGGACGGAAATTCGGATCGGCGGCATTGTAAACCGCGTCATTTACCGCATTATAAAGAAGGATGTGTCCGCCGTGGCCGTATTCGCCGTTCTTGTCGTGCGTTACGACGATGAGCGGCTTGAAGCGGCGTACGTTCTCGGTAACGCTCGTCAGTACCTTTTCGTAATCGTAAATCTTAAGCGCTGCCTGAAGGTTGGCGGCGTATTTGTCGATATAGTCCATGTTGACGGGATAAGTGTGAAGTCCCATCTCCCACAGACCGTCGAGCTTCTCGTGCTCGCGGCGCTTGTCGGTCGTCCAGAACTCGCACAGGTATACGACCTGCACGCGGTATTTCTCAACGCCTGCGTAAAGGGCGATCACACCGCCGAGGAACAGTACCTCGTCATCCGCATGGGTGGAAAATACGAGGATATCCGCCTCCTTAAGCGGAGGCTCCCAAACCTGAACGCTGTCGGGCAGAACGCCCTCGGTGTATGCGTACACGTCGCTCAGGCTTACCTTATCGGAAACCGTGATCGTGCATTCCTTTACGGGTTCGTCAAATGCGACATAGTCATGCAGGAATCCGTTCGTGCCGCAGGTCATCTCCTGCTCGCCGTATTCCACTTTATAAGTAACGACGGGGCTTCCCCAGATCAGATAGATTCCGCCCATTTCCGTATCGGACGAGATCGTGATCTTATCGCCCGAAGCGTAAGATATCATCGTGCTGATGTTTTTATCAAGAAGTTCTCCGGTGCTCTTATCGTTGCTGTTCGTGACCTTGACCTTCAAGGCGGTTGCCGGAGTGGTGACAGGTCCCTGGTTTTCATTTCCGGGATCGCCTTGTTCTACAGGTGTAGAAACAGGATTGCCGTTCTCGTCGAGCTGCGGTGCGGCGCTTGCGGTATTTACGATCTGCACCGTATAGCTGAGCGATCCGAGATAGTTGCCGTTCTCATCGAAATCCTCATCGGATGTATAGATATAAGCGGTAACTGTCATCGGGCTGTATACTTTCTCAATTTTCTGTCCGGCCGTAAACTTCAGCGAGGACAGGATCATGCTGTCGCTGTTGTCTTTCGGTTCAAGATGCGAGTACCATTTGTTTCTGACCTGATGAATGTCGTCATAGAGATAGTTCTCGACGTATTCGCTGTAATCGGCTTCGTCTCCGGCCTTCATCAGAAGGCGGTCGACCTTAAGTCCGTCGGTCGTCTGAAACTGTACGCGGTAGCAGATTTTGCACTGCTCGTTGTTTGCGAACCGGTTCCACTCGTCTCTCCAGAGATCTTGGAATATCCGGTCGTTGTTCGGAATCTCCTGCGCCGTCGAAGCAATGCACTCGAAGCTGGTGATATCCTTGCCTTTTACCCATTCCGATGAATACGTTTCGTCGTATTTTCTGCGCAGCTTCTCGGTCTTGATGTTCTTATAAAGAGACATCTCCGTAACGCCGACTGCCGGTCTGGGCGTCGGGGTAGGGGTAGGCGTGGGTGACGGAGAAGGCGTCGGCGTCATAGTGGGTGCCTCGGTAGGCGTTGCCGCGGGTGCCGTAGGGCTCGTCTTAATCTCCTGATTTCCTTTTCCGCATCCGGCCAACATGCAAACCGCAAGGCCGACTGCAACTGCTCCGGTTATTTTTCTTTTCAGATTCATGGTAAAACGCTCCTTGAACTCCATATGAACTCAATTCTATCATATCACAATCCATCGGCGTTGGCAAGGCAGAGAAAACGGACCGGACAATCCCAAAGACGCGTTCCGCGGGGTGTCCGGCCCGTATATTCCGTTACCTGATAAACAGAGAAAAGCCGCCGTACCGGTTCTCCGATACGGCGGCCTCTTTCAAAAAGGATTCATGAAAAACTAGTTGCCATCCGCAGCTTTCTCGCCTTGCGCCTTTTCAAACTTTCCTGCGCAGGTCTTACATACGTCATCACAACCGTACTCGATTGCAACGTCTACGCAAGCCTTTCCTTCATTCTCTTCAGCGCCTGCAACAACTTCGTAAATCTTGTCACTCTTGTTGATGTGAGAGCAATCTTCATACAAGTGATACTTCTTACCGAACTGGGTGAAGTAAACCTTACCCTCGGGAAGAGCCGCATCCGTGTAGAGACCTTCCTGAGCAGCCTTCTCCTCTGCGGAGATCGGGTTCCAGTCAATGCTGCAGAGACCGGCAATGATCAGAAGAACTGCCGCTGCACCGACAGCGATTCCCTTCGTCTTCTTATCGGCTTCTTTGCTCATCAGTGTAAGGATAATGAAAGGAACAAATGCAAATACCGTTACGATAAGACCCATGTTGTTCCAAAGCCAGAACTTAACCTTGTTCTTCTCGGATGCGGGATCGATACGGTTTGCTTTCTTCCAAAGCATGGAACCGCCCACAACACATGCAAAATCAAGAACCAACAGGATGATAACTGCTACAAGAGGACTCATGAAGGTAATTTCAATATGCTTCGTTAATACAAGGATTGCCAATACCTCAAATGCAATAGCAAGAATCCAAAGACATACTGCACCGATTCTCTTACCGGTGGCGCTGCCCTGAGATTTCGCCTGAACTACGGTCTGCCCGCTTTCACTGACTCTTTTCTTTCTTCCGGATTCGGAAGCGGTTGCTTTCTTCTGCTCGGCCATTTTCGATCACTCCTTATCTCTTTATTTCGGAATCTCATGACGGAAAATCCGCCATATCGTTGTTCACAGTGCCATTATATACTATATTTATTGCTTTTTCAACGAAAAAAGATGAGAATTTATTGACTTTTTTGCATTTTCCCCCGATAATATTGTTAAGTCGTAAAATACTTACAAAGGAGTTGATTTTTATGGATTTTTCCGCGTTGCTTAACGGTCTTATCACCGAAAATACCGTGAAAGAAGTCAGTAAAAAGTCCGGTGCTTCCAAAAAGGACGTTTCGAGCGTTCTGACAACCGCTCTTCCGCTTCTTCTTTCCAATAATAATACGACCGCGGCTCAGGTTTCCGAACAGAGCGGCGTCAGCCAGAGCACGACTTCCAACGTTCTCACCGCAGCGGCACCCCTTCTTCTCGGGTCCCTCGGCCAGGGAAACAACAGCCAGCAGTCTTCGGCCGCATCCAATATCGCGCTTCTCGGCTCCCTGCTCGGCAAACTTGACCTCGGCAAGCTCACTTCCGGATTGATGAGCCTTACATCCACCAACACCGCGAGCGCAGCAAAAGAAGAGGAAAAGCCCGCTTCCTCCGGCAAGAAGAAACCCGCCGCCAAGAAGCCTGCTGCCAAGAAAACCGACTCAAAGAAGAAGACCGAGTCAAAGACCGACGGCAAGAAGAAGACAACATCTGCTGCCGCTTCGGGCAAGAAGAAGACTTCCTCCGCGAAAACCGAGTCCGCCAAGAAGGCCGATTCCTCCAGTCCTCTGGATGCCGTAGCCGGACTTCTCGGAAACTTTTTGAAATAACATCCGCACCGTAAAGCAGGAAGGCTGCCGTGCTCGTCTCCATCCATGACGACACCGGCAGCCTTTTTATTTTTTTGTTGTGTCCGCATCTTCGCCGATGCGGCGTTAACGGGCCTTCCCGGGCCTCGATCCGGTCTACTCCGCTCTGTACTCTAAAACCGCCTTTTCCTGTACGGAACGAAGATTGTGCGCCCGGTTCCGTACGACGGCAACTTCCATCCTCAAACGGTCCGTGATCGCAAACATCAGCGTTCCGATCGTTTCAATCGTCTCACGCATCTGCTTTACCGAGTCATAGATCAGAGAAGTCGGGACATTGTGCATCCCGCTCATCTGTTCCTGCTGGGCCTGCAGCATACCGATGCGGCTCTGCAGCTGCTGCGGCATAAACCAGTCAAGCCAGTCGTTCTTCTGCATCTTTCGGATAAAGTTCTCCATCAGCTTGATAATGTCCGAGGAAGCGTTCTTCATCTCCCGCGCGCTGTACTGCGTGATCCCGGCCGTACCGAATGACACTCCGGGCGTTGAGAGTCTCTTCATCAGCTTCGCAAGCGCTTCGTCTCCGATCGTGCATTCGCGGATCACGCTGCTCCCGTTTTCGATCAAAGCATCGTAAGCAAGTCCCCTGGTCCGCGCTTCAACACTCTCCTTTTCCATCTTGCGGAGTCTTGCCCCGAGCGGAAAATCCATGTTCTTCGCCTGATTGATCGTCGCGGTAAGAAGCGTCTCATAATCCCGGTGCGCATCCTTCAGTTTTTCAAGTTCAACGGCGCACGCCTCGCGCTTATTCAGAACCGCCTCGTATTCGGCTCCCGCCTGCAGGTACGCCTGCTCCGCATTTTCCGCCTCCATGATCTGGCGCGTAAGATCGTTCTTGCTCATCCACGCGATCGGTCCGAAGCCCGTAGCCTTGCGCGCGGTTTCGTTGCGCTCCGCCGCTTCCTTGCGGAGTTTCTCTTCGAGTACCGGCTGCAGTCTCGTCAGATCCTCGAGCCGCTCTTCGTATTGTTTCAGCTGCTGTATCAGCTGTTCGTATCGTTCGACGTTTTTCTTCGCCGAAAGAAGGGGTTTATTGTCAAATACCATCCTTCTTAATTCCTCCGAAAAATGTAAAATTACCTGTTGACAAATCCGGCTTCATCGTGTATATTAATCCTTGCGTCACGGATGACGCAACAAAAAAATATGCACGAGTGGCTCAGTGGTGGAGTATCGCCTTGCCAAGGCGAGGGTCGCGGGTTCGAATCCCGTCTCGTGCTCTTGTAAGCCGGAAAGCAATTTGCTTTCCGGTTTTTTTGTACTCCGAAAGCCCTTCGGGGATTGTCCGGTTCGGATCCTCTTTCTTCATTTTCCCATCCTCTTTTCGCTCAATTTTGCAAGAAATTCTTGCGTTATCCTTATTTCCAAAAAACCGTTTTCTTTTTCTGCGGTATCATGTATAATGGAACTATCAAAATAATAAAAAGGAGGATACTCCTATGGGACCTTTTCTTACCTGGGTTATCAAGATCCTTATTTACGCACTCTGCGGTGCTGTAGCAGGTGCATTGATGGGCAACAAGAAAGGCGGCTGGCTCCGTAACATTATCGTGGGCTTCTTGGGCGCTGTTGTCGGCGGTTTCCTCGCTGCGCTCCTTCCGATTCCGGGAGCCGGAAACTGGATCGTATCCATCATTATTTCCATCGGCGGCGCATGCCTCGTACTGTGGCTCTGCAAAAAGTTCTTCTGATCGCCGTACCTTAACCGAACAAACGGAAAGCAGGCTTTCGGGCCTGCTTTTTGCTGTTTTTACAGCGGTTCGTCGCTTTTTAATCTGCGCGCCCCGGAAAGACGCGCCATTGCCCGCGCCATCGAAGCGCTCGAAAGGTTGTATTCGATCAGGCTCTGCTTCTGTTGAAGCTGCTCTCTTGCGATCTCCAGTTCCCGCTGCGCCGCGCGGATATCGATCTCGTCCGGTCTCTCCGCGGAAAATGCGAGGATTTCCACCCTGTTGTTCTCTACGTTCATCATCCCGTCGCTCACGATCACTTCCTTCTCCGTTCCGTCCGGAAGCCGGAATCGTACGAGCCCGTTCTCTACGATCGTCGCCATCGGCTGATGGTGCGCCATTACGCCGAGACTCCCGTCCACGCCCGGAAAGGAGAGGTAGACACACTCTCCTTCAAAAAACACGCGGTCGCTGGCTGTGATTTTCAGGGTAAATGAATTCATGAAATCCTCGTCAGTCGTTCTTCATACTCTCCGCTTTCTTCTTCACGTCATCGATCGTGCCGACGTTGAAGAAAGCCGCCTCCGGATACGCATCCATTTCTCCGGAAAGAATTGCCTTAAAGCCCCGGATTGTCTCCGCGAGCGGTACGAATACGCCGGGAACGCCGGTGAAGTTCTCCGCCACATGGAACGGCTGGGAAAGGAACCTCTGCGCTTTTCTCGCGCGGTACACAAGCTGCTTGTCCTCTTCCGCAAGCTCGTCCATACCGAGTATCGCAATAATGTCCTGCAGCTCGTTGTAGCGCTGCAGCATCTCCTGTACTCTTCTTGCCACACTGTAATGCTCTTCGCCGACAATATCCCCTTCAAGGATTCGGGAGCCGGACGCAAGCGGATCCACGGCCGGATAGATACCCTGCTCCACGATCTTACGGGACAGCACGGTCGTAGCATCGAGGTGGGAAAATGTGGTGGCCGGCGCAGGGTCGGTCAGGTCGTCCGCAGGTACGTAAACCGCCTGCACGGACGTAACGGAACCGTTCTTCGTGGAAGCGATACGCTCCTGCAGTTCGCCGAGGTCGGTTGCAAGCGTCGGCTGGTAGCCTACTGCCGAAGGCATGCGTCCGAGAAGCGCCGAAACTTCCGAGCCCGCCTGTACGAAACGGAATATGTTGTCGATGAACAGCAAAACGTCGCGGTTCATCTCGTCACGGAAGTATTCCGCCATCGTAAGACCTGTCTCCGCGACACGCATACGAACGCCCGGGGACTCGTTCATCTGTCCGAATACAAGCGCCGTCTTCTGCAGTACGCCCGACTCCTTCATCTCGGTCCACAGGTCGTTTCCTTCTCTGGAACGCTCGCCGACACCGGTGAAGATGGAGTATCCGCCGTACTGGGTTGCTATGTTATGGATCAATTCCTGGATAAGCACGGTCTTGCCGACACCGGCACCGCCGAAAAGTCCGATCTTGCCGCCCTTTGCGTAAGGGGCAAGCAGGTCGATGACTTTGATTCCGGTTTCCAGTACTTCCGCCACGGGGCTCTGGTCCTCAAGGGTCGGAGGCTCGCGGTGGATACACCAGCGCGTTCCGTCTTCGCGGAAAGGCTCTCCGCCGTCAAGCGGCTCGCCGATCGCGTTGAATACACGGCCGAGGATTTCCTCTCCGACCGGAACCATCAGACCGGAACCGGTTGCCGTAACAACCGCGTCGCGGTAAAGCCCTTCGCTCGGCCCGAGCGTAATGCACCTAACCAGATTGTCTCCGATGTGCTGCGCCGTCTCCAACATCAGTTTCTTTCCGTCAAATTCCACGCACAACGCTTCCTTGATGAAGGGCAGGTCCCCTTCCGGAAACATGACGTCCACTACAGGTCCCGAGACCTGTACAATATATCCGGTCCGATTCATGATTGCTCCTCTATCCCTGTTTCTTTTTCTTCTCTTTCTTGCGGCGGAGCGCCTTCGCGCCGCCGATAACTTCCGTAATTTCCTGTGTGATCGCCGCCTGACGGGTACGGTTGTACTGCACCGAAAGCCCCGTAAGCATCTTGTCGCCGTTGTCGGTCGCGGTCTGCATCGCAAACATGCGGGCGCTTTCCTCGGAAGCGAAGCTCTCCGTCAATGCACCGTACAGATAACCGGTAACGTAGTTCTTCGTAAGGTATTTAAGCACCTGCTCCGGCGAGGGGTAGATCAGATAGTCGCCGTCCTTCGCCATGTCTCCTTTGGCCTTCATGGAGGCACGCAGGAACGAACTGGTGCGGAGCGGAAGCAATTGCTCCTTCACGACTTCCTCGGTCAGCGTGTTGACCATACGCGTATAGATGATGTAAATCTCATCGAGTTCCTCGCGGTCGTACAGATCCATCAGATACTCGGTCATGACGCGGGCGCGGTGCACCGACGGATCATAGGCAGTCGCGTGAAAATCGTCCGCAATATGATCCTTCAGGTCATGAAACGCGTGCCTTCCGTACTCGCCGACGAAGAAAAGCCGGAAGTCCTCCGCCGTGGAGATTGTCTCCCTTGCCATCTTCAGGATATTGTTATTGTAAGCGCCGGCCATTCCTTTGTCGCCGGTAACAATAATGAAACCCTTCTTCTTGACGGTTTCCTTTTCATCCTTCGGGCGGTTATCGAAGTACAGATGCCGGATCTCCGGAAAATGAAGAAGGATGTCCGCAATCTGCCGCTTCAGCCCATTGAAATACGGGGCCGTTTCGGCAAGTTTGTTCTTCGCCTTCTGCACCTTCATCGAGGAGACCATGTACATCGCCTTCGTGATCTTCATCGTGTCACGGATGCTCTTTATTCGGTTTTGGATTTCTCTAGCCTGCGCCATTCAAAATACTCCTCGACAGCCTTTACAAGACTTTCCCGGAGATCGTCGGGCAATTTGCCTCCCGACTCCAACAGATTCAGCATGTCTCCGTGTTTCTGCTCCATGTATTCAAGCAGTCCTTCGCGGCAATCCCGTACTTCCTTTAACGGAACCTCCGCAAAAAGATGCCGGCTCGCCGCAACAAGCAGTACGACCTGCTCCGGGATCGAGAACGGATGCTGCAGGGGCTGCTTCAAAAGCTCCATCAGCGAACCGCCGTGTCTGAGCTGCTTCTTCGTGTTCTCATCAAGATCGGACGAGAACTGGGTAAACACTTCCATCTCACGATACTGCGCGAGGTCGATACGGATCGTACCGGCTGCACGCTTCATCGCCTTTGTCTGCGCCGCACCGCCGACACGCGATACGGAAAGACCTACGTTGACGGCCGGACGGCGTCCCGCACGGAACAGCTCGCTCTCAAGGAAAATCTGACCGTCTGTGATGGAAATAACGTTGGTCGGAATATATGCGGACACGTCGCCCGCCTGTGTCTCTATGATCGGTAAAGCCGTAATGGAACCGCCGCCGAGCTCATCGCTTAACCGGGCGGACCGCTCCAAAAGGCGGGAATGCAGATAGAATACGTCGCCGGGGTACGCTTCACGGCCCGGGGAACGCTCCAGAAGGAGGGAAATCGCGCGGTACGCAACCGCATGCTTCGAAAGGTCATCGTATACGATCAGGACGTCCTTTCCCTTATGCATAAAATACTCCGCAAGCGCCGTTCCGGAATACGGTGCCGCATACTGCAGCGGTGCCGGATCGGATGCCGTCGAAGCAACGACGCACGTGTAATCAAGCGCGTCGTATTTGCGCAGAATATTCGTTAACTGCGCGATCGAGGATGCCTTCTGGCCGATCGCGACATAGATACAGATCACGTTCTTACCCTTCTGGTTCAGAATCGTGTCAATCGCAATGGAAGTCTTACCGGTCTGACGGTCGCCGATGATCAGCTCACGCTGGCCGCGGCCGATCGGGAACATCGAATCGATAGCCAAAATACCGGTCTCGAGCGGTGTGTTGACGGACTGTCTCTCCCGGATGGAAGGGGCAGGCTGCTCGATCGGACGGAAGTCCTCTTCCGCGATCTCCTCCTCGCCGTCAAGCGGGTTTCCGAGCGCGTCCACAACTCTTCCGAGGTAGCCGTCGCCGACAGCGATGCCGGCCATCTTGCCGGTACGCGCAACATGGTCTCCCGCACGGATTCCGGTGTCGCGGCCGAACAATACCGCGCACACTTCCTCCTGCCGGATGTCGAGGATCATACCCTTAACGCCGTTTCCGAATACGACGATTTCGCCGTAGCGGACGTGCTCCATGCCTTCAATAAATGCGATACCGTCGCCGACACGGACTACGTTTCCGACCTCGCGGGCGGTTGCCTCAAGGCGGAACTCGTCAATGTTGGCGCGAAGACCCGACAGAACGTCCTTCTGCTTGCGGCCTTCCCGCGCGGCATCCCCGAGACGTTTCGAAAGCTTCTCGCGGAACTGTTCGATACGGCCCCGTTCGCTCCAGTCATACTCCTTCGTTCCGAAGCGCAGTATGAATCCGCTGCCGAGGGACTCATCCATGATAACATCAATTGTAACCTCTTCCGCGCCGCTCTGCCTCCGGACGAAATCCGTAAAGCCCGAAAGCTGGGCGTCGGTAGGCGGAAATACGCAAATCAGTGTTGCCGTCATTTTTCCTCAGCCACCTCGCTCAAAAACTGCTCGTATAAAGCGTTGTCATAACCGGCGCCGTGCCGCTCGCCGACGTTCTTCTCGGTCGCAATCGCGATCATGTCGGCAATCTCCTGCTCCGCGTCAGCAACGATTCTTGCCTTGCTGCGGGCAGCGTCTTCCGTAGCCTCGGTCTCGATCCGTTTCGCGGTCGAGCGGGCGTTGTTGACGATTTTCTTATATTCCTCGTCCGCCTGCTTGCGCGCTTTGGCAATGATCTGCCTACGCTCCTCTTCGGTGTCGGAAAGACACTTTTCGTAGCGCGCCTTAGCAGCTTCAGCCTCTGCGGTCTTGGCCTTCGCGAGCGCATTTTCCCTGTCCGCTTCCGCCTGTCTCGCCTCTAATATCTTGCGGACGGGCTTGAACAGAAAATACCACATCGCGCCTACCAGAATCAGCAGGTTGATCACGGTAAATAACAAATTCCAGTCAAGTTTCAGCATCGTCTTTCACCTTTCCGTATGCCGTGGAATACCTGCTTATTTCAGCATGATAATGATCAGGAACGCAATAACGAAGCCGTAGATGGCCGTTGCTTCCGCGAGTGCGCAGCCGAGGATCAGCGCCTTGTTGATCTTGCCGTCCGCTTCGGGCTGTCTTGCGATTGCTTCCGTAGCCTTACCGGTCGCGATACCGATACCGATACCTGCGCCGAGTGCGCTCAATACGGCGATACCTGCGCCGATTGCAATAAGAGTTGTGTTCATGGTTCATTTCCTCCTGGTTTTTACTCTATTTCTTCACGAATATAAAGACTTGTCAGAAATACAAAGACGTAGGCCTGCAGCAGCCCGTCGAACAGATCGAAGTACAGACAGAATACGGCGGGAAGAAGGATATTGTGCGTAATCGTCTTGATCAGTTCCATGATGACAAATGCGCCGACGACGTTACCGAACAACCGCATGCAAAGCGAAAGCGGCCGCGTGAACACCTCGAGGATGTTGATCGGGGTCACGACGGCGATCGGTTCGGTGAACTTATGGAGCCATTTGCGTACGCCCAGATAATAGATGCCCGCGGCTTCCACCAAAACGATGCTCATCAATGCGAGCGCCGCGGTCACGTTCAGGTCCTTGGTCGGGGCCTTGAATCCGAAGATTCCGATGATGTTCGCGATTCCGACATAGATCATGACCGTGCACAGATACGGGACAAATGCCCTGCCCTTCTCTCCGACCATGCCCTCCACCAGATCGCTGATCTTGGTCACAATCCATTCGGCAAATGCCTGGCGCTTCGAGATGTTATGCAGTTTCATGTTTCTTGTGAGAAGAATCGCGCAGAGTATCATGACTGCCATGATGATCCACGTCACCACGACCGATTCGGAAACCGGAATGCCCCCGAAGATCGGAATCCGGAAGACTTCTTTCACTTCCAGTTCCTCATTGATTATTTCGGAAAGCTGATCCAAGAATCATCATCTCCTTCCCTGCAGATTATCAGAAAAAGTATAACACATTTTCCGCTTAAGCGATATATAAATGTGCGGAATTCCTTGAGTTTTTATGAAATTGCGTGCGAACCGGCGGACGGCTCCGCGGCCGGTGCCCTGCACCTCATCCGGGACGCGTGTCCTACTGCTGCCAGAGCGCCCTCAGCGTCTCCTGGAGTTCCTCCGGCAGGCGCGTTCCGGTAAGCACCGCTTTCCGGTCGGAAGTCTCCTTCGAGTTCGTAAATCCGGTCGTCACGAAGACGTCGTTTTGATAAAGGAACAGCTCGCCGCACGGGCGGTACCACATAAGGTCGTCGGTAAATGCGAACACTTCGCGGCGCCCGTCGTAGTCTTCGGCAACCGCCTGATCGGTGATCCGAACGGAATCCGCGGGATCGGATGCCGCTTTTACGATCATCTCGTAAGCTTCCTCTTTCAGCAGGATAAAGCTGCCGGTGTCCTTCATGCCGCCGATTGAGTAGTGACGCGAATAGCTCGAAAGGTCGTCAAGCCTCTGTTTCTCGGCGTCGGCGATATCCTTCTTCGCATAAATGCGGCCGACCGAATCAACCAGGTAATTGCCCTCCGTGTCTCCTTTGACGCGGTACAGAACGGCCATCGTCATAATGCCGTGCGAAACGATCGCGCCCGCGCGGTCGCCGCGTACGGTCTTCAAAACGTCCACGATTCCCGAGCCGACGTATGCTTCCGTATCAACGTCGTTGATCAGCCGGTAGTGCACGTCGTTCAGTACGAGTTCCTCGCGGCCGTCGACGTATTTGGCTTTATCCGTGCCCCAGTTCGGACGCATCACCACGATCATGAAGATCAGTCCGCTGATCAGGATCAATCCGAGAACGATCAGCGGATACCATTTTCTGACAAAATAGAAAATCAATTTGCTTTCCCCCTGTTATAAAGCGCGTCATGTTCTGCCGGGTTAACGGCAGGCATGCTCCTTCGAAGCTGCAGTTAAGTTCCGGGCGTAACTCTTTCCTACCGGAACCACCGGCAGGCTGCTCCGCACGGAAGCGTGAGTCCGGTACTCGTAACCGGCAGGCCGATCTCATCGCCCTGAACCGTGCCGCCGAACCGCGGCGTAAGAATCAGTCCCGCGATATAAGCCATCATCGCGGGCTGCAGTCCGGTTGTATAGGAATTGATCAGAAAGAACAGCGGATCGTCGCTCAGAACATCCGCGCAAAGCTTAACAAGATCATAGATCGCGTCTTCGATCTTCCACACTTCGTCGTTCGGTCCCCTTCCGTAGGAAGGCGGGTCCATGATGACCGCGTCGTAACGGTTGCCGCGGCGGATCTCCCGCTCGACGAACTTGCGGCAGTCATCGACAATGTAGCGGATCGGCGCGTCCGCGAGGCCGGAAGCGGCTGCATTCTCCTTGGCCCAGTGCACCATGCCCTTTGAGGCGTCAACGTGTGTTACGGACGCACCCGCGGCAGCTGCCGCCAAGGTCGCACCGCCCGTATAGGCGAACAGATTCAATACTTTCACAGGCTCGCCGGGCTTCTCTTCGCGGCGCTTTTTAATGAGCTCCGAGAACCAGTCCCAGTTGGCCGCCTGCTCGGGAAACAGACCGGTGTGTTTAAAGCTGAACGGCTGCAGGTGAAACGTAAGGCTCTTATAGGAAATCTCCCACTCCTTCGGCAGGTTGAAGAACTCCCACTCACCGCCGCCTTTGGCGCTCCGGTGATAGTGCGCGTTGGGCTTCTTCCAGCCGTAATGCTTCCGCTCGGTATTCCACAAAACCTGCGGGTCCGGACGGATCAGAAGATAGTCTCCCCAGCGCTCGAGCTTCTCCTTCCCGGAGGTATCGATTACTTCATAGTCTTTCCAACCGTCTGCGATCCACATAATCCCTGTTTCCTCATGTTTCTTTCCGGTATCTGCCCATAGATACCGAGTATAAACAAATTATATATCATAGAAGCCAAATGAACAAGTGTAAATATTTTTTACCTTTTTCCACTTGACGAACAGCCGTAAATATAATAAAATATGTACAGTCGGGTAAACCGAAAATAATGAAATCGTTTGGAGGATAAAAGGATATGGGTATCTTATCCAGATTCAAGGACATCATGTCCGCTAATATCAACGCTCTTCTTGATAAAGTAGAAGATCCCGAGAAGATGATCGATCAGTGTCTGCGCAACATGAACGATGACCTCGTTAAGGTAAAGCAGGAAACCGCTTCCGTTATGGCTCAGGAGAAGGCTTGCAAGCGTCAGCTTGACCAGTGCCAGAACGACATTGATAAGATGCAGAGTTACGCCGTTAAGGCTTTGACCGCAGGCAACGAGGACGATGCGAGAAGATTCCTTGCTGAGAAGGCAAGATTCACCGCTAAGCTCACCGACCTTCAGGCTAACTATGCAGTAGCTCATGACAATTCCCAGAAGATGAGAGACATGCATGACAAGCTTACGATGGACATCAAGGAACTTGAGACCCGTAAGGAAACCATTAAGGGTAAGCTTGCCGTAGCAAAGGCGCAGGAGAAGATCAACAAGATGACCTCCAGCGTATCGAGCGCGAACAACTCCATCGCAAGTTTCGAGCGCTACGAAGCTCTTGCAAACAAGAAGCTGGATAAGGCTCAGGCAGAGGCCGAGCTCAACGCTTCCAATCCTACCAACTCCATCCGTGATCTTACCGCCAAGTACGTTAACGATCCTAACGTTGATGCTGAGCTGGCAGCACTCAAGGCAAGCCTCGGCATGACCGCTGAAGTTGAGCTTCCTCAGTAAAGATTGATTTGGCAGGGGCTGTTGTACTTTGTGCAACAGCCTCTTTTTCAAAAGTTTGCTTCTGCCCGCCCGGTCCGCCCGGACTATATTCGGAAAGGAGTATCTTCTATGCAGCCCGAAGCGTTAATGCTTTACAAGCTTATCATTTTGTATATGCTCAGCCGCGTGGATTTTCCGATGACCAATTCGCAGCTGTCGGATTTCATCACCGCGAAGGAGTATACCAACTATTTCAACGTGCAGCAGGTACTCTCCGATCTCGTGGAGGACCAGTACATCAGCCTTCAGGAGACCAAGAACAACTCGCTGTACCGCATCACCGAGAGCGGAAAAGAAACGCTTTCGCTCTTCTATCAAAGTATCTCCCGGAACATCCGGGACGATATCGACATGTTCCTTACCGAGCAGAAGTACTCGCTCCGTGAGGAAGTATCCAACATCGCCGACTATTACGAAGTACGGATGAACGAATATGTCTGCGAGTTGAAAGTCATTGAGCGTGACACGACCGTGATTGAAATCCGCATTGTTGTTCCTTCCGAGGAGAATGCGAAGACGGTCTGCTCCCGCTGGCGTCAGAAAAACGCCGACATTTATGCGTATGTTATCAATGCGCTCTTAGGGGACGATCTCCCCGCGGAATCAAAGGAGCAATGACCTATTCCGGCTGTGTGGGGAACGGACATTGCAAAAACGGAAAAGGAGGCACGCGCTATGTATCCGTGGTTTTGGATTATCTTATTTGTCGTCCTGCTGATCGTGGAAGCCGGTACTCTTTCCCTGACAACAATCTGGTTTGCAGGCGGTGCATTTGTTGCCTGCATCGTGAGCATGATCTGGGATAACCGTCTTCCGGAATTCATTGTGTTCTTCGTCGTTTCATTTGCCCTGCTCTTCTTTGTGAGACCGTCCGCCTTGAGGCGTTTCAACCGCCGCCGGACGAGGACCAATGTTGAGGCGGTAATCGGAAGAACCGTACGTATCGTCGAAAAAGTCGACAACCTCGCCGACACCGGAAGAGCCCGGCTGGATGGCATGGAGTGGGCTGCAGTCAGCATTAACGACGATCAGACCTTGTCTGTCGGCGAGTTTGCCGTTGTCGAAAGAGTCGAGGGCGTCAAACTTGTTCTCAGAAATAAATCAATATAATGGAGGGGTTTCATATGTTTAGTTTTTTGGAAACGGCTGAATTCGACTGGTCCAATCCGGCGATCTGGCTTGTTCTCATTGTTATCCTGCTGATCATTTTCTTTGCATCCTGTCTCAAAGTCGTTCCTCAGGCCGAGGCTTATATCATTGAGCGTTTCGGTGCATATCAGCAGACCTGGAGCGTAGGTCTTCATCTGAAGTGGCCTTTCATCGAGCGTATTGCTCTTCGTGTTCTTTTGAAGGAACAGGTTGTCGACTTCCCGCCGCAGCCCGTTATCACGAAGGATAACGTTACGATGCAGATTGATACCGTCGTTTACTTCCAGATTACCGACCCGAAGCTTTTCGCTTACGGCGTTCAGAACCCGATGATGGCTATCGAGAACCTGACCGCTACCACGCTTCGTAACATCATCGGTGATCTCGAACTCGACGCAACGCTTACTTCCCGTGAAATCATCAACGGCAAGATGCGCGTCTCCCTCGATGAAGCTACCGACCCTTGGGGTATCAAGGTTAACCGTGTTGAGTTGAAGAACATCATGCCTCCTACCGCCATCCGTGACGCGATGGAGAAGCAGATGAAGGCAGAGCGTGAACGCCGTCAGACGATTCTTATCGCAGAAGGTGAAAAGACCTCTACGATTCTTGTTGCGGAAGGTAAGAAGCAGTCCGCGATCCTTGAAGCTGAGGCTGAGAAGGAAGCTGCAATCCTTCGTGCGGAGGCGAAGAAGGAAGCTACGATCCGCGAAGCCGAAGGTCAGGCGGAAGCAATCCTTCGCGTACAGCGTGCGAACGCAGACGGTCTTACGTTCCTGAACCAGGCCAATCCTTCCGATCCCGTGCTTCGTCTGAAGAGCCTTGAGGCATTTGCCAAGGCTGCTGACGGCAAATCCACGAAGATCATTATTCCTTCCGAGATTCAGGGTCTTGCGGGACTTGCGAGCGGCGTCATGGAAGCCGTAAAGAAGCCCGAGCAGTAAACACCGTACGAAATAAAACAAGCGGCAGATAGTGAAAACTACCTGCCGCTTTTCTTTTTCGATAACATTGCTTCGGCTGATCAGCCGCTTTGGTACTTTTGATCTGCCGTTCTTCCGGTGATCAGTCATTCTTCTTTCTTTCAGCCGTTCTTCCGTACGTTTTTATTCTCTGTTCGAACAGACTCTTTCCCGTTTTGTAAAAGATCGTCTTCCCGATCGTTTTCGAGCATATCGGCAATATACAGCATTGCCTTTAATTCATTGCGGGCTGTTTCAATTTCATTCTGCAGCCAGAACATGTTCGCATATCCTGACGGCTTCACATTTTTCCTTACGAAGTGGAACACAACGTGAAGCTTATTCCCGACAATCCCGACCATCATCGGGCATCCGAGCATCTGATACATCCCAAACAGCGCTTCCGTCAGCCGGGTCGTCAGCAGGGAAGCGGTTTCCGGATTATCCTCCCCATACACGGAGAACACCCGGTTAAACCTTTCATCGTCCGTCCGAAGCTTACGGCGCTTCTTGAATTCCGGCGCATCCTCGGATGTATTGTCTGTATCGGCAGCCTGGAAATCTTTTGTAAAAATCTGCAGACCGGACCGGAACTTCTTTTTGAATTTAAAGATTGACCAGGAACCGAGAAGATAAGGCTTGCTGTCGATTAGGCTCACCAGGCTCCCGAGCTCGACATCCGCGCGCCGGAACGACACGTTTTTGTAAGACCCGGAAATCAGACCGTTGCTCCTGTAACGGCCCCTCATCTTGACGAGTCCGGTTTGTTTGATCTCAGCCTTTTCGAATCCTTCAAACTCACTGTGCGAAAGCTTATTAAACATGCCTTCCGCTGCCCGTTCCGTGATAATCCTCTTATATTTTGCCTCAGCCCTTCTTACCCGGTTCTTCGACCATCGGTAAACGAGATAGAAGCCAAGACCCGCGGCGGCGGAAAACACAAACCAAAGAATGATCTTGCCGATAATGCCGGGGTCTTCTATCCCGGAATCACCGTATGATTTCTGCACGATCCGTTCCAATATGTAAACAACCATATATTCTATGAGACGGAATATCCCCATAGCCATCAACAGACAGCAGCCGATCTCCGCACATATAACCCAGGCAGGCGTTTTCTTCGCCTGCCTGATTTCTTCCAGTTCTTTCTCAATATTCGTGTCGTTCATTTTCTGCCCCCTCACTGCCGGCTGAAAGCCGTTACCCCTTACTGTTCCGTATTCCCTTCGTTCGCCAGGTACTCTTCCATCACGCCCCATATCTCGTCATATCCGAGCCCCGTCTCACGGGACCACGGAATGAGTTTCTCGTCCGTACCCATCTTCAGTTCCTTCCGGATCATGGAAAGCTGCTTCTGCACCTGGCTGCGGTTGATCTTGTCGGCCTTCGTGACGATCACGACCGGACGGAATCCGTTTGCGACAACCCACTCATGCATCTGCCGGTCGCCCGCGCTCGGTTCGTGCCGGATATCCACCAGCAGAAAGATAACTTTTAACTGCTTTGACGTAATCAGGTAACGCTCGATCATCCTGCCCCATTTGGCGGAAACTTCTTTTGAAACCTTCGCGTAGCCGTAGCCTGGAAGGTCCACAAAATAGAATTCCTTATTAAGCAGGAAGAAGTTGATCGTCTGCGTCTTGCCGGGCTGCGAGGACGTTCTCGCAAGCGCCTTACGGTTTACCAGCTTATTGATCAGTGAGGATTTGCCGACGTTTGAACGGCCGGCAAATGCGAACTCCGGCCGGATGTTGTCCGGCAGCTTGCTCGTGATACCGCATACGGTTTCCAACTCTGCGGATTTAATGATCATGTCGGCTCCTCCTCTTTGAAAATGCCTGTAAAAGTTGTTTATTCTACATTAGTAGAACCATTATTTTTTTGCCTTTATCTGTCATAAGGGGCTTTTCGGACCGCTGCTCTTTGGTACCGGCGGCCCGACTGAATCCCTATCTCACAAATGCTTCCGAAAGCACCTGATCCATATTCGTTACATAGTGAATATCCATGCCCTCACGGATTTCCTCCGAGATGTCGGCGACGTCTTCCTTGTTGTCCATCGGGACAAGAAGCTTGCTGATGCCGACCTTCTTCGCGGCGAGCATCTTCTCCTTGAGTCCGCCGATCGGAAGCACGCGGCCGCGCATCGTAACCTCGCCGGTCATCGCGATCTCGGAATCAACCGGAATGCCGGTCACTGCCGAAAGCACCGCGGTAACCATCGTGATGCCCGCGCTCGGACCGTCCTTCGGAACGGCTCCCTCGGGAATATGGATGTGAATGTCATGCTTTTCGAAATAATCGTTCGGAACGGCGTAGTCTTCCGCAACGGAACGGATATAGCTGATACCCGCGGAAGCGGATTCCTTCATCACGTCGCCCATCAGACCGGTCATCTCGACCTTTCCGGTGCCGTGCATCGCGTTGACCTCGATCTCGAGCGTCGTTCCGCCCATCGACGTCCACGCGAGCCCTCTCGCAATGCCGACCTGCGGCTTGCGGATGCGGTTCTCCTTATGGAAACGGTATATTCCGAGATAATCCGTCAGATTCTTCTTCGTGATCGTCACCTTTTCCGTATTGCCGCTCTCCTCGTTCTTAAGAATTACTCTGCGGCACACCTTGCCGATCACGCGCTCAAGGCCGCGGACACCCGCTTCCTTCGTGTAGCAGTCGATCATATCCCGGATCGCCGCGTCGGAAAATGCGATGTCCTTCTTCGTAAGCCCGTGATTCAATATCTGCTTCGGAATCAGATGTTCCTTTGCGATATGCATCTTCTCGTTCTCGGTATAGCTGTTCAGCTCGATCACTTCCACACGGTCCAAAAGCGGACGCGGGATCGTCTCGGTCGTATTGGCGGTAGCGATAAATACGACGCGGCTCAGGTCAACCGGGATCTCGATGTAGTGGTCAATGAAGCGGTTGTTCTGCGCGCTGTCCAGCACCTCGAGAAGCGCCGCGGACGGATCGCCCTTATAGTCGCTTCCGATCTTGTCAAGCTCATCAAGAAGCATCAGCGGGTTGCTGACCTCCGCCTGGCGAAGTCCCTGGATAATGCGTCCGGGCATCGAAGCCACATAGGTTCTGCGGTGGCCGCGGATCTCCGCTTCGTCGCTTACGCCGCCGAGGCATACGCGCACATACTTGCGGTTCATGGCTTCGGCGATACTCTTCGCAATACTCGTCTTACCGGTTCCGGGCGGTCCCACAAGACACAGGATCGGTGTCTCGGCAGACGTTGCCTTCTTCTTAACCGCAAGGAACTCCATGATGCGTTCCTTTACCTTCTGAAGCCCGTAATGATCCCTCTCAAGGATCCGGTTTGCTTCCGCAAGGTCAATACACTCTTCGCTCTTCTTATCCCATGGAAGGCTTAAAAGCGTCTCGATATAGTTGCGGATCACCTGCCCCTCACTGTTGTTCGCACCCATGTTGGTGAAGCGGCGGATCTCCGTCTGGATTGCCTTCTTAACTTCGTCCGAAGCCTCAAGCTGTTCGGCCTTCGTACGGTATTTCTCCGCGTCGTCCTCGGCATCGTCGCCGATTTCCTTACGGAGCACTTTGATCTGCTCGCGCAGAACGTATTCCTTCTGGTTCTTGTCGATGCTCTTCTGCACCTTCGCATCGATCTCGTTCCGGATCTTCAGAACCTCGATCTCGCCTGCGAGAACCGTGGAAATCTTCTGGTATTGAATGATGTCATTTTCCGACTCCAAAATGTCCTGACGGAAGCGCACCGGAATCGGCATCAGAATAAGGATCTGATGCATCAGCGTCTTCAGGTCGCGGATCCGGAGCAGGTTCAGACGGATTTCCTTTTGAAGCTTCGTGTTCACAAGGAAGAACCGCTGCACCGTGTCGTGCAGGGAACGAAACAGCGCTTCCTCTTCGATGCTGCTCATGCCGACCTCGTCGATCGGAATGCTCTCAGCCTCGACGCTCGGTCCTTCCGGACGGTCAAACCACTGCACGATGCGCGCACGCGTCTTTCCTCTGAGGATCACCCTCGTCTGATTGTTCGGCAGGCGCAGCACCTGCGTGATCTCGGCAACCGTACCGATCTCGCAGACGTCATCTAAGCGCACCTTCTCTTCGCCTTCCTCCTTACGGAGCGTGACGAACACCTTGTGCTCCTCGCGAAGAGCCCTGCGTGCCGCGTCCGCTTCTCCGTTATCGGAGAGTTCCAGCTGCATTACCATGTCGGGAAATACAACCGTATTCTGCAGTGCAATGATCGGATAAATGTCGTATTTTTCCTGGTCAAACTCTTCCATAATACTCCTCTTTCAAGTTGCAAAGAGCCTGCCTCTTGTGGCAGACTCTTACAATTCGTTAAGCTGTTTCCGACTCCTCGGACTCGGATTTCTTGCCGGCGGTACGGATCAATACCGGCTTTTCCTTCCCTTCGGCTGCTTCCTTTGTGATGATGCAGCGGACAACATTGTCCTCCGAAGGAATTTCGTACATCGGGTCGAGCATGATGGACTCCATGATCGCACGAAGACCTCTCGCACCCGTCTTACGCTCGTTGCTGCGGCGGGCGATCTCACGGATCGCTTCGGGCTCAAATTCGAGCTCTACGCCGTCCAGGCGGAACATCTCCGCATACTGCTTCGAAATCGCATTCTTGGGCTCTGTAAGGATTCTTACAAGGGCTTCCTCATCGAGCATGTCAAGAGCTACCATAACCGGCACACGGCCGACAAATTCGGGGATCATTCCGAACTTGATCAGATCATGCGGAAGCGCCTGCCGGAACAGGTCTCCGATGTTCTCCTTATGTCCGCCCTGCACGTCCGCTTCAAAGCCGATGGATTTCTGTCCGATACGCGCCTCAACAATCTTTTCAAGACCGTCAAATGCACCGCCGCAGATGAAGAGGATATCGGTCGTATTGATGTGATACATCTCCTGCTGCGGATGTTTCCGGCCGCCCTGCGGAGGAACGCTTGCGTCGGTTCCCTCAAGAATCTTTAAAAGCGCCTGCTGAACGCCTTCACCGGATACGTCACGGGTAATGGACGTATTCTCGGATTTTCTCGTGATCTTGTCGATCTCGTCGATGTAAATGATTCCGTGTTCCGCTCTCTTGATATCGTAGTCGGCCGCCTGAATGATCTTCAGAAGGATGTTCTCGACGTCCTCACCGACATAACCGGCCTCGGTCAGTGCCGTGGCATCGGCGATCGCGAACGGAACGTTCAGAATCTTTGCGAGCGTCTGCGCAAGATAGGTCTTTCCGGAACCGGTCGGACCGATCATCAGAATGTTGCTCTTCTGAAGCTCAACATCCAGATTTTTCTTCGCAAGAACGCGTTTATAGTGATTGTAAACGGCAACTGCCAGCGTCTTTTTGGCTTCATCCTGTCCGATGACATACTCGTCCAGAAAAGCCTTCATTTCAACCGGCTTTACCAAATTGATTCCTTCTTCGTTCGGGAATTCGCTTCCGTCATCGGGATAATATAACTCTTCCCGGAGGATGTCGTTGCAGAGTCCGATACACTCATCGCAGATCCGGACGTTGTTCGGTCCGACGATCAGCTTGCGAACCTGTTCCTGCGTCTTCCCGCAGAAGGAACAGCAATATGATTTGTCTCCTCTTGCCATCGAATAATCTCCTCAGATCCGCTTAGCGGCTCGTGATAACCTTATCGATCAGTCCGTATGCAACCGCTTCCTCGGCCGTCATCCAGTTGTCACGGTCGGTATCGGCTGCCACGATCTCATAATCCTTGCCGCAGTTCTCTGCGAGCATGCGGTTCAGTTTCTCCTTCGTCTGAAGGATGTGCTTGGCCGCGATCTCAATTTCCGTAGCCTGACCCTGAGCACCGCCGAGAGGCTGGTGGATCATGATCTCGGAGTTCGGAAGCGCCATACGCTTGCCCTTCGTGCCGCCTGCAAGGAGGAATGCTCCCATGCTGGCTGCCATGCCTACGCAGATTGTGCAGACATCGCATTTGATGTAGCGCATGGTATCGTAAATCGCCATGCCCGCGGTTACGGAACCGCCGGGGCTGTTAATGTACAGACAGATGTCCTTCGTCGGATCCTCGGACTCCAGAAACAGAAGCTGTGCTACGACAAGGCTTGCCGTAACTTCGTTTACTTCCTCACCGAGGAAGATGATTCTGTCCTTCAACAGTCTCGAGTAAATGTCGTACGAGCGCTCGCCGCGGCTCGTCTGTTCAATTACATAAGGGACTAAACTCATGGTAACCTCCTGAGTGGTCTTACTGCTCTACTGCGCTGTCCGCAACAAGGGTAACTGCCTTCTGGCACGCAAGATCAAGGGACATGTTCTTGATGTTCTCCTCACCCATGTATTCCTTGACCTTCTCAACTTCCATATGATACTGGTCAGCCATCTTCTTGAGTTCTTCCTCGATCTCCTCATCGGAAACGGTGATGTTCTCGGCCTTAACGATGGCTTCGAGTACGAGACGGGTGTTGATGCGCTTCTCAGCCTGAGGCTTCATCTGCTCAAGGAACGTCTTCTGGTTGAGACCGGTGAACTGGAAGTACTGCTCAAGCTTGAGGCCCTGGGACTGCAGACGATAAGCGAAATCCTCCGCCATCTGCTCCTGCGTGGACTTGATCATTGCCTCCGGAATATCCATCGTTGCATTGGCAACTGCCTTCTCGATCGCCTGGTCTTCCTTCTTGGTCTGGGCTTCCTTCGTCTTCTTCTCGGTCAGATTCTTGCGGATGTCTTCCTTGTACTCGTCAAGGGTATCAAACTCGGAAACTTCGCTTGCGAACTCGTCATCGAGCTCCGGAAGTTCCTTTGCCTTGATCGCGTTAACCTTGCACTTGAATACTGCGGGCTTGCCTGCAAGCTCCTCGGCATGATACTGCTCGGGGAAGGTAACGTTTACTTCGCACTCCTCACCGATGCTCTTGCCGATCAGCTGATCTTCAAAACCGTCGATGAAGCTGTGGGAACCGATTACAAGCGGATGATTCTCTCCCTTGCCGCCGGCAAATGCAACGCCGTCGCAGAATCCTTCGTAATCGATCACTGCGGTGTCACCGTCCTGAACCGGACGATCCTCGATCGTGATCTCTCTTGCGTTCTGCTCCTGCGTCTTCTTAAGCTCTTCGTTGATCTCGTCATCGCTTACGAAGATAACGGGCTTATCAACCGTAACGCCCTTGTACTCGCCGAGCGTAACCTCGGGCTTCTTGGCTACCGTAGCGGTAAAGATGAATTCCTTACCGGATTCAATCTGCGTAACGTCGATCTCAGGGCGGGATACGATCTCAACACCGCACTCCTCGGCTGCCTTCTGGTAAGCGTCGGGGATCAGCAGGTTGGCTGCCTCTTCGTAGAACATCTCCTTGCCGTACATCTTTGCAACTACGGCGAACGGAGCCTTGCCCTTACGGAAGCCCTGGATGTTCAGTTTATTCTTGTTCTTCTGATAAGCCTGCTCAATTGCCTTGTCGAAGTCTGCAGCCGGACAGTCAATTGTCAGCTTAACCATATTCTTTCCTAAATCTTCAATTTGATAACCCATGACGGTATTCCTCCTTGTACAGCGGGACTTCTGCGTCTGCTGCATTCCTTTCTAAAACTCACGAATAAATATTATAGCACAAATCCCGTGTAAAATCCAGTTATTTTTTCTTATCGGTGATGAGCGATTCAAAATCCTCCGGAGGCATCGGAGAGTTAAGCTTCCGCTGCTCTCTTGCCTTCACGAGACCGGAGTATTCCGGGTTCTTCATGATTGCGCCCGCGGGCAGGTCTTTCGGTGCCTCGCTGATCGCGCACTGTGCCAGATAAGAATCGATATCCACGTGGAAACCGAGGTTCTGGAGTTCCTGCAAGATCGTCATTGCGGTGTTGAAGCTTTCGGTGCTCAACTGGCCTTCCGGAGCCACGATCTCGATCAGCCCGGACGGGATGCTGTAGCGCTGCTGAAGGAATTTCACGCGGTTGATGAAGTCCGCACTGAACATGTACTGCCATGACAGCCGCAACGTGATCATCGGAGGCTCCGCCCCGCCGTCGATCCATTCGCGGAGCAGTCTGCACGTCTCACGGTGTACGTAATAATCGAGCTCGGTAACAAACCCGTTCTCTTCGAAGATCGGTTGGAACGAACAGGGTTCGATAACCTGTCCCTCGGCCGTGATCCAGCGGACAAGCGCTTCCGCTCCGATGATCGCGCCGGTCTCAGGCTCGCGTCTCGGCTGGAAGAATACTTTGAATTCGCGGTTGCTCATCGCGTCACGCATCGAGTGCTCGACAAATTCGCGGAAGCTGTTCACCGCGCGCAGGTCCTCGGTGTAGAACGCGCTCGCGACGGTCGGCGGATCCTGCATGCTTCCGATGCTTCTCGCCGCGACCTTCGCACGGTCCATTGCCTCGGGAACGCTGTTCTCGTGATTGATAAACTTATAAATACCGCACCATACCTTGAGCTGCATGTCCGGATACAGACGGATAACCGCCGTATGCGCCGCTTCCATCAGCATGGACAGTCTCGCCTCGGTACGCTCCCGGTCGTCATACTCAAGCATCAGCATGAAGTTGGCGCCGCTCTGGCGCGCGAACAGCTCGTCGGTCTTCAGGAACGAATTGAGCGTTGCGGAGAACACCTTCAGGATTTCGTTACATGCGGAGTATCCCCATACGTCGTTCAGATCGCCGAACTGCGGAAAATAAAACGATACGAAGCAGATATTCGCTTTCTCGTGTTCGGATACATAGCGGTTCGCCTCTTCCTCGAACTTCTCGATCGTAAGCCGTCCGGTAAGGGCGTCTCTTGCGCGGACGCGTTCCACGAAATCGGTAACGTCCGCCCAGCACAGAAGCACCTGATTGCCTTCCTTTTCCTCAACAAGCGATGCGCTCGTCGAGATCCACCGCTTCTGCTTCTCGTAATAAGACTCGGTCGTAAACACCTTGGTCTTCTTCGTAAGACCGGCAACCGGACAGTTCACGCACGGCTCCTTGCGGCCCATGATGGCGCTGAAGCACTTCTCGCCGGAATGCGCTTCCGGATACTGCCGTCCGGTATAGTCGCCGACATATACGAGCTCGAACGTGTCGGGATGGATCGCATAATTGGTGATCTGCTGGTTCTCGATGATCGCGCGTGCATAAGACACTTCTTCATTGAGCAGCTCTCTTGTTCTCGTACGGTCGATGTAAATGCCGATCAGCCGTCCGATATGCGTTAAGATATCCTGTTCTTCCTTCGTCCAGTTCGCGTTGACTTCTTTTGCGAAGGTTAAGTAGGCAAATGTGTCTTCCCGGTCGAGGATCACGTTCTGGAAGATTGAAACGTTCGGATAAAGCTCCTTCATCTCGTCGGGAACGTTAATCCCGAGCTGTGCGGAGTTCGTGCAGATAAACACGCTGTCGTTCGAGAACCGGTTTCGGATATCCCTTCTCGCCCCGCGCAGTATCTCTTCAAACGATTTCACGTAAGGGTTCTCGCCGGCTTCCCAGTTGCAGCGCAGATTTAAAAGCTGCTTTTCGGGGTCGATGATAACCGCGTAAATGCGCTTGTAGCCGTAGTATTTGCCGACCTCGCCGAAGATCGCGGTAAGGTCTTCGTCGGCGGTTCCGTTGGCGGCAAGCATATCAAGGATCTTGCCGACGATGTTCTTCTCAACCGGGCCGTACTGCGTCTGCTGTTCGCGCTCCACGATTTTCTTGGCTTCCGGTTTCTCGGCTGCTGCTTCCTCTTTACGCGCCGGGCGGTACATCTGCCGCTCCTCTAACGATTCATCGTAGATCGTGCAGTTGCTGTTCGGATTCTTTCTTGCTTCCTCGATCGCACGCTCCGCCTTATGATGCAGACTTGCGTAGTCGCGGCCGTCCTTCGGGAATACCGAAACGCCGATGTTGACTTCGACGGTTCCGCCGCGCTTCAGTTCGATACGTTCCGAAGCCTTTCCGACCGCACGCGCAATCGCGTAAACCTCAGCAGGCGTACGGATGTCGGTCTTCAGCATGACAAACTCGCCGTCCTCGGTATGCGCGATGCAGTCCGATGCCATAAATACGGAACCGAGTCCGCCGGCCATCTTCTCAAGTACATACTCGCCGTATGCGTGGCCGTAGGTGTCGGTGATGGAACTTAAGTTGTCCACGCCGAGCACGAAGAACACGATGCGGTCGTTCTCGCCGCTGTTCTTAATGAGTTCCTCGAGACGTTCGCGGATCGCATTTCCGGTAAGCAGACCCGTAACGCTGTCGCGGTCCGCTTCCTTCACGGTCACCTGCTCGTTCTTCTTCTCCTGGTCAACGTTGACGGTACGTCCCATGACGCGTGCAGGCAGGCCCTTGCTGTTGAAAACGGTATAGCCTTCGTAACGGAGCCATGCCGTCTTGCCGGGCTCCACATACGAACGGATGTCGTAGGAAAATGTCTCGTCTCCGTTCTGCAGACTGCGGCACAAAGTCTCAAAAAGACCTATGTCCTCCTCATAGATCAGTCCGGATGCAAGCATGTTGTTGCGGAAATTCGGAATACGCAGACGATCCTTCTCGCCCATGCCTTCCCCAAGACGGCTTTGAACGAGGATTCCGGTCGACACGGTATATTCCCAAAGGCCGCACGTAACCATGCCGGAAATGATACGGTATTTCTGCCGTTCCAGTTCCAGTTCCTGCTCCAGTTCCTGAATACGCTGTTCCCCATTTTGATTGGTATTCGCCATTCGGTAACCTCCTCCTATTCTCCTTTGCACACCCCCCGTGCAAGGACAATATATCACTCTTTATCTTACACCATCCGGGCGGAAAATCCAACTGTTTTCGCCCCCGTCAGACAAAAATCCCGCGGAACCGGCATTTTTCGTACCGAATTCCGCGGGATTAACCGTTTCTGACAAATTATCTTGCATCTGCTCCGGATGCCGGATGCTTTCGCTACGCGGGAAGCGTTTCGATCCCTTCCGGCCTCTTTAGCTCCTATTCAACCGGCAGGATTTCGATTGCAAGCTTCTTAATATCCTTTATTTTGTTTCCGTCCGGGCCGTACTCTGCTCCTTCACAGCTGACCGGTTTCGAGATTTCGCTTCCGTCCGATGTTTTTCCGAGACTTCCGGACCATGCCATTCCGAGTTCCACGCGGTTATCCTCGGACTGCATGGTGTATCGGGAAAGTCCGCGTCCCACTTCGGTCTTCGTTCCGTCGTACTTGTACCCGGCGAAATTCTCCTCGTAAGTTACTTCCTTACTGCCTTCCGTATACGTATAAATCATATGGAATTCCGCGCGGAAATCATATTCCTCGCTGCCCTTTTCCTCCCAGTAATCGCGCAGGCGGCCTTTCTCATCGTACGTCTTCTTCTCAACGCCGGCAACGTCGCCCCAGTCAAACGGCTCTTCTTCCACATGCCATCCGGGCGGGAGCGCGTCCTCATCGGCTTCGGGCTTATAATCAAGCGACGGTGCCTGCGTTACTTTGCCGTCCAGAACCGGAGCGGAGAAAACTTTCTCGGGCTCGTCCGCACTCGAAACGGATACCGCATCGGGCATGCCGGTCAGATCAAAATGCGCCACGAACCGCTCGGTCTGCGTCGTATTCTTGTCGGCCGTGTATACTTTTCCGCCGAGGATCACTTTGATCTCAAACGGCATGACCAATGACCCGTTCCGCATGTTCAGTACGCCGTCAAATCCGGCGCCTTCCCCGACCAGGATCACGACGATCTTTCCGTCCGAGTCGGTCTTGATGCCTTCCACTTCCGCCCACTTCGTTCCGTGGTCCGCATTCAACGGAAAACGGAACGATTCGCCTGCAGGCGCATCTGTCGCCGTGGGAACCTCGGTTATATTCCCGGCCGGTGTGCTCTTACCGGAGGAATCGCCTCCGTCACTGATATCGATTTTCTTCTTCTCGGCCCCGCATCCGCCGAAACAAAACAGCATTGCGGCGATCATGATCAGAGCCGTAAGACGGCTGAGTCGTTTCTTCATAGATGTACCTCCGATCAGAAATCTTTTCTGTTCTCGCTCTTCGTGCGGACGTTTCCGTCCTTTGCGGAGCGAAGCGTCAATATGTAACTGTTGTTGGCTTTCAACGTAAACTTGTCGCTGCTTTCCGTGGACTGCAGTCTTTCGTATACCGCATTCGATCCGAACATTTCCTTCTCGCCGTACCACTCACCGTCGCCGTATGCGACTTTGATCACATAATCGCCCGCCGGAAGTTTCACCGTGTAGTTTCCGCCCTTCTGGATGAATACCGTGCTCACGAGGATTTCCTCGCCGTTCTTCACGACGTAAAGCTTAATGTAGTTGTAGTTTCCGTCATTGGTCGGCGGCTGGATTTTCAGAGAAACGTTTCCGGTCGAATACGCTCCGTTCTTGTATAGTTCCTTCGTCGAAGGCGTGTTCTGTACGCAGGAGTTCATGTAGCTCTTCGCATTCTCATAGTCTCCGAGCGATTTGAACTTGTTGTAAGCGCTGTAAAACATCTGGTCGCGGTACAGCTCAAGCGCTTCCGCGTAGGCGGCGCCGTTGCTGCATTCCTTTACGAGCGCATTATAGTTTTCGATCGTCTTGCCCTCGGCGCTGTTTAAAAGCTCAAGAGCCTCCGTGTACTTCTTCGCTCCGATGTATTCGCGGATCTTCGCATGGGCAATTGCCTCTTTGCACTTTGCCTCTACCTTGTACATGTCGGGATTGCTTCCGGCTTCGTCGAGCTTCTTAAGCGCTTCTTCGTATTTGCCGGCATCCGCAAGCGCTACCGCGTCCTCAAATGCGACCGCGTAATTGCACTGCGTAAGGAGGTCTGCCGAATCCTTGAAGTCCGGCTGTTCCTCGAGAATTGCCTTGGCCGCACGGTAGTCTCTGTCCGCCATTGCCTGCACCGCTTCATCGTAACGGATGCCGCGTTCCGCATAGGCCAGCATCTTCTCGGAATCGTCATAGTTTCCGAGATCGCGGAATATGTCGGCCGCCTTATCATACCGGCCTTCTTCGATTGCCTTGGCGCCCTTGTTGTAGCGTTCGATCCGGTCCTGTTCCTTCATGTACGGAATGCCGACGAAGACGAACACCGCAACCGCCGCGCATGCAAGTACGAGAAACGATACGGTAAGAATGATCGCAATCTTCACGCCTTTTTCTTTCTTCTTCTGCCTCGATAAAGGCGTTTCCGCTCCGTACGGAGCAAGTTCTCCCTGCAATTGAACGCCCGTATAGGACTCCGGCATTTCTCCGAACGCAGGCTCCGAATAGGCTGCGGCTGCGGGCATCACGGCCGGGAATGTCCTCTCGGCTATTCCGGCAAATGCCTCAAGACGCGATTCCTGCATGCTGCCTTCCTGCTGCAGTCCTTCGGGCGTATACACAAGCCCGTTCTTCAAAGTAATCTGCTTTTCAAGCACGCATCCGTCGGCTTCCGAATAAAGAAAAAACGTCTCGTTGGTCCACTCTCCGCAGATTGTGAAAGTCCTTCCTTCCTTAACGGAGATGATCGCTGACTGAAAGCCGGGACGGTCTCCCTGCGGGGCAAACCGGATGAATCCGCCTTCCTTGAATACGGCATCAACAACCTCCGTGCCGTACCACCGGCCGAATAAACCCTTGTCCGTCAGCAGAGTCCATGCGTTCTCCGCAGAACAATTCATTTTTCTGTTCACACACAGATCCATACCATCAACCTCCTTGTCCGGTTAATCTGCCGCCGGCGCCTCCGGCTCGGCAAGCTTCTGAAATGCGGGAGTCGTATCATACGGGAACCAGTATTTGCCCGCACGGATAAACACCTGCGTGATCTGAAGTTCAATAACGCCCGTTTCCGCAAAGTATGTCTTGTTGTTCGCCTGACGGGTAAGCCGGTCACGATAAGTGAGCACTGCCTGCAGCTCCTTCACGTCAGGCATGAGTTCCGTCTCCTGCTGCACCGTAAATGCCTTGACCGGTCCGCTCTGCATCCAGCCGGCCTTTTTGAGTTCCGCCGCCTTCTCCTCCGCGGCTTCGCTCATCGCGGTTCTGAGCGCGGTTACGTAGCCGCCGTAATAATCGGGGTTGAACTGCGTTTCCTTCGGCATAACGCGCTTCATCGTGGATTCGGCAAATGCAAGCTTGCCGAAACGCTCGCCGTTCGTGTCCTCGCCCATTAAAGAGACCATCCACATCCACTTCATGGCCGCATCGGCGGTCTTCTTACGCGCGGGACGGAACAGCATAAACAGATTGTAAAATGCGAAGATAATTGCGATCGGCGGAACGACATAACCGAGTCCGTATCCGAAGAAGATCACGCCCGGCCCTACGAAATGTTTGATAACCCACCGGCCTACGAAGAACCCGACTACGGCGATCACGCATCCGGCGAAGAACCATTTGATGTCCTCCATCACCTCCGCTTCACCCGGATGCCCTGCTCCGAATGTGAACGTCTTTGCGTGCTCCGCCTCCTGCGGTTCCGGTCTTCTGCCCTGCACGCGGAAAATGATATTGTTTCCGGTCTTCTTCTCTTCCTGTTCCATGTCTTTCCTCCTATTCCTTCTGTTCCCGCTCCATCGACTGATCGATCTCGCGGATGATGCTTTGTAAAATGGAAATCACGTATGCGCGGTTGCTGAGGCTCCCCGTTCCGCGTTTCCAGATGGTTTCGAAGTGTTCCTGGAATTCCTTGATCAATGCGGCGTGTCCGGACTGGCACATGATCGGCGTTTCGCCGTTCCAGTCATTGATCGCGACGCTTTGGTTCTCCTTTACGTGCCAGCAGTTGCTGCTGTGCAGCTCCGGCAGCTCATCTAAGATCAAAAGCGAGAAATTCGGATACCGGTTCAGATAATCGATGTATCCCGAAAGGATATCCCGGCATCCTTCGATGTCCAGGTCGAAGTATGCGGTCGTAAGGAAATACACGCCCGCCATCCGGCATTTGCGTTCCTTAACGATCGTCTTAAGGCGCTTTAAGGATATGATCTCGCGGCACGGCATTCCGTTCTGGAGCGTTGCCTCGAACGAATCGTTGAAGCGGCGGTACTCGTTGCATTTCCACGCATACTCGTTATCGTCGCGGTTGTTCTTGCGAAGCACCTTGCAGTATGCCTCGAAGGACATGTACATCGGGTTGATGCTGTCCTTCACGACGCACAGGGCGCCGGGCACGCAGTACTCGCAGTACAGTACCTCGATCATCGTCCGCAGATACTCGTCGTTATAGAAGTTAAACATCGACTGCGAGTAGCGGTAGGTTGCATCGAAGCTCTGTCCGAGCTCTCTTACGAAATCCGCGTTGCGGACAAATGCGCCGATCGGATGCGCCGCTCCTACGGGCGTCTCGGTCACGATCACCGCCTTGCTGTTCCGGAATATGCAGAACATCTGATCCGCCACATTTCTCGTGGCGCCGAAGAACGTATAAAAGCGCATCGTTCCGGCAACCATCTCGCCCATATACGTCTGCACGATCTTGCTCAGATGCCTCGTATCCCCGGAAACGCCGATCACGATATTTATGGTAAACGAACGTCCGGAAAGAACCTCGTGAAGCATTCCCGCAAATACCGGGTCGGTAAACGTGCCGAGCCGGTCGCTCGTAAGAAAGATGTCCACCTGCTCTCCGTCCGGAACCTCCCGGAATTCCGCAAGCATCGCATCGGTGATCGGAAGGATTCCGTATTTCAGGTCGTTGTCCTTCTCGCATTCCTTCGCTTCCTCCGCAGGCTCCTCGCCTTCGTAGGCTTCACCCCCATTGTCCGCAGGCACCTCACCGTCCGACGAGATCCAAAGAACCAGGTTCCGTTTCATCGCAAGAACCGAATTCATGCCTTCCGACAATCCGAATTGCGCGAACTGATCCCTGAGCCAGTCGATTCTTTCAACCGTATCCGCTTTGGTCAGCAGAAACTCCGCGATGTCCTCCGCCTGCTTGCTCTTCTGCTTCAGCTTGCGGTTGCCGGATATGTACCGGCTGATCAGCGAAGGGTCGATTCCGGTAGCTTTCGCGAGATCCAGATTGGTCAGCTGGAATGTCGATAATACTGTCTTCAGATTACTGCTTATCCCTGTCACAGTGCTGCCTCCCCAATTGGCATTGCCAAATTGTCATATGTGTCATTGACAATATTATAGGATATTCGATAATACTTGTCAATTCCATTCCGGAAAATGTGCAGAAGAAAACCGCAGAAGCCTGTTATTCACAGTTCCTTCTGCGGTCTTTGACAAATTCAGTTGCATTTTAAACAGATTATTTCTGACACTGTCCGGACCTCCATCTGCACGGGATCCGTTCCGGCATGTTCGCCCGTCCTTCCGTCGGTATCGAAACGGCTAAGCTCTACCATTCTCCCGGGAACTGGATTCCCGTTCCGACACGATTTGCCTCGTCCTCGGAGAAAACGGAAAGGAGCTTTAATGCGAACGGAATCGCAACTCCCATTCCTTTGCCGGTAATGAACTTTCCGTCCTGAACGACTGCCTCGCCGGTTGCATTTGCGCCGAGAAGCTTATCTTCAAATCCCGGATAACAGGTTGCCCTGCGTCCTTTAAGAAGGCCGTTCATTCCGAGCACGCTCGGCGCCGCGCAGATCGCGGTAATGTATTTCTCCGCATCGCGGTATTCCATCAAAAGGTTGCGCAGTCCTTCGTGAGCCATCAGCGCGTTGGTTCCCTTCAGTCCGCCGGGAAGCACGAGCATGTCGCCGTCCGAAAGCGCGTCTTCATCAAACAGTATGTCGGCACTGAACGGAATATTGTGAGAACCGAAGATCTCCTTCTTGCCGGTCACGGACACCGTAACGGTTTCCACGCCGCCTCTTCTCAAAATATCCACTACGCTGAGTGCTTCGATCTCTTCCACGCCGTTTGCCAGGAAAACATATACTTTAGCCATAGAATTTCTCCCTTCAAAACTGCCTTTCTGTCGCAATTTTCGGCAATTCTAACACATTTTCCGGGAAAATGCAATAGAATTGTCTTGTGTCACCCGATGTCGTATCTTCTCTTTTTAAAAAAGAAAAACGGCAGGGTCACCCCCGCCGTCTGATGAATCATAAAATGCGCTTTACCATAAACCGCACGGGCATTCCGACGAAGTCTTTCCTGCCCGGTACAGAACAAAGCAGCCGCACACGGCGCAAAGCCCGTTCTGCAGGCGGGAACAGGTTTCACATACGTCAAGCCGTTCACGGTAAAGCGGATCCGGAGTGCGCTCCTCCTCGGGAAGCGCCTCCAGATATCCGTTGATCATATCCATTATCCTGTCCTTGTCAACGCCCTCAAACAGGCATCGGCGGCAGGGAATCTCAGCTGTATCCATAGTTCTTCGAACCAGGCTTATACGCCTGCTTTCCGCTTCGGTGTTTACTTCTTAAAGGAAACCGTTACAACGCTGCACGGGGGCAGTACGATCTCCGCGTTCTTTCCGGAAAGCTTCACGCCGTCATAAGCCTTATCGAAAACGCGGTCCGGTGCGTCAAATGTGTTGAAATCGCCCATCGCACCCGTCAGAATGCGTGCCTCATACGAACCGAAAGCATCGTCGATGTCCGTATTGATGGTGTAGGATTCGTTCGGATTTGCATTGCTCAGGGTTACGAAAAGACTGTCATCCTTAACGGAAGCAGATGCGGAAACGTCGGTATAGGAAATACCGTTGTGGTCCGCCGTCGTATCTTCCAGAACGGATTCCGCAAGCGCCGCTTCCTGATGCGGCTTATACATGCGGAATACGTAGTAGGTAGGAGTCTTCAGCATTTTGGAGCCTTCCGTCAGAACAACGGACTGCAGAACGTTTACAACCTGAGCGATGTTGGCCATTACGATGCGGTCCGCATGACGGTTGAAGATGTTCAGGTTAATGGATGCAACGATTGCATCCCGGATCGTATTCTGCTGATACAAAAAGCCCGGATTGGTGCCCTCCTCAACGTTATACCAGCAGCCCCACTCGTCAACCGCAAGGCCGATCTTATGCTCGGGATCGTAACGGTCCATTACGGCAAGGTGGTCCATAATGATCGGCTCCATCTTCTGTGTCTCACGGATCGTCTCGTTGTAAAGGTTCTCATCGAAACCGGTAGCGGGTCCTTTGTCCTCCCAGCGGCCGGTCGGTACGGTATAAAAATGAAGGCTGATCGCACTTGCGATCATCGGATTCAGCATCGACATGAGCTTGTCGGTCCATGCGGTGTCGCCGCCGTTCGGGCCGCAGGCAACCTTAAACAGCTTGTTGTCGCCGTAGTTCTTGCAGAACTGCTGGAACTGGCGGTACTGGTTCGCATAATACTCGGGCGTCATGAATCCGCCGCAGCCCCAGTTTTCGTTACCGATGCCGAGGTATTTGAGGTGCCACGGCTTCTCGCGGCCGTTCTTCTTACGAAGGTCGGTCATCGGAGATACGTTGTCGCTCGTCATGTATTCGATCCACTCGGACATCTCGCGTACGGTGCCGCTTCCGACATTGCCGCTGATGTAAGGCTCGCAGCCGATCTGGTCGCACAGCTCCATGAACTCGTGCGTACCGAAGCTGTTATCCTCGGTCACGCCGCCCCAGTTCGTGTTGATCATCTTCACACGGCTTTCCTTCGGTCCGATACCGTTCATCCAGTGATACTCGTCGGCAAAGCATCCGCCCGGCCAGCGGAGTACGGGAATACCCATATCCTTCAGCGCGTCAACGACGTCGTTACGCATACCCTTGGTGTTCGGGATGTCGGAATCCTCGCCGACATAGATGCCGTTATAGATGCATCGTCCGAGATGCTCCGAAAAATGTCCGTAAATCTCTTTCTTGATCGTTGCTCCCTTTTGGGATGTTTTAATGCTCAGTTTCTTGTTAATCAAGGGAAATCCTCCTTTAACGCATTGATATTTTAATTGTAATTGCCATTCTGCTCAAATACAATGGTTTTTTCGATAATGATACGGCTTATTCCTCATGTATATCTCACACTTGTTGTTTCCGTCTTTGCGTGACAGGATTGACATAAATCTTTCGCATTCCGACACGATATGTTGTCTTTTCCTTTCCCTTATTTCCTCAGCCGGTAAAACTCAGCATTAATACCACAATACATAAGCAAAGAACTATTATTTTTTTCACTTCCCCGTTGTATCGGAGCCGTTCTTACGTTTCTTTAGGTACACGGCAAGGCATGCAATAAAAGCGGCCAGGCACGCGCCGACAGGTAAAATGACATAGATCGGCTTGAACGAGGTTTTGTCTGTCTGCTTTCCGCCTTTTGAAGGGACCTCGGTCGGTACGGCTGTGGGTTCCTCTGTCGGGATCTCGGTCGGCTTAACGGTCGGCGTCGGAGTCGGTATCGGGGTCGGGGTAGGCTCAGGAATCTTTTCAAAAACCACACGGACCGAAATATCGTCGTTCATTTTCACATAGCTGGTTCCTGCCTCTTCCGACGGTGTGCCCTTCAGATACAGAACATCCTTGAGCCGGTAGCCTTTATCGGGCGTTATATTGAGATACAGTACCGTATTCTTAAGGAACCGGTTTCCTTCCGCGGGGATAAACGGAAACTGGGTGCCTTCGATATTCAAAGCGATTGTTCCGTTATCAAAGGTACGAACAGACGAGATACCGTAAGCGCATCTGGAATCCAGTGATCCCCACATATAGGTGAACATGTAGTTGTCGGTTTCCTGCTCATATACGGCGGCTGTTCCGCCCTCCTCAACCTCCATCGTGAACGTGTGATAAACCGGCTTCTTGGGACATACGAAGGTAAGCGAATGTTTTATCCCGTCGCCGTTAGCCGGAATCGTGTAGGATTTTCCGAGGCTGCAGGTATCCAAAACCACGATCACGGACCGGTCGGAAGCGACCCTAAGGTCCGGCTTTCCGTTCTTATCGATATCAAAGTATCCCGGCTTATCCGGCATCTCATAAGACTTGATCGTGTCGACAACCGCATCCATCCCCTCTTTCGTATAGTAAGGGCTAATAATGATTCCCTTGCTCAGGTCAACCGAATATGCCGGCGTATCAAACTTGAGTATGACCGGATAAAACGGACCGGAGGTATAACCCGGCATCTTGTATTCCTGCGGCACGCTGTGAATCGGAGTGCACCCGAGTGCACTGGTCGACTTCCACGGACTCACATACACATCATAGGTTCCGTCACCGTCGAGATCAATATACGACTCCGTTTCATCATAAGCCGCATTTTTACCGAGTGCCTCATAAAAGCAGCTGCTCTCTCCGTTATACTGATCAAAGACGCTCCACTCCGGCATTCCGTTATCAAGATCCCCGGTTCTGAGCGTAATGGTAAGAGGTGTCTGATTCTTTATGACGGCGGAGATCTTCACATCGTGTGCAGGCATAATAAAAGATTTGACCATCTGATCTTCCCTCGGCGGAAAATGAAACTCATCAGACTTCCATTCCGCCACGTAACGCCCTTGATAAGTATCCGCCATAAGGAGCAGATGCGTTCCCGGAGCGGCGGATGTAACCTTATGCAGGATTTTTTGATTGTTTTCGTCCCACTCTGTCGTATATGCATATCCGCCGGAAACCGAAACCTTATACGCATTCTTTACATCCGCATTTCTGACGCGAAACGTTACGGACCGGAACGGATCTGCCTCGGTTCCGTTGATGGTTATCTCCCCGTTGACACTGCCGCCGGGAAGCGGATAGAAAACTCCGTCGCTGCTTCCGTACATTCTCGGGCTGTAATCAACGACGGCGACATCCGGTGTTCCGTCTTTGTCAAGATCTATCTGCCCATCGGTAAAATATTCAAAGATACCGCTGAGTCCCTCCTCTTCCGCAGGCCTTATAAACTTGAGATAGTAATATCCCGAGGTCAGGTCGATCACAAAATCACGTTTTTCCTGCGGTTCCTCCGGTTCTTCCGCGGAAGCGGAAAGAACAAGACAGGAAACCATCAGACATACCAGAAGCCAAAGTCCCACACATTTCTTTCTCATAATGTTTGCTCTCCTAACAATATCCATCTTTATTCAGCCCGGAAGCCGCCTTGTAAAGACGGCTCCGGATCAGTATCCGTTTTCAAATCATCTGCGGATTGTTCCGCCTTCGCAATCCCCGGGATCAGTCTTCCTTCGAAATCCTTCTGCGGCTCAGGAACACGCCCAGACCCGCAAGAACGATAATGATTCCGCCGGCAACCAGAATGATCAGATTCAGATCGTTCCGTCCGCCTTTCTTACTGTCGGAGTCCTTCCGTGTGGGCACTGCAGTCGGCTGAGGAGTCGGCGCAGCCTCGGTTACGACGGGAGTCGGTTCCTCGGGCGTCTCTGTAGGCGCAACGGTAGGTACCGGCGTCGGATCGGGTGTCGGTGTCAGGTTCGGCAGATCCACGTAGCATTTAACCGCTATGGAACAGGCCGGCATCGTATACTCCAATGACTTGTCAGCCGGATGATACTCTTCCTGATTGACGGTGACATATTTCAGTTTCGCATAATCCGGCAGCTGATCAAACAGCAGCAGGATTGTCTGCCCCTCATACGCACCCTTGATCGGGTTTCTTTTCTCCCAACTTACCGCCTCACAACCCATATCGATCGTGATCGGATAGAAAACCTTATCATCGTCGAAATGGCACTCGAAAGAGTCGTATTTGACCTCGTCACGGATGATTTCGCCGGAGAAAAGCAGCTGGGTCGGATCAGGTTCCTTCGCGCCGGAATCGTCCTTCGCATTCATGACAATCTTCCCATCCGTAACAGCCGCGTGGAAGTCTTCGTATTCCTTGAGAAACGTCGACAGCCGGGGTTTCCATTCCACTGCCCATGCTCCCTGTTCCGCACCCGGAATCTCCCACTCCCAGCGGTCACCGTTCAGTTTGAAATCAAGCCGGAAGCTTTCCGCCGGCTTTTCGGCCGGGACAAATGTGATGTCGCGCGCCGGCATGACGGCGACACAATCTCCGTAGGTACTGTTCCAAACCCCTTCGGTATCCCGAAATCCGGCAAAGGCCTTCTTATTGCCTCCGTTATAAATGATCCGGATTCTTGTCCCGGGCGACGCTTCCCGTATTTCCCTGTTCAGGTCCGCATCAAGCGCATATCCGTCCTGCACGTTAATCTTATATGACCTCAGGATTTCCCAACTGTCATATACGAAAGTATACGGCCAGTACATTCCGGATGTCATGTTGTCGTATTTGTATTCGCCGCGGATCTTCGTTTCCCCGAGCGGAACGAAGAATGCCGCAACACGGTCGCGGCCGTGAAAATCCTTGCTCAGTTTATAGCCGATCACAACGTCTTCCGACATGTCATAATCCAGCCGGATCTTTTCCATGGAATAATTGTAATACACTGTCATATAACCGTCGAGATCCCCGAAGATGACTCCATACGGGTTAATCTCATCAGTACCCAGTTCACAGTATCCTTTGGTCATATCAATCCGAAGCGGCGTCTGCACTTCTATCTTAGCCGTCAGATTGACATTGGCGCGCGGCATAATAAAGAACACTTTGGACGGATCTCCGCCCTGAAAACGCTCGTAGACTCTGCCGTCGTCCGACTTCCAGGACTCCACATAAGTACCCTTCATCGCATTTGCCGTAAGATACAGCTTATCTCCGGGCGCCGCAGACGTCACCGGATGTCCGCCGGGATCCACAACGGTTCCCTTCGAAATCGAAATGCTGTACGTCTTTTTCCCCGGATTCTTTCCGAACCGGAAGATTACCGTACCGATTGTCTTGGTTCCCTTCACCGGCACTTTATAATCGCCGTTGATGTTACAGCCGGCGAGCGGAACCGCCACAACGCCGTAATAGGTCTTGTCAAGCTCGTCTCTGTTCAGCATCAGATCCCACGAACCGTCGCCGTCCAGATCGAGCAGACATCTCGAGGCGCTCTTATAGGATTTGGCGTTAGTCTGCGTGCACAGATAATCCACCAGACCTTCTCCCGCCGTAAATCCGTTCTGATCCCAGATGTCATCCTTCGTCTGTTCCCAGTATCCGCCCGTCATGTCAATAACGGCGTCCTGCTTAGACGCATATGCGGGCTTCCGCATCCGGGTAAACATTGCTGCGAGCAGCATGAAAACCATAAGCCCTGCTGCTCCGATCACTCTTCTTCTCATGAAACGCTCTCCTGTAAACACTCTTTCCTTATTGCTCTTTACGCTTTTTTGCCAATTTCAGATTGCGGCGGATGATGAGCAGGAATACCGTAAGTACAAGCAGAATGACTGCAATCAGAAGGATGGTTACGGCATCCACGCCTTTTTTGAGTCCGGTCTTCTTCTCGGCCGCATCGGCGGTTCCGGGTTGATCCGGAACGGCCGTCGGTATGGGTGACGGGGTGTATTCCGGTGTTACGGTCGGTGTATCGGTCGGTTCCGGCGTTACGGTCGGAACATCCTCTTCTTCAAAGTGTTCGATTACCGTAATCGGTCCCTTCGGAGCGGCATATTCCACGATACCGTTCACGGGGATATACTTTACATCGTTTATGAGGACGTAATCCGCCTTCTCATCCGCAAGGATCAGCACTTCCTGCCCCGCATAGGTCGCGCGGAGCGGAATCCTTCCGTATAGGCTGACAACGTTTCCTTCCGAGATCGGATATAACGTTACCGGTTCGCCGAACCGGAACTCAATCGCACAATACGTATTCTCACCGAATCCGAGGTCATCTTCGAAATATCCCTGAACCGGATCCGGTCCGTAGAGCCCGCGGTCATCTTTCGCATTCATAATGAAAAGGCCGTTTTCGTACTTTATTCCGAACCGTTCATACTCGTTTGCAAATGTCCCCAAATACTCCGGAAAATACAACGCCCACGCCTCCGTATCGCTTTCCGGAACCGGGCATTCATAACGGCTGCCGTTCAGCTTGAAATTCAGCTTGTACACATCCGAATCATTCCGTTCCAAAACCGTCTGCTTATCGAGTTGCGATGCTGGCATAAACCAGATGTCATGTGCCGGCATCACGATGAAATCCCAATCACTGTTCGATATGTCACTGTAATCCCATGTATGATCCTTATCTGAATATCCGTCTGTTCTTTCGTTATATTGGATTCTTAAAACCGTTCCGGGAGCCGCCTCGGTGACTTCCTTTCCGATCTTATTATCAAATGCGGTTCCGTTTTCAACCAAAATTTTGTATGTTTCCTGAACCGGCGAATCCGGAAATATAAATATGATCGGCCAATATGCTCCGGAATTAAGATCCCTTAATTCGTACTCACCGGTCATCTTCAGGTTGGCTGCAGGAATAAAGAATGCCGCCGTCCTGCTCTGCTGGTTGATCAGATCATAATTGTGTCTGTACTTGTATCCGAAACAGATGTCCCCTCCGCCGGTCTGCACAGTGAAACGGGATGTAAAAAAATTATTATATTTCGTTTCCTGCGAAAAGAGTCTGTTCCCGACAAGTATCGTGTTCGGATCGACAAGCGGTTCCCCGATCTCCCAAAAGCCTTCCGTAAGGTCTACTCTGAGCGGAGTCTGCTCTTCGACTGCCGCCTTCAGTTCTATATCGGCGCACGGCATAATAACCATTACGCGCTCCGGATCCGCGCAGATGAATCTGCGGTATTCCCGCCCGCTGCCGTCCGTCCAGGATTTAACGTATCGGCCTTCCATCTTATCCGCGATCAAAAACAGTCGTTCCCCCGGTGCCGCGGAAGTTACCGTATATCCGGCGGAATCCACAATTCGGCAATTTTCGGCGGTGATGTTGAATTTGGCTCTGCCCGGATTGGTCCCGAACCGGAAGGTCATCGTAAGGAAGCTGTCTCCGACCGCACGTTCCACCGTAAGGTCTCCGCTCACGCTGCACTCCGATGTCGGAACAATAACCGTTCCGTAATATGCATATTCCGTATCCCCGGTGAAGATGGTGAAATCCCATGTTCCGTCCTTGTCCCAGTCGATATAAGCCTGCCTTGCGGTGTCCTTACGCTCTGCTCCCGTGCGCTTGCACAAAAAGTCCGCGAGCGCGGCCCCGTCCTTTAAGCCGAGCCGGGCCATGAAATCGCCTTCGGTCTGTTCCCAGTATCCTCCGGAAAGATCAATGACGATATTGTCCGCCTGATCCGATTGGCCGCCCGCATGCGCCTTCTTACCGGCAAACGCCGTAACCAGCACGGCCAAAACCGTAATCAAGAGGGCAGTTACCTTCTTACTTCTCTTCATTCTTTCTTCTCTCCTGCTGTTTCCCATGGGCGGAATCCCGTTCTTCCGGTTCCGTCTCAACTATCCGGTTTCTGCTCCGCAGATACAAAGCAAATCCGGCTGCGGCCGATACCGCAACGACTGCGCTCAAAATAATCAAAACTATCGGAATAACCGATTTTTTCTCCTTGTCCGCTTCGCCCTTCACGGGTTCTTCCGATGCTCCCTGCGTGGGCTCCTTCACGGGATCTTCCGCTGTCGGGGAAGGTACTGCCGTTACCGCCGCGGTCGGTTCCGGAGTATTGTTCTCCTGCTTGCCTCCATCCGGATCAACCGGAGTCACTTCCGGTTCCACGGGATCATTTTCGTCCGGGATAACTTCCTCCGGCTTTTCTTTCGGGCACGGATTGATGCCTTTTCCTTTCAGCGTAAACGTATACGGCCGGTACTCCGGATTGTCAATCTCGGGAAGCGTGTAAACGTCTCCGAGGCTGTAGGAATCCAGGATATACAGCATCTTACATTTCATCCAGACCGGAATGTCCTCAATGTAGCGGTCTTCGGAATGTCCGATCAGGATGTCGGCGCTGCCGTCTCCGTCCAGGTCCAGCACATTCGGGTCTGCTTCCGTTCCGTAGCATCCCCTCATCCATTCGAAAACATTCTCATCCATATCCCAGGAATAATTCCATGCGTACGCATATCCGCGGCTGAGGTCCACCTCGAAAGGATATTCCTTCCCTGAAAAATCCAGAATCAGCGGACTGTAAGGAGTCTTGTTCTCTCCGGTCAACTCATACAGTCCGCAGAAGCTTACGTAGTTTGGATATATTATCGCCGAACTATCACCGGACGGGGTAATATAAAAATCATAACTGCCGTCTCCGTCCAGATCTGCATACTCGTAATAATCCCCGACCAGTTCCACTCCCACCGTTTTTTTCAACGCCTGTTCCAAACTGGCGGACAGCGTTTCCATATGAGCGAGTTTCAACGGCTTCTGCTTTTCTATAACGGGTTCCAGTACAAGATCCGCGGCAGGCATATTGATTTCAATGTACGGACCGCCTTCCGGATTGAAATCCTTCGCAAAAGAAGGGAAACCTTCCGCCTTCCACGCTTTCACGTATGACCCCGTCATTTCATCCCCGACAATTTTGATATAAGTGCCGGGCGCTGCCGAAGTAACCGGATTCCCGTCTCGGTCGAGCGCCTGTCCGCCTTTTACCGTGATGGAATAGCTTTCGGCTACAGGTTCGTTTTCGAATACAAATACGATATAATCGTAGGCTAACGAAACATCCAACATATCGAACTTCCATCTGACCGGAACCGTAACAGCCCCCCGAATGCTGCCGCCATGGAGCGGAATCACATAGTTCTTCCAGGAAACCTTACAATCATAAGGACAATAGCACTCAAACATTACGTCATCGGTTCCGTCTGAATCAATATCCAGTTTCCCGCCTTTTAATTCTGCCGATTCTCCGAATATCATATAATCCGCAAACGCGAATTCAACATTCTGCATTTCATATCCCTTTGTAAGGTCGAACAGATAATACTCTCCCTCCTCCGGCGGATTCGCGCTCGAAACACCGGAAACACTCACGGAAAAGCACACCGCCAATGCAAGTAATACGGCGGCTTTCCATGTTTTTCGATTATTACTGTTCCTTTGAGCCTTCATCTGAAATCTCCTTCTCTTTCTTCTCATTCACATTGTTCTTCTTACGACTGCCGCGTAATATGATCACTGCCGCAGCCCCTCCGGCTGCAATGATAACGGGAAGTATGATCCAAAGAGGATTCATGCCTTCGTCTCCGTCCTCTGCATTCTTTTCTTTCGCATCGGCCGCAGCCGTAGGTGCCGGAGTTGCTTCCTCGGTCGGAGCGGCTGTCGGCACGGGCGTTGCGGTCGGCACCGGCGTTGCCGTAGGAGTCGGTGTTACCGTCGGCTGCGGAAGTTTTTTAAATGTTACCGTAATTTCCGCATCGCCGTTCACGAGGAACAGGTTTTCATTTTCCTGCTGCGCATTATCCGAACCGGCGATCTCCGCCAATTGATAGCCATCCTCAGGCGCAGCCACAACGTATGCGTACATGCCGGCGGTAATCCGGTTCCCTTCGACTGCACGGAAAAGCCGTTTCTCATCACCGTGAACCAGAAGGATCGTATCTTCAGAGGTTCCTCTTTCCACACTGTCAAAATAGGCAACATAGCTGCTTCGGAAGAACAATTCCGCCTTTCCGCCTTCTCCGACCGAAAGCGAAACCGTATGGAACTCCGGTGCTTTGCTGCATTTAAATGTAATCTTCTTACCGGCGCCGAAAACATCGTCCGCAGGAACTGAGTAGGCTTTCCCGAGACTGTATGTCGGAAGCGGGATCGCTTCCGCCCATCTTTCATCCGCGAGAACCCAGAAATCCGCATTCCCGTCCCGGTCTATGTCGTAATAATACGGCTTATCCGCCAACTCATACGTCTTCAGCCACTCGGACAGCGGTTTGCGGTAATAATTCCCCCAGTTTTTTATTGTACTGCTCAAATCAATCTCGTACGGAATGCGTCCGTCCTTGAAATTCAAAACAATACGGTTATAGCGTAATCCGGGTGCGTCCAGCTTCAGTGTAAATGTGTCTTTAACGCTTCGGAACGGAACCGCATGCGTGCTCCTTGAGTCTCCCCATTGGATGAACTCAATATCATATGTTCCGTCTCCGTCCAAGTCGTACAGTCCGGCAGCGTCCTCTATATTCATTGCCCTGATGATGGAAACAATCTCATCATCGGTCATCGGATCCTCATTGTCAGTCACGTTGATCGTTACCGTTTCCTGCGGTGCAAAAACCGCATTCACGGTCACATCGTGAGCAGGCATGATAAAGCATCTGCAATAATTCGTAAAATAGTAATCCGTAGGGAAATTCATATTGTCGGACTGCCAGTTCTTCAGATACTTGCCGCTCGGGCATTCCGAGACCTCAACAGATATGAGCATTCCCGGTTCCGCTTTAACGACATACTCCTTCTCCCCTTCATTATATGCCTGACCTTTGTATGCTTTACATCCGTTCAGTTTAATCGTGTATTCTTCCTTCACACCGGAAGGCGCCGGTTTAAACGTAACCGATTTAAACCCGTCCGCGTCCGTTCCCTTCAGAGTCACCGTATTCCGCAGGCTGTTTCCGGGAAGCGGTACCGCAAACGTCTGTGCCATACCGTATTCCGTATACTGTCTCGGGGCAAATACAACGTCGTAGGTTCCGTCTCCGTCAACATCCATCTGATACACACCCTGAAAATCGAAGACATCGCCGTGTTCAACCTTTTTCATTCGTTCCGAAAACTGACCGAGCAACATTTCGGCTGAAAAACCGCCCTGGCAGATGCAATACCCTTTGTTCCCGAAATCAACGGTGTAAGAAGGTTTCTCGGAACCTTCCGCCTTGACAGCCGGTACCGCGCAGAACATTACCGCACACAGAATTACGGTCAATACCGCATACATTTTCTTTCTCATCATTCTTCCTCACTTGCGGCTTCATCTGCCGTTTTTTCTTCCTGCGTTTTTTCGGCTTCATCTGCCGTTTTTTCTTCCTGCGCGGCTGCGGCTTCGCCTGCCGGTTTTTCTTCGTGCGCGGCCTCTGCTTCATCCGCCGTTTTTTCTTCCTTCACGGCGGCTTCGCCTGCCGGTTTTCTTCTGTTCCGCAGTACAAGCCATACCGCTTCTGCTGCCAGCAGTATCACTCCCACCGGAATTATTACGAAAAGGATGTTAAATCCTCCGTTTGATTCCACGTCCTGCTTCTGCCCGGTTCCGTTGTCCGAAGCCGCTTCCGTCGGAATCACGGTGGGTTCACCGGTGGGTACACCCGTGGGAGTCACAACAGATGTAGGATCCGGGGTAGGTGTAGGTGCGGAAGTCGGTTTCGGTGTAAGATGAAACACGAAAGAAACGGTTGTATTTTCATTCGGCATGGAAAAACCGAGTCCGTCTTTTGGGAAGGCGCCCATGGTCTCACCATCAAACAGGACACTCTCATTGCTTGCTGTAATCAAAGAGATCTGTTTGATTTCAAGATGGCTCGCCGCCATCAGTTCAATCGGGAGACGGATCGTAACGGTGCTTCCCGTCGGTGCATATCCCTCAAGAATATATTTGTACTGTTTTTCAAGCGCAAGTTCAATCGCTCGTGATACGTTCGGATAATTAAACCCCGATCCGTTATCCAGTGAATACTTCTTTTTAAGACTCCGTCCGTGAATTCCCGTCACCGTAATGTTATGATCCGGCATTGTTATGTACAGTGCCGTACTGCTGTAATTCCCCGGCACAATCATTTTGCCCTTAATATCCCCGGTATCCCAGCCGATCACATCATTACCTTTATAGGTGTAAGGCCAAATCCTTAAGGTATCGCCTTTTGCGGCACGGCAGCCGTAACCGTTTCCAGTTACCGTTTCCGCATAACCGTCGATGACTTTAACCGTGTGATACACCTCCGGATCCAGAATCGAATCATCATCAACAACAAATGTGATCGGTCCGTACGGTCCGTCTTTCACCGGAATAGTCGCTTCTTTTCCCAAACTGTATTCGCAATTACGGAATGCATACTGTTTATCAAGCTTCTCCTCACCGGGATTATAATTTGCTGCCTCATCCATAAAGATGTAAAGATTAAAATCGATTGATCCGTCATCATCCAGATCTATCCAACTGGAGAAATGTCCGTCATTATTTGCCAAAGCCGCATTAATGACAATCGCGGTTTCCCTGCTCGTTTTCTCAACCCATTCCAGATAATTCGTCACATTTACCGTATACGGGGTTTGCTTTGACACCGTCTCCGCCGTAATCGTAACATCCCGCGCAGGCATCACAAAACCGAATGAAATCTTATCCTTTTCAATACCGCCGCAATCTGCCTTCCATGCCTTCCAATACTTACCGGGCTGCGGATCATGAATGATTCTGACCCATTTCCCTGCTGCCGCAGACTGTACTGTTTTGCCGTCCGCATCCTCGGCATGCCCGCCGACAACGGTAATTGCGTACTCACCTTTTTTCTTTCCGAATTTAAATGAAATCGGCCAATATCTGCCGGAATTGGTTCCTTCCAGTGTGAAAGTTCCGCTGATACTGCATGTTTCACAAGGAGACCACAGATCAAATACGTTCCAAGCCGATTCACCGATCTGAACATCCGCTGTTCCGTCACCATCCAGATCATACCTTAAATCATCATTATACGCATACGCATCCCCATATAGGGATTGATTAATGCAGTGCGCGACTTCAAGCGGAACGGTTACATTGCCTTTCGTGAAATCAATCGTATACGGCTTCTTGGAGGCCGTGACCGAACGCAAGGTCATATCTCCTGCCGGCATCAGGAACACATCATCCGTCCCGACAGCTTTTTCATACCGGATACCATAGAACTCATCAAAATCCGTCCCCCCGTCTGCCTCCCAACCTTGCAGATAGGATTCGTTATTTTCCTCATAATGCAGATAAACCCACTGTCCGGGTGCAGCCTCCGTGATCACGTTCCCGTTTTGATTTCTTGCTTCTCCTCCGGAAACGGAGACTTTATAAGCTTCCTTAACGGGTTCCGGTCCGAAATCTATCGTAACCGGCCAATACGGAAGCACACTCGGTTTATCAAGCACAATACTTCCCTGAATGCTGCTTCCGGGAAGTGCTGACATAAAGACATGGCATTCCGTACTCGAAGGTACGTCCCAAACATATATTTTGGCATCCTTCGTTCCGTCTCCGTCAAAATCGAAATCCGTGACGCTTGCCTCTCCTTTGTAGTAATCCTTATAGAAACTGAGCCCTGATACCTCATAAAGATACTGCATCATTTCCTGCGCCTGGGACGATTGGGCGGAAATCACATAATCTCTTTGTCCGGAGGAAAATGCATCGGGAATTCGAGACGGCTTCGTCAGATCGAAGGAATACGGAGTCTGAGTTTTTTCTACAGGAGTTACTTCCACGTCCTTTGCGGGCATGGTAAAGGAATAACCATGGTCCTTAATCGGGGTACCGTTAACCTTCCATTCATACACATACACTCCCTCCCGGGGCTCAATGCATAAATAAACGGTAAAACCCTGCTCCGCTTCGGTAATTACGTTTCCCAAGCCGTCAACGGCATATCCGCCGGTCACACTGATTTTGTATTTCTTTCCGCTGTCGGCGGGAGCCCTGTTTCCCAATGCAGCGGCAAATCCGACCGCAAGGATCATCAGAAACAGTCCCGTCATTCTTCTCATTTTCATGCCCAAAACCCTCCACTCATACCATTTCGGAAATACTATTATCGGGATAACCGCATCTCATTCAAACGCACGAAACAGCCGTACTGCTGCACGGCTGTTCAGGTGTTGATTTAATGCTTATCTCTCGTCGATCGGCACATATGCCCGCTCATCACACACGCTCTTATAGGCCGGACGGATAATCTTGCCGGCGTTGATCAGTTCTTCCATGCGGTGTGCACTCCACCCCGCAACTCTCGCCACCGCGAAGATCGGCGTGTAGAGTTCCTCCGGAAGTCCGAGCATCTGGTAGGCAAATCCGCTGTAGAAGTCCACGTTGGCGCTGACGCCCTTATACATGCGCCGCTCCGCCGCGATTACCTTCGGCGCGAGGCCTTCCACAAGCTTGTAAAGGGCAAATTCCTTCTGCATGCCCTTTTCCTCGGAAAGCTTCTCCACGAAGCCGCGGAACATGACCGCACGCGGATCGGACACCGAGTAGATGGCGTGTCCCATGCCGTAGATCAGTCCGGCACAGTCAAATGCCTCCTTGTGAAGAAGCGCCCGCAGATACTTAGCGACCTCCTCTTCATCGGTCCAGTCCTTCACCTTTTCCTTCATATCGGCGAACATTTCGACAACCTTCATGTTCGCGCCGCCGTGCTTCGGTCCCTTCAAAGATCCGAGCGCCGCCGTCATCGCAGCGTATGTATCGGTACCGGAAGATGTGACAACGTGTGTCGTAAAGGTCGAGTTGTTGCCGCCGCCGTGCTCCGCATGAAGGATCAATGCGATATCGAGAACCCTTGCCTCAAGCTCGGTGTACTGACTGTCCGCGCGAAGAAGATGCAGGATGTTCTCCGCTGCGGAAAGGTCGGTTCTCGGGCGGTGTATGATCAAAGCCTCGTCCTTGTAATAATACCGGTGCGCGTGATAGCTGTACACCGTAAGCATCGGGAAGATCGATATCAGCTGAATGCACTGGCGAAGCACATTCTCAAGCGACGTATCTTCCGGATTGGTGTCATACGAATACAGGGTCAATACGCTTCGCGCAAGACCGTTCATCATATTGGCACTCGGTTTCTTTAAGATGACGTCCCGGACAAAACTGCTCGGAAGCGTCCTGTAATACCCTAACAGATTCGTAAAATCCGTAAGCTGTTTCCTGTCCGGAAGCGTTCCGAACAACAGAAGATATACGGTCTCCTCGAAACCGAACCGGTTCTCGGAAACACATCCCTTTACGATATCTTCCACATTGATTCCGCGGTAGAACAGCTGGCCGGGGCACTGCTGCTCCACGCCGTCGACTACCTTCAGTGTTCGGATCTCGGATATTTCCGTAAGACCCGCAAGTACTCCTTTACCGTTCAAGTCTCGGAGTCCGCGTTTCACTTCATACCGGTTGTAAAGTTCCGGATCGATATTGCTGTTATCTCGACAGATGTCTGTCAGTCTGCGTATATCGTCCGTAATGTCCGAATAGTTCACGCGTTTAGTTGCCATGGTGATTCCCCCTTTTCATCGGCAGCTTTCTGTTCCTCCGGGATAAACCCATTCTGTTTTTTCTTTCAGCGCCTTTCTTTATTCAATCAATGCTCCGGAATTTCGGATTCCGTCCACAAACTTCCGCACCTGTTCACGGAAGAACTCTTCGGTTCCTTCGTATTTGGCCATCAAATCGGAAACCATCTTATCCTCGGTCGTGTCCTCCTTCAGCATCTCAAGCATGATCTTGCCGCTCTTGTTCATCTTGACAAGGGCAGAGAACTCTTCCGCATTCTCTCCGACTGCAACGGCAACGTAGCGGTCGCCGAGCTCACGGATAATAAACTCATACTTCAGTTTCATCGTCTGTTCCTTTCTCCGCCGAAGCAGTCTCGTTCGGCGTATCGGTTTCATATACCTCTGCCTCCGGGTCTTTCAAAGCAGGGGTTTCCTCGGAAACCGCTGTCTCCTCAGAAGGATCTTCCTCCTTCTGTTCCGTTACGGCTTCGGCAGTTGTCTCAGCCGCCGTATCCGGCCCGTCACCGTCCGCCTTTGCTGCGGCAGCGGCTTTCCTGCCTTTACGATTATACAATATAATCACGGCAGTTGTCACGGCAATTATGAAAGCAAATGCGGGAATCAGAATAAACCAGGGATTAACTCCGTCCTTTCCCTCAGGTTCATCCTTCTTCTCGGGTTCCTCTTCCTTTTCAGGCCCATCGTCCTTCTTCGGTTCTTCCGGTGTGGGTGTTACAACCTTTTTGGTTTGGAATACCGCCGTGATCGTCGTATTTGCCTCCGGCATGGTAAACCGGTAGGAACCGTTCTCTGATACCGCTTCACACTTTGCGCCGTTCTCATCGAGGTAATAGACCGCAACCGGTTCGATCGTATCCGGAACGGAATCTTTCAGAACAATCCGGACCGAAATTCCTCCGCGGAGTGCGGTCATGGAAGCCCACTCGCGATCCGTTGCCGCTTCGGTAATGTCCATATTGGTCCGGAAGCAAAGGTGCTGACCGAGAGAAGCATCTTCCTGACCGTCAAGTACTACGATCCAGTCGGTCTTCCGGCCGAAGATAAACCGGAATGACCCGTATCGGCCGGACAGATTCTGTTCCGTTTCAAAATCCTCGGTAAGCGAACCTTCCTCGCCGGCTTTTGTGAAAGCCAGTTCGGGGTATTCTTCTTTCACGGTCGCCGTGTAAATCACATCCGGGATTCCGTCGCGGTTTAAGTCTAACGTACCTTCCGTATCCGTGGACTCTTCATCGGCATACGGTTTCAATGCGTCCGCAACCGAAATGCCCTGATAAACGGCAGGCAGCAGGAAGGAACCGCCGGTAAGATTGATGTCAAGCGGAACCTGCTTTTCCAGTTTCTTCTCGATTGTGATTACGATGTCGTAATCCGGCGTGGAAAACTCCTGCCGGTCAGGATTTCCGTCACCGTAAGAGATTTCGCCGTACGAACTTTCAGCCGTCCACCCGGCAACATACATTCCCTTTTCGACATCCGTCAAATCCGGAACAATGTATACCTTTCTGGCCGGTCTGGCACTCGTAACCTCCGTTCCGTCCGGAGCATATGCCTTTCCGCCGACAACGGTAATCGAATACTCTTTCTCCTTCGAGAATCCGGCCGGTCTTTTGGCGACAATCCTGATCGGAGCATATATTCCGTCCGGAGGCGTAATCGTAAGTCCTTCTTCAAAGTTGAAGGACAAGGCTGCGTTCAGTTCTCCGCAATTCCAAAGATCTCCGGGATATGACGTATCCATTGCGGAATTGATCATGATATCATAGTATCCGTCATCATCGAAATCAACCAGACCGTTATCTTCCCGGTCTCCCATAAAGTAGATTGCATTTCTCAATCGGTTGAAATCGGCATCCTTTTCGGTTAATCCGTTTGTCAGATTGATCACAAGCCGGTTTTGCCGGTTCGTTGTTTTGGCCTTAACGGTAATATCCCTTGCCGGCATGTAGAAGTTCGGCGCAACAAAGGTCTTATCAATACCGGAGAAGTCCGTCTCCCACGAAGTCCAGTATTCACCTTCCGTCAGATCGGGGATTATGAACACCTCCGTTCCGGGAGCCGCAGAGGTGATTGCTTCGGTAACATAATCGCTTATCCCGTCGTCCCATTCACGCGTAACGGCATGACCGCCGACAACCGTAATCTCATAAGCCGGCTTAACTTCGCCGATTTTGATGGTGATTGGCCAATACTGACCGCTGTTCAACCCGTCAACTCTATATGACCCGGTCACGCTGCAGGTATCGCAGGGGGTAATCGTAATCTGCTGATTTAAGAAAGAATACTCCGTCTTGATATCGGTGGTGCCGTTCCTGTCCAGATCCGGATTAAACAGGTTCCAGCCGGAAGGGTCGACGGACTGTCCGAGACAATATCCGACGTCATATCCGATAACCGCCTGTCCCTTGGTAAGATCAATGGTATAAGGGCGCTTATAACCGGTTACCGCGCGAAGCGTCAGATCCCGCGCCGGCATGATAAAACTTTCATCCATTCCGGCGTAGTTCGTATATTCTCTTCGATCCGAAAAATAATAGTAAGAATGAAAATTGCTTATTCCGTCTGCTTTCCATTCCTTAAGCCAGGTCTTGTCCGACCATTCGTAATGAACACGGACGTACTGTCCCGGGATGGCAAATGTAATCACATTTCCGTCACGATCCGCCGCATAACCGCCGTTCACCGTAATGGCATAGGTCTCTTTCACCGGATTCTTTCCGAAACGCACGACAACCGGCCAATACGGAAGAGCGTTCGGTTTATCAATCTTGTAATCCCCGCGCACGGTTCCGCCGGGAACCGCCGTCATAAAACCGTCTTCACAGTCATACAGAACATATCTGATTCTTGCCTCCGGAATGTTGTCGCCGTCGAAATCGTAATACTGTTCCCGGTTGTCATCTTCCGTAAACGGAACGTTCTCCTTCAGATAATCGGTAACGGTCTGCGTCAGACCGGTCCCGTACAACAGCAGATAGTCATGGTCACCGGGAAGCCTTGCGGTACTTGTCAGATCCAGAATGAGCGGCTGCTGGCTCTTGCGGACTGCGGTAACCAGAACGTTTCCTTCAGGCATTCTGAAAGTATTGTCGTCTCCGAGACTGGTTCCGTTTAACTTCCATTCGCTGACATACGTTCCGGACTGAATATCCGGAACAAGCATCACGGAATCCCCGGGCTTCGCTTTGGAAACCTCTTCACCGTCCACGTAAGCTTTTCCGCCGGAAACGGTAATGGTATATGTTGCATCGGCCGCGGAAACAATCCTTCCGGACCATAACGCGCATACCGACACGATCAGCATCAGCAGCCAAACCGCTTTGTTTCTTCTCATCTTCAAATCATCCCCCTGCCTGATAAACATATTGCCTTAACGTTTCCGTACCGGCGCTATTCTTCCACTGCGATCATGTAATAGCAGCCGTTCTTGTACGGATAGTTCTTCGGCAAATGCACATCAATATAATAGGTCCCCGCTTTCGGCAGCTGGAACGCCGCGTGCATATATGTACCGGCCTCGTAGTCACGGATATCGATCTTGGGATCTCTCTTGATCTTCTTCTCATCCATAACCTTGCCTTCGGAATCACGGATGGTCGCGTAAACGTAATAGTCGTCATCATGCCAGTAAGCGGTCAGATAAACGCCAACCATTTCGGCTTTCGAAACGGTGAACTTATAATAATCAACCTCACCCTTATTCACATATCCGGCGCACCAGTAGTTTATCGTGAGTTCATTGGCCTTGGCGATTGAATCATTCGGCTCGAACTCGATTTGCCCTGCGATCTTGTACACATTTTCCCCTTCATCGCCGGTCTCAACAGCGGTGTAGTGAGGCTGTACGTTGGCGCCGGTCGCTGTGCCGAACTGGTGAATGGTCAAAGGCGAAGAACGGTCGATATTGTCCAGTTCCTTAATGGAAACGGCGAAATTCAGGTTCTGCGCATCCGATACCATGAACGTATTCACGCCGAGAACCTCGCCGTACTCGTTCACAAGCGGACCGCCGCTGTTTCCGTGCGAGATCGGTGCGGTAATCTGGATGTATTCGATTCCGTCCATTATACGGGACGCCGTGGAAACGATTCCGTTCGAGAACGTTCCGGTCAGTCCGACCGAGCTTCCGAGCGTGTAGATCGGCTCACCCGTTTTCACATCGCCCTGGAAAATCTTAACGGGCTCGGTATTGCTTGCAACGGTCTGGATCACGCACAGATCGATGTCCTTATCGTATCCTTCCACCTTGGAAACCATGTAATCGATTTCGTTATACATGATAATCTTGGCAGTGTAAGCACCTTCCATTACGTGAAAGTTCGTAAGCACCGTTCCGTTCTCGTCGATAAAGAAGCCCGACCCAAGAGCGATGCCCTGACCGTTTTTGTCATATGTATGGATTTCAACCATGCTGTTGGTAAGGCTTGCGTAAACCTCTTCCGCGGAAGGGATCAGACGCTCCCACTGCGCAACATACACGGTATCTTCTCGGACCGTGGTGACTTCCTTATCCCAGCCTGTGAAGCGATATCCCTTTTTCGAAACGGTAGGTGCCGTCGGCTTCTTTCCGGAAGCAACAAAAACCTCTTCCTTGCCGGAATCCACCGTGCCTCCGTCAAGATCAAAGGTTACCTTGATTGCCTTCTTCCATTCCGCGACAACAATTGTATCTTTGCGGATATCCGTGAACTCGGTGTCCCATCCGCTGAATACGTAACCGTCGCGCTCCACCTGCGGTTCCCTGGCGGCTTCGCCCCACTCTACGGTCTGCTTCAGATTGCCGGACACACGGCTTCCTCCGTTCGGGTCAAATACGACTTCGAACGGTCCGAGTTTCTCCTTCTTTCCGCAGCCTGAGAGCATTGCCGTAAACAATGCAACCACAAGAAGCCAAGCATAAATCCGTTTTCTTTTCATCCCTTTTCCTTTCCTGACGGGCCCTTTGTTCCGTCTGCGCTCTATTCCTCCGGTTCGGCGTCATCCATGTTTTGATAACGCTTCTTCTCTTCCTCCATGATCTTATCCGCAACAGCCGCGCCGATCTCCCTTTCCAGATCGATCCGGCCGACAACCGACTCATTTGCGAACGCGTCAAATTCTTCCTTCTTCCCCTCCAGAACGGCAAGGATCCTCTCATCCACCGTGTCCGCCATCAGCAACCGGTGAACCGTAACCTTGCGGCTCTGTCCCATCCGGTAGGCCCGGCCGATCGCCTGTTCCTCCATGGACGGTTTTAACTGTGGTTCACAGAATATAATAACAGAAGCTTCCTGAACATTCAATCCCACACCGCCCGCAATTACCTGACAAATCAGTACGGTTTTCTTCGGATCGTTCTTAAAGGAATCCAGCAGCTGCTGCCTGCCTTTCATCGGCATCGATCCGTCGATCACGCCGGCCGATCTGCTTCCGAGCGCGGAATCCACCATTTTCAATGTATTCCGGAAGAAGGAAAATACGATTACCTTCCTTCCGTCCGCTTCCGCCTCTTCCGTAAGTTCCAAAAGACGCTGCATTTTCGTCGAGTGCTCCGTCTCGGAAACGTTCCAGGAAACCTTGCGCACTTCCATGAAATTATTGGTTTCAAGCGCCGCAATATATGCCTCTTCCTCTTCGGGAGTCATGGCACCCCATTCCTGGATTTCCTCCTTTTCGGGGAGCTCGGTGAGCACCTGTTCTCTTGTACGTCTTAAGTATACCGGGGCAATTTCGTTTCGGAACCGTTCCGCATTGCTGACCCCGGTCAGATCCTTTACGCGCGCCGCAACCTCTGGCTGCAGGCATCCGATCAGCGAAACCATCTCGCTTACCCGGTTTTCAAGCGGCGTACCGCTCATCATCAGGACCCGGTCCGAGCGTTCGATCAGGTGTCTGACCGCACGGCTTCGGAGCGTCTCCGTATTCTTCACATACTGCGCCTCGTCGATTACGAGCATGTCTGTTGAAAATCCATTCGGAAGGTCAATCTTCGACGCGGTCTCGTAAGTCGTGATTGCTGTTCCGCCGCACTCGATCCAGCGGTCCAGCTCGTCCGTCCGGTCTCCGCCGTATATTTCGTCCACGAGGATGTCGCTGAATCGGGCAACTTCACGCTTCCAGTTCACCAATACGCTCAAAGGGCACACGACCAGAAAATGTGTCTTCCCTTCCGCGCGCAGATGCGTCATCGCGGCAATTGCCTCGATTGTCTTCCCGAGTCCCATCTCGTCCCCGAGAAGAACCCTCTTTCCGTACAATATGTATTTCGTTCCGAACACCTGATAGCGTCTGAGGTCCGCTTTCAGACCGTCGGTCTTCAATTCCACCGCATTGACCGCTTCGACCAGCTCGCCGGGGATCCCGCCGTAATCGGTCTGTGCTTCGGTGCTTCCTTCCGTAACCGAGAAAAGGAATGCGTAAACCGCAGCCGGGTCCAGATAAAACTCGTCCCACGCTTCCGCTTCCATCACGATGACGGCCTGCTTGAAGCCGCTTATGATGCTGCTTGCTTCGGCCGCATAGGATTCCCTTACGTACTCCGTCAGTTCGTCATACGCAAGAAGCGCCTGCTGTTTCTTCTCCGAGCCCGAGAAGAACCAGGAAACCGCATTTCCGACGCATTCGGAAATCTTCAGCCGTACCTGTATTCCTTCATGACTCGCCTCGTACAGTCTGATCGCATTATCCCCGTACATTCTTGCATGCATCAGTTTGATCAGCGCCACAAGAAGTCTCGACTGTTCCACAAGGTTCCGGTCACGGTCAAACTGCACGCGGACCTTCCGTCCTGCCGCGATTCGGATCGCGTCGGCATTCCGCTTTGCCTTTTCCGCCATGACCGGTCCGACTCCCGGAACGGACTGGAGCGCCCAGAGCGAATTTCTGCATACGTCGGCAACCGTACGGATTCCGTGATCCCGGAACGCCTTCACGCGGATTCCTTCATGCGCCGAATTCAATTCTTCAATATCCGCGTCGGTCAGCAGGTCCACGGCAAGCGTTTCGCGAAGTGCGCGGTATAACTGCCGCACCTCCTTCTTACGCTCGGCATACTGCTCCGTGATCAGCCTGAGTTCCCTGTCGGCCGCGGAAACCGTCTCCGCGAAATCCCTGTATTGTCTTCGTTCTTCAGCTTTCATTTCTGCCCGCCCCCACGAGTTTTAAGCAAAATAAAAACGGACTGTTCCGAGCAGCCCGTTACCTGTTTCCTGGGCCAGCTGGATTCGAACCAGCGGATGCAGGGATCAAAACCCTGTGCCTTACCGCTTGGCGATGGCCCAATTATAACACAAAGCCTTTACTATGTACAGAAAAGGCTTTGAATTAGGGTGGATACTGGGACTCGAACCCAGGGCCTCCAGAGCCACAATCTGGCGCGCTAACCAACTGCGCTATACCCACCATATAAAATTGTTGTACTTCCAACAATTGTGCCAGAAGGGATTCGAACCCCCGACACACGGCTTAGAAGGCCGTTGCTCTATCCAGCTGAGCTACTGGCACAAAATAAATAAGGCGCCGACCTTCGGTGCCGGTCATAAAGAACCTTCCCGCTTCGCGAGTCCCCCTTTATGACGAAGAGCGGGTGATGGGAATCGAACCCACGTGTCTAGCTTGGAAGGCTAGTGTTCTACCATTGAACTACACCCGCGTATTATATTTTGAGGGATATGACTCGGGATGACAGGATTCGAACCTGCGACCTCTTGATCCCAAATCAAGCACCCTAGCCAAACTGGGCCACACCCCGTCAGCGCTTTCCCATTATATTACAGAGATTTTCAAAAGTCAACAGAAATTTCTGCGTTGCCGCAGAAATTTCCGTGACCGTTTTTCAACCGCTTTTTTAACCGTTTTTTTACCGCTTTTCGGCGGCTTTTCCCATCCGTTTTTCTATGCCGTATCAATCTCCGAAAACCATATCCCGGACATGTCCGTGTGACATCCTGCGCGGTCAACGGATTGCACTTTTCAGCGCGGCGGCAAATGTTTCCGGATCGTAATTAAGCGCACATAAATGATAAAGACTGAGAAAATAGTTTCTGATATCCTGGTAGGAAGAAATCATATTATCCCCGTACAAAACCATCCCGCCTTTTTCAAGCGCGTCATGCGCAGCCTGAACCGATAATGCATTCACTTGAGAATCATCATAATCGATTTTCCATGCCGGCAGGTATGCTTCGGAAAGGTATTCGTATTTGGCGATCCGGCGGGCCAGTTCAAAGGCATATTCCGCTACGAATTCCGGATCTTCCGCAAAAGGAGAAACGACAAACGATACATTCGGTCCTCCAATGCAGGTCCCTGCAGAAGCTCTTGCAGGATCGATCACAGGAAAATCGCCGATCGCCGGGTCGCTCATATTCGCCGCGATATTCGGGCTCTGCCATGATCCGTTTATATAAAACGCATATTCGCCGTTTATGAAACGGCGGCAAACCTCTTCATTGCTCATATTGGCACAATTCGGATCAATATACTCTCCTCGCACCAATGTCTGAAGAAGCTCTGCTGCCTTTATTACATCCTCATTTTCCCAGGTTTTCTTTCCGAGGAATAACCGGTCAAGTTCCTGCTCTCCGCAAATCTTCAGAAGAATCGTCTCAAAGTACTCCGAAATGCACCATGTTTCATTGCCGTAAGACGCGCATCCGAACGGATAAACCCCGACTGCGCGCAGTTTATCACAGCAAATCAGCAGTTCCTCAAAGGTGTTCGGGACAAGCGTATACCCGACGCTTTTCAGGAGATCCAGGTTGAAATACAGATGGATGGCCGAATAACCAATCGGTATCCCGTACATAATTCCATCGACCGTCATGTTTTTGCACATATGTTCCGGAAGCTGCTGCCGATGCTTCTCGTAAACGCCGTTAAGATTGTATGCACGTCCCGATTCAACAAGGTCCCTCAGATTCGCGGCTGACCAAGAAAGATAGAAATCCGGCAGAACACCACTATTTGCCGCCGCTGCTGATGCCAGTTTTGTTTTGTAGGCTTCGCTTTCCGTTGCCGTCCAATCTAATATAACGTCCGGATACAATTCGCGCATTTCCTGGGCCGCCTTATCATACGCATAGCGTTCCGTACTGCTTTTGATCGCATTAGACCACATACGGATCGTCCGGCTCTCCTCCGGCTCTTTGGTCGGTTCAACGGTCGGCGTCGCGGTCGGCGTTACCGTATTTGTTCCGGACGAATTCTTACTTTTTGCTTCTCTTTGTTTACCGCGTCTCACGGAATCTTCTTCCGTTCCGCACGCCGTAAGAAGCATTACGAGAACCAGACAGAACGCAATCCACTTTTTCTTCATTTTACTACCCCCTCGCTGTTATTTTTATAAAATTCCCTCCTTGATCAGCAGTTCCCGCATGGCGCGAAGCGCTCTGCCGCGATGGCTGATCTCGTTCTTCTGTTCGGGCGGAAGCTCCGCCGTCGTAACGCCTCTGTCGGGGAGCAGGAATATCGGATCGTAGCCGAATCCGTTGGTTCCCGCCTGCCGGTCGTTGATCACGCCTTCGACCGTGCCGCGTACCACCCACTCACGTCCGTCCGGCATCGCGCATGCGATTGCGCATACGAACCGCGCCGTACGCTCCTCAAACGGGACCTTCATCGCCTGCTCAATGATATAATTGTTCTTCACATCGTAAGAAGTGTCCTCGCCCATGAACCGCGCGGAATAAATCCCGGGCGCGCCGTCCATGCAGTCCACAACGAGTCCGGAATCGTCCGCCATCGCCATGATATTGCCCGCCTTGCTGACTGCGCGCGCCTTGATGAGCGCGTTGTCCTCAAACGTCTTTCCGTCCTCGACAATGTCCGCCTCGATCCCGGCTTCCTTCATCGAAAGAATCTCCGGAATGCTGTCTCCGAGAATCTCCCTGATTTCTCTCATCTTTCCTTGATTGCCTGTGGCAAATACCAGTGTTTTCATACTATTGTCCTTATAGATATTCTTCGTCTTCCTTTTCTTCATCCCCGGACTCATCCTGTTCTTCCGTCTGCTCTTTCGGGGGTTCCTCATCTTCTTCGGTCTCCTCATACGGAGGTTCCGCAAAATCCTCGTCCTCCATGTCACGCTGCCGTCTCCGCGCAGCCAGTTTCTCTCGACGAAGTTTTTCCTTTTCCGCTTCCTTCCGGTTACGGATCACACAATAAGCAACACCTCCGCCGAAAGCCAGAATCACTGCCAGAACGGCAAAAACAAGCAAAACGGTACCGCCTTTTTTGCTCTTACCCGCCGGCTTTTCGGCAGGCTTTCCGGACGACTCGTTCTTCTGACCTTCTCCTTCATCGGGAGCTGATGTCGGCGTAATCTCCGGCCGGTCTTCGGTCTTCCGGTTACAGACAAATGTGATCGGATAATATTTCTGCCCGTGATTCGCGTCTTTAATTGTATACGACGTCGGGCAGCTGTAATCGCCGAGCCGTCGTATTTTCCTTCCGAGGTCGTCCTGCTTCACATCCCACTGTCCGTCCCCGTTTAAATCATACATTTGTCCGTTACTGCTTATGCGGATACCGGTTCTCTCGATGGATTTCCAAATCTCAGGGTCGGAAATATCCGCATTTCCGCTGCTCAGATCTATCGTAAGAGGAGTCTGTTTGCTTGTATCCACCTTCTGAAATACCGGTTTCAATTCGATTTCATGATCCGGCATGATAAACCGCCAATAATACCCGTTATACTCCATAAAAAAGTCTTTTGCTTCAAACCCCAGGAACTCATAACCATCCTCCTCAGTCAATCTACTCTTATTAACATACAGAACCTGGTCCGCGGCAGAAGCCACAATCCGGATCCCGGGATTTTCGTCAGGCTGATTATAGTATACCTTTATTGCTTCATCGGTGCATACTATCGGATAAAGCGTTTTCCCTTGAAATCTTATATCTATTTCGGTATAGGTTTCCTCATCGGTTATAAACGGTTCCTGTAAAGAATACCCTAAGGAATAATAATCCCCCCATCCGAAATTTGTTAATCTCAGTGCCCTATCAACTACACTCGGCTCATATCCGGAAATAAACCGAAAGATTTGCTCTCTTTTGCTCTCATTGTTTTTCAGTGCGTCTGCAACAGCTTCCGGAAGAACTGCCCGGTAGGAATCACCATCCAAATAGAAAGAAAGCTCAAGTGTCTTCCCTTCATTCGGGAGAGCTTTATACGAGAGGGCGCAGGCAGGCATGGCAATTTCTTCCCGTAACCGTTTTACGCTTCTTTCGCCCTCCCAAGTCCAATCTTTATATAAGTTTTCATATTGCGGCGAAGATATGAGGCCTGCTGTTGCTCCCTGCGAACCGTCATAAATGATCCGGATTGCTTCTCCCGGGGCGGCTTCGGTAATGGTTCTTCCGTTCATGTCTTCCGCATGACCTCCGGTCACGGTAACGGGATACAGGTTATTTACGGCTTTCTGCGGAAAAACAAACGTATAAGGCCAATAGGGTGAGAGACTTTGTCCCGCAGTTGAGTACGTTCCGTTGATACTGCCCGTCGAAAGAGGGATAAAGTATACACGGTCCGGGAAACGGCCGTATTTGTCCTCGGTATACCCGGTGAAACAGCAGATTATATCAAAAGAGCCGTCTTGGTCCAGGTCCATCCTGTATGTGGAAACCTGAGAATATTCATCCATATTGTCGGATGCTGCAAAAGAAAGGTCCAGATCAATATAATTCGGCTCAAGATAATAATCTCCGTCCGCCAGACAAAAACCCTCTGTCATATCAAAACTAAGCGGCTGCTGTTTCTCAGTCGCCGCCTTCATGCTGACATCCGATGCAGGCATGAAAAACGATACACTTTCGCACCAACGGTTTTCCATATTGTCATATCGGGAAAAACTGCCGATTACATCGGATTTCCAGGAAGAAACATACTCGCCTTCAAGCACATCCGGAACAAGAATAATACTCACGCCGGGCGCCGCAGAAGTAATCGTACGGCCGTCCGATGATTCGGCATGTCCTTTTTCAACCGATATCGAATACTCATTTTTAATCGGCTCATCGGGGAAGATAAAGGTAACCGTATCATATTTCCGATAGCTTTCATAATCTATCTTACCGACAGGAAGAGAGAATCTTCCGTGAGCGCTGCATTCCACGGTCGGAATAAGACACCACATAGCCGGAGTCGGATACTCTTCATACGGATAGTTATATCCTCCGGTCTCAAAATCCGGCGTTCCGTCCCCGTCAACATCTCCCGAAAAAATACACCAGTCAACGTTGTTCTGTTCACAGATTTTTACCGCATTCTTTACGGCCATGCAAACTTTGGCATTATAGTACCAGCCTGCGTCTTCAAACACCTCATATCCGTCACGAAGGTCAATTACCAGTTCTTCTCCCTGACTGCCTTCGCCCTCCGGTTCGCCTGCGCGGGCGGGCGCGGCATTCACCGCAAAAGTAAGCAGTATGAGCAGCGTCATCAGTACACGAATCAGGTTCTTAAGCTCTGTAGGTTTCATGTTATCTCTCCCCGTTTTTCGGCGGCTTCGGTCCGAGGTACTGATAGAAGTACGTGCGGATCATGCCGTTATAAATCTTGCGGTTCTTCTCGGCTTTGCGCCCGATGTACCGCTCCGCGTCTTCGTAGGACGTGATGATGTAATAGGACCATGTGTCGAGTTTCTTAAACGTCTCGCCGATGTCCTTGTAAAGCGCCGGAAGCGCCACCTTTTCCTCAAGACGCTCGCCGTACGGCGGGTTCGTTATGATAAAGCCGTATTTCTTCGGATGCGACAGTTCCTGCATGGGACGCACCTGAAAATGAATCTGCCCGCCAACGCCCGCCGCCTCCGCGTTCTGTCTCGCGATCTTGACGGCGTCGCGGTCGATATCAAAGCCCTGAATCTCCATTTTGATGTCGCGCAGTTCAAGGCTTCTCGCCTCATCACGCGCCTGATCCCAATACTTCGCGGGGATTCTTTCGCGGAACTTCTCCGCCTGAAAATGCCTGTTCACGCCGGGTGCGATCCGCATTCCCTTTAACGCCGCCTCGATCGGAATGGTACCGCTTCCGCAGAACGGGTCAACCAGTATGCGGTCCTTGTTCCAGGGCGTCAGACTGATCAAAGCAGCCGCCAGCGTCTCACTGATCGGAGCCTTGCCGACCAGCTTGCGGTATCCTCTCTTGTGAAGGGATTCGCCGGACGTATCGATGCCGATCGTGAACACGTCCTTCAGCGCGGACACACGGATCGGGTACTCGTTTCCGGTCTCCGGGAACCACGCAATATGATAGCTCTCCTTCATGCTCTCAACGATGGCCTTCTTCATGATCGACTGGATGTCGGACGGACTGAACAGCGCGCTCTTGACGGACGTCGCCTTTGCCACCCAGAACTTCGAGTCCGCCGGCAGAATATCCGCCCACGGCAGAGCCTTGGTCTTCTCGAAAAGTTCGTCGTAAGTAAGCGCCTTAAAGGAGCCGATCTTCCACAGAATGCGCTCCGCGGTCCGAAGCCCGATATTGGCCCGGCAGAAGGCATGCTCATCGCCGGCAAATGTGACGCGCCCGTCCTCCACCTGCACAATCTCGTAGCCGAGGTCCGCCAGTTCCTGTTTTAACACGCTCTCGAGCCCGAAATGGCACGGAGCGATGAATTCGTATTTGCCCATATGATCTCCTGATATTGCTGTGTTCCGGCCTCCCGACGGCTCTGCCGCCGCCCTTTTCAATTACTTCGGCCGGATCTAAAGAAATACTTTCACGCCATTGTATCATAAAGCGGGGCGGATTGCAAAAGATTATGAAATTCGCTCTTGACTTTTTACGGAAAGCAAGATAGAATACATTTTGTTGCGAAGCAATGTGTGCATGTAGCTCAGCTGGATAGAGCACTTGGCTACGGACCAAGGTGTCGGGAGTTCGAATCTTCTCATGCACGCTTAAGGGACCGATTTGATCGGTCCCTTTTTCTATGTCCATATTCGGTTTTTGCGTTTATCATCTGACTCCGTAAATGCGCGTGTCTCCGTTATGAGACGCGGCATTGGGCTCGGAATCATAGTAGAATATCAGGTAATCAAACCGGGCAGCATCTTCATATTTCTCGTCGGTCTCCGCGGCCGAAGCTCCGTCAGACTCAAAAAGATTCCGCTCAAAGCCCCTGCCTCCGCCGATTTCGGTCACATTTTTTCCGGTATACTGCTCAATCATATCTCCGCCATGAGACTGACCGCCGAAATCCTCATGTCCGTTCGGGTATAAAGTGAACGCTCTCTTTTGAAACGCTTCCGCATCCTTGTAAATGTACACACTGAAGCAGGTATACACCTCGTTCCTGTGTGAAGAGACGGTTCTGTTGAACGATTTCAAAATGCGCTCCAGTATATCATAATCCGAACACTGAAGGAATATGTCATAGCCCGCGTCGTTACTCACATCCTTGTAAATGTAATATTCCGAAAAATACTGCCCGAGCTCCCTTTCAAACTCAGATCTGATCAGATACAGCCCCCTCTGCTTTTTATAATCCGAGGAGAATTTCGGCTTAAAATCTCTTGTCGCGCCGTCCTTATAAGTTACCGTGCATCCGTCCTCGTATGTTCCGGTACCCATAATGTTTCCCTCTGATTTGCAGCGGATTTCCAGATGATAGGTGTGGCCGCCCTCCACGGGGTAGTCCGTTCTCAAACAGCCGTCAATCCCGTCCGATAACGTGATGATCATATCCTCTTTTCCGACAATCTTCACATCTACATCGTCACCAGTCTCATCCTTAACTGCCTTCGTGACATATTCGACGATTTCGGCCTCCGAAAGAGGATTCTTAACTTTATAAGTTCGGCCGTCATCTCCGCAGCCGCACAAAAGCATGCAAAAGAACAATGCCGCGCATAACCCCGATTTCCGAATCATCCTTCTCCCTCCTTACGTTCTACTCCTCCTCAAGCAGTTTCTGCAGTGTCGGCTTCACCGAGAAAGCCTCGGCTGCCCGCTTCACCTCCGCAAGCATATGCCTCTTCACCGTAACCGGCTGGAAGCACTTCGTCGCCCGGATCAGCAGGTTCTTCGGCGTGTGCGACATATCGACAAATTCAAGAATCTGCGTCTTATACCCGCACGCCGTGATCAGATCCGCCCGGATGGCGTCGGTCAGAAGCGCCGCCGTCCTCTCTTTCACGATTCCGTATCTGGTAAGGACGGAAAGTTCGTCCGTCTTCATCTGTTTATTCAGTTCATGCTGGCAGCACGGAACGGAAAGGATCAGCGAAGCCTTCTGCTTTACGGCAAATGCCAAAGCATAATCCGTCGCGGTGTCGCACGCATGCAGCGTGACAACCATATCGACAGGCGTGTCGGAAACAAAATCCTTCACGTCGCCCGCCTGAAAATGCAGGTTCTCATAACCGTAGCGCTCAGCCGCGCGGTTACAGTTCTCGATAACGTCCTTCTTCAGATCAAGGCCGGTAATCCGCACCTCCCGCTTCTTTATTTCCGTGAAATAGTAATACAGAATGAATGTGAGGTATGATTTGCCGCAGCCGAAATCAATAATATGGATCGGGCGTCCGGTCGGAAGCGCGTCAAATCCGTCATCCACCATTTCCGCAAAACGGTTGATCTGGCGGAACTTGTCCTGCATGGAGGCAACGACCTTGCCCTCCTTCGTGAAGATGCCCATATCCGTAAGCGCCGGAAGCGGCGAGCCCTCGGGAATCAGATACTTCTTCGTTCGATTGTGGGAAAGCTGCTGTTCCTTCGCAGGAGCCGCCTCCTTATGTTTCGATACGAATACTTTGCCGCCCTTAGAGACCTTATACTCCGCATTTACCGTCTCGCCCTGCGCTTCAATCGTCAGATTCAGCTGGCGCATGTGCGCTCCGAACAGCTTAACCGCTTCTTCGGAAGCCTCCGCCGGCGTCAGGTTCTTATGAAACACCTGCGTTTCGGTATAGCTCTCCTTCTGAAAACCTTTATCTTTTTGGACAAATACGACTCTTTTGTAAGGTTCGTCCTTGCCTGCGGGGTTGCTGCATACCAACCGCTTCAGCCCGCCGAGAAAGTATCCGCGAATTTCATCCGTATAATCATTCATGGTTTTCTACTTCAGTAGAATAACATCTCCTGCGACGCGTTTTGGAGAAGAACAAGAATACTCCTCCGAGAATTATGACTGCGTATAGCGTTCCGAAAACCGCTCTGGCAGCTGCCGGAACCGATGCACTCCAAAGCGCCGCAAATCCGAGACATAAGATAATCAGCATCGGCAGCAGAATCGAACCGAGGACAACCTTCCAAAGACTGCTGTCCAGATTCTCCTCATAGCTACGGACCGAACCCCGCACGGAACTGTCATATTCCGGGACGATCCGGTAGTGTCCGTCGAGGCACAGAAGAGAATATGCAACCTGCCCTTCCGTTCCCTGAGCGACGGTTTCCTCAAAAACGGCACGGAACGGCGAGGGTATGTCGATCCCGTACCGGATCTTCTGCCCGAATACGGATGCGTAATACCGTTTCAGTTTTTCGCCGTTTGGCATCCTTCCTTTCTCGGAAGGCACCTGCTCGATGCGCACTACTGCCGGTCTGTCCGTCGTTTCGATTGTCCTGCGCTCCTCCCCATTCAGGAAAACCTTTATTTCGGTTCCGATCGGGCAGTGCACTTTAACACTGATCTCACTCATTTCAACACCTGCTGTCCCTTCGACAATTCTATCATAATCTTATCATTTTCGTTTATGTACTGCAACGGAATAATAAAAAACGAGTTCGGCACAGCCAAACTCGAATTCAAATAAATCTTATATTTCTGAAAAATTGCCGGCGGCCGGGGTCGAACCGGTACAAGTATCACTACTCGCAGGATTTTAAGTCCTGTGCGTCTGCCAATTCCGCCACGCCGGCAGATGTCATGAGGCTTGTCATAAGGCGGGACCCGCGAAGCGGGTGGATTCCTTATGACCTACGCACAACGCATCGGCGAAGCCGATCTTTCAATGCGTTGTGCACCTTCCCCACGAAGTGGGAGGAGTCCTGATGACCTACGCGCCGCACATCGGCGAAGCCGATTCTTAAATGTGCGGTGCTCCTTTCTTCTGTAAAGAAAAGGAAATGGGGCCTATAGGGCTCGAACCTATGACCCTCTGCTTGTAAGGCAGATGCTCTCCCAGCTGAGCTAAGACCCCGTGTATCATAAATATATGATTGACAAGACATATTGTACCACAAACTCGATAAGAGTCAAGTACCAATCCTAAACAGCACGCTGCTTAGTAACGACCCGAATGGGGCTCGAACCCATGACCTCCGCCGTGACAGGGCGGCGCTCTAACCAACTGAGCCACCGGGCCATATATAATTGTAATTGCATTCCTCGAACGGAAAATGGACCCTCGGGGACTCGAACCCAGGACCGACCGGTTATGAGCCGGTTGCTCTAACCGACTGAGCTAAGGGTCCAAACAGCCGATGATCGGACTCGAACCGATAACCTGCTGATTACAAGTCAGCTGCTCTGCCAATTGAGCCACATCGGCACTTGTCATGAGGAGGGACCCACGAAGTGGGAAGAGTCCTGATGACCTTTTGTCATGAGGTGGCAGCTGCGAAGCAGCTGACGGAGTCCTGATGACCTTTGTCATAAGGAGGGGCCCACGAAGTGGGAAGATTCCTTATGATCTACGCACAACGCATCGGCGAAGCCGATTTTTCAATGCGTTGTGCTCCTTTTCTAAGGAGGGGCCCACGAAGTGGGAAGATTCCTTATGACCCACGCACAACACATCAGCAAAGCCGACTCCTAAATGTGCGATGCTACTCCGAATGACTCCAAGGGGATTTGAACCCCTGTTACCGCCGTGAAAGGGCGATGTCTTAACCGCTTGACCATGGAGCCGAACATGATTGATTATAAATGGAAACCCCGGAAAAGTCAATAGAAAGTTTTTCATTTTCCGAAAATGAAAAAACACTTTTTCACAGCCCGAAAAGCGCGTTCACATACCACCTGTACTCCTGCCAGACGGGATACCCGGAAAGCTCCCCGAGCGCCTTCAGAACCTCAGAATAATACCAGCCGTGAAGCGCCTTATCCTTCATGTTGAACTGGTTCCACACCTTATCACCGATCACCATGTAGCTCTGGTAGGTGGCGCGCAGATTCGACAGTTTATCGGCAAGCGTGATCATCTTGACCGCAATGTCGGTGGTCGCACGAAGATGCTCTATCGTTTCCTCTTTGCGGATCTTCCACGTTTCCGATTTCGGAAGGTCGGGACGCTTATCCTCCGATTCGCTCGCAACCAGCTCCGCCACGCGCGGCCCGAAGAAATTCCGGATTGTCTCGATGGACACGCCGGCGTCTTCCACCACGTCGTGAAGCACTGCGGCGGCCAGAACATCATCGTCCAATGTCATTGTCGAAACAATGGCCGCGACCTCCATCGGATGAACGATGTACGGCGATCCGGTTCCTTTTCTTGTGTATCCGCTGTGGGCATCCACGGCAAATTCTATGGCATGATTGAAGTTACTCATCGGCACTCTCCCGTTGTCACCGGGGCATTGCTGCCCCGGCCGGTCATCGGTATTCTCGTTCTGATTTCATACGGGAACCCAGCTGACACCGGGTTCCGTCCAATCTTCTAGAACAGTTTCTTAATGGAACCGAGTGCACCTGCGGCGCTGTCAAGTTTGATCTTCGCTTTTACGCCGTCAACAATCTTGTCAATTGCTTCCGCGGGAATCTTGTCTCCCGCAACCTTCTTAACCGTTTCGGTCGGATCTTTCTGAAACGCCTTCGTAAGATCCCCATCCTTCGTAATCTTTTCTACAGCATCCTTTACCATAGCAGCGATATCCATAGCAGTATCCTCCTTTACGGTTCCCCTTTTCGGAACCTGTTGTGCATTTGATTATATCATAGAACCGCACAAAGTGAAAAGAGGAAATTAAAACATCCGATAAAGAATCTGCCTCCAAAACCCTGCTGCCCGCAAGGGTTTTACGGAAAGAACAGGCTTCTGAGAAAAGCCCGATACTCCGGATTATCCGAAGTGTGTTCGGGATTAATATAACTCGAAATCGGATTATTAAACGGTTCAACGGCAATCATGTCCTCAGGCAGATTATACGACGCCAGAATCTTCTTCATTGTTTCCACGGTCGTTCCCTGGCGAAGTCCCATCTGAAGCAAATCCTCATACTTCATCGCATTCCTGTCGGTTCCCGGCATCAACCCGCAGTAATAAGCATTTGCTCCCATCTCCCAGACGAAAACCGTGAGCCCGTTCTCCGCGGGAAAATTGTAATAATCGGCCTCAGTCAAACGCACCGGACCGGAAATCTGAGGCTGGGATTCCGGTTCCTTCTCTTTCTGTTTCTCTGCGTTTTTTTCGATTACAAGCTTTACCACAACACAAAGGATTATGCCGAGTATGAGAAGAGCACCTGCAGCAATGATTGCTTTCTTATGTTTCATTTTCCTATTTCCTTCTGTATAGCTTCGCCGGGCGGTGTCCCGCGCCCTGCGTGTACTCGTCGGTTTCAACGACGTAGTCGCTGACCTTCCGCCGGAAGTTGGCAGGCAGAATCTGGATGTTCATGATGGTTTCCTGCACTTTCTGAAGCGCGGTCAGTGTGAACCGCTCCGGCAGAAAATCAAACAGTGTCTCGTAGTTCCGAGCGCCCTCTCTGAGTGCCGTAAGCGCCGTGGCAATGATTCCGGCGTGGTCAAATGCAAGCCCTCCGCTTTCCTCAATGAGAAAGCTCGTCCGGCCGAACCGGCTCGACTCCTCCCGAAGCACCGCCTGCAGCTTCGTCTCCCCGTATTCCAGTACAAGGATGCTCTTCCCGTCCGCGTCACGCTCAAAGCTTATGTCGAACCATTGCGCGTCCGACGCATCGTCACCGCCGACCTGACGCACCGCGTCTTCACTGATGATGGAGGCAAATGCCTGCGAGATCACCCAGCCTCGCGGATCCCGCCCGGGATCACTGAACACACCGACCGGCATGAGAGAGACGGGAGTAACGTTAGCTTCCTCGGTTATCTCGCGGAAAGCGCACTCCTCAACCGTTTCATCGGGTTTCAAAAAACCGCCGGGAAGCGCCCAGCAATCCTGAAACGGATGTACCGCGCGCTTCACAAGAAGGATGGACAGCTTGTTGGCTGAGTCCATCTTATAGTTCTCATTTTCCTCCGAACGGATCATAAATGCGACGATGTCGGCCGTCACCGAAGGACGGGCATATTTCCCGATATCGTATTGTGAAAGATAGTCTTTCTCCGATTGCTTCTTCTTAGTACTTCCTTTTCCTGCGGATCCGGTTTTCGTCATGGCAATTCGCTCCTACTCTTCTCCGATCAGTTTCTTTACTTCCGCTACCGCTTTCTCGTAACGCTCCTTATAATCGCCGCTGATACAGGTAAAATCCCTTCCGTGCGAACGGAACAATTCCTTGATACGGCTGCTGTACTTCTCTCGGTTATCGCGGATCTCCGCGCTTCGTCCGCCGTCCATATAAAATTCCACATCCGGTTCCATATAAAGGATCAGATCATAACGGTTCAGCGCGTCAACGGCATCGGCAAGCACGCGGTTCTTTTCGATCCGCGGGTCCTCGCCGTCGAGAAAATCCATGAAAAACCGCGTGATCAAAGCATCCGTATCGATGAACAGCAGCCGGTTTCCGCGCTCCTGCGCCTTCATCTCATTTAACTTGTGCTGCAGCAGAATCTCCGTGTAATCCTCGGGAAGCATCAGCGTATCCGTGCCGCTTCTCTCCGAAATATCACGGCCGGCCTCGTCAATGTACTCCGCGTTGAACCGATGCGCGAGATGGATCGTCAGCGTGCTCTTACCGGTGCTCTCGATGCCTATGATCAGCACCTTCTTCGTATAGTACGGTCGCGCCACCTGCGGGATCCATTCCCAGTGCGCGTACGGATTCTTCCGGATCTCCGTGGAGCTGATGCCGTTCCTCGGGAATATATACAGCTCGCTTTCCGGATAGCACACGTTCCAGAAGCTGCTCTCGTCGTAATCGCTTCCGCAGAACACGATGTCGATCTTCTTGCCGATCTGCGCTTTGACGTCGGCAGCGTCCTTCATCCAATGTTCCTTCTCATACCCTGCCTTTGTCTGCGCGTCGTCGGTAATGGTGATGATCGTAACGTTCCCGATATGCTTCGTCAATTGGTAAAGCCAGCGGTAACGGATCCTTGCGTCAACCTCTTCGCGCTTATAGCCGATGCTCAAAACGATGTAAAGTTCTTTGCACATGCCCGCTGCCTTCAAAATGCAGTCCACATGCCCTATATGAAGCGGATTAAAGGATCCGCCGTACATTCCGACCTGATACATATTCTCCTCCGTTCCGACATTCCGTCACGCATACTGTTTCGTGTCCGCGGACTGCTCTGCGTCCGCGGCTTTGTCCGTTTTCTCTGCACCGTCATTCTGCTCCGCATCGGCATTCTTTTCATTCCGGCTGGCCTCGAGGTACCATCTGACAAACATGATCACTGCATTGATGAGGTAAATACTCCACATCGCGAGCGTCGCAATCGTATCTCCGCCCTCCGCGAAATCCCTCGCCCACATGATGACGGTAACGATGTCTACAACAATCCAGAGCACCCACTGCTCCATCAGCCGCCAGATGGAAAGGATCTGCGCCACAACCGACACGACCGTGCTCATGCTGTCCACATACGGAAGGCTCCCGCCGAGTGCCGCAAGCACCATGCCGTACAGCACGATTGCCAGTCCGGTCGCCGCATAGATCAGAAGCCCTTTCTTCAGTTGGAGACGCTTCTTCACTACCTCACCGGTGCTGTCGTCCATATGCTTCTTCCACGCGAACCATCCGACAACACCCATCGGCAGATAATAACCCGCATTCAGCATAACCTCGCCGTAGTATTTCGCGCCAAATGCGACGTACGCGTACAGTGCCGCGTTCACAATACCGAACAGGAACGAGGAACGCTTTCCTTTGCCGGTCAGGATTACGCACCATACGCCGGTGAGTGCCATAATTAGACCGATTGCGTTCTCTCCCCAGTAGACGGAGAGTCCGAGGATTACTGCGGTTGCAAAAAGCAGCCAGCCGATTTCCCACGGCTTCCAGCCTGTCAGTTCGCTTTTGATAAATCTTCTGAGTTTGTCCATACGATGATTCCTTTCTCCCCAAGCCGTCTCTATCCCCATAAGATTTGCCTGATTTCACCGTTTGCTATACGATGATCTCCCCGCCGAACCCGTCACGCAGATGATTGTCCGAATCGTATACGAGTCCCCTTGAATAGCCGTAATCCACCATCTTTGTACTACGACCGTAGAATTGAATGATTCCGCCATTTTCCGATACATACACCCCATCGCTGCAATGACAGAATTCATAATCGTAAAACCCTCTCGTAAAGAGCATGGATGCGTCGTCCTCACGGATTACCGACTCGTACGGGATCGTCTGTTCCGCCGCATACGGAGTGGCCGGCGAGCAAACCATGAAACCGACCTTCGGGACACCGACCTTGATCGCGTAATCTAAAAACCTGTGCGCTTCTTCAGGGGAATTGATCGTGTCCTTTAAAAGCATCGTATTGAACACCCACAGGTCCTTATAGGAAACGGAATTCACAATCTCCTTCAGCTCGTCGGTCCCCGGAATGTCGTCATTCCCGAACAGCCGGCGGTTGACCGCGTCATCGTAATGATGACGGCTTATATGAATCGTCTCGAGATGCACGAGGTCCTTGATCTCACGGAAACGGTTAAGGCCGATTCCGTTGGTCGAGACCGCGAGTTCCAGATCATATCCGAAAGTTTCAAACAGGATGCTAATGACTTCGTTCAGAAGCCCCACATCCGTGAACGGCTCTCCTCCCGTAATCTTCACGCCGCGGACATGGTCGCCTTCCTTCAACCCGCGCATAACCTCGGCGAAACGCTTTGTGTCGATCCGCCGATCGGTCTTCGTTCCTTTGGCGCAGCAGAACGCGCACGATGCCGGGCAATACGACACGGGGCACACCGACAGCTGGAGCTGCACATTTTCCGGCTTGGGACGGTAATTGACGCCGTCCGTCGAGCAGATGTAGTTCTTTACGCGTACCGGCTTTCCGAGAATGTCGATCACTTTCGTTCTGTTTTCACACGATATGCATTGTTCCGTCTTTCCCGAACACATTCCGCATCCTCCTTCGGCAGTGCATGCCTGATCGCGCATGACGCCTTGATTCCCGCGCCGTTTTCAGCGCCGCTTCCTTATTCCGTCTCGATATAATGTCCGAGGGCGTCACAGTATCCGACGTTGAAGCGCATGTAATCCATTTCCCATGTATTTTTATCTTTGCCGGCACCGAGCAGGCACCTGCGGTATTGATAAAACTTCTTTCCGTTTGAGTATTTCGGCACGAGCGACTGCCAGATGTGATAACCGATGCTGTGCTCCCCGAAAATGTAATATCTGCCGTTTTTGTACGTCGTATTCTTATCATCAAAGAGAAATACGCGGTTTCTTTCGACATCTATTCCCTCTTCAAAACGAATCATCTTTTCAGCGAGTGTATTCTGCTGTTCCGTCACCGGATCCGGCTCCGGAAAACCTTCCTTCAAAAGTGTTTCGAGGGCTTTCCGCTCGTCATTGATCGGTTCGGAACCCGCAGGATAGAATACGTTTTTGAAGTGAGGAATCTTTCCCATCTTGTAATGAAACGATGTCGGAAAATTAATCGTCTGCCTTCTCGAAACGTAAAGCCTGGAGATGCCTTCCGGCAGCTTGTGGACTTTTCCCATAAAAAGCGCCGCGTCGGTCAAAGTAAGGTTATCGCCGAAATTCGGAAGCTCCCGCGCCATATAGCATGTCCCGCCGTCACACACGCACTCGGCTTTCAGCCGCGCGTATTCAGACTCATTGAAACTCATTATCTGAAAGATCCCGCTAAGTGCCTCATTAAAGCTGAACGCATCCTCTTCCACTTCCTTTACGGAAGGAAATATCGTCACATATCGAAGATTTCTGCAGTCGCTGAAGGCGTGCGCGCGGATCCTCCGGATTCCTTCCGAGATGATTACCCCTTTCATATCCGACATCCAAAACGCGCCGCTGCCGATCGTATGGATCGGCATACCGTTGACGCTGCTCGGGATTACCACTGTCTCTTCATCGCTTTCGTAGTGCAGAAGATAACCGTCCAGAACAATCATTTTATCATCAATATACTCTGCCATTTTCCGTAGCATCCTTTCTGCAGGATCAGCATCTGCCGGCTCGTTCTTCAAGGTCCTTGCGGTGTTTCCGCTCCGCTTCACGCAGATCGCTCTCCGTTACCTCTGACTTCTTCTCGAACGCTTCCATGACATGCCGGTGCGCGGAATCGACGATTTCAATCAGGTCGAGATACTCCTGCGGCGCATTCTGCTCTTTCAGAATGTCCGCAAGCTGCCGGAACACCATTACGTCGGACTTCCGCCGCTCCAAAATGATATTGATAAAACGCATTAATTGTTCTTTGTCCATACCTTATACTCCTCCGTGTACAGGGAACCATGCTGCCGTTCTAACAGCGTCCGCGTTCCAAGTTGCGCCGATACTCCTCCTGACGTCTTATCATCCTGCGGATATCGTCCTCATTCAATCCATCCGTCTCTTTGACAATCTCCTGCGTTTCCCAGAAACACTCCGCGCATTTTTCCACGATATCAAGGAGTTCCCGCTCGGCATCCTGCTCCTTGAGAATACTCTCAAATTGACGGAGCACGTCGGCGCCGCCCGGATACGGGTTCTTTTGTACAATCTGTGTGATCAAACTGAATAACCTGTCCTTGTCCATACTCTCTCCTTTGCCTCATTGCGAGAACCGTTTTCTTATTTCTGATTTGATATTATCATTTTGATATTAAGATGTCAATAGGGATTTTTATTCCGGAAAATGCCACGCGCCATCAAGCCCTGATCAGGCTTTTGTTGACATACGATCCGATGCGGCAAAATCAGCGGATTCTTATTGAAATAAAAAAAATAGGAACGGTATATTACCATTCCTATTCAACAAACTGACAAGGGTCACAAGGAATCCTCCCACTGCGTGGGTCCCTCCTTCTGACAAGGGGTCACAAGGAATCCTCCCACTGCGTGGGCCCCTCCTTCTGACAAATACTCCCCCTGTTGGACTCGAACCAACGACACTGCGGTTAACAGCCGCATGCTCTACCGACTGAGCTAAGGA
>JAFZUW010000047.1 GCA_017618195.1 Lachnospiraceae bacterium
AAAGAAAATGAACGCCGATATGACGATGCGGCGGAAGATCCAGGAATCGAACAGGAAGGAAGCCGAGCGAAAACAAGCGGAAGAACAGGCCAGACAGGATGCGCTGGACAAGAGGATCGAGGACGTGAAACAGCAATCCGCTGGCGAGACATTCCCGAAGACGCCGGAGGAGATCAAACTCGTGGAAGACCTGATCGTCGGCGCGAAGTACGAGGAACTGCTCAAGCTGTGCGAGGGAAAGAAACTTGATTTCAATGTGAATGTAACAACAGGGAACAATGTGCAGGTACCCTTGTTGTATCAGGCGATCGAGAAGAATCCTCAATACCGGGACCAGTATTTTCTTGAACGAAAACACAAGATCTTCGAGTTCGTGCTGAACAACGGCGGAGCAGCGGCAGTCCCCACATCGAAAGGCGTGTACTGCGTCTATAAAGCTGCGATGACCGGCAACAAGGCGGTATTCGATCTGCTCCTGAAGAACGGGTTTGACCCGGATCAGAAAGAAGAACGAACGGGAAAGACCGCTTTGGAACTGGTTCTCGCGTCGTTCGCAGACGACGCCGGGCTCAGGACCGTCGATCCCGAGATCATGAACAAGCTGGTGGCGGCATCGAAGCCGTCTCTGTTCGCCATGGTTCAGCAGAACGATGCCGCCGGGCTGAAGAAAGCGCTGGAGGACAAGGAGAATCGTGCAAACGTCAACAAACCGGACAGCAACGGAATGACACTGCTGGATCGTGCGATAAAACTGGAACCGGATCAGAATTCAAATCCGGAAATCGTCAGGACATTGCTTGCCGCCGGCGCCGAATTCGGGACGCGCATGATTGAGAAGATCATTTTGAATCAAAAGAACGATCTCCTTCCTGTCATGTGGGAGTTTCACGATCGCCTGTCCGAGGATGACTGGAACCAGTGTTTCGACAAGGCTGTTTCATATAAAAACTCCGGTGCCTTTCGGTTTTTTCTGGAACAAGGGCTTGACCCGGAGAAGAAACTGAGCTCTGGCCGCAGTCCCTTGACGAGCGCATACCGAGCCGGAACGAAGGAAATGGTTGATCTTCTGGCTGCGCGCGGCTTTAAAAAGCCGTTTTGGGCGGCTGTCAGCTGGAACGATCTTGAGTTAGCGAAGGAATACCTCGCAGCCGGAGTAGACGTCAATGCGGAGGATGTACAGATTACGCTTGCAGTATCCAGGGATTATCTGGAAATGGTGGAACTGCTGATTCAGCACGGATTGTATGTTGATCCAGACAAGTATCTCAAGAGCGGAAAGACTTATCCAGTCATCGCTGCCGTTACCATGGAGGGAAGTGGCGCAAAGATGGTGGAACTGCTTTTGAAACACGGGTTCGTACCGGATTTCCCCAAAAAGCCCGGAGATATCAAACATGCGGCTGACTCATCTGCATTGTACATGGCGCTGAAGCATAAAAAATATGAAGCGGCCAGAGTTTTGCTGAAGTACGGTGCCCGCACGGATGTCACGCAGAAGCAAGTCGTCCGTAATGCACAGGGACAGTCCGAGAGCAAAGATGCAACGTTGGAAGAGGTGTTTCATAACGACCCCGAAGCACTGAAAGTTCTCGGTGCAAGAAAACGAAATCTTTGACTTTCACTGACATCAACCTCGAAACGACACTGCCAATCCAATACCTTCGTGGGGGTAATAAATACATCATGCGACAAAGAAACTCTAATGAAACAAAAAACAGAAAACGGAAACGGTTCCGGTCATGCCTGATCGTGTTCCTGATCTATTTCGTCGTGTCCCTCGTGATCGTCTGTGTCTTCGGCGGATGCTGCACAAAGCGCGCGCTAGATTATGATTGTCCCCGAAGAGCCAGACTTGATGACCGTCATTTCGAGCTGTCTCTCGATGGCCGTGAGATCGTATATTCTTCCGTGCTGGGCATCTACCGACAAAATGCTCTGGGTGTTTATAACATACGTTCGGAAGGACCGCATTTTGAGAAACGGATTCCGATGGACCCCGTCCCGGACGGAATGTTCCGCTTTGAAATCGCGGTCGACGTGAGCCCCGATCATCCACCGTATGAAATGCACACAGCTGTCCCGGCCCCGATGATCGAAATCTGGGTCCCGCTGGAACGCCTCAACGCGGACGGCACCCTCATGGATGAATCCGCCCCATTGGCCAACGGCCTTGCCCTCCACCCCGACGACGTGATTCAGATGAAGCTCCGGCCCGAGGATTTGCCTCTCCTGAACCGGGCGTTTTATCTGATGATCCTCCCGAGGGACGGGATCAAAATCACCCCAAACCGCACATCATTGGAGGCGAACTTGATTCTCGTTTTTCCCTACCGGAAAGAGGGCGATCGCTATGTGATGCTGACCTCCCAGCGCAATGGGATTTATCATCCGCCGTTCGAGGACGAATTCTTTGCCATCGCAAAAGAAAAAACAAGAGAACACGGCGTGAAAGGCGGATTACTCCTTGTTGGCGGAGCTTTCCTTCTGGATG
>JAFZUW010000048.1 GCA_017618195.1 Lachnospiraceae bacterium
ATCGTCGTCATCGTCATCGTCGTCATCGCGTTCGGTCCGGGATCTGCGGGAGCCTCGGTCGTCGTCATCGTCGCCGCAGGCCGGCAGAACGGATACGCAGAGGAGCACGATAAGCAGCAGACTGAGTAATTTTCTTAAGTTCCGATTCATCATAACCGATACTCCTTTCCCGTTTGTTCAATTTCAATGTATCACAGCGGAAACCCGGTGTAAAGAAACCTGCCCGCAAGAAACCGTTCCGAACGAGACCGAAAACACAAAATGTTGATGTTTTCATGCGGAAAATGACAATTTCAATGTCAAATTCAAAAGAAGCGTCAGGAATCAACCGGCAGGTGGAACGGACAGACGGAGGGCGGTTCCGCATTTGTCCCGGAAGGCAACGAAAACTTGTTTTTGACGGGGTTATATGGTATAATAACTCTGTGTGTGCAGCGGGGTAAGTCCGGAAGGAAACGGTTCTTCGCAGATTCCCCCCGGAGGCTGCAAAGAGGGAGGATGGAATGAGGCGTATGACAGGATTCGGCTGGATCCGGATGGCGGTTTATCTGCTGCTTGGGATAACCGCGATCATATACGGATTGTTTGTAAGATGCGCCGCGACCGGGTCGGATTTTTACCGAATCTGGATCGTCGGCGGGATTGTGCTTCTGCTGATGGCGGCGTGCGTGCCGCTCGGCGTATGGGGCAGGGTACCCGGATGGGTGAGAGTCACATTTTCCGTGCTCGTGATACTCGGGCTCGGACTGCTGACGTTTATCGAGATTCTTGTGATCAGACACTTTAACGACCCCGAGCAGGACGTGGACGTACTGATCATCCTCGGCGCGCAGGTGAAGGAGGACCGCCCGAGCCTGGTGCTCGGATACCGGCTCGACAAGGCAATCGAGTATCTGAACGAACATCCGGACATCGTCTGCATCGTTTCGGGAGGGCAGGGGCCCAACGAACCGTTCAGCGAGGCGGAAGGCATGTACCGGTACCTGACGGAGCACGGAATCGCTCCGGAGCGGATCATAAAGGAAGAACGGTCCGCCAATACGATACAGAATATTGCGTTCAGCAAGAAGCTGATCCCCGAAGGTGCGGAAAGGGTAGGAATTTTAACGAACAATTTTCACATCTACCGGGCGACGGCAATCGCGAAGAAACAGGGGATCAAAGGTGCGGTCGGAATCGTGGCGCCTTCGAAGAAGGAGTATCTGCCGACCAACCTGTTCCGGGAATTCTTCGGTGTTTTGAAGGATTTCCTGCTCGGAAACATGTAAATGCACATGCATATACGGCGGCCGGACCGCGGCCGTGACAGCGTAACGGAAGGAGAATAGTTATGTCCGAAAGACCATTTGAGGAAACGGATCACGGAATGCAGCAGAACGCGGAAGTGATGCCGGGTTTCGGGACGGGCAGCACGCAAAACGGTGCGGGAAGGGAGCCCGATAAGGATCTTGTGAACCTGTCCTATAAGTGCCCGAACTGTACGATGCCGCTCAAGTTCGACAATGAAATGAAGCGCTTCGTCTGCGAGTACTGCGACGGTTCGTTCCTGCTTGAGGAGATTAAGGATGCAGCCGACGGCAAGGAAGGCTACAACTGGCATGAGTATAAAGAGGAACTGGACGAGGAGGAGCTTGTCGGAACCAAATCCTACGTCTGCAAATTCTGCGGCGCGGAGATCGTTACCGATGCCGTAACGTCGGCAACCAAATGCCCGTACTGCGGCAACGTGCTTCTGGTGGCGGAGAGCCTTACCGGAATGCTTCGTCCGAACAAGATCATCCCGTTCGAAGTGGACCGTGACCAGCTGATCACGCTTTTTAACAAGTTCGTTAAGAAGAAGCACTTCGTCCCGAAGCAGTTCAAGGACAACCCCGTCCTCAAAGAGGTTATGGGTGTTTACGAGCCGTTCTGGCTGTATGAGTCGGGCGTTGACGGACGCGTCGATTATACGGCTACGAAGGTGCGTTCCTGGAGTGACTCGAAATACGACTATACGGAAACCAAATACTACGAGGTCGACGTATCCGGCGAGGTCCATTACATGAACGTGCCCGCCGACGGAAGCAAGCGTCTTGACGATAATACGATGGATTCGCTTGAGCCGTTTGATTACTCGAAGATGATCGATTTCGAGCCCGGTTATCTTTCCGGGCATCTTGCGGAGCGTTTCGACGTGGATGCGGATGCGAACCTTGAGAGAACCAAGCTTCGTATGTGGAACAGCACCGAGGCACAGTTCCGCGGAAGCGTGCAGGGGTATTCCTCGGTTTCGCACAAGTCTTCTTCGCTGAGACAGTTTGACCGCAACGTAAAGTACGCATTGTTCCCGATTTACGTGTTTGCCATTGATTATCAGGGCAAGCGTTATGACTATGCGGTGAACGGACAGACCGGCAAGATCGTCGGCGAGCTTCCGTTCTCCAAGTCGATGTACCGTAAGTGGAAGTGGATCCGGATCGCTTTGATCACCGCGGCCGCATACGTCATCGGATTTTTCCTGAATTAGGAGGGGCGGGCATATGAGAATGAAACGTGTATTCTTTTTGATTCTTGCCATGATGCTTCTTCTGATGACGGGAGTTGCAGCGGCGCAGAGCCAGTCGGATTCCGAAAAGGCACCGGTTTCGGCTGACGGACAGTATTATGATTTTAACCGGATCGTGGATGTTACGAATTCGCTGACCGACGAGGAACGCGCCGAGATCAACAAGTGTCTTGCCGAGTTCATCGAAGGAGCAAAGCTTGACCTGCAGATTTACATCATTCCGTCAGCGGAAACGTTCGGATGCGAATCGGTGGCGGAATTTGCAGACCGGTATTTCGACGATCCGAAATATCCTTCGGGATACGGAGCGGAGCGGCTTTCCCTGTTCTACATTTACGAGACGGACAACGGGAAGTCGGAGCTTTATTCTTACGGACGCGCCAAGAACCAGACGACCTGGGGCGTTATGAAAGCCAAATTCTACGCGGACTATTACATGCAGGCGGGCAACGTGTATGATGCCTGCTACGGGCTGATCGACCGCGTATGGAAGGATCTTGACAAGAGCCATACGATCCGTGCCGCGCGGAATGACATGATGAATCCGTCGGGATTCCATCCGTTCCATAACGAAACGGTATCCCGCGTGCTCGATTATGCTGATCTTCTGAATGACGAGCAGCGCAAGGCAATGGAAGAGCGGCTCACCAAGATCCGCGAGACCTATCATATGGACATCGTCGTTCTGACCGCACCCGACAGTGACGGAAAGGTGTGGGAAGACTTTGCGGATGATTTCTACGATTACGGCGGCTTCGGCTACGGCGAAGATTACGACGGAATGATCCTGTTCGTTGACATGGATCCCGCAGACCGCGGTTATACGATCACGACGTGCGGAACCCGCGGACAGAACCTTTATAACGGTCTTGTCGAGACGATTTACGACGACATGTTCGATTACTTTAAGAGTGCACAGTACTACGACGGCATAAATGTTTACATCAATCATGCCGTGCGTCAGATCAACCACGTGGAGCTTCCTTCCTCGTTTGAAGGAATCGAGCGTTCGCAGATCGGCGATGCGACCGATGCGGCGCGCGTGATCTCGCAGGACGGCATCTTAAAGGAATCCGTTCAGAACAAGCTTGAGAAAGCAATCAAGTCGATCCGCAGGGAATACAAGACGGACGTTTTGGTACTTGCGGTCAACGATACCGGAGATTATTATCCGGTCGATTATCTTTACAACTATTACACCTTCAACGGTTACGGCGAAGGCGGCAAGCGGAGCGGCGTCGGTCTGATCCTGGTGGACGGGGATACCGATCCCGCCAAGTTCGAACTCCTGACGTTCGGCGGCACCGGCGACAAGTTCGACGAAGCAGCCGTTGAGAGACTTTCCTCGATGGTTTCAAGCGCTCTCGGTTCGGACAAATTCGACCGCGCGGCCGAGAAGTTCGTCGATAAGGTCGAGTTCCGGCTCAAGTGGGGGCATTACCCGCTCAGAACGAGTACGACGATCGTTCTGTTCGTCATCGTATTTATCGTCATCTCGATCATCGCTTCGATCAAGAAAGCGGCCAATAAGACGATTTCGAAGGCGGTGACCGCGTCCGAATACATGGTTCCTGGTTCTTACCGTATCTTCAACATCGAGGAGCGCTTCATCAACTCGAAGGTAACGAAGACGAGACGTCCCGAGCCGTCGTCGACAGGCAGAAGCGGAGGAGGCGGAGGCGGAAGCCATCACAGCAGCAGCGGACGAAGCCACGGAGGCGGAGGCGGACGTCATTTCTGACCGTCCGAATTCTTTAGAAAGCAGGGCCCGGAAGTGTCCGGGCGGGAACAGTAACGTATGATTCTGAACATGGGAAGTATCGCGACAACAATTGTGGATTATCTCGGAAAATGCTACATCCCGGTAAGTACCGTGTTTAAGTGGATCGTTCTGTTCCTTTCGCTTTTTAATGTACACAGACTTGTATTTTTCGTCCTCGGATTCTTCTTTACGAGAAAGTTTCCGCCGGCGAAACAGTACCATAAATACGCGATCCTGATCCCCGCGAGAAACGAGGCGACGGTTATCGCGAACCTGCTTAAGAGCATCGAAAAGCAGGACTACCCGAAGGAATATCTGACAATCTTCGTGGTTGCCGACAACTGTACCGACAACACCGCCGAGATCGCGAGAGCGAACGGTGCAATCTGCTATGAGCATCAGAATCCGGACGAGCGGACCAAGGGCTACGCGCTCAAGTATCTGTTCGAGCAGATTGAAAAGGATTACGGGATCAAGAGTTTCGAAGGCTATTTCATCTTTGACGCGGATAACCTTCTGAACCGCGATTATATCTCGCGCATGAACGATTCCTTCGACGCAGGCGAGAAGATAATCACCTCGTACCGGAATTCGAAGAATTTCGACGAGAACTGGATGTCGGCGTCATACGCGCTGCACTGGATCCGTTCGAGCCGTACGAGACACCGCGCAAGATCGCTTTTGAGACTTGCAACCAACATTCAGGGAACCGGTTTCCTGTTCGCGAACGAACTTGTTGAGAAAGGCTGGAAATACGTCTCCCTCACCGAGGACCGGGCATTTACCGCAGACGCCGTTGCGCACGGCTACGCGATTTCGTATAACGACGCCGCGGTGTTCTATGACGAGCAGCCGACAAGTCTTCGAATCGCGTTCCGGCAAAGGATACGCTGGTCAAAAGGACACCAGCAGGCATTTGTCGAAACGGGTTGGTACCTCTTTTTGAATATCTTTGTGGGAAACGTATTCCGAAAGAAGAAAGAGCGCCGCGAGATGCCTCTTTGGAAGCGGATCGTCGAGGGCATACGCCACCGTTTCGCGGCATACGACACGCTGTCGCAGCTGATCCCCGGAGCGCTGATCCGTGCGATCGGATTCTTCGTGGTGACCTTCTTATTCATGTCGTGCTACTGCTACCATAAGGGCACCGAAGTCGCCCTGTTCGGCGGCGGAGACTGGATTTCAACGGTTGTCCGGTTCTTCACCGGAAGCAAGCATACCGTGACGATCGAACCGGGCATGAACGCGGTGTTCGGCAACGCTGGACTTTCATTCTTCGTGTTCTGGCTCGGCTGCGTGCAGATTGAGCTCGCGAATATATTCCAGGGCATCTACCTGTTCTTCACGGACCGTAAGCGCATCAAGAAGATGTCTCTCAGAAAGAAGATCTGGTTCGTCCTGACCTGGCCGAGTTTCGACCTGTTCTACCGCTGGTCCATGTACATCGCGCTATTCTCGAAGGTTACATGGAAGCAAATCCCGCATACAAGCTCGATTACGATTGAAGATATTGAGAATGGACAGTAGATGAAGAAACGTAAGGGACAATCGAAGCGCGGAAGCTTTTTCAAGCGGTACGGCACGGGGGCGTGGATGCTCCTCCCGTACCTGATCATGGAACTGTACCTCCGCTTTGACCTGCGTGCGGTACGGTATTTCCGCGGGGAGATGGTGTTCCCGAGCATCGCATTTGCCGTGATATGGACGCTCGTGTTCTGTGTGATTGCGCTTGTCCTGCCGCGGAACCTCGGCCGCTTCGTGTACGCGGTACTGACGCTCGCGACGCTTACGTTCTTTACGGCAAATGCCATCTCGTTCAACTATACCGGCTACTGCTTCAGTTTCACGCTGATGAAGATGGCGGACGAAGGCAAAGGCTATCTCTGGGACATTATCCTGGCGATGGGCATCCTTCTGTTCGTTGTGATTCTCGCGGTGATCGGAGCGATGATCTGGGCAATCGTAAAGTTCCCGAAGGAGAGAATTTCGGGACGCGGCTTTGCAATTACGATGGCGGTGCTTTTTGTAATCCACGCGCTGCTGCCGCTTTGCTACGGACCTTTGTATGACGCGCTTCACTGGGATGCGTGGCGCAACCCGAGAAACGTCTACCAGGCTTATAACGACAAGAATAAAAGCCTCAAGGTCAGCGGCCTTATCGAGTATACGGTGCGGGATTTTTACATCACGTTTTTAAAGCCCGACGCGAAGATGAGCGCGGACGAAAAGGAATTTCTTGAGAAGGCGTTCGCCGATCAAAGCGAAGCGCCCGCCAATGAATACACCGGCATCTGCAAAGGGAAGAATCTGATATTCCTGCAGCTTGAGGGAATCGACAACTGGCTCGTGACACCCGAGACCATGCCGAACCTGTACGCACTGATGCAGGAGTCAGTTAACTTCACGGACCATTTTGCGTTTTATAACGGCGGCGGATCGACGTTCAATTCCGAATTTGCCGTGAACACCGGGTTCATTACGCCGGTATCGTTCTCGCAGAACGCTTACACGTTCAGCGAAAACGCATTTCCGTATTCGATGCCGCGCATGTTCGCCGCGCAGGGGTACGGTGTGAAAGCGTTCCACATGAATACGGAGTCCTTCTACTCAAGAGGGATCAACTATAAAAACTGGGGCTTTGACGCTTATCTGAGCCTCCGCGACAGCGGCAATTATGACAGTGACGAAGGGCAGGTGCTGCGGCTTTTGGACCGCACGATGCTTACGGATGAAACGTTCCGAAAGGAACTGTTCGCAAAGGAGCAGCCGACCGTTTCGTACCTGATCACCTATACGCCGCACACGCCGTTTGATACGGTCGGAAACGAAGCGGGCAAATACCTCGTGAAGGAACTTTACGGCGGCGAGAAGGCGCTTTCCGAGGAGGAAAGCGTAAAGCTGATGGCCGGCGAGACGGATCGCATGGTAGGCATGCTGATCGAAGGTTTAAAGGAGAACGGTCTGTACGGGAAGACGGTCATCGTCGCATTTTCCGACCATTATCTATATTCGATCGAGGACAAATCCATCCTCGAACGGAACAAAGCCGATACGGACGATAACCGCATCAACCGGACGCCGATGTTCATCTGGGGAACGGGAAGCAAGCCGTGTGAGATTAAAAAAGCCAACTCGCAGCTTGACATCCTGCCGACGGTTTTGAACCTGTTCGGAATTTCGTACATCAAAGGAAACTACATCGGCTGCGACATTCTGTCGGCGGACTATGAAGGAGAAGTGTTCTTCCCGGATGCATCGTTTTATGACGGAACCGTCTATGTGGAGAACGGAGTTGTCACGAACGGCGCGCAGATTACGAAGGAAGAGCTTCAGAAGAAGCAGGAGCGGGTCAACGAGCGGATCCGCAAGAACGACCTCGCGCTCAAATTCGACTGGTTCGCGAAGAAATAAGGGGACACATGAAGATTTCGATTCAAGGCTACAACATCAACTATAAGATTACCGGCGAGGGAGAGCAGACGCTTGTGATCCTGCAGGGCTGGGGCACGAAACTCGAGGTGTACGATTCGGTTGCCGCAAGCGTGAATCACAAGTACCGCGTCGTGCAGTTTGATTTTCCCGGCTTCGGCGGTTCGGACGAGCCGCGGGAGAGCTGGGGCGTGGATGAATTTGCCGACTTCTTTACGGAGTTTATGAAGGCGCTTGGGATCAAAGAGGCGACGCTGCTCGGACACTCCTTCGGCGGACGCATCATCATCAAGCTTGCGAACCGCGAGAACCTGCCGTTTACGATCAAGAACATCATCTTTGTGGACGCGGCGGGAATCAGGGCGAAGCTCACCGGAAAGCAGAAGCGGAAGCAGCGCCGGTACAAGATCCTTAGGAAGATCCTTCTTTGGAAGCCGATACATGCGATGTTCCCGGAGCTGATCGATGACTGGAAATCAAAGCAGGGCTCCGCGGATTACCGGAACGCGACGCCTCGTATGCGCGAGTGCATGGTGAAATCGATCAACGAGGACCTGACGGACCTACTGCCGGGAATCAAGCAGGAAGTGCTTCTGATCTGGGGCGATAACGATACGGCGACGCCGCTTTCGGACGCGAAGAAGATGGAAGCGATGATCCCGAACAACGGGCTTGTCGTATTGTCTCCGGCGGGGCATTACAGCTTCCTTGACCAGCCGGCCGTGTTCCGGAACGTCATGCGGTCTTACCTGAAGGCGGAATGAGGCAAGGTTTCCGGACTTGGGCTGTACGGAGTTCCGTCCGGATTGCGGCCATGGGGATTCCTTTTCAGACTTCGGCCATACGGTTTTCTTTCGTATGAATGCGGAACCGGTTTTATGTTCAGTCAATACTATTTTAGGCGGTTAGAAGAATGATTTACAGAACAATCGGAATGGCAGTGCTTACGGTATTGGCGTGGTTTCTGACCATGCGCTACAACCTGCACATGCTCCAGCTGAACGGCTATAAAAACGGAGAGCATCTCAAGAGGACGCTCCGCACGTGGAACCGGCAATGGATCTTAATGATCGGTGTTGTTCCCGGCGTGCTCAGGCTTATATGGACAGGCCTTTGGGCCGACATCGTATGCGCCGTTTATCTGGTTCTTCTGATCTTAATCTACAACCTGATGCGCCGCACCAAAGCGAAGAAGAAACTCGTCTATACGGCGCGCGTAAAGCGTATGCTCGCGGCACACGTGATCGTTTCAGCGATTCTTCCCGCTGCAGCATGGCTCGTACTCGGATTTGATTACCTGAGCGCGGGACTCGTGCTTACCGTAAGTCTCCAGTGGATTCTTCTCGTACTGACGAACTTCTTAATGAAGCCTGCCGAGAAAGCGGTGGGGAAGCATTACATCAACGACGCGAAACGCCGCCTTAAAGAGATGGGAGACCGTCTTACGATCATCGGCGTTACCGGAAGCTACGGAAAGACCAGCGTTAAGTTCTACCTGAAAACTTTGCTTTCCGCCCGATACGACGTGCTTGTCACTCCGGAGAGTTTCAACACCCCGATGGGCGTTGTCCGTACAATCCGCGAACAGCTGCGTCCGTCCCATGAAATCTTCGTCTGCGAAATGGGTGCGAGACATGTCGGAGACATTAAGGAAATCTGCGACATCGTTCACCCGCAGCATGGTGTGATCACATCCATCGGACCGCAGCATCTTGAGACGTTCTTTACGATGGACAACATCCGCAATACCAAATACGAGCTTGCGGATGCTTTGCCGAAGGGCGGCATGCTTTTTTTGAACGGCGACAGCGAAGAAGTCGTTAAGAAGGCCGGCGAGTATCCCGGAGCAATCCTTTATCATGCGTCGGCTGACGCGGCAGGCGGGGCAAACGGCAGCGGAGTAAACGGTTCCGCAGCAGACCCGGCGGACGGTTATTACGCCAAGGACATCAAGGTTTCCGCTCTCGGCACGGAATTCACCGTACACGCGCCGGACGGCAGCGAGGAGACGTTCTCCACACGCCTTGTCGGCGGTCACAACGTCATCAACATTATCGGAGCGATCGCGGTTGCCAACCGGCTAGGCATCGCCCTCAGTGACCTGAAGATTCCGGTCCGCAGACTGGAACCGGTACCGCACCGCATGCAGCTGATCGGCCGCGGCGCGGTAACCATTATCGATGATGCCTATAACTCGAATCCGGTCGGCAGCAAAGCCGCCGTGGAGACACTCGGGCTGTTCGACGGCATCAAGATTCTCGTTACCCCCGGAATGGTGGAACTCGGGGATAAGGAGGAAGAGTACAACAAAGCATTCGGCGGCTATGCCGCGAAGAACTGCGATCACATCTGCCTTGTGGGGCGGAAGCGCGCAGAGCCGATTGCGGCAGGCGCGCGAGAGGCGGGATTCCCGGAGGAGCGGCTTAAGATCTTCGACCGGCTGCAGGAGGCGCTTGATTACGCCTACGCGGTAAGCGGCGAGGGACACAAGTTCATCCTTCTCGAGAATGACTTGCCGGATAATTACTAGAATTCATCAAACAGTTGAAAAACAATAGAAGAAAACCCCGAACGGTTCGGGAGAAAGGACGGGTCCGGTCGCATTTTCCGCAGGCCGGGCAGTATTGAAAGAGCAATGAAAACAAGAGTAGCAATGATGTTCGGAGGAAAGAGTGTGGAGCATGAGGTTTCGGTCATCACCGGAATCCAGGCGCTCCTCAGCATGGATACGGAGCAGTTCGACGTAACCCCCGTATATCTTACGAAGAAGAACGAAATGTACATCGGAGAGGACATCGGCAAGATTGAGTGCTATAAGGATATCCCTTCTCTTCTGAAGCGTTCGCAGAGAGTCATTCTCGTGAATGAGGACGGAAGGTTCCTTTTACAGCCGTTCCCGCAGAAGCTGTTCGGCGGAAAGAAGGCGGTTGAGATTGATGTCGCATTCCCGGCAGTACACGGAACGAACGTGGAGGACGGTACGCTGCAGGGCTATCTGAAGACGATCGGCATTCCGTTCGTCGGCTGCGACGTTACCGCGTCGGCTGTCGGCATGGAGAAATTCGTACAGAAGTCCGTGCTCAAGGAATACGATATTCCGCTTCTGCCGGGTAAGATTTACAAGCTTTCCGATTACGCGAAGCTCGATACGATGCTTGACTCGGTCGAGATGACCTTCGGCTATCCGGTTATCGTTAAGCCGGTCAATCTCGGTTCGAGTGTCGGAATCAGTGTCGCAAAGGACCGTGAGGCTCTGACGCAGGCAATGGACGACGCGTTCCGTTACGCGACCAAGGTGCTCGTGGAGCACGCGATCACGAATCTTCGTGAGATCAACTGCGCGGTACTCGGCGATGAGAACGACGCAGAAGCCTCGGAAATCGAAGAACCGATGCACAGTGAGGAAATCCTCAGTTACGAGGACAAATACGTCAGCAACGCCAAAGGAAGTGGTCAGAAGGGCATGGCAAGCGTCGCACGGAAGATCCCCGCAGAGGTTTCCGCGGAAATGCGTGATGAAATCCGCAGTCTTGCCGTAAAGGCATTCCAGGCGCTCGGCTGCAACGGTGTCGCGAGAATCGATTTCATGATCGATTCCGACAACGGAAAGCTCTACTTTAACGAGATCAATACGATCCCGGGCTCGCTCGCATTTTACCTCTTCGAGCCGATCGGCGTACCGTATAAGGAACTGCTGACACGGATGATCAAGCTTGCGCTGAAGCGGGTACGTACGGAGCAGGCGATTACATTTTCCTTCGACACGAATATTTTAAATACGGCTTCCTTCGGAGGCAGCAAGGGGGCGAAGCGATAATGTTTTCCTTCTTACAAAAAGAAACGCACAGCAAGCTTGAGGAGATTGTTACGAGGCTGAAACTGAATGCTTCGAACAATTACCGCGACGCGACCAAAGAAGATCTTGCGGAACTCGAGAAGCTGTACGAAGAGTTGAAAGACGCCGGGAAGCTGAACCCGAAGCAGATAACATACTACAGAAGTAGAATTATAGAATATACTGACAAATTAAAGAACTTTTCACATAAGACGCAAAAGGTTAATAAGTATTCGGAGAAGATTTAACTACGGTTTCGGTGAACCGCTCACCGATTGGATTTCTTTTTATCCGGGGGGGGGACGAAAATGAAACAGCCGGACAACCGGGGGGCCTTGCGCCTCACGAAAAAAGGATTATGTATCGCATTAGGATCGGTGCTGGGGGCAGCCCTCATAGCATGGATCCTTCTTATCGTAGGCATATTCGGGAAGGATAAGAAAAAGGAGCGGGAAGCCTTTGCATGGACGCCTCCGGTTTATGATATACCTGAAGTGCCGGAAGGGTATAAGCTTGTTTTTAAAGAGAAGAAAGTGTACGATGTTTCCGAATACGGAAAGAAAACACTCCGCGTGTCTTATGAATATGATAAGAACGGGAACGAACTCCTGTACTGTGACTATGATGAGAACGGGAAGATTAAAGGCAGGATTGAGCGGACCTATGACGCTCAAAACCGTGAGATTTCGCTGAAGGAAACCGATGCCGATTGGAATATTATCGGAGAGGCAGCTTATATATATGATCAAAACGGAAAACTGATTGAACGCTCACAGAATTATGACACAAGCAGCTATTACCTGGGACAACCCCGGGAAGTGTATCAATATGATGCGGACGGAACTCTCTGCAGTTCGGTGTTCTACGGAACAGACGGCGCGGTTATCTATAAAAACACGTATTATCCGAACGGAAATCTGCAGAAAATGACAGAGTATCCGTATTCCGGTAATGAATTCTGTTTTAATGAATATCTTTATGACGAAGATGAGAATCTGCTGACTTGCACCAAAACGGATTATGACGAAGTATGCGTTACACAAGAAAACTCTTATTCCGAAGACGGTGTTTTGCTCGAAACGATTGAACGTTTGGTACCTGAAACACGAACCGCCTATTCTTACGATGAGTCGGGGCTTCTTTCAAAAAAGACCATTTGGTCGAACGGAATACTGTCAAAAGAATTCTTTTATGAAAACGGTCTGGAAACCGAGGTTTACAGTTACCGGGAAGACGGAAGCAGACAGATTATCTTACAAACGGAATACAGCGACAACGGGGAGAGAATCCAGACGGGTTATGATGAGGAGGGAAATATAAGGAGAAGAAGTGTTTCAAAGTTGGGGACCGAAGAGAGAAGAGAAGAATCATGGCACGTTGAGATTTCCGGAAAATCGGTTCCGTCGTCCATCGAGGAATATGATGAGTATGGTTTTTTGATTGCACTGACGCTCTATAGAGACAGAACGGGGCCACTTCATTACGAGTATGAATATGATGACAGGGAAAGATGGAAGGAACTGAAGGATCGAGGGGAGAATACTTCATTTAAGGCCTCTAAAACCACGGTAAGAGATGCGGACGGAGAAGTTATCTGTTACTATATCCGAGAGTTTAACAAAGATAACAATTATACGAAGCTCATGTACTATAATCCGGACGGAACAGATTTATATGTGATTGAAGAAAGCGGCTACAATGGGACTACAGCCGATTACGATGATTACGGAAATTGTGTCAGGGAGATATACTATCATTTCGGCAGGGGAGACGTGCAGAAAATATACGAGTACGAACCGTTTGCGGTTCCGATTACGGAAGAATAAGGCTGACAGCCAAGGAGGTGCAGATTTATGAACGAAAATGTGAAAAAGAGTAAGGACAGTGTATGGAAAAGATTGCTTCTTATCTTCGGAATGCCGTTAGCGGCGTGCTTACTGTGCATTGCGGTTTTTCTCTTAGCGGGGAAGACGGATCCGGCGCCGACGCCGACGCCGACACCGACTTCGACGCTGACGCCTACACCTACACCTACGCCTACACCGACGCCTACACCTACACCTACGCCTACACCGACGCCGACGCCGACTCCGGAACCGACTCCGGAACCGACAGAGGAAGTGCGCGATCTTCACGGACTTGAGGTTACGCTTATCGACTGGTGGTCAGGCGATGAATGGAACAGGGCAACCAATGCGTATCAGGAAGCTTACTGGGATATGCAGAACAAGGCAATGAAGGAGTATAACTATACCCTCAAGCGTACCGCCAACGGCTCATGGAGATCTGAATGGGCCGAGGAATTCCTCGTTGGTACAATTGAGAACAACCCCATGGGATCCATTGTTTTGTTCGATTACCGTTGGGTTGCGCCTCTTCTTACTACCGGAGCTTTCCTCGATGTTTCCAACCTCCCTTCCATTGACTGGAGCGATGAAAAGTTCAATCAAGCCGTAATCAACGTTATGTCGTTGGACGGAGGTATCTACGGATTTGCTGCCGGTCTTGAACCCAGAACCGGTGTGTTCTTCAACAAGGATCTCCTTAAGGCGGCTGGTATTGATGAAGAGCTTCCTTATGACCTTCAGGCCTGCGGTGAATGGACCTTCGCCAACTTCAAAGATCTCTGCAGGAAGCTTACCAGAGATACCAACAATGACGGGATCACCGATGTTTACGGTGTAACCGGACAGAATACGGTATTCTTCCAAGGTCTGCTGATTGCGAACGACACTTATATTATCAAGAATGATACCGGCATGCTTGTTATGAATGTCGATGATAAGAAAGTATTGGAAGCGCTTAACTTCGGTAATGAAATCATTATGGAAGGATATTTCCAGCCCCAGGGCAATGGTTCATGGGATTACTTCAAGGCGGGCTTTTATAACGGAAAAGCAGCCATGTTCGTAGAAGAACAGTATGCCTGCGATAACATTAATGTGCAGGCTCCTAAGCTGAGATACGGCTTCGTTAACGTTCCTAAGGGACCGTCCGCAGAGGATTACATTGCTGTATGTCGTGAGAACATCTTTGTTATGCCGAACTGTGACAAAATCAGGAGCGTAGCGGATGATATTGCTTTCGTATACAACATCTACACCGACGTCCCGGAGGAGTACAAGGACGATGACGCAAGATGGAAGGGCAACCTTGAGGACCGATTCAAGGATAAGAGATCCGTATCCGAAACCTGTAACTGGATGATCAACAAGTGGGACAAGTATATGGAAGTTCCGGATCTTTATATTTCCGGATTTGCGCCCATGTGGATTTATGATCTCGGCAACGGCAAAGATCCCAAGGAGGTCATCGAGGCTTACTCCGCCGAATGGCAGACTCAGGTTAATGATTTTAACAGCAGACTGAAATGATTGATAGCAAGCATGAGGAAGGAAGCAGGGAATCAAAGAGCGGAAGTTCAAAGACAGCCGCGCGCTTAATGAGACGGTTAAGTCAATGATATACAAATGGGATAAATATATGCCTGCAGCCGGGATTTATCTGTCGGGCTATTCGGATTCGTGGATGGAAGACTTTGCTGAAACACCGGATGCGAAGCGGATTCTTGACATCCGGTCCGAAGAGTGGAGGATGATGGTCGAGTCGTTTAACGAAAATGTAAAACAGAACCGGTGACGGTCAAGCAGCTGAGAGAAGGAATCACAAGGGAATCACTATGGGCAAGAGGGAAAAGAATGCAAAAATGACGAAGAAGAGTTTTATTATCCTGATCGGGACCTTGCTGGCAGCAGGCCTCATTGCCTGGGGCGCGCTTGTGGTCGGCATATTCCGGAAGAAGGAGCCGGAGAGTAAAAGTAAAGCGCCGGACTGGATTATAAGCGGAGAACTTCCGGAGTATGATATCCCGGAAATTCCGGAAGGATATAAACTGAAGTTTGAGCTGGCGGAGACGTATACAGTTTCAGCGAAGGGTAAAAAAACTCGGATTGAGTCTCGCGAATTTGATAAAAAAGGGAATTGTGTCAAAATCATCCACTATGACGGAAAAGAGAAAATGTTCTCATATACGCTGTTAGAATATGATGAGCATGACAATATGGTCTTAAAAGAATGCTTTGATGCAAAAAACAAAAAAACCGCGCAGTACAAGTTCTCTTATGATGAAAACGGCAGGTGCACGGAGGAAATCTCGGAGGATTTCGAGAGTGATCTAACCGATTACAGAATATGCTATGCATACGATTCAGAGGGGAACAAAGTCCGGGAAACCCGGTATAATTCGGACGGATCCATATTCGAGGATAAACAATACAACTCAAACGGAGATCTGTTGATGCAGAGCATCGACGCAAGTAATGCATCCTATTACAGCTATAATGAAGACGGAAAGCTTCTTTCCGTAAAAGTGTGCAGTACGGATGGGATCGGAATGGATTACTATTCTCAGTTGAACCGGTATTCGGAGGACGGACTTCTTTTAGAAGAAGTCGAATCCCCGGGTTCGGACAATGAAAGTAAAACGGTATATGAATATGACGGATCCGGGAAGATTCAAAAGACAACGACATGGAAGAACGGACGGCTGATCGGAGAGTGTATATACGAGAACGGATATCCGACAGAGAGATATTCCGTTTCAGAAGACGGAACCAGGATCCTTCAGAGAAGATTTAAAAATGATGAATTCGGAAACCATCTTAAGAGTCAGTCTTATCAGCCGGACGGGAAAATCAGTTTATGGGCGGAAATGGAATACGATGATATCGGGGTGAAATACGGCAAATACACCACCCTTATCAGTAAGGACGAGAACGGAAATATCAATAGTATTGTAAAAAGGAAATACAGTGAAAAAGACGGTCATCTCGATGGGATATTGAGCGAGTTATACTATGATCCGGACGGGGCTGTTCTTAACAACAGCGATGGGTATAACGGCTTTGTTTATGATCTGGATTCCTACGGAAACCGCGTCCGCTATACGGTCTACCGTTACGGCAAACCGGCCGAGCAGGAAGTTAGGGTCTATATTCCATTTGTTGTGCCGATTGACGGAAAATGATATGAGTACGGGCCGGTAAAGGTCCGGATTAAGGGGGAAACAATCAATGAAGATCGGCAAAAAATCAAAGGCCTTGCTGACAGCGGGCGAAATCATCGTAATATTTGTCGTTGTATTTGCCTTTCTGTTCGTACTGATGAAGACGATCAGCGGAGGCTTTCGGAAGGACAGGAACAATTCGGGGGCGAATGACGTAACCAATACGGCGGAACCGTCCAAAGCGGTTAATCCGACGCGTGAAGTCCGCGATCTGAACGGTCTTGAGGTTACCCTGGTAACCTGGTGGGATTTGGAATGGGAGAATTCGCAAAACGATTACGAGACGGCCTACTGGGAGATGCAGAACGAGGCCATGAAGAAGTATAACTATACGCTGAAGAACACAAAACTCATGGACTGGGCCCTTGAATACCCGGAAGTTTTCCTGCTGGGTGTATATGAGAACCGGCCGGTCGGATCAATCGTATGCATGGATTCCCGCTGGATCGGTCCGCTCATGCAGACCGGCGCTTTGCTGGATGTTTCAAACCTCCCTTCCGCGAACTGGAGCGATGAGAAGTATAATCAGGCGGTAATCGACATGATGAGTTTCAACGGAGCCTTATACGGATTTGCTTCCGGAATGGAACCCAGATCGGGAGTGTTTTTTAATAAGGACCTTTTTACGGCGGCAGGGTTATCACCGGAACTCCCTTATGAACTGCAGGCTTCCGGTCAATGGGATTTCGGTCACTTTAAAAAGCTGTGTGCGCAGCTGACCAGAGATGTCAATAATGACGGAATTACGGATATTTACGGTGTTTCTTCCGACAATGACACGGCGATCGGGGCATTTCTTGCAGCCAACGGAACCGCGCTTATCCTAAAGGACGGCAACAGCGGGCTGAAGCTCAATGTCGATGACAGGCGTGTTAATGAGGCATTAAGTTTCCTTCATGACGAGCTGATAGAGGAAGGATATTACCGTGTGCAGCAGGATGAAGATTCATGGGATTACTTCAAAGATTGCTTCGCGAACGGAACCGTTGCCATGCTGATAAACGAGCAGTACATGGGAGATGAATATCACAAAATTTGGAATCCTTCCCTTGACTTCGGATTCGTTACCATGCCGAAAGGTCCTTCAGCGGACGATTACACAGCAGTCTGCAGGGAAAATGTCATGGTTCTGGCGAACTGCGATGCAATCCGCAGTGCGGCGGATGATATTTTGTTTGTCTATGACATTTATACCGATGTACCGGCCGGAATGGAGAACGATGACCGCAGATGGAAGCGGAGTTATCATCTCGAAGAGTCGTTTGATGAAAGGGCGATCAATGAGACGTGTAAGCAGATCATCAATGTCTGGGAGCCGTATATGCCCTATACGACATATTATTTGAATGATGATGCACTTTGGACGTATGACATTGGTAACGGAAGCGATCCGGATAAGATTCTTAACGAGCGTGCCGCGGAGTGGAGCGAGCAGATTGAACAGTTCAACAGAAACATGAAGGAAATAGCAAAATAAAAGAAAGAGACGGAAGAACGGACCGCGGTTTGAAACCGGAAGCCGATTCTTTCGTCTCTTTTTCTATGGAGTATGAGAAGTGCTTCATCCGCGCAGCCGAAGGCATCAAGCGGTTCACTCTACTCATATAGCCCCTCCCTGATCAGGTATTTCTTAAGCTTGCGGCGCGTACGGTGGAGGATGCTTTTCGCTTTCGATTCGCTCATTCCGCAATAGGACGCCGTGTCTTTGAGAGAGTCAAAGTAGAAGTACCGGCCGAGAAACAGGTGCCTCGCATCGGCAGGGAGATCCTTAAGAAAACGTGCGATTGCCTCCTTTAATAGGTTTGCGTCGCATTCGGATACGGAAGAGCGTTCGTCCTCAATGACGTCACCGAGTTCCTCAAAGGAAACCGTATATGCCGTGCCCTGACGCTTCTGACGCTGCAGGTACCTGAGACGGTCGATGGCCTTCTGTCGGGTAATCTTCGCCAGATAAGCGGAGAGGACGTCCGGCCGGTAATCCGGCATGGAATTCCAGGCAACCTGATAAGCATCGTTCACACACTCCTCGGCATCCTGCTCATCGCCGAGTATCTGCATGGCGATCTTCATCAGATAACGCTGATAACGGGTTATTGTTTCGGTCAGCGCGCGTTCGTCCCGACGAAAATACAATTCAACAATCTCGCTGTCAGTCATACATTTGCCTCCGTAAGTAATTTCTCCCTCGTCTAATTATCCGATATCGGCGGCGACAGGTTGCGTATTACATGGATTTCACACATTTTTCACATTTCCGTCTGAGGCATCCGGGCGGAAGGTGCAGAAAAGCGCAGGTTATCCGCCTGCGCTTAATGGCCGCGATTGTCCCGGGCTGTGCGGCTTATGAGTTATATATCATAGACCGAACGCAGCTCGTGGCAGATATGATCAAGATCCGGATAAAGGGAACCCTCGGTAATGCCGAATACGCGGAGGCTTTCGACGAAATACTCGCGCCGCTCGGCCGGAATGATGATCTTATAAAGCATCGTGTCATCACAGATGTCCTCAAGCCTTCTCAACGAGTTGTGGACCGTAAAGCAGGCCTGCTGCGAGTAAAGCCGCAGGTGACTGTCCGTCGAGTAGCAGGCGAGAATCTTGTCCTCGAGTACCGGATTGTGATGCAGGTGCTTGAAGGCGGGAAGGAGCATCTCCTGGGCAGTGTCCGCATCAATCGGATAGATGCAGTTGCCGAAGCCTTCCTTTTCGTTCAGACGGTTGGGGGCAAGCACCCAGACGCACGCGTCCATGCCGGGATTCTTCAGGTATGTCTCGGTTGCGAAGAACACCGCGATCAGCGGCGATTTGGACCAATCCAGCATTCTGGTCGGAAGGCCGTGGTGCTGCATCAGGGCAACCCATCCGGAGTAGTCGTGTTTCTCGGGCGGATTCTTTAAAATCTGCTTGCTTCGGATATAGAAATCGTTGGTGATAAAGCGTTCAATCTCAAGGCGTTTCTCGCTTCTCTGGATCGAAGGAACGAGCGTTAAGGAAGAGTTCTCCTCGCCGCGGTACCAAAGCCCCTGCTTATGTCTTGCGGCAAGAGCTTTCAGAAACTGCAGCAGTTCGTCGATGGTGCTGATGTCGATGGTGATCATGGATATGCCTCCTTCTTTCTCAGTCCCTTTATTATACCTCTTTTCAGGGCGGATGTAAATGTCAGCGTTTCCTCTCGTCACGGCAAATGTCAGGTATTACTGCGTTTCCGTATACATGTAAATGTCAGGTATTGCCACGCTTTCTGTATTCGTGTATAATGGATAAAAGACTTACCGACGAAAGTGAGGAAGTACATATGAGGAAAATGATAACCCTGTTTTTTACAGTCGTTCTTTTGATTTCTCTTGCGGCGTCGGCATCGGCGACGGAGCAGGAACTTCCGGTTACGCTGAAGGCCCCGCAGAATGTTTCGGTTAACTGGATGGGAGGCAATGATTCCCCGACATCCATGTCATTTTCGTTCAGCATGGATAATCAGATGACCCAGGCACTGGCGGCAATCGATCAGGCGAGAGATGCGGGAATACTGGAGACAATGCTCGCGAAGTACGGTGTCACGGATGTCTATGTGAACATTCAGATTGACTGGGCACTTGACGATGTGAACGATCCGGTCAGCGGATGGCATTACAACAAGTATTGGGACGACCCGACCGGAAACGGATTTGGCCGTGATGAGGATTACGGTTATCGCTATAGCGAATGGGACGTCGTTGACTGGGGACTGAACAGTCTGGATACCGTGCAGAATTACTGGATCATGCGGGGTGTTCCGGATGATGACCGTTGGAACGGCAATCCCGAAACAAAAGCGCCCGGTGTAAAGGATCAGCTTAAGCCGGATCAGTACGAGTACTACGATGATGATGTGCACATTGATTTTACGAAGCATACCGCGTACTTCCGTGTCCGTTATGCATTGGTGGCAATTAATGATACCGAGGAAGGAAGGACGACATACCACAAGTTTTCCGACTGGTCCGAAACCGTAGGATACGGCAAGGATGCCGTGGCTTACACACCGATCAAGACCGGCGATATCGCGGCTCCGGAGATTACCGATCTCCACATGACGGACAAGGAGTTTAACGATAATCCGATAGTTGCTTTCACCCTTACTGTTCCGGACGCGCTCGCGAAGATGGCAGTCGACGCTGCCGCACACGGCGGCGGCATCGTAATTGAAACGGAAGCCCGCGTAAAGGGTGACACGGAATGGGTTGGTATGGGCAATACCGACTGGGAGATCAAGACCGGAGAAATGGAATGCGCTTTGATTACGCTGATCAGCGAGAACCATCCGAAGATTGCGAAGGATACCCCGATCGAACTCCGTTGCCGCTACCGCTGCGATCAGCCCGAGCTGGATGATGTGTTCTCGGAATACTCGAAGGTGCTGACCTTTGAGACCTCGGAAATCGGCAATGATCCGCAGCCGACTCCGACCGCGGTACCCGTTGTCGATGAGAAGGAAGACGATAAGAAGGACGAAAAGGACGACAAATGCCCGATCTGTCATTTCTGCCCGCAACCTCTCGGATTGTGCATCTTCATCTGGCTTCTGATCATTATTGTGATCGTTGTAATCGTGATCGTCGTGATCAAAGTTACGAAGAAGAAAGACGATAAGAAGAAAGAATAAACAGAAACAAAACGGCACAGCCGCATTAAGACACCGGATGGGTTCGGACCTGTCCGGTGTTTTTATGTTCCAAACGGATGGGAAGCGTGCGGCATGCATTCCCGGGAAACACAACGGGCTTCCGCGCGGGAAAATGCAAAAACTTCCGGGAATGTCCTTGACAAAAAGTGTATATAGGTGTATATATTGAATATACACAATATTTCAATTATACCGGTGTAAAGGAAATACTATGGATATTATTCTGAATAACAGCTCGCAGCGGCCGCTGTACGAGCAGATTGAGGAACAGCTGAAGAGCCAGATCCTGTCAGGCGCTTTGAAAGAGGGGGACGCCCTTCCGTCGATGCGTGTGCTGGCAAAGGAACTGCGGATCAGCATTATTACAACGAAGCGTGCGTATGAAGACCTGGAGCGCGACGGGTTCATCGTTTCCGTGACCGGAAAAGGAAGCTTCGTAAAGGGTCTGAATTCCGGATTTGTCCGTGAGAGCATGCTCTTCGAAATCGAAGAAATGCTTGAGAAAGTAGCGGAGAAGGCGGAAGTCGGCGGAATCACGTTTGAGGAGCTGACGGAGAGACTCAGGATTCTTATGGAGGAACAGAAGAATGGATAATATGGTATTGGAATTAAAGAATGTCACCAAGGATTACGGTGACTTTAAGCTGGATAATGTCAGTTTTTCAGTGCCCCGCGGTACCGTGTGCGGCTTCATCGGTCAGAACGGCGCCGGCAAGACGACGACGATCCAGCTGATTCTTGACGCGGTTACGAGAGACAGCGGAGAGATTACGATGTTCGGGAAGGAAGTGGTTCCGGGACAGTCGCACACCCTTCGCGAAGACATCGGTGTCGTATTTGACGAAATGGGCTTTCACGAATTTCTTACCCCCGCGCAGCTTGACGAAATAATGAAGAGGATTTATAAGAACTGGAACTCGGAGACGTTCTCCGGGTATCTGAAGCGTTTCTCGCTGCCTGCGAAAAAGCGGTGCGGGAATTTCTCACGCGGTATGCGGATGAAACTGCAGATCGCGGTGGCGCTTTCGCACGGCGCGAAGTTTCTCGTGATGGACGAGCCGACAAGCGGCCTCGATCCGATCGTTAGAAACGAGATGATTCAGATTTTCCGAGAGTTTGTTGTGGAAGAGGACCACACGATCTTATTGTCCTCGCACATAACGGGAGATCTTGAGAAGATTGCCGACGAAGTCGTATTTATCGACGGCGGAAAGATTGTTCTTGCGGGCAATAAGGACGAAATCCTTGAGAAGCACGCGATCTTAAAGTGTAAGAAAGAACAGGCGGATCAGGTCAGCGCCCCGCTTGTCGTTGATAAGGAAATATCCTCGTTCGGCGCGGAGATGCTTGTAAACGATCGCGACGCCTGCGAGAAGCTGTATCCGGGCATGGTGATCGAGCCTGCAACGCTTGAGGAAATCATGATTCACTACGTTAACCGCGCAAAGGCCCACGGCGGAAGGGCAGAGTAGGAGGCGCGTATGAGAGGCTTGTTACTGAAAGACTATTACTGCCTGAAGCGGAAGCTCTTCGTCTGGGGCGTTACGATTTTCGCGACAACGGCAGTCTGTGTGATGTTCATGATCAGCACGAAGACCGGAAACGTCGCCGTGCTTTATGAGAAAATGGCAAACTCGGAAGACAGCATGGATGCAGCCATGATCCCGTTTCTCACAAGAATCGTGCTCACCTTGTTTCTGCTGCTGCCTGTTGCGGCATCCTTTGACCTGATCCAATATGTTTTTACGGACGATAAGACCGCATCGTTTTACAAGGTCGCATCCTCGCTTCCGTTAAGCCGTTTTAAGCGCGTGGGCGAGCGGTACGTTCTGCTTGGAATCGTAATCGCTGTATCATTTGCCATAGATGCAGTGCTTCTCGCTCTGGTAAAGGCAACATCGGACCTGATGCCGTTCCTCGATTCGTTTCAGATCGTGCTCGCGTTCGGCGGCGTATCGCTGTTCTGCGCGACAATCGCGTTAGTATTCGGATACCGGTTCGGAGCCGATGCGGCAATCTGGGGAAATCTTGCCGGTGCAGTGATCCTGATTGCAGCGGTTGTAATCCGAAACTTTTCATTTTTCAAAGAACAGTTCTCCTTGGAAGGAGACGAATCGGCAATCTGCATGCTGAAGGGATTTACGGGCGCTGCGGATTTTCTGGAGCATAAGGGAGTCTTCGTGCTTCTTGCAGCCCTGCCGGTTGCGGGAGCGGGGTACCTTCTTTCCGTATGGATCATGGGAAGAAAGCGGGGTGTTGCATAATGAAAGGATTGCTGTATAAGGAATTTCTTATCGTAAGGGGGAAGAATATCTTCCTCGGCATCGGAATCGCATTAGCGGCGTTTCTGATGCTCCGTATCGCATTTCCCGGCGCCGATGCGGTAACAGCGGAAGGAACGGAGGCCGCATCCCTGCCGGTAGGCTATATGTTCGATGCCATGTTTATGGGGTTCACAGGCATTATCATGATGGTCGGGATTTCCATGCTGACGCCGCTTGTGAAAATGCTTACCGGGAACGGACACAAGCGTAAGGAACGCACTTACACGATGGCGCTTCCGCTGCCGGCCGATTCCGCGGTAAAGGCGAAGTACATCACATTTTTCGGCTGGGTAGTGATCATGCTCGGGAGTGCCGCGGCTATGCTCGGACTCTACTTTATTAACGCGGGGAACAATCATGCAACCGATCAGGTGATATTATTTCTTAAGATTATGCCGGTGCTTTTCGCATTCATTATGGTAGTCGGTTCAATCGAGATGTTCGCGTATCTCGGGCTCGGGAAGCGAAAGGGTGATGCGCTTTTAATCCTTCTGCTCGTGCCGATTGCGCTGGTGCTTGTGTGGTGCCTGTTCTTCGTGGATCTGAATGCGCTTTCGAAGTTTGATATCGGGTCAATCCTTAAGTTCTACCGGAAACATAAGACATTTCTCAGGATACTCAGCGCGGTGCTGATCGCCGGGTCTATGGGGCTTTACTGCCTGTCCTTCCGGATGGTAAGACGGATGGAACTGAACCGGAAAGCGGAGTTTGATGACTGAACGGAAACCCGCCGGATGGTGAAACGGTTTCCGCTTAAAGAGGAGATAGACAGCACACTTATTCGAAAACAAAAAAGGGGCCTCCCGCAATGGGAGACCCCTTTATCGTGTCTTCGGTGAAAACCTATTTAGGTGCTACAAGTACGTTGATTACGTGCGGCTGTGCGCCGTTGTACCAGTAGAGGTAAGCGTCAACATCAATGATGTCGCCTTCCTTGAGGCTCTCAACATTCTGGTAAACTTCCGTATCTGCGCCGCGGAGATAAGACTCCACAACGAGAGAGAAGGATACGCCGTTAAGAGAAACGCGCAAGTAGATATCGTCTCCGCGGGAGCCGGAACCGTCCCACTTGTACATCGGAGCGCCGGTAACCTTAAGTCCCTTAACCGTTACAAGATGGTTCATCAGAGCGAGAACTTCAGGGATCTGGCTTACAATCTGATCACCGGTAATGAAAGGCGTAAGATCGATTGCAGGAGCAATGTAGTTTCCGTCAAGGAATTCGAACGTAGCATCGGCAGCAACTTCAATCTCGCCGGACCAGGTGGCACGGAAACCTTTTACGCGGATCTTCGTTCCGGGAACGAGTTTCTTGGAATCTTCCTCGGAGCAGGCCATCTCATAAATGAAATATGCACCGTCGGGATCAGCAGCGTAAACGGAAACCTTGTTCTCCCACCAGGACTGATGGTCCTGTACGTAGCACTCAATCGTAACTTCGGTCTCATCCTCAGCGGCAACAAACTCGGCGTGTGTCATAACGCCCTCAGACTTCTTGGTCGGGTCATCCGGAACGGCCGTAGGAGTAGGCTCCTCGGTAGGTTCCGCAGTAGGCTCAGCCGTAGGAGCAGCGGTGGGCGCCGTGGTAGGCGTAGGGGTCGGATCTTTCTTTCCGCATGCAGCCAGAAGGCCGAGGGAAAGAATAAGTGTCAAAAGAATTGCAACTAACTTTTTCATTCTCATTTCTCCTTTTTAAAGGTGTAGAAAAACTTACAAGTACCATATTATACGATTTGTAACGGAAAATGCAATAGTCATATTTGGGGTATTTCCGGCGGTATTATGTCGGATTTTGTGCATTCCGCCTTATCCTTTTTGCACGGTTTTCCACCTGCGGATAATGTAAATCGCGATCAGTCCGGCCCAGACAACCGCAAGCGAAACGAGCAGAACGGCCGACGTTTTCGGCAGCGGACCGAAGGTTTTAGCTTCGGTGACCGTAATCTGGTCGAGGTGTTTGAGCGCCGCGGTGTCTTCATACATCTGTTTGATGAAGGCGTCGTCGACGGTCTTCTTGCGGCGGACGGAACGAGTCACATTTTCCACCAGCTCACCCGCGGCCTCGCGGACCGAAGCGGAGCCGGCGAAGACGGGCGTTACGAAGGTGTGGTCGATATTCTCAAGGAACAGCTTCGCGGCTTTGATCTTAACGTCATAGTGCAGGCCGTTGTCGGTACCTTCGGCGGCGAGATAGTCCTGATACTCGGCGGAGTTCTGCGCCTTCGAGGTAACCGGAATGTAGCCCTCGGTCTGTGAATAAGCGATCTGCACGTCGTTCGTGAGCATGTACTGCATGAAGATCCACGAAGCAAGCACTTCACCCTCGTCCTCCTTCGTGAAGATGCAGAGCGACGGACCCTGCGAGATCATGTACGGATCGGACGGGTCATACTGCGGGATCGGACGGACAACCGTTTCAAACTGCACGATGTTCTCGGTATGAATGTCCGAGTTAGGGGCGTTGCTGCCCATCCACGTAGCGCCGGCCGTCGAGTCGATCGCGAAGATGCACTGGCCGGCGTTCAGATAGTTGCCGGGATAGCTCGAAATCTTAAACGTCGAAAACGAGCGGGATTTGGCGTGCGGCACGATCGACTTGAGGATTTCCGCGGTCGTATCATTGAAGAGGAGCACGTGGCCGTCCGCGTCGGAATACGGCGCGTCCTTCTGCTTCAGCATCGAAATCATCATGTTGTCGGTCGACTTATAGATAAACGGGATCAGCGTCTTCTGGCCGTTCACGAGGAACGTGCCTTCCGAATCCTGCTTCATCGCGGCTTCCGAAACTTCCCATATATAGTCCCAGGTCGGAACGTCCGGGATGTCATAGCCGAGCTTCGTTACGAGATCCTTGTTGATGTAGAGCGCCTCGGTCGAACGCATGTAAGGAAGCGCGTAGCAGCCGTTTCCGATATAACATTCGTTGAGGAACTTCGGAACGATCTCATCCTCGGTAGGACCGTCGAAGAGAAGCTTGCTTCCGCCGAGACCGTAGTTCGGATCGGCAATCAGCGCATCGAGCTGCACCACGACGTTATTGCCCTTTTGATAGGTCGCGATGTGGTCGGGGTAGGTGATGCATACGTTGGGCGTCGTATCGGTCGCGATATTCGTGATGACGTCCTGATAGATCGTCGCGTAGTCGGTGTAGGTCTTCAGGTTCACATGGATGTTCGGATAAAGCTTCTCGAAATCCGCGATTGCCTTCTTATAAATGTTGACCTGCGTGATGTTTGTGTCATTTTTCGCCCAGAAGGAGATTTCATATTCCCTGCCCGTGTCAAATTCCATCGGCACACGGAACGCAACACGGGTCTTGCCGCCATGGCAGCCCGTAAGAAGCGCTGCGGCAAGGGAAAGGAGAATCAGGAGAGCGGACATTTTCCGTAAATGCTTCATCCTTTGGTACCTCCTCTCGAAACGCCTTCCATAATCTTGTTACGGAATACGAGGAACAGGATTACGAGCGGCACGGAAATGACAACGACTGCTGCCATCATGGCGGGAATGTTGTCGCGGCCGAAGCCGTTCTGGCGGATCTCCTGGATGCCGTTCGATACAAGGTAGTAGTTCTTATCGTCCGTGATGAGACGCGGCCATACGTAGGAGTTCCAGCACTCGATAACCTTGAGAATCGTGATCGTCACAAGCGTCGGCTTTGAGATCGGAACCATGACGCGCAGCAGGTATTTGAAGTCGGACGTGCCGTCGACCTTCGCGGCCTTATAAAGCTCCTCCGGAATCTGCTCGAAGTTCTCCTTCAAAAGGTAGATGTAGAAGACCGAAGTGATGGACGGCAGGATCAGGCCGGCAAATGTGTTGCGCATGTTCCACGACGTGATCGTAACGTAGTTCGTAATGATGACGAGCTCGTTCGGAATCATCATGAGGCTCAGGAACAGCGAGAATACAAGGTTCTTGCCGGGGAAGTTCATCCGGGCAAATCCGAACGCCGCAAGCACGATCACAACCATCATCGCGGCGGTCGTGATAAGCGTGAAGACCAGCGTGTTGAGGAAGTATCTCGCAAGCGGTACGGCGGTAAATGCGACCTTGTAATTCTGCAGTGTCGGCGCGAGCGTATAGAACTTCGGAATTTCCTCGGCGTTATAGGCGCCCTGCGTCTTAAAACTGGTCAGGATCATCCAGTAGAACGGGAACAGAACGGCAAGCGCGCAGAGAACGAGGAACGTATAAAGAAGCACGTTCTTAATGATGCGGCGGCGCTGCGCGATGATTTCCATCCGGCGGTAGTCCTGCGCGGTAGGGGAGGTAATGATCGTCTGTTTATCCATGTCCGTATCCTCCCTTAATAATGTATCTTATTCTTGCTCACCATCAGGTTGATGCAGGTGATGGTGAAGACGACTGCGAACAGGATCAGAGCCGCCGCCGAAGCGAACGACGGATACCCGCCGCTGTTACCGTAGAGCATGTCGTATACGTAGCCTACCATCGTGTTCATGCCGGCGGAATTGAGGTCCGTTCCGAACAGGGCAACCTCGTCGCTGTAGGCTTTGAACGCTCCGATGAAACCGGTGATGACAAGATAGAAGATCATCGGGGAGATCATCGGAAGGGTAATCTTATAGAAGATCCGGGACGGTCTCGTGCCGTCCACGCGGGCCGCCTTGTAGTAGTCCTCCTTTACGGAGGCAAGGGCGCTCGTGAGGATCAGGATCTTGAACGGAAGCACGATCCAGACGGTGTACAGACACATGACGAACATCTTCGCCCAGTACGGACCGTCAATGAAGTCGACCGAGCTGCCTCCGAAGAGATGAATCAAAAGGTTCACCATGCCGTCCGTATATTCGGTCTTTTTGAAGAGCACCATGAATACGAGACCGACAGCGAGCGTGTTGGTCACGTACGGCAGGAAATAAATGGTCTGGAACGCGTTCCGGAGCGGCTTTATCGAGCTGAGCGCGAGGCTTATGAGAAGCGCTAGCCCGGTCGACACCGGAACGGTAATGATTACGATGATAAATGTGTTGCGGAGCGCCTGTACGAAGTAGGTGTCATGCAGCACGTACTGAAAGTTGTACAGTCCCGTGCCGGTCGATTTCTGCGTCACGAAGCTGTAGCCTTCCTCGAAGGAATAGATGATAACATCGATCAGGGGGTAGACCATGAAGACTCCGAGAAAGATGATCGCCGGCAGGAGATAGAGCCAGCCTTTATAATTCTTCTGTTTCATGTTTTATCCTTTGCAGCAGGCGGATGCGCGGTTCGGCGGCGGGCCTGCTCCGGCGCCGGTTCGCGGTTATCGGGGGTCAGATCGTCTTCTCGGTTTCCCGGTCGAAGAGGTGGACCTTACCGGGTTTCACGCGGAAACGGACGGTAGGTCCGGAAACGTCCGTGAGATCTTCCGAGGGGATGATCGAGCGGATGGTCGTGCCGATAAATGCGGGATGCTCCGCCACGATGCTGGTATCGCGGCCCATGACCTCAATCTTGTTGAGCGTCACGCTCAAAGGACCGTTCTTATCGGGAATAAAGCCTTCGGGACGGATGCCTACGTAAACCTTGCGGCCGGAAGCGGCGGACGCGTTGTCCGCAGGTGCGGAAGCGCCTTCGGGAGCGTCGAGGATTGCCTCGTCGCCGATGTATACTTTGCCGTCCTTAACGGAGCCTTCAAATACGTTGATCGGAGGCGTTCCGAGGAATTTCGCGACGAAAAGATTATCAGGATGATCGTAAACTTCCTGCGGCTTGCCAATCTGGTGGATCACGCCTTCCTTCATGACGACGATCATGTCGCTGATGCTCATCGCCTCTTCCTGATCGTGCGTTACGAAAATCGTCGTAATGCCGGTCTCGTGCTGGATGCGGGAGAGCTCCTCACGCGTCTGCAGACGGAGTCTCGCATCGAGGTTCGAAAGGGGCTCGTCAAGAAGCAGCACGCTCGGCATCTTTACGAGGGCGCGCGCAATCGCGACACGCTGCTGCTGGCCGCCGGAGAGCTCGTTCGGCTTCCGCTCCATTAGCGTGTCGATCTGCACGAGTTTGGCCGCTTCGAGAGCGCGCTCGTGCATCTGTTCCTTTGTCAGTTTATCCTTGCCGCGCAGGTTTCCGAGAGGAAATGCGATATTGTCCTCTACGGTAAGATGCGGATAAAGGGCGTAGTTCTGGAATACGAGACCGACGCCGCGGTTCTCGGGCGGAACGTCGGTTACGTCGTTGTCCCCGAAATAGATGCGGCCTTCGGTCGGAGTCTCAAGTCCGCTGATCAGGTTGAGAGTCGTGCTCTTGCCGCAGCCGGACGGACCGAGAAGCCCGATCAGCTTGCCGTCGGGGATTTCAAAGGTCAGGTCGCTTGCCGCGATGACATCCTCTTTAATCTTTTTGTTCCGGTTCGGAAACCGTTTGGTCAGATGCTCTAAAGTGATCTTCATGGCGCCTCCGTTTGTGTGAATGTAAGAATGAATCCGCATATGCGGAAGGGGTAGCATTTTCCTTCTTTCGATTATAGAGTTTGGAGGGCGAAAAGTCAATTTGGTTGCGGGGAAATGCGTCCGTAACCCGGGGAGCGGAAGTGTTATGTTGCGGGGAAACCCGCGCATATGGTATAATGATCGGAAAGGAAAGGGGGTCTCAGGTATGAGCGAGAATAATGACTTCCGTTTTTCGGGAAAATACGACTACGAGAATCACAAAACTACCAATTGGGGGTTGTGGATTGCAGTGATTGTGATTGTCCTTTTTGCGGGGTATTGCGGGTTAAGATTCATCAGTTATCTTCAGTACAAGAGTAATTTGAAGGAGAAGGAGAATCAAAACCGCAGGAATCTCGAAGAATTCCTTAATGAGTATTACGGATATGATTCCGATGATTATGAAGTGCTCAAGGAGGAACAGTATAATCAGGCCAATGAAATGCAGTGCGTAATCCGCGCGGGAGATAAGACGTTTGTTGCGACCCGGGGCTCTTCGAGCAGAGAATTCTTTACAAACTATTATGAAGACATATTCCGAAGCGAGATTACAAATCACCTGAAGAAGACGATAGATGAATCCGGTATTCTGGCAGGAGCGGAATATGAGATTACGGGAATTGAATCGTATCCGAGATTGTGCAGATACGAATGTTACAATAATGATTTCCCGAAAGTTGATATTTTTCTGCCGCCGTGGATGACTCCCGAGGAGATTAAGAAAATCGGCACTTATGAGGCAGATTCAGAGCAGGCAGACGAAGAGTTCCGGGACAAATGGCTCAAATCACAATGGGTTCACTGCACGATTACCGTTCATTCCGGGGCACCTGCGGACATAACGGAAGAACAGTTTGAATCACTTCGTGGTGCACTGTTTTATATGAATAACCTCGAGATCATAACTTCGGATACAAAATACGGATATAAGTATTCAGACGGTGACAGATAACATGCTTTGCCGGCTGTGCAAAAGATTTCATGCCGCCTGTCGTGTAAAGGAGGAAGAGCAATGGGCGATTACGACGATGACGGATTTGACCCCAGACAGTTCCGAAAGGATATGAAAACAGTCGGGAAAGCGATTCTGATCGTTTTCGGGTTGAGCATTCTGGCATTTATTGTGTATCTTGCCGTTTCGATGATGCAGATGGGAAATAAGCGGAGATCCGAATATGATAAAAGGGTTTCCGATGCGCAAAAGGTGCTCCGTGAGCAGCTGAAGGAGTATTACGGCATGGAGAACTATACGATTGTCAAGTCCTCCTACGGTGATCACGGAATGTTTCCGACCTTTGAAATTTCCGTCGGCAATACGACTTTTCATGCATATGTGTATGACGATTACCTTTATACGGATTACCTTTCCGGAAATATCGTGCTTGAGCCGCTGATCCAAGACGGATTGGAGAAGGTACTGAACGGGGCATCGCTTGTCAAAGATGCTCAGGATTACCGTGTGAAAAGCGTCACGGTCAGTATCCCGGAGGGACACAATGCACCTTCCGGACAATACCTGCCCGCATGCGTTACGGAGCGGGAAGCGGATCGCTTCAAAAACGGTGAAAGCGAATCCAACAAGTGGCGCGACGCCATGGATATCACTGCCGTCGTTGTCATTGAAGGAAATAAAGAAAAACTCTCCGAGGAGCAGTTCCTGGAGCTGGCGGACAAGCTGTATTTTCTGGATGAGCTGATCGTTGAATGCGGGGAAGGAACTTATAAGTTCATACCGATGACTAAAATATTCGTTTCGAGGCCCGGAGACGGTGATTGATCACTTGATTTCTTAGTATTAATATGATATTTTGGTGTTAGGGAAGTTTTTATGGGGTACACAATTTTATATTTTATTCGGGGGCAAATCTGTAGAAATACAGGGGCGCAAAACTAGGAGTCTAACGTGACGATGGGGAGTGACGTCGGTCGCTCTGTATCCACTATGATAGTTCGGTTGCAATAAGGTATATTATTGCAGCCGATTTTTGTTTTTCGGAGGGGACATGATGAGGAAAAGGAGCCGTTGATGAACAGCTATAACACAAACTCCTTGGTGAAGTTTACACAAGTTATTACGGGCTGAAATAACAACCCAAGCCATCATAAACATTCCTTTTTGCAAATAACCCCCGACCCCGTTATACGGGGACGGGGGTTATTTTTCGCATCCTTTTTTATTCTTTACTTTCAAGCCTTATTTAGGTATTATTATTCTATAGGCACATAACCCGCTTGGGCGGAGCGGGAAGACCCTTCGGGGGGCTTCAGAGCGCGAAGCAAAATACCGCCGTCAGAAGGTTTGAAGAGGCAAGATGAAAGATAATTCAGAAACGAAGAGCAGGCAGGCGTCAGTTGACGAAAAGAGTATCGATCAGCCGGCTGCGGAAGGGAAGCGGGTGAAGACTGCTCCCGACGCGAAGGCTAAGAAGGCAGCGGAAAAGGCGAAGAAGAAGGCCGAGCGGCAGGAACGAAGGGAAGCACGGAGGCACAGGCGTGCGTGGGCGTTTTTCAAGCTCACGCTGACGAAGTATTTTGTGCGGAAATTCCGCTATTCCTATGACAGTCTGAAAGAGGTTGAGGGGCCGTATCTGCTGCTGGCGAACCACAACATGGAACTGGATCCGGCGCTTGTCGGAATCGCGGCGGGAAAGCAGATCTATTTCGTCGCAAGCGAACACATTATGAGAAAAGGGCTCGGGACGTGGTTCTTACGGACATTCTTCCGGCCGATCATTCATACGAAGGGTAAGACCGGCACGAAGTCGGTCATGGCAATCATAAAGGCTCTCAAGAAGGGATATAACGTGTGTCTTTTCGCCGAGGGCAACCGTTCCTTTAACGGCGTGACCGGAGACATTCTTCCGTCGACCGGCAAGCTCGCAAGGGCGGCGGGAGCATCGCTCGTGACGTTCCGCATCGAAGGCGGATACCTCACGCAGCCGCGGTTCAGCACGTCCTACCGAAAAGGTAAGACATACGGGCATCTCGTTCATGTTTACAAGCCCGACGAACTGAAGAAGATGTCGGACGACGAGATGAACGAGGCAATCAACCGCGATCTCCATGAAGACGCGTACAAGACGCAGGAAACTGAACGGACGGCATATAAGGGCAAGAACCTGACGCTCGGTATTGAAAGCACGCTTTTCTGGTGTCCGGCATGTAAGAAGTTTGAGACACTCAAGAGCACTCCGGACGAAGTCCGCTGCAGCGCGTGCGGGTTTACGGCAAGCTTTGATGAGTACGGCTATCTGAACTGTTCGGACGGCGTGACGCGCAACATGCGCGACTGGGATCGCGAGCAGAAGGAGTTCCTGATCGGGCAGTTCCGCGACGGGACGTTTGGCGGCTTTACGGATCAGGTTACCGTCCGCATTATCGGCGCGGATCATAAAGCCGGAGAAGTGATGAACGGCGAGCTGCGGGCGACGACCGAAGGCGTCACATTTGCCGGAAAGCATTATAAACGCGGGTACATTTCTGGACTCGCGGTGTATTCGAGAAATAACATCAATACCCTTTTCGGTCCGGAGGAGGTTCAGTACGACCTGCGCGGCGATCTGGGATTCAACGCTTTGAAATATTACTACCTATATCAGGAAACCAAGGAGACCGAGTCATGACGACAGTCGATTATTCCGCCAACAACATTGCCTTGTGGAACGCCGTGGTGCAGATGGGTATCATCGCGGCGACCATCCTTTTTGCAAACCTTCTGCGGCGAAGATTCAAATTCATCCGCATGAGCATGATGCCGACCGCGGTTCTCGGCGGCCTGCTCCTTCTGCTCGTGAAGGTGGTTATGGACAAATGCTTCGACATCACTTTTTTGAACAACGTCTTTTTGGAGAAGCTGACCTACCACGGAATCGCTGTCGGATTTATCGCCATGTCGCTGCGCGTCCCGGAGAGGGATGAGAAGCAGCCGATGAACCATGTCGGACTCCGCTCGGGCGCGACCATCGTAAGCTCGTACATGATACAGGGTATCTTCGGACTCGCGATTTCGCTGGCCCTTGCATACACGGTTATGCCGGATCTTTTCAAGGCGGCCGGCGTGCTGTTGCCGCTTGGCTACGGGCAGGGACCCGGGCAGGCGAACAACACCGGAAGCGTGTACCAGAATGACTGGGGATTTGCCGGCGGACGTTCGTTCGGTCTGGCAATCGCCGCGGCGGGCTATTTGTCCGCATGCATCGTCGGAGTGTGGTATCTGAACCATCTGCTCCGTAAGGGCAAGATCAAGAAGCTCGATCAGGAAGTCGTCGACGGATCGGTTACGGTAGACCGTTTCCAGCACCGCGACGAGATGCCGGTAGCGGAGTCGCTTGACCGTCTGTCCATGCAGTTCGCGCTCGTACTGCTTGTATATCTGATCACATACCTTGCAACGTGGGGCATCACATCGGGCCTTTCCGCGATCAGCGAAGGCCTCGGGAAGACGCTCAACGGACTGCTGTGGGGCTTTAACTTCATGATCGGTTCGGGAATCGCCATCGGCGCCCGCGTGCTTCTTAAAAACCTCAAGAAGCACCGTGTCATGGAGAAGCAGTACCAGAACAATTACCTGCTTTCGAGAATCTCGGGTCTCGCATTTGACATCATGATCATTGCGGGTATCGCGTCGATTGATATCGAGGATCTGAAGGGGCTGTGGCTCCCGTTCGCCCTGATGGTTGTGGCGGGCGCGACCGTAACGCTTTTCAACCTCAAATACGTCTGCAAGCGCATTTATCCGACCTATTATTACGAGGGTCTCGTGTCCATGTACGGCATGATGACCGGAACGATCAGCTCCGGCGTCCTTTTGCTCCGCGAGGTTGACCCGCAGCTTGAAACGCCTGCCGCGAACAACCTTGTCATCGGCTCGAGCTTCGCAATTCTTCTCGGCGCGCCGCTTCTCGTGCTGATCGGCATGGCGCCTAAGAGCGCGCTGATGACGTGGATTACGCTCGGAATTATGATAGCCTACTATATTGTCCTGCTGCTGATCGCATGCGGCGGATCAAGGAAGTTCAGGGGCGAAGAGAAGGCAGAATAACGCAGTTCTACGGGAGTTATCATGGAGAACAAGAAGAAACGAATCTTTCACATCATTCAGATCGGGACCAATGACGATATCGCCAGCCGCGTATTTGACATCTTTATTGTCTGCGTCATATTCCTGAATCTTTTTGTTGTGCTGTTCGATACCTTCGACGTGGCGAAGGACTTCAAGACGCCCATCAATGTGATCGAATGGGTGACGGTCATTATCTTCACGATAGAATACCTGCTCCGGCTGTGGACGGCCGATTATCTCTACCCGAAGCGCTCTTACTGGGGCGCGAAGGTCGCATTTGTCTTCTCCTTCTTCGGGCTGATCGACCTGCTGTCGATTCTGCCGACCTACCTGCCGCTTGTATTCCCGGCGGGCGCGGTAGCATTCCGGATGTTCCGCGTCATCCGCATATTCCGTCTGTTTAAGGTTAACGCCAAATACGACGCCTTCAACGTTATCGTGGACGTCTTAAAGGATAAGCGCAAGCAGCTTTTCTCATCGATCATCATGATCCTGATCCTGATGGTTGCGGCTTCTCTATGCATGTACAGCATCGAGCCGCAGACGTTCAAGAATGCGTTCTCGGGCATCTGGTGGGCGGCATCGGCGATTCTGACCATCGGGTACGGTGACATCGCGCCGGCTACGACAGCCGGAAGGTTTATGTCCATGGTGATTTCGTTCCTCGGTGTCGGCATGGTGGCGGTTCCGACCGGTATCATAAGCGCAGGTTTCGTTGAACAGTACCAGCGCGTAAGGCATGTTGAGGAAACCGCCGAGGAGCAGAAGCTTCGCTTTGTGACTTCGGAGGTGGGTCCGAAGCACGCCTATGTCGGCAAATGCATTAAAGACATCGCATTTCCCCCGCAGCTTCTTCTCGTTGTCGTGCTTCGTAAGAAGGACGCCGGCGAAGAGGAGATCGTGCCGGAAGGAAATCTTAAGATCATGGCGAACGATACGCTTGTGTTCGCGGCGCAGAACTTCGGTGACACGCGGAAGATCGATCTGCGTGAGGTAAAGATTAAAGAAGAGCATCCGTGGGTCGGGAAGATGATACGCGACCTCGACATTTCGCGGCTTGAACTGATCGTTTCGATCAACCGCCGGGGGAAGACGGTCATTCCGAACGGAAGCACGGTAATCAAAAAGGATGACACACTGCTGATCTATTCGAAGAAAGGATAGGCATCGGGTTTAGGGGAACGCGCTGGGCTGTTTCGGACGGTTCATCGCGAAAATGAACGCGGCAATACGGCGATGGGGCGCCGAACGACGATGGAAGCAGAGGAATTATTGAAAAAACGATTCGCGGAGCTGGCTGACCGCTGCTACAAGGAGAACCGGTACACATTTACCGGCTTTTTGGGCATCGGCGAGCTGGCTTTGTTTTATTCCGCGGTGAAGAATCTGCCTCCGGTTTCGTACACGCTGTACGGCGGGACGGAGACGGCCGAGCGGCTGATGCTCCGCTTCGGCGACGAGGAGACGCTCGGGTACGAGGAACCTTTTCCGATTGCGTTTCTCGAAGTGAAGCCGCTCATGCAGAAATACGCCGATGACCTGTCGCACAGGGATATTCTGGGGGCGGTGATGAACCTCGGAATCGTACGGGAGATGGTCGGAGATATCTATCTGAAAGAGAATGTAGCCTATATTATATGTGGTTCTACTATGGTAGAATACATCTGTGACAACCTGACAAAGGTGAAGCATACCTCGGTTGTCTGCAAGCAGGTCGAAAGCCTGCCCGAACTGGTCGGCGGAGAGCCCGAAGAGCTGAGCCTCGGGGTCGCCTCCGAGCGGATCGACGGCATTATCGCGAAGGGGTTCAATCTTTCGCGGAACGAAGTGAACGAACTGTTCCGGCGTCAGATGGTCTTTCTTGACGGGCGCCTTTGCGAGAACAACAGCCGGATGCTGAAGCCCGGCGAGCAGGTGACCGTGCGCGGCTACGGACGCCTCACGTTCCGTGAGATCACCGGCACGAGCCGGAAAGGAAAGTTGTATGCAAGGGTCGAGAGACTCGGACGGGGAAAGTAGCGGATGGACGAGCAGAGGGAAGAACAGAAGAAAGAGGAACCGGAAAAATACGGTCTATTCAATCTTGGATGTCTGGCCGTTGTTATCGTTTTCGTGATTCTGTTTATTAAGATTTTTTCGGTGATTGTGACTTCCATCGTCGGCGTTTTACCCAAAAATCTGCAGACAGCGAACAAAAATCTGCAGACAGCGAAGAAACAGCGGAAGGAGACGCTGGCAGCAACGGAACAATGGGTAAAGACCAACATGGCTGACGCTGAATTGGTAGGGGAGGCGGATGATTATTGCTTCACAGACCTCGACGGAATAGGTTTAAGCTGTAAAGCCGTTGAGGGGACAATGCGTCACAACGGCAGGGAATTCCATTATGTTTTTGAGCCGGTATCCTCCCGGATGTTTTCGGACGAATACGGTGATACTTTTGATAAAGAATTCGGTGAATGGCTCCACGGGCAGCTGTTTTATGATCCGAAAGACGGACAATCGCTTCAGTATAGTGTCAGGGAGCAGGATTACCGGTATAAGGTCGCGGATGATTACGAGTGCCGCAGAACGAGCTTGACAATGCACAGACCGCTTCTGGTCAAGTCCATGCATCCGGCAAATATGAAAGAGAACCAGATAGGAGACTGGATCAGGAACAATCTTTCAAAGAGTTATGCGGTTACGGAAAAGCTGACGCTGACGGAATGTGAAGACCTGTGGGAGATTGCCCTGATTACTGATGAATCGAATGCGGACGGTGCAGGAGTTTCCCTGCGTGTTTTAGAGCAGTTGTGTGACGGCTCCGTAATTGAACTGTATAATGAAGACGATACAAAGTCTGTCCGTTTCTATACGAAAGGGACCTCCGTGATAGTTTCTTACTGGTTATGGGATTGGACTCATGTTCCGGAACGTACAGGCTGGTATAAACAGAAAGAGGAAACTTATCAGATAGAACAATCGACAGAACAAGAATGGAATGTGCCGGAGGGGGGAAGCAATGGAAGAACTGAAGAATAGCAGTACCGAAAACGGCTTAAAGAAGGGTGCAAAATATGAATTAAAGGAACTCGGATCGGCGCTTCTTCGCAGTTTTATTGTCGCCGGAATTATTCTCGCTGTAATCACCGTTGTCCTGTTTGCGACCGGCCTGATTAAATGGGACGATATCAGATTAGCCCAGGAAAGCCAGAAATTCAAGCGTGAAGCGGAACAGCGGCGAAAAGAAGAAAGAGCCCGGCGGAAAGAGAAAGAAAAGAGAAAGCAGGAACAATGGGATTCCGCACCGTCTGTTGAGCAATGGATTGAGTCCTATATGCCGGACGCAGAGCTGATTGGGACTCCCGGGGAGTATAAAATCCGTTTGGACAATGAATTATATGCTTGTAAGGCACTTCAGGGTACGATGCGCCACAACGGCAGAGGATTCTCCTATGTCTTTGATCCGTTATCATTTCAAATGTATTCTGGCGAATACAGAAGTACATTTGACACAGAACTCGGCGAATGGTTTCACAGCAGTCTCTTTTATGCTCCGGAAGGCAGTGAACCGTATCATTTCCATGTGACATACCGACAATACATGAGCAAGATGGTGAACAGTTACGACTGGACGTTTCATCTGAAAAGTAAAACTACAAAACCGCTTTTCGTCGAGTCCATGCATCCGGCGACTATGGAGGAGGATAGAATAGGGGATTGGATCAGAGGCAATCTGTACAAAAGTTACAGGATTACGGAAAATCTGACCCTGATCGGATGTAAAGACCTTTCGGAGATAGCAATCATTACGGATGAGACGGAAGCAGGTACGGCAGGGATTGACATTCGTATATGTGCCCGGCTGTGTGACGATTCCCGAATTGTTCTTTATAATGAGGCGGAAACGAGTTACATCAGGCTCATAACAAAAGGATCTTCCGTGGAGGTCTCATACTGGACAGTGGATCGGAGCCAACAACCGAGTACGTCCGGCTGGTTTAAACAAAAAACGGAGACTTATCAGATCGATTGAGAATAGCATTGGCGGCAAAGGAGGAATGGTTATGAAGTGCGGATTTTGCGGTAAAGACAATCCGGACGGCGCGAAGCGCTGTAAACACTGTAAGGCTGTCCTGGCGTCGCAGCAGTCGTATGTGCGCGGTGACGGCGGCGGGTTCGGCGGTTCCGTGAATCCGGGTAATTCCGGCGTGTCGCAGGGCGGTTCGAACACGATGGGCCGGGGCACGGGAGGCACATGGCGGAACACGGGCGCAACGCAGCAGAGTTGGGGTCCGACCCGGCAGGGCACGGGTGCAGCGCCGCAGGGGGCGAAGTCACCGTTTTCGGACAGCACGAGTTTTAACCGAATGGCGGAGCTCCGAAATCGCTCGACAATGAAGGCGGCAAAGGTAATAGCGTTTTCATTTGTCCTCGTTCCGGTTATCTTTTTTATTATCGTTGTGGCGTTTACCTTGAGGTTCAACAGGGAAATGCAGAAGCAACGGGAGGAGACTCAAGCGATGGCGCCCGGCGATCTTGCGTCAGGGCTCATGGAGTACTATGGTTTAAGCGATTTCGGTTACTCCATTGAGCAGGACACGCCCAATCAATACACGATGACCGTGAGCGGTACGGAGTATAGGGTAGTCAATTACAAGAATGCATCTACCGGAAACAACAACTGGCGTACGAACTATTTCACCGGAACGTTTCAGCGGATGACCTCGGGCACCATTGAAACGCCGATTTACGAGAGTTCGTTCGGCGGCGCGGTTACGGATGTTCAGTATAATGTCAGCGGTCTGTTCCCGCTGTGGCTCAACCTTTTTGAAATCAACGCTGTCAAAAACGGGACGGCCAATCCCGCCAAATGGGCCGCCGAGTGGGCCGAGTCCAAATCCTGGAAAATCCTCATTTCAATCGTTATCGAGGAAGATTATCCCGTCACGAAAGAGTGCTTTGATGAAATCAAGGATGCCCTTTTCTTCGCCACCGAGATCGACATCGAATGCCCCGGCGGGACCTATCGGTATTATCCGTATGAGGACCGGTTTGAGAATGCGGAGTAGAGAATCTGTTGGTTTCTCTTACAGAGGAACAGAAGGAAAAGAAGAAAAAGCACTTGTAAAACCTTGTTTTGTGTGGTATTCTTCAACTAGAAAGATGTTCTGATTCTTTAAATTCTATGGCCTGGGCACCAGTGCTCTTTGGGCCACCGAAGGCGGGAAGAATTTCCCGCCGTTTTTTATCTATTATCTTATTATTCTATCTATTATCTTAGGGAAATCTTCATGAATGAACTCAGCGTATTCGTTGATGAATCCGGGAGTTTTGGGGAGGTCAGAGAGTGCCCGTCTTATTATCTGGTTACATTTGTCTTTCATAATCAAAAACTCTGCATTGATCATCAAGTTGCAAAACTGGAAAACAGCATCAAAGAATCCGGGTTTCGGGTAGAATACATTCATACCGGCCCGGTGATAAGAAGGGAAGATTGCTTTGTCCATTTTTCCATTGATGAAAGAAGGCATCTTCTCTATAAAATGCTGAATTTTCTTCTGGCCTGCCCCATTACACATTTTACAGTTTCAATTAACAGAAGGGAGGCGTCAGATTTTATGACACTCTCAAAGAAACTGAAAAATGGAATTGAAAAGGAAGTGGCCTCGCATCAAGGATTTTTCTCGGGATATGACAGGATTATCGTGTATTATGACAATGGGCAAAACGAGTTGAGTAATATTTTGAAATCGGTTTTCAAAAGCCGTTTTTCCAATGTTGAGTTTCGAAAAGCGGAACCACAAAAATACCGGCTATTACAAGCGGCAGATTTCGTTTGCTCTTTGGAATTGTTGAGAATAAAAAGAGAGGAGAAACGTCTTAGCAAATCTGAAGAACAATTCTTTTATAAATCTCGCGAATTAAAGAAGGTATTTCTTGATGGAATCGATAAAAAGCGGTTATAATATCTATAAAAAGGGGAATACACAGTTTTTTCTATGGTATTTTCCGCCTGAATATGATACGATTGGAACAGTAAATTTTTGAACTTCGGAGGTACCTTATGGATCCTAACAAGAGACCGGAAACGATGGAAAGAATCACCACGCCTGAGCTCGCGAAAGCATTTATCGACGAGCAGGTTGCAGCGCTCCGCGCGCAGGTCGGTGACAAGAAGGTTCTGCTTGCTCTTTCGGGCGGCGTTGACAGCTCGGTAGTTGCCGCGCTCCTCATTAAGGCAATCGGCAAGAACCTTGTGTGTGTACATGTTAACCACGGTTTGCTCAGAAAGGGCGAGCCCGAGCAGGTTATCGAAGTGTTCCGCGGCCAGATGGACGCGAACCTGATCTATGTGGATGCGGTTGACCGCTTCCTCGACAAACTCGCAGGCGTAGCCGATCCTGAGAAGAAGCGTAAGATCATCGGTAAGGAATTCATCGATGTATTCGCTGAGGAGGCTCGTAAACTTGACGGCATCGAGTTCCTTGCACAGGGCACGATCTATCCCGACATTCTCGAGAGCCACGGCGTAAAGGCACACCACAATGTAGGCGGTCTTCCTGAGGATCTTAACTTTGAACTTGTTGAGCCCGTGAAGCTCCTTTATAAGGACGAGGTTCGTGTAGTCGGCAAGGCTCTCGGTCTTCCGGACAACATGGTATATCGTCAGCCGTTCCCGGGCCCGGGTCTCGGCGTCCGCTGCGTAGGCGCGATCACCCGCGACCGTCTCGAGTCTCTCCGTGAGGCCGACGCGATCGTTCGCGAGGAGATCGGAAAGCTCGATCCCGTACCGTGGCAGTATTTCTGCGCAATCCCGGATTTCACCTCGACCGGTATCCGCTATGTGGACGGCAAAGGTGAACGTTACATGGGCTGGGCAGTCGTAATCCGCGCTGTCAACACCGTAGATGCCGTTTACGCTTCCGTACCGGAGATTCCGTTCAAGGTTCTCTGCACGATCCGCGACCGCATCATCGCTACCGTACCCGGTGTAAACCGCGTACTGTGGGATATCAGCGAGAAGCCCGTTTCGACGATTGAGTGGGAATAATCTGTCATTGCAGGAATTAGTTTAGGGGGTGTATGTATGTCTGATGGGGAATGGGGCATTAAACAGGCGCTTATCATAGCAATTGTCGGAGGATTCCTCTTTCCGCTTGCCATTATTCTGATACTTCCGCATACCAATGCGAGCGAGAAAGAGTACATCGAAAAAGGCGTACTGACGGAATGTTTTGTGGAAACGGTTGTTACGATCAACAATAAGCAGCAGGTCAGTGTTGTCTACACGGATGCGAACGGAAAGAAGGTCAGAGCCAGAGGTATCCTGAACAAACATGTAACGGCAGGCGAGTATGTTGACGCCTATGTGCTTGCGTCGAAACCGAACGAAGTGTTCTATCCGGCCTCCAATTTTTGGAAGATAGCGTTCTTCATTATTGCCGGACTTATTGCCGTCGGATCATGGATTCCCTTGATTTTCATGATTCGAAAAGGTAAGATCGATAGTCTGGCAGAGCAGGCCAGAGCGATGAACCAGAAATGGAATAATTGACGAATGAAAAGGCTACTGATCCGTCCGGATCCGGTAGCCTTTGTAATTCGGGATCCCTGTGAGACCCAAACTATTAATCAAGCGAGGTTCATGTTTTGCCATATCGAATTAAGGATGTTCCAAACAATAAACTAAGGCTGTGCGGCGGCAAAGGCGCGTCCCTTGTAAGGCTGACAAGGGCGGGACTTCCCGTTCCGGACGGCTATATTCTTATGCCGGGCGAGGAGATTTCTTCGATTGACCGGATCCTTCCGAACTTACGGGGGACCTATGCCGTCCGGTCCTCTGCGTTAAATGAGGACGGCGAGGCGGCATCTTTCGCGGGTGCATATGAGACCTATACGAACGTCCGCATTAAAGACATCAGAAAAGCCGCGGAAGCCGTAAGAAAGTCAGCGGAGAGCGGCAGGGTGGAAGCCTACGCGAAGGAGCAGGGCGTAAGGACCGAAGACATCGCCGTGGTCATCCAGAAGTTTGTGAAGCCGGAGTACGCCGGTGTCGTATTTACCTGTGATCCCGTGACGGGATCATCAGCCCGCATGCAGGGCAATTATGTGAAGGGTGAAGGCGAGCTGCTGGTTTCCGGGGTAAGTAACGCGAAAGAGTTCTCATACGACGCATGGAAATATGCCTACCGCGGAAGCCGGGAATTCGCGCCGTACGCAAGAACATTGTACCGTTACTGCCGAAAGATTAAGGACCTGTGGGGCTGCGCGGTGGATATTGAATGGGCGGTTTCCGGAGGCAAGGTGTACATTCTTCAGGCAAGACCCGTTACGACGGTATCCCGCGGCCGGGAAGACCTCTATGAACTGAACGGCTCATGCGCCGGCGAATTTCTGATGACGAGGACCAATGTCGGCGAAATCTTCGGAATGCCCTTATCGCCCGTGACTTACAGCATTCAGAACCGGATCAGCTCGATGATCATGCCGAACTTCATTGACAACATCTGCGGGCAGGCATACCTGAACGTGAGCGTTGTGGCATCCTCATTGATGGCGCTCGGATTGTCCGAGAAGACGTCGCTTAGGCTGATTAAAGACATTGTCGGAAAGCTTCCCGAAGGAGTTACGGTTCCGGTCTATCCGCTGAGCCGTACGGAAATCCTTAAAAGGGTGCTTCACCTGTTGAAACCGAAGAGGAATGACAAGCGGAAAGGGCTTTCGTATAACGATACAATCATGGCGAAGACCGGCCGCCTCCAGAAACCGAAGCAGATGCGCGCCTTCTGGGACCGCGAGATGCTTCCGTATATCAATGCGTCCCTTTCCGAAATCGTGAAGGGAATGAACATTACCGGTCTGTTCACGGTTCGGAACAAGGTTGAGAAAATATGCGGCGAAGACCTTGCGGGACGGCTTCTTACCGGCTGCACCGGCGTTTTGGACAGCATGAAGCCGCTGCTTTTCTTAGAGGACCTGGCGGAAGGGAAGATCAGCAAAGAAGAATATATAAAGCAGTGCGGACACCGTAATTCCCATGAGATGGAACTGATGATGCCGTTCCCGTATGAGGACCCGGATTTCCCCGAGGGAAGGATTCGGGAGCACCTCGCGTCCGGCGTTAACGTGCATCGGATGAAGAAGGCCTCGGAGAAGGAATTCCGGAAGGCGCTGAAGGAATTTGACGCGAAGTATCCGGAGAAACATAACGAGATCCGCAGACTTCTCGGTAAATACGCGCGTGCCAACAAGGACCGGGAGAGCGTCCGCAACCGCGGCGTCCGGATATTCTGCGTACTTCGGAAATACCTGTTGCGGGCAGGCGAGGTGCTCGGAATCGAAAATGACGGTATCTTCATGCTTTACATGGACGAGATACTCGCGCTTCTTGCAGGCGATGACAGGGAACGGGAGAAGATTGCCCCGAGGCGGGAACTCTATGAGCGGTATCTTTCCTACCCGCAGTTTCCGAACATTATCTGCGGCCGGTTTGATCCCGATAGCTGGATGAAGGACGACACACGCCGAAGTGATTACTACGTGGCGGGAAGAGGCAATGCCGCGGTTTCCGATGAGACCGTAAAAGGCTACCCGGGAGCGGCAGGAGTCGTAACCGGACGGGTGCGCGTCCTTACGGACGTGAAGGAGGCCGGAGAGCTTCAGGAAGGTGAGATTCTGGTGACCAATGCCACGAATATCGGCTGGACTGTTTATTTTCCGAAAGCAGCGGCCATTGTGACGGACATCGGCGCGCCGCTTTCGCATGCGGCAATCGTAGCGAGGGAGTTCGGAATTCCCGCCGTTGTCGGGTGCGGAAATGCCACGACGGTGCTGAAAACCGGTGATATCGTGACGGTTAACGGAACTGCCGGAACGGTGGAGACCACAGCCGCTTTGTGCGAGTAGGGCAATCTATTGAGAAATAGTAAATAATTTTAAATTTTCGCGTAAATGATATTGACATTTCTCTGACAATAGTATATAATCATCAAAACACATAAGTTGCCGAAAGGCATAAACGCAGTTTGTTACGGGGGTTATATAATATGAGTGAAAGAGAAGTGTCTTATGATCGGCTGAAAGAAGCCTTGGCAGGGGTTGTCAGTCCGGATGAACATGAGGCAACAGTACGGAGATCCGTTAGGACAGTACGCGGGTTGTTCAACTGGCATGTTTTTACGGCTGTTGGATTCATGGCAGCACTGATTCTGTTTATTTCGGGAGTGTTGGATGATAAGCTTCTGTTTCATGCGCTTTCGTTATTTTTAATTATCCTGGCTTCGGCAGGGCAGATCGGCATATACTGCAAGGTCAAAGAATTGTCAGGATATGCACTATTCTTCGACAAGGCTGCTGAGTACATGTTCTGGGGGCGGGCTTTATGTCCGGTACTTCCGAACCTGTGTTACGGGTTCCGCGAAATGGTCAGGGATTTGGATAACCGATTGTTCGCAAGATGGAATCGTATTCCGGGGCCTGCATATGGGCTTTCCATAGCTGCAATCATACTGTATTTCTTCGCATTGCTGGCAAGAGACATTGTATGGAGCTGGGGGTTCGGAAGCGTTGCGTTTCTTCTTATCGTAATCCGTGAGTTCCGGTATCTGTATAGCGTGAGACTCACGATCAAAGCCTTGCAGCAGTAAATGCGCGACAAAGAATCCGTCCGCCTGAATATCGTTTCAAATTATGACCCCGCCAAGGTCTGATAAGGTCCCGATTGAGACCTCATTGGACTTCGGCGGGGGTTTTGTTTTGCACTGAAATATGATATAATAAAATGAGTGTACCAGTGGGTCCGTCGCCTGCGCTGCCGGTTATTCACAGGGTACGGAAAAGGAGAGAAATGAAGCGTTTTGACAACCGGGGCGCACTAACCCTCACAAAGAAGAAACTGATCATCACACTCGGAGCGGTACTGGGCGCAGCCCTGATCACTTGGGGTGTGCTTATGGTGAGCATCTTCGGGAAGGGGAAGGATAAAAATCGAGATGTCACGGGAAAAGGAGCTTCGGACGGGGAGAATATTGTGAAGCAGGAGTCTGGGATTCCGGAAGGGTACAGGGAGGTTTATCTCCCGACGAAAATCGTGTATTTTAAGGAAAACGGTAACGAAAAGAACTGCTTGAAATATACGTATGACGAGTTGGGGAGAGTTGTTCGGAAAGAAGTTATTTGGTCTCTTAATGAAGGTCAAAGAATCGGTATAAGCACGTATGAATATGATGAGTCCGGGAGGGTCATCCGAGAAGAATATAAGGTGGAGAGACCTGACTTTTCGCTTCTGGACGTATATAAGTACGAATTTGACGAGAAGGGTAATCTGCTGAAGAAAACCAATGAAAACTATCAGGATGGCGTGCAGTGTAACAAGTCCGTTGAAGAGCACTTATATGATTCGAACGGGCTCCTTACAGCGGAACAAACGGTTGATGATAAGGGAATAGTAACCGCGCGCACGGAATATCTCTATAACGAGGCCGGAACACGGAAGGAAAAGCATGTCTTTCGCCTTAATGGTTTCTTGCAACCCGTAAGTGATGTGTATTATAATGATGAGGGCAATATAGTGCTCCAATGCAGATACGATGAACTCGGGCAGAAGATTCCTGAAGAGGAATACACTTATTCGGATGAAGGTTTCCTGCTGCTGCATGCTGTATTTGAAAACAAGGCAGGACTTAGAGAAGAAACGGTTTACGAGTATGACGCATCCGGAAGAAAGGTAAGAGAAAGGAGTATTACAGACGGCCGGACGGAGGAGCTTAAGTTATGGCCGGAGGCGGGCAAATGTCTGACGTATCAGCCGAGAGAAGCTGCAGGAGACGGGGAAGCCGAGGATTTGTATTTGTCCAAAGAGGAATGGTTTGACGAAAGAAACAGGGCTGATCGGGTTCGCGAATATAAAGAGGACGGCAGCTTACTGACAGAGAGCTTCTATAAACACGAATACAACGAATACGGTCTGATGACGTGTGTGAAGCGTCTGGATTCTGCCGGAAATGCGGACTTTATGGAAGAATACGAATATACAGAGCTTTCGATGATGGCAGATACTTATGCGGTGTGGACCGGAAAATATGCCGACGGGAAAATTCTCTTTCGTGAGGAACGTGATTTCTACCTCAACCCGGACGGCTCCGTAATGTGGGTTAAAGATATGCTGTACTATTTGGACATAGAAGGACGCGGTTACTACTACACCTTCGATGACAACGGAAACCCGTCTGAGAAGATTCAGGTTGAAGAAACAACATATACTACCGAAAGACGAGAATATGAACGCTTCTTCATTCCGGCCGCAAAATAGCGTATGTGAGGCCACGGAACAGTATATGCCGACTGCGGAACAGCGTATGTGAGGCCGCGGATTAATCTGATTATTTTCATACCGTTAAGGGGGAAAATGTAATAAATCTATATTCTAAGGGAGAACTTACAGGAGGACGCAATGAGCAGTAAGAAACATGCGGCGATGAGCCGCAACCAAAAGAAATGGACCGCGATTATCGGCGGCGTGGTGGGAGCAGCCGTGATCGGATGGATCGTGCTGATGATCGTCATATTCGGAAAGGACAAGCCGGGCAAGACCGTGAAAACCACACCCGAGCCGACGAAGAGCGCGGAGAAGCCGACACCGACGCCGCCCGAAAAGAAGACGGTATACCGGCTGTCGAAGGAGTACATGATGACCGAGAACGGCACAAGGTACCTTTATACCGCATACGAGTACGATGAATACGGCAGAATGACGGTCAGGACCGAGTATAACGAGACCAACGAGGTCATCTCGACCGATAAGGTTATCTATGACGCTTCCGGCAAGATTATCGAAATTGTGAACACGCACCGCCGCGGCGAGGAGAACGTGGTTACGGAGACGGAGTTCTCTTACTATCCGAAGGGCGGACTGCAGGAAATCATCAAGACCGAGAAAAAGACAGTCATAGATCATCGCGTTTACAATGAGGCCGGAAAGATGATCAAACACGAGTGGGATGACTATGATTATAGGGTTACCGAGACCTATAACGACAACGGAGATCTGCTGCTGAATCAGAAGATTTTCCCGAACGGCGAGGTCCTCGGGATTGAGGAAAATGTGTACTCCGACGCCGGTCTTAAGACGGAAAGCGTCAGTGAGCTGAACGGCACGAAGGATTTTTATATCTATGACACGGCAGGGAAGCTCACGAAGATACAGACGTATATGAATGACGAGCTCTTCTCGGAGACCGTTTATTATCCGATGAACAACGAGATTCACTCGGACAAGCACGTGTTCACGGACGAAGGATACTACTACGTAACGGACCATTACGAGTACGACGAGAACGGCAAAGTGCTCCGCTACACGCTTTACAACCACGGCGGCGGAATCGAGGAGAATTACGCGTACGAATACAACTCGGACGGTTATAAGACCCGGAGTGAAGTTTACGATGAAGAGTTCAACCTTCGGTTCGGATTTGACTTTGAATATGATGACCTTTCCGTGAAACTCGGCGAATACGCCAAATGTGTATCGTGGGATGGCCCCGAGCGCAGAATCACGCAGTGGGAAGAGACGAAATACGTCGAGGATGAGGGAATTCCTTCCCGGACGGATACCACGCAGTTTTATGAGATCCATGGCAATCAGGTTACCGCAATTCTGTCGATTAACCATTTGAATGACGGGGAAAATACGCAGATCGGTTTCTATTACGAGCTGGATTCAAACGGAAACCCGAGCCGCCGGATCAAAATTGATCAGGATGGAAACGAGACGGTCGCCGGCGAGCGCGAATATGTGCAGATGGAGATCAAGAATCAGGAGAATTGATATTGCCGGGAATTGAGAAATCTGCATGTAAGCCCGTTAAGAGTAAGCAAACGGTACGGATCGCCGCCCCGGGGGTGGGAGATTCGCCGATTGAGGTATCTTAATCTATATATGATTCTTTTAGGAGGAACCAGATGAAATCCGTAATGACATTCTTTAGAAAAACCTGCCTGTTATTGACTGCGCTTCTGTGCGGGGCAGTGTTATTGCCGGCTGGTGTTATGGCATCCGAACAAGATGACGCAGAAGCGTCCATGGATATCAGTGTTACGGCGTCTTCCTACAGTGATTATAAGGTGGGAGACGTGATTACTTGGACGGTAGAGGTTTTTAACACGGGAAATGTGGAAATCTCGAATATCACGATAGAAACGGAACCGTCTTTTGACCAATACACTGTTTCAAAGCTTCAGATCAACGATAAATACAGTGTTTATTGTTCGTATATGGTTACACAGGCAGATTTCGATGCCGGAAAAGTAATTGTGTCCGTAGACGTTGTCGGTTTTGATCCTAATGGGAACGAAGTATCCTGTCACAAGGATTCTGAGAGCACAACCGCAGAACAAAAAAAGTCCATTTCAAGAAGCGTAACCGTTCTTTCCGAACTTTCCCTTGGAAGAGCATTTTGTGTAGGAGAAACACTCAGCTATGAGATTGTGGTGATTAATGATGGTAATGTAACGATACCGGGCGTAACGGTCGATGATCCGATAAAAAAGGGACAGAGCTACTATGCCGGCGATCTGGCTCCCGGAGTCCGTTGGTCTGAGACACAAACCTATACGGTTACTGAAGAGGATGGCAGGAAAGGAACGGTGCTCGGTTATAATGTGGCACGGTCGATAAAAAACGAGGACGATCTGTTCGAATTTGCCGCCGATGTAAATCGTGGAGATACAAGCCTCTGTGCGGTTTTGATGAACGATATTACCGTTTCTGAGGGCAGGCAGTGGCTGCCGATCGGATTTTCCGGAACGACCGCGTATGAAGGTATATTTGACGGAAAAGGGCATGTTGTTAAAGGTCTGAAATATGACGGTGGTTTCCGAAGAGATGAGGCTGCCGGAATGTTCCGTTATGTTACTGATGGAGTCGATAACGACGGAACATACACCGGAGGAATCGTTCGAAACCTCATAGTTGCGGATCTGCATTTTACGGAGTGCCCGGTGGCTGCGGGAATCGTTGCCTATAACGCCGGACGGGTGGAGAACTGCCGTAACGAAAGCGCGATCAGCGCCGGAGAAATCGGCGGAGGCATAGTGGCACTTAACGAAGGAATCATTTCCAATTGCTGTAATACCGGGAAAATAACCGGAATAGGACACAGCGTCTCGTCAGCTTGCGGAGGAATTGCGGGAGATAATACCGATACGGGGAAGATTGTGTATTGCCGAAATTCCGGGGCGATCACAAACGATTCGGAAAACTCACAAGTACCCCTGTCTATTGTTCTTCTGGGCGGCTTGGTCGGATATAACTACGGCGGGGTTTCAAACAGTTATAATTCCGGTCAGGTTACGGCAAAATCAGATGAAAACTGCAAAGAAACCGATATGTACGTCGGCGGACTGGTGGGATCCAATTCCGTTCGGGGGGTGGCGGAGAACTGTTATAATATCGGTAAAGTATGCGTATCAATTACTGTAGGACGGGAAAATGAGTATGTTAGGCTCGGAGGACTGGCAGGGGTGAATACAGGTACCGTTAAAAACGCCTATTCAATCGGAACGGTAAGCGTAGAGACGGAATCCGGCATCATTCCGAGAACAAAACCGGCCGGCAGCCTGATCGGCAAAAATGATAAAGATATCATAAACTGTTACGTTAATTCCGATATCTGTCCTGCGATAAGCGCGGTCGGAGAAGGCAGCGGCGGCGTTAAGGAGCTGACCACCGGGCAGATGATCGGGTCAGAGGCAATCGGACAGGACAATATGGATCTGCCGAATGATGCGTGGATTACGAAGGAGCAATCCGGTCTTACCGCTTATTATCCGCATCTTAAGGGGTTCCGTTATGATGAGACCAAAGCGGACGCGGATTGGCCGGCAAAGGCTAAGCTTGATCCGATTCCGGTAACGCTGACAGCGAACAGCGGTACTTTTACATATGACGGAAAGCCGAAGACCGTCAGCGGATTTACGTGCGATAAGGAAGGCGTTACCTTCAGCGAAAAGATCACCGCGACAGCGGAGCAAACCAATGCAGGAACGTATCAGGTCACATTTTCCGGCGTAGAGCTCAATGTGACGACCGATACGACAGGCGTTTATCTTATAACCGGAATACAGGAAGGAACGCTGAAGATAGATAAGGCACCGGCACCGGAGATTGATAATGGTTGGTTGCCATACTCGCGGAGGGATCTGATCGAGAACGGAACGGCCCAGGAACTGTTTATCGCGCCGGGATACGTTCCGGAAGGATACTCGATAGTATACCGGTTTTATGGAATGGATGAAACGTGGTATTCCGAAATCCCCAAAGTGACAAAAGGCGGTTATTATATATTGGAGGTGCTCTTTAAGGGAGACGGTAATCACGCCGACTCTGAAGAAAAGTGTACTTCTGGGATAGTGCGGGGGTTCTACGAGCCTGTGCAAGATTGTGTCGATTGGACGCATGGCAGCAAAGGAAAAATCGTTTTGCATATCAAGGAACCATATAATGAAGAAGAATGCTTCGAAAAATTCCTCGACATCGTCATAGACGGCGATAAAAAGACACGAAATATTGACTATGATACGAGAAATGGAAGCGTTTATATTGAAATATACGATCATTGTCTGAATGAGTATGGCGAAGGCGAACATACAATCAAGGTATTGTTTAATGACGGAGAGACTGCAGTCAAATTGATGATTAATGAGAGGTCTGCAGTGCCGGATCCCAACGGATCGGGACAAAGCGAACCCGCGCCCGGAACTTCGGCAGGTACCGGGGAAGGTACGCCCGGTCCGGTGATTGATGCATCTCCGTCCACCGGCGATTCGAGCAGACTGATGCTCTGGGCAGTATTGGCGATGCTCTCGTCGGCAGGATTCGGAACGGCAGTTTGGTTAAAACGCAGAAACACGGCTGTATAGTTTTATTGATTTAATCCGGGAGGATGATTTATGAGGCCCAAAAGATCGTTTCTGAGAAAATTCTTTATACTTCCGGTATTCGTTCTGATTGCCTGTCTGTCAGGTTTGCAGGCTCAGTCCGCGCCGGATGCGCAGCGGATCGAAGGATATGAATATCATGGTTACATCCCGTTTGAGCCGGAAAATGAGGCGGATGAAGGTATTCCCGGGCAGACTTATGACATGCTTCTTGACGGAGATGTCGATACAAAGTGGTGTGTTGATGTCCACAACAGGACATCATGGTCCATACAATTTGCCACAAAGGATTACGTAAGAGTTAGCGGATATTGCATGGTTGCCGCGGATGATACGGAAGCTTATTCCGGACGTAATCCGAAGAGCTGGAAACTGGAAGCAAAAGGCAGTGACGGAGTCTGGGAAGTGCTGGATGAAGTGACGGATGACGACATATTGCCGGATAAGAACCAGGCACGGGGCTACCGGGAACTGAACAATACATTTATGTATTGTGAGTTCAGACTCACATTTACCGGTGTAAATGAGGGAAACGCTTTCCAACTTTCGGAATTTTTCCTGCTTTACAAAGATCCTGATACAGATGTACGTAAGCCGTGGATCAGACTGCATCCGAATACCATTTTGCCCGGAATTAATCCAGCAGTGGTAACCGGTGACAACCGCAGTACGGTCACACTCGGCGGCGATCCATACAATCAGGAAGCATATACACTTTTGGGCTGGAATACGCTCCCTAGCGGCACGGGCACAACTTATAAAGCGGATGACCCCTACTTTATCACGCAGGACGAGACCGTTTACGCAATGTGGGAGCCTAAGTCGTTTGAACTGACGATTTATCTGGAAAACTTCGAAGGCAGCCCGCTCTACAAAAGGATCAGCTACACCACAAATACGGACTTCATACTTAAGCCTAAGGATAGAGAAGGTTACATCTTCAAGTACTGGATCGTAACCAGCGGCGGCGGTACATGGAAGCTTAACGAAAAATACGACGCAAATACGAATATTCGCGGTACATACGGAGATGCAACTTTGGCCGGCTGCTGGGAGTTGCGCAAGGAGATTGAAGTCAGCTGGTATTCCGATGGTAATCTGATCGGGACAGAATCATATTATGAGGGAGATATTCCGGAATACAAGGGAGAAAAACCGGAAAAGGAATCCATTCCCGAGTATGACTTTACCTTCATTGGCTGGGACAAGGAATTAAAAGAGCTCACCGAAGACACGACTTTCAATGCGGTATTTGAAGGGAGCAGAAGAAGCTATGAAATCACTTGGCTGGATGAGGATGGCAGTCAGTTTGATGTGACAAGCGTGGAATACGGAACAGTGCCGTCTCACGAGCCTCCGGAGAAACAGCCCACAAAGGAAAGCAGCTATGTTTTTGAAGGATGGGAGGAGACCCCGGTGGCGGTCACGGGAAATGCGACCTATAAAGCCGTGTTCCGGGAGATTCCGAGACCTTATGAGATTACATGGCAGTACGAGGATGGCAGTTTGATAGATGTGACGGAGGCAGGATACGGGACCATGCCTTCCCATGCAGATCCGAATAAGAAGGCTACAGATGAGTATTCCTATACCTTCATCGGATGGGACAGAGAGCTTTCGATTGTTGACGGACCAGCTGTATATACCGCCCGTTTCACTCCTTCAAAGAACAGATATGAGATTACATGGAAGGATGATAAAGGAGAAGTAATTGACGTTACTACGGTGGAATACGGTGAGATCCCCCAGCATGAAAACCCGGTTAAAAAGCCGATTGATCAGTATTCGTATGTATTTGCAGGCTGGTCTCCGAATGTGAAGGCGGTTACAGGAGCAGCAGAGTATAAAGCGCAGTTTTCCGAAGTCGTCAACAGCTACGAGATCGTTTGGAAAGATGAGAACGGAACCTTGATCGATACCACAACGGTGGAGTACGGAAGTATGCCGCTGCATTCGGATCTGAACAACCGGGAAACGAGGGAAGCCTACTTTGAGTTTGATGGCTGGGAGCCGAATCTCAAAGCGGTTACCGGACCTGCAGAATATAAGGCAAAGTTCAAGGAGACCAAAAAGAGCTGTGAGATCATCTGGAAGTATGAAAACGGTCTCGTGATCGGTTCGGGAGCATGGGAGTACGGCACCGTGCCGTCCTGTATTGATCCTGAGATGGAGCCTACGCCGGAATATGAGTATGTCTTCACCGGCTGGGATCCGGAGGTTACGGAAGTCGATGGGGCGGCAGTCTACACGGCGATATTTACGCCTTCCAGAAGAAGCTATGTGATCACATGGCAGGATGACGAAGGCAACGTATTTGATACCTCTATGGTAGAGTACGACAGTATACCGTCACATGAGGATCCCGTTAAGAAAGATTCGGATGAATTCATATATACCTTCATTGGTTGGAATAGGGATTTCAAAGCAGTTGCAGGTCCGGAAACGTATGTTGCCAGATTTGAAAAGACCAGAAGAAGATATGAAATCACCTGGAAGGATGATGACGGAGAAGTAATTGATATTACCGAGGCAGAGTACGGAAGCATGCCGACACATCCGGATCCCGACGGTAAGGAAACGGTGGAGTTCACGTTCACATTTGACGGCTGGACCCCTGCCCTGGAAGCGGTAACGGGCGATGCGGAGTATACGGCGCGGTACAATAAAAAGCCCAGGAACTACCCTGTTCATTTCGAAATGAACGGTGCGGCTGCAATGAAGGATGCATCGGTTGAGTACGGTAAGTCTGCGGAGAAGCCTGAGACGCCTCAGTACAGCGGCTTCTTCTTCGACGGCTGGTTCGCCGATAAAGAATTGAACAAACCGTATACCTTCGAAGAGAAAATTACGGATGAAACGACGATCTACGCCAAATGGACGGCTATCAAACCCGCACCGGTACTGAGCGAGGACGAGAAGCCTACGGCAATTCAGCCGCTTACAGAGAACGGTCAGCCTCAGGCATTGATCAATGCACCGAAGGCGGTTCCCGAAGGCTACACGGTTGAATACAGTCTTGACGGTTCGGCTTGGTCAAAGGAAATCCCTACCGGCACGAAGTCCGGCGAATACACGGTTCGCGTATTCTATCGCGGGGACAATTACCATACCGGTTTCACCGGCGAGAACCTGACCGTTAAGATTCAGGGCGTATACAAATGCGACGCGACAACCGCCGAATGGACCAAGAAGAGCGGCAAGACGGTGGCATTCCGCATCACGAAGGAATTCGACGATGATGACTGCTTTGAGAAGTTTACCGCTGTCACGGTAGACGGCGTAACCGCTGTTCGCGATAAGGATTACACGGCTGTCAAGGGCAGCACGATCATTACCTTCAGCGCAGATTTCCTCGAGACACTCAGCCTCGGCGAGCACGCTGTTAAGGTATCCTTCGAAGACGGCGAAGCATCGGTCGGCATCAAGGTTATTGAGGCGGCACTGACCACTCCGCATAATGACACGTCCGCACAAACCGGCGACTCGAGTCACCTTGTACTCTGGATCATCCTGGCACTCGTTTCCATCGGCGCCATCGGTGTAATGAGTGTTATGAAAAAGAGCAGAGGATAGGAGTTCTACTGGAGTAGAATGAATGTTGGATTGAGTTGTTAAGAATAATCTGAAAAAACCAGGGGTCAAATGAAAAACTAAATTCCACTCAATCGGTGAAAAGTGGGCTGTGAGAAGATTTTGACGAAGAAATCCGGAAAAATCTCCTTGGAAAGAATAAAAAAACATGATAAAATCAAGCCGTCAAATCTGTTTGTCTGCATA
>JAFZUW010000049.1 GCA_017618195.1 Lachnospiraceae bacterium
TACTTGTTTTCTTAACAGCTTTCGTCATAGTTTTGTGCACCGCTTTTTCATATGAGATAACTGCGGTTAACGCGAGTGGACCGGTCGAGATCCTTCCGGAATTCGGTACGCTGACTAAAAGAGACTCCTTTGGAAGAGCTTGGCTATTCTTCCAATTTGCCAGGAGTGCACTGTACATTCTCGGCATACTGATTCTCCGGCAGATTCTGGAAGAGGAGACCGCAATTGAAACGAAAGCTGACAGTTAGTATTTAAGGCGGGAGAACTACATCCGTGAGAGCGCGGCCAATCCTTTCATTCCCGCTGCTTTGGGATGAATGGAATCCGTGCCGGCAAATGAGGACGCATCCCGTTGACAAATCAGATGCGATGTGGTAATTTATCAAAAACAGAAAAAAGCGAAGAAAAGAAAAAGTAAGTATCCCGGAAGTTACAGAGAGAAGGCGGTCGGTGCGAGCCTTTGCGAAAAGGATGCCGAACCCGTCTTGGAGCTGTGAACTGAAACAAAGTAGGATTCACCGGGATCTCCCGTTACAGAGATGAGGCATTGTTGACCTGTGCCGAGAGAGCGGTTTTACCGAATTTAGGTGGTACCACGGACAGAGATGTTCGCCCTAAGCATATTATTTGTATGCTTAGGGCTTATTTTTTTATCAAACAGGAGGATTTGAAGATGAAACTATCGAAACTGGTCGGAGACCGATTTAAGGAAAGACCGACGGACTGCGTTGTGGACAGCCATGCGCTTATGGTACGCGGCGGATACATCAAATTAATGGCGAACGGCATATTTTCCTCATATATGCCGCTGAAGCGGATCACGAGGAAGATCGAGCAGATCATCCGCGAGGAGATGGATGCAATCGACGGCCAGGAGGTGCAGTTCCCGGTTGTTATGCCGGCGTCCATCTGGCAGGAATCGGGCCGTTATGAAAGCATCGGCGCAGAGATGGCGCGGTTTCAGGACCGGAGCGGAAGCCCTCTGGTGCTCGGCATGACACATGAAGAGGCGGCGGTGCATCTGGTGCGGGACTACGCGAAGAGCTATGCCAAGTATCCGTTCATGGTGTATCAGATCCAGACGAAATTCCGCGATGAGGCGAGACCGCGTGCGGGACTCATCCGCGTGCGTGAGTTTACGATGAAAGATGCCTATTCTTTCCATACGAGCCAGGAGGATCTGGAGGAGTATTACGCGCGATGCCATAAAGCCTACGAGCGCATCTATACAAGAGTGGGCGTGCCGGAGGTTATTTCGGTGGCGTCCGATTCCGGCATGATGGGCGGAAGCGTTTCGCATGAGTTTATGCTGCTCACACCCATCGGGGAGGATTCCATCGCAATCTGCGGGGAGTGCGGCTACAGCGCGAACATGGAAGCGGCGGAATGCATCCTCGAGAAGACTGAGCACGTGTCCGCAGAGCTTACCAAAGTCCATACGCCGGATATGCATACGATCGAGGAGGTCTGCGGATTCCTCGGCAGCAGCCCGGACAAATCCTGCAAGGCGGTTGTTTATCAGAGAAACAAGGACGATTCCTATGTAATCCTCTTTATCCGCGGCGACCTCGAGGTCAACGAAACCAAGCTGACGAATCATCTCGGTTGTGAGATCCATCCTGCGGAGATTACCGAGGAAAGCGGAATCAAAGCCGGCTTCATCGGTCCCGTAGGACTGGTTGACGGTGTAACGGTGCTTTATGACCGTTCGCTCGAGAGCGCTTCCGGACTTATATGCGGGGCAAATGAGACGGATTATCACTACACCGGGCTTGATATGGCTCGTGATGCCGCAGGCGCTGAATATCACGATTTCGCCAAGATTCGGGACGGCGGTATATGCCCGCACTGCGGAAAGCCGGCGATCCGCATTTCGAGAGGAATCGAGGTCGGAAATATCTTCCAGCTCGGAACCAAATACACAAAGTCGATGGACATGACCTATACGGATCAAAACGGCGAGATCCGTTATCCGATCATGGGCTGCTACGGAATCGGTGTCGGCAGACTTGCGGCATCGGTATGTGAGGCGCATCACGATGAGAACGGTCCGATCTGGCCCAAGGCAATCGCGCCGTGGCAGGTTCACCTCTGTGCGGTCCGTGCGGATCAGCCGGAGGTTAAGGAAGCGGCCGACCGTCTTTGCGGGGAACTGGAAGCAAAGGGCATGGAAGTTATCTACGACGACCGTGAAGTCAGCGCCGGCGTTATGTTCTCGGATGCGGACCTTCTCGGCGTGCCTTTAAGAGCAGTAGTCAGTCCTCGAAACCTCAAACAGGGAATCGTGGAGATCACCTCAAGGGATAAAACGCTTTCCGAAAAGGCAGCGCTTGAGGACGCGGCATCTGTTATTGAAAGCCTGTTCAACACCTTATAAAGCATGTCAATAACCGTGTGGCGGGACCGGCATGGATTCGGCGGTAATACTCCAAAGTCATTGACTCATCTCCCATAAAAATGGTATAATTTTAAGGATAATATTGCGAAATGACCTTTTGCGGAGGAGTGACAATGGAGATTAAAGATTTCCTGTTCGGGTTCCGCTTCACGGATGAAAACTACGCCTTATTTTCCGACAGTGAATTAGCGGAAATGGAGGTGTTATCCGAAGAAGAAGCGGAATCGGTCTGGCGCAGTTATTGCGACAAGAACGCGATTCCGCTCTGTTCATTTGCCGTGCAAGAAGGCGGACTGGGAGCGCTTCCCGTTTTGATCGAGGATTGCGGATGGGGAGACATGCAGGCAGAGCGTGAAACGGCGCAGATACTGAAAGCAGCATTAAAACAGAATCTTAACGGAAAAGTTTATGTCTGTTACTACAGCAGAGTCGCGGTGAAAGTTACCGCCGAACTGTTCTGCGACAGATGGTCGGATTTTTGTTATCCTTCCGATTATCTGCTGATTCATTTCGGGGAGAGAGCGCTTTTATATTATGAGGATATTGTCTTCTCCCTGGAAAAGAGAATACAGGAAAGCGCCTTGCAGTTTAAAGAAGGTTACGGCTGGAAAGCATGTTATGACAAGGCTCGCGGGATATACACGGCAGAGCGCAGCGGGAACGGTTATTATGATCTTTACGAGATCACAAAGGAAACGTTTGATCTGCTGGAAGACGGTATGAGCGACCACGATACTTTCGAGGCCATAACAGACGGAAGGCATCTGTATAAGGATGTGAACGACCGCTGCGGGCCGCCGTATACGATCGTATTTGACGATGAATATGAAAAGCTCTGCCCGTGGGCGAAAGTCAAATCTTCCGGAAAAGTCTGGCCCGACGAGCTGACCGATGCGGCAGTGGAGATTTTCGAGTCGGAGAAGAACAACCGGGAGCAGCGCCGCAGAAAGCGTGAGGAACGCGGAAAGAAGGAAGAATGATCGTATGATTTTATATCATTATTTTGAAAAAAGCATTGGGCCGCTTCGGAGCATATCGGACCTGCCGGACGAAGAGGCCGAGAACGTTCTGAAGCAGATCAAGGCCGAGAAACCGGATGTTTTTCTTTCCAAACGTCCGGACGATTACCTTCAGAAGAGAAGGCGTTTTGAGGGCATCCTTCGAAACGAGTTTATCAAGATGGGCGGCAGCCCGGAAAGAACCACACCCCACTATTTTGTGGTGGAAAAATGTCCCTTTTTCGAAAAATGGTACGAGCAAACGGCATGGATCACTGTCGACACAAGCGAACTGGATATGAGTCAGGTGACCTTCACATACGGGGATTCGCATCCGACCTTCAGCGGTAATGTGAAAGACGGCAAAGAATACCGCAACCGCCTTTACAACTTTGCGGAAATACAGGAAATCATAAAGAAGTACGGCTTGCCGCAGATTTGGAATCCGGATTTCAAATACGGGCCGGAATGCTATGTGGAAGTACAGGTTTGGACGGACAGGGGTCTCGAAAAATGGCTGAAAAACATGCCGGTCATTGGATAAGGGGGATAATTAATGCAGGACCTGATAATCAAAAACGTTAAGACTGCGGAATATAAGAAGGTTGATTTAAATCAGTTTTATGATCCCGAGGGCGGGCACCGGCATCAGTTCGGCTTTCTGAAAAGCACGGTAGTTTCGCCGTACAAAACCGGAGAAGGGAAAATGTCGGTCGCATTTTACACATTGCTGCCGGGACAGAGCAACTATCCGTATCATCAGCATCTCGGCCGGGAAGAAATGTTCTATGTTATTTCCGGCAAGGCGACGCTTAGAACTCCGCAGGGGGAACGCGAAGTGACAGCGGGCGATGTCGTATTCTTCCCGCCGAACGAAAGCGGAGCGCATATGCTGACGAATACTTTCGATGAGCCGGTGTCGTATCTGGACATTGATACCTATACGCCTTCGGACGTGGTTCTGTATCCCGATTCGGGCAATGTCCGCGTCCTTGCGGAAAGCATGCAGAAGTCTTTTAAGCTTGATTCGGAAGTGAACTATCTGGACGGCGAATAAGGAAGATGAGCCCTGAAACAATGGATATATTTGAGAGCCTTTTTGCGGATGAAGGCTGATTGGATGGAATTTATGGAGAAGAAGATTTATCCGGCAGGACAGCTTGAGGACATTGCATTTGTCGTGATATTCGCGAAATACAGAGACAAATGGGTATACTGCTGGCACAAACGAAGAAAGAGTTTTGAACATCCCGGCGGGCATGTGGAGGCCGGGGAAACGGCGCTTCAGGCGGCCGGGAGGGAACTTTTCGAGGAGTCCGGAATAACGGATTGTGAGATGATTCCGCTCTGGGATTATGAGCAGCCATGGGACGACGGAATCCATAAGAATAATGGGCGGGTTTACGCGGCAATCGCGCACTCGCTGGGCGAGCTTCCGGAAAGTGAGATGGGGAAGGTAGAACTGTTTGATACACTGCCGGAGAACTATACCTATGACAGGGAAGAAGGCCTCAGGGATCTGGAGAGAGCACAGGCAATTCTGGATGCAACCACAAGGGGGGAAGAAAAAGAGAAGAATACCAAGGAAAGAATCATTGAAATACTCCGGAAAGACGGTTAGAAGGAAACTATTCTGAAGCGAGCACAGATTGTCGGGTAAGAAACCTCCTTTGGCCGTATACTGAAAGCAGCGGAAGCGAAATGATCGGTAATTCTTTCGGAAAATGGAGGATGCTTATGGAACAGACAATTACGAAATGGCTGCTGGAAGAAACGAATCCGGAGGTGAGGCTTCGGACGCTTAAGGAGTTTGTCGGATTGCCGGATGATGACGAGCAGGTCGTCACGTGCAAGCATCAACTTCTGAAGAGCAAGGTTTACGAGCGTGGGCTTAAGAAACTCAGGAAGGACAAGCCCTGGGACAAGTATGATGCAATCATGAGCTTTGCCGAGTGGGGATTGACGAGGAGCGATATCGGGAAGGACATCGATGCGGACGTTTTTGCGTTGATCGAGAGCACCGGCTTTAAGATGCTGTGCGGTGAACCGCTTCTTCTTAGAAACCTGGTAAAGCTTGGGTACTATTCGGAGAGTATTGTAAAGAACGAGATTGACAGTGTTCTGCGACTGATCAAGGACGATGGCGGGTTCGGCTGCATCAGCACAAACAAAAAGATGAACGACCCGAGAAAGCCGCACAAGAGCTGCGCGAGGCTGACGGTGGAATATCTTCTGCTGGCAGCGGAGCTGCATTTGCAGGGATATCCGCAGGAATGCGAGAGTGCTTTGGTGCAGTATTTTACGAAGCGAAATATCTTCTATCGCACAGACGATATGAAAACGCCGATGGTGGATGTGATGCTCGGGACGTTTTATCCTCCGGATCCGATCAAGATCGGCGCGCACATGATCGTCTATGCACTGAGAGTTCTGGGCGCTGCGCCGGAGTCGGAGGCGATGCAGGCCGGATATGAGGTACTGAACCGGCACCGTCTGGAGAACGGACGATACATTCTGACCGCCTCGAAGAGTGTTCCGGCGTTTAAGGCGGGAGATGTCGGAGAGGCCAATAAGTGGGTCACGTTATACGCGTCCATGGCGATGAAATAATGTTGACGCGCGCAACCTGA
>JAFZUW010000050.1 GCA_017618195.1 Lachnospiraceae bacterium
CCCCGAAAACCCGAACAAGGGTTACGATATGAAACAGGTCATCGCGATGGTAGTCGACAACAGCGAATTCTTTGAAGTTATGCCGCAGTACGCTACCAACATGATCGTCGGTTTCGCAAGACTCAACGGCAGAACGGTCGGTATCGTCGGCAACCAGCCCAACGTCCTTGCAGGCTGCCTTGACATCAACGCTTCCGACAAGGCTGCAAGATTCGTCAGATTCTGCGATGCGTTCAACGTTCCTATAATCACTTTCGTCGACACTCCGGGATTCCTTCCGGGCACGGGCCAGGAATACGGCGGCGTCATCAGACACGGCGCAAAGATGCTTTTCGCATACAGCGAAGCGACTGTTCCGAAGATCACGGTCGTTACCAGAAAGTCTACCGGCGGCGCTTACCTCGCTATGGCTTCGAAGAACCTCAGATGCGATATGAACTACGCATGGCCGACTGCTCAGATCGCAGTCATGGGTGCTAAAGGCGCAGTCGAGATCATCATGAGAAAGGAACTCGAAGCAGCTGAAGACAAAGCGAAATTCCTTGCAGAGCAGGAAGAGCTTTACAACGAAAACGTTGCAAATCCCTACATCGCAGCTCAGCACGGATACATCGACGATATTTTCGAGCCGAAGACGACGAGACCGAGACTTATTAAAGCTCTCGAGATGCTCATCACGAAGAATGACGACCTTCCGGCTAAGAAACACGGCAACATTCCGCTGTAGGAGGAAAGATGATCCAGTCTATCAATTTAATTCAGTCCGCGCTCGCTTTTTCAGAGGATCTGACGAAGGCGGATTGGGCTGTAATCAAGGCGCTTCCCTTCATCGGAATCGGCGTCGTTCTTTCGGGTCTGGCGATACTTGCGATCGTTCTTTCGCAGTTCTACAGACTTGCGGGAAAAGACGCGAAACCGGCTTCTGACGGAGGACACAAGTTCGGTGGAAAGCACGCTGTCGCACCGGCACCGGCTCCCGAGAAAAAGGAAGATGCTCCCGTTACGGCAGAGAGCGAGCTTGAGCAGATCGCCGCTATGATCGGCCTTTCGATCTACATGACCAAAAGCTCCGACAAGATCTATCTCACCGAAACGAAGCAGTATTACAACAACAATCCGTGGACAAGCGAAAGTTTGGCAAAACAATCCCGCCGTTTCAAAAGATGGCAGGCAGTAAAAAAGTGAGGAATTTGAGATGAAAAAGTATGAACTTACGATAAAAGGAAAAAAATTTGAGGTCGAAGTCAAGGATTTCGGCGGCGCAACGGCTAAAGTTGCGGTAAACGGCAATGAATACGATGTTGACATAACCTACAAAGGCGGTGAACCGGTTGCGTTCACTCCGTCCGCTCCGAGACCGGCTGCTCCGAGAGCTGCCGCTGCTGCTGCACCTGTTGCCGCTGCTCCGGCTGCTTCCCCTGCAGGCGATGTAAGCGGAAACAACGTAGTCGCTCCGATGCCGGGACTTATCATGAAAGTCCTCGTAAAAGTCGGCGACACCGTAACCGTCGGACAGAAAGTCATGACGATGGAAGCTATGAAAATGGAAAACGACATCAACGCAGGATCCGCGGGAACAGTCAAGGCCGTTCTCGTCAAGGAAGGCGACAATGTCAAGGAACACCAGCCGCTTGTAACAATAGGTTAAGAGGCGAAAATGAAGAAAAGTATAATTTTTGTTTTTGCGCTTTTTCTGAGCTTCATTATGCTCGCTCAGGAAGAGGCGCAGCCGGGACAGCCGCTTCCTCAGCACGGAAAGTTCCTTCAGCCACGCGGCATGAATTTTCCGCAGAGAGGAATGCAGCCGGCAAAAAAAGGTTCTGCGAATTCGGTCTTTACCGGAAATTTCGAGAACGGTTCACTTGTAAAACTTGATATTGAATACGACACTCTTGACAATCAGCACCAGCACAAGCCGGAATATGCGGCGATTGTTACAAACAACGTCGTTGAGGGAACTCCCGAGTTCAAGACAATTGCCGAACACCGTGATGAAAAAAAGATAGGCAGATACCTTATGATTACAGGTCTTGAGGCGGTTCTTCCGAATACAAAGGCTAAAAATGCGGAAAACCTTGCTGAAATAGACCTCGATTCGTTCAATCCGGAACGCCAGAACTACAAAATCACGGCTTATTTCCCGAACGGCGAAAAAAAGGAGTACAAACATTCCGACCTTCTTCTTGCAGACAACGGTGTCGCTTTCATCAACTTTGAGGCTCCGGCTGACCAGTTCCCGGTTATGCTGAACGGTGAATCGGCGCGTGACGTAACGCTCACCCGCACGCTCTACATCAAGAACTTCGGCAAAACTTATGAAGTCACCCCGCTTTTCATCAACTTCTCGCTCCGTTCGTCCGGAACGATGGAATATTACCTCCAGAAGAACAGAAGTTTCATAGCGCGTTTCTTCAACACCACGGCAGTAGCACACATCACGATAGGAAACCTCATCATGATGCTTGTCGCTTTCATCTTTATTTTCCTCGCAATCGCGAAGGATTATGAGCCGCTTCTTCTTCTCCCGATCGGTTTCGGTATCCTCATCGGTAACATCCCGACCGCAGCGGGCGTACAGATCGGTGTCTACGATCCGGGCTCAGTTCTCAACTATCTCTACTTCGGAGTTCTGAAAGGTATCTATCCGCCGCTTATTTTCTTAGGAATAGGTGCGATGACCGACTTCTCCTACATGATCGCCAACCCGAAACTCATCCTTATCGGCGGCGGCGCACAGGTCGGTATCTTCGCGGCGTTCCTTATTGCTATCTTCCTTGGATTCAACATTCAGGAAGCTGCTTCCATCGGTATCATCGGCGGTGCTGACGGTCCTACAGCTATTTTCACGACAGGCCTCATGGCTCCGCACCTTCTGGGCGCAGTTGCTATCGCGGCTTACTCGTACATGGCTCTCGTTCCGGTAATACAACCCCCGATCGTAAAACTTCTTACGACCAAAAAGGAAAGGCTCATCCGCATGAAACCTCCTCGCGTAGTTTCAAAGCGTGAAAGAGTTCTTTTCCCGATAGTCGCATTCATCGTCTGCACCTTCATCGCTCCCGGCGGACTTCCTCTGATCGGTATGCTGCTTCTCGGCAACATCATCAAGGAATCGGGCGTAACCG
>JAFZUW010000051.1 GCA_017618195.1 Lachnospiraceae bacterium
TACTATCATAAAAAAATGGTTTGCTTTTCTTGCACCTTTTGAGTACAGTTTTGAGTACAGCGGGAGAGTGGAAATGCCGGAACTCCTTTCTTGTTAGAATTGAGAGGTTTTTCATTCAGTTCAATTCCCGCCATCAGCTTAAAACAGAGACAGCGGAAAGCCAATGAAACCGTGGCTTTCCGCTTTTTTTATCGGCTGAGCGGTTTGAGTACAGTTGAGTACAGACGATCCGTACGGCCCGAAAGCGGAGGAAAAGGTCCCCAAACAGCAATATTTCATGTCAAAAACCTGCGGTTCTTCCGTAGGAAGAAAGAAAAACGATTCATTTTCCGAAAAATATCCGTTTTTATATGCCTTTTCTGATTTTTTCTATGGAATTTTCCGACCAAACTTGATATTATGTTATATAGGCATATTATGCCCATGGGGTTACAATTGAATTTCACTCCGAATGCGTTGCGACGCCATGAGAAGGTGCGGTTATTTGAAGGAGGGTTACTGTATGGCGGAATTGTTATGTATTGTATGCAAAGAGAACAAAGCCGGCGGGGATGGCTTGTGTGTAAAATGCCGTTTCAAGATGAACACACAGCAGGAGTCTGCCCCTCTTGAAGAGCAGGAACTTTTGCTCCCGGAAGGTCGGTATTACGGAAAGACGCGTAACGGAATTCCGAACGGCCGCGGCGAGCTGACATATAACGAAGGGGACTCGCGTAAATACTACCGCGGTGAATTTAAGGACGGCATGAGACACGGCAAGGGGAAGCTCGTGTTTCGCAATGATGCCTACTATGACGGTGAGTGGGTTCACGACAAATACGACGGCTACGGCGAGGAATCGCTTCCGGGCGGCAACGTGCTCGAGGGTTATTACGAGCAGGGCCGTTTGATCAGCGGTCATGTGTTTTTCGGTGACGGCCGTGAGTACGACGGTGAGTGGAGCAACGATCTGCCGAACGGCATGGGCAAGATGTATTTTCATGACGGTCACGCGGAGGAAGGCTTCTGGATCAACGGCGTATGCGCGTTCCGTGAAAAGCCCGATGATGAGCAGATCGAAGCATTCCTGAAGAAGCAGGACGAGATTGCCCGTCAGGAAGAGGAAGAACTTGCCGAGGAGAATGAGCGCCGCCGTCTTGCCAAGGAGAAGCGGGACCGCATGATCGCGCAGCTCCGCGAGCAGCAGGCCAGGGAACAGGAAGGCGGAGACCGTTTTTATGCCGCCGAGCCCGTTATGGCAGTTGAAGAAGAGATTAACAACGCAATCCGCGTGAATAAAACGGAGACGGAAGAGGCTGACGAAGAGGCGGCGGAAACCGAAGAGTCCGTTGAGAAGAAAGATGTAACGGATATCGAAGGGACCGCGGAAGTTGCGGAAGCAGCCGAAACTGCGGATGAAACACCTGCAGAGACTCCTTCGCAGCCGGTTGATGACGGCGATTACTTTGTACCGGATCAGCCGGTAGACAAGGATGAGATGGAGAAGGCTCCGGCCGTAGTTCCGCCCATGTCCGTATTTATGCGTGACGGTTTCCCGCCCGCATACGAGGAGAATCCCGCTGAGGATTCGTTCCTTGAGACCGCGCTTTACAAGCCCGGCGAGGAATTCCCGTCCTTTGACGCGCTGTTCGAAGAGGAAGAGCAGGAACAGGAAGAAGAGCCGAAGCCCGCTAAGCCCGTTGAGACTCCGATCATTATCGAAGATAACACCATTTACGGTGACGACGGCATGTCCGCCGAAATCGTATACGACTCCGGTGTAGACGGATTTGAGGCAGCGGAAGCGGTTGAAGAAGCTGCTGAAGAGACTGCTAAGACCGCAGAGGAGATAGCCGAGGAAGTAACCGAGGGCGTTGAAGAGACAGCTGAAGAGGCAGTTGAAGAAGTAACAGAAACGGCCGAAGAGGTTGCCGAAGAAGTTACCGAAACGGTTGAAGAAGCCGTTGAGTCCGCAGAAGAAGCAGTTGAGGAAGCAGCTGAGGCTGTTGAAGAAACGGTTGAAACCGCAGAGGAAACGGTTGAAGAGGCAGCGGAAGAGGCTGTAGGCGAAGTAACCGAAGCTGTTGAAGAAACCGTAGAAGAAGTTGCCGAAACTGCTGAAAAGACCGAGGAAGCCGCTGAGACTGCAGCAGAGACTGCAGCAGAAACAGCTGAGACTGCAGCGGAAACGGTTGAAGAAACAGTTGAGACTGCAGCAGAAACGGTTGAAGAGACTGTCGAGAAGGTTCAGGACGAGATTGCTGAGGCTGTCAGCGAGGCAGTTTCCGCAGAGGCTGCGGTTCCTGTAACAAATACATTTGATAATAAACCCGAGACGGCGGAAGAAAAGCCCGCCGCGCCGCTTGGAAAGACCGGATACTTCTCCGAGACTTATGCGAACGGTCAGATGTACGAAGGTGACTTCTATGACGGCCGTCGTCAGGGTATGGGACTGATGATCTATCCGAACGGTGACATTTACGAAGGCGGATACTTTGCCGGCAAGCGCCACGGACAGGGCACCCTGACCTACGGCAACGGCAGCATATATGAAGGCAACTGGGAGAACGGCATGAAGTCCGGCCAGGGTAAATTCACCAAGAAGAGCGGTGAGAGCTACCAGGGTGATTTCGTAGCGGGCGCATTTGCCGGTCACGGAATCCTGCGTTACGAAAACGGCGACGTTTACGAAGGCGAATGGAGCAACAACCGTCAGAACGGTGAAGGCATCATGACCTATGCGGACGGAACCCGTGAGAAGCAGGTTTGGGAGAACGGCGTGAAGATCTCCGCAGAGCCGTATGTCGAGGAAGCAGCCGGTATCGTAAGCGATATTACGGAAATCGTTGAGGACAAATACGACACAGCAGCGGAAACTGTTGAAGCTGCAGCTGTTGAAGCAGCCGAGACCGCGGAAGAAGCTGCGGAAACCGTAGAAGATATTAACGAAGCAGTTGAAGAAACCGTTGAAGAAGCAGCTGAGTCTGTTGAAGAGACTGCGGAGAAAGTAACTGAAACTGCGGAAGAGACTGTTGAAGAAGTTACTGAAACTGCGGAAGAGATTACGGAAGAGGTTACTGAAGCTGTTGAAGAGACCATTGACGAAGTAACGGAAACTGCAGACGATGCATCGGCAGCAGTTGAAGAAACCGTTGAGGACGCAATTGAAGAAGCATCTGAAGCTGTTGAAGAAGCTGCGGAAGAAAATGCTGAAACGGTTGAAGAAATTACAGAGTCTGTTGAAGAGACCGTCGAAGAAGTAACGGAAGCTGTCGAAGAAACTACGGAAGAGGTTACTGAAACAGTTGAAGAGACCATTGAAGAAGTAACGGAAACAGCAGACGATGCATTGGCAGCAGTTGAAGAAACCGTTGAGGACGCAGCTGAAGAAGCTGCTGAGGCAGTTGAAGAAGTTGCTGAAACCGCAGAAGAGACTGCAGAAGAAGTAACGGAAACCGTAGAAGAGACCGCCGAGGAAGTTGGCGAAAATGCCGAAGAGATTGCCGAAGAGGTTACCGAGACAGTTGAAGAAGCAGTTGAAACTGTAGAAGAAAGCGTTGAGGAAGTGACCGAGACGGCAGACGATGCATTGGCAGCAGTTGAAGAAACCGTTGAGGACGCAGTTGATGAAGCTGCTGAGGCTGCAGAAGATGCTATTGAAAACGTAGAAGAGACCGCAGAAGAAGTTACCGAGTCTGTCGAAGAGGCAGCCGAAGGAGTTGCCGAGACCGTTGAAGAGGCAGTTGAAGAAGTTGCTGAAACCGCAGAAGAAACCGCAGAAGAAGTAACTGAGTCTGTTGAAGAGGCAGCCGAAGAAGTAACTGAAACCGTAGAAGAGACTGCAGAAGAAGTTACCGAGACCGTTGAAGAGATAAACGAAGAAGTAACTGAAACTGTAGAAGAAGTAACTGAAACCGTAGAAGAGACCGCAGAAGAAGTAACCGAAACCGTAGAAGAGACTGCAGAAGAAGTTACCGAGACCGTTGAAGAGACCGCCGAGGAAGTTACCGAGACGGTTGAAGAGGCAGCCGAAGAAGTAACCGTAACTGCAGAAGAGACCGCAGAGGAAGCAGCCGAAGCTCCCGCAGAAGAGCCCGAGGCACCTCAGGAAGAGCCTGCCGAAGAAGTTCCTCAGCCCGCAGTTCGCGAGTCCAAGACGATCTTCTACAAGAACGGCAACCAGTACTCCGGTCAGGTTGATGAGAAGGATTTGCCGGACGGCTCCGGTGTTTATACATACGCAAACGGCAGCCGCTATGAAGGAACCTTCCGCGCAGGTATGCGTGACGGTGTCGGCCGTTTCACCTGGTCCACCGGCGACTATTACGAAGGCGACTGGAAGGACAATAACCGTCACGGAAACGGACGCATGGTATTTGTCAGCGGCCGCGTAAGAGAAGGACGCTTCGTAAACAACGAGTTTAAGCCTGAGTAAGAGTTGGAGTTCTGACAGCATGTACTACTTTGACATACATTGCCACATTTTAAACGGAATCGATGATGGGGCGCGCAATCCCGAGGTTACGGCGCAGATGCTTAAGATGGCATACGACGACGGAATCCGCGGAATCATCTGCACGCCGCATTATCAGCCCGGAACATTCGATACCGGCAAAGCGGAACGCGTAGTCCGTGTAAAACATTTACGGGAGATTGCGCAGAGATTCTTTCCGGACCTTCGGATCTATGAAGGATGCGAGTGCTTTTCCGCTTCCGGAAGCATTGTGGAAGATATAGACCGCGGACTCAGCGGAACGCTTGCGGACAGCAGGTATTTTCTGGCGGAGTTCTCGCCGTACACGCCCGCTCAGATCATTGAGAGACGGTTGATGGACATTCTTTCGGCGGGTTACTGGCCGATTGTGGCGCATGCGGAACGGTATTATGCGTTTGAGGACGAGAATTTCCGGAATCATATCGCGTCGTTCGCATACATCCAGATGAATGCCGACAGTATCATGGGTGAGGACGGACCGAAGATCCGTAAGCTTGCGCGGAAGATGCTTTCCGAGAAAATCGTCTCCTTTGTCGCAACCGATGCGCACGGCGCGCATCACAGAATTCCGAAACTGTCGGAATGCGCGGAATACATTTGCTCGAATTTCGGAGAGGAATACGCAGAAACGATTCTGTGCCGCAATCCCGAATCGATTATACAAAACACGAAAATCTGACTGCGCAGGGAGTCCATCCCGGGCAGGATTTATAAGGAGGAACAATGGACAACAAACCAAACTCTTCAGAACAAACTGACACCATAAATCTGTCAGAGCTGTTCTACGTACTTCTGTCAAGAATACTGACAATCGTATGTGTGACAGCGATTTGTGGTGCGGTTGCATTTGCCTACAGCAGATTTTTCATTGCGCCGGAATACTCGGCAAGCTGCACGCTGTTCGTGCTGAACCGTAACAATGAAAACTCGCTGACGTCATCGGATATTTCCGCAAGTAACGCCCTCTTGAAGGACTATGAGATTCTTGCAGGAAGCCGTACCGTCATCAATCAGGTTATTACCGACCTGAATCTGCAATATGACCCTGCCGATCCGGAAAAGGCGACATATTCATATGCACAACTGAAGAAGGAGATCCGTGTTTCTGTTCCGAGTGATTCCCGAATGCTCGTGGTAAGCGTTCTTGATAAGAACCCGAACAACGCCAAGAAGCTGGCCGATGCGGTTTCGGAAGTTCTGGTAAACCAGATTGTTTCGAAGATGAAGACCGAAGCGGTTATCCTTGACTATGCGGTTGTTCCGACTTCGGCATCCGCCCCCAATGTAAAGAAGAATACCGTCATCGGTGCAGCAATCGGATTCCTGATCATCTGCGGAATCATCATCTTGCAGTTCATCACCGATGATACGATCAAAACCGATTCCGACGTTGAGAAATATCTGCATATTCCCGTACTCGGAACCATCCCGCTTGAGGAAAATGAGGAGCCTAAGAGAAAGCGTTCGGATTATCGAGCCGATATGAAGAAAGCGAAGAAACTCTATTCCGGAAAGGGGGATAAATAATCATGCAGAGCGTAGAATTTTTGGAGAAGCCCTCTGACGTATTTGCGCAGAGAGAGGCGATCAAAAACTTCCGTACCAACGTGCAGTTCTGCGGTGCGGACATGCGTGTTATCATGCTGACCAGCACCTTCCCCGGTGAAGGCAAATCCAACACCTCTTTAAACCTTGCCCGTTCCATCGCGGAACTCGGCAAGCGCACGATTTATGTTGACTGCGACCTTCGTAAGTCGGTCGTTCTTTCCAAATTTGCCGCAGAGAGCAAGATTTACGGTCTTACCCATTTCCTGACCGGCATGCAGAGCCTTGAAAACTGTATTTGCGAGACCGATGTCAAGAACCTGCACGTTCTGTTCTCGGGTGCTTACCCGCCGAACCCGGTGGAGCTGTTCAATACGAGACGTTTCAGCGCAATGCTGAACGCTTTGAGAGAGCATTACGATTACGTGATCATCGATACGCCGCCGATGGCGAACGTTACCGATGCGGCCGTTCTTTCACAGTACTGCGACGGTGCGATCTTCGTACTCAGCCAAGGTAACGTTAAGTACCATCTCGCGCAGAAGATGCTCGAGCAGCTCGGCCGAAGCGGCTGTAAGGTGCTCGGCGTGGTTCTGAACAAGGTTGACTACAAGCAGAACTACCTTCAGAAGAGCTATTACGGCAAATACTACGGCAAGAAATACTCCCGCTACGGTTACGGCTACGGCTACGGCGAGGAGAATACGTCTAAGAGTCAGTCAAAGAATCAAACAAAGAAGGAAGAGGAAAAGACAGAATGATCAGCGAAGTCGTTTTAAACCTGAACCGGAACGGTTCCGCAATCCGCGCTATGTTTGAAGAAGGCGCCCGGATGGCGAAGGAAGTCGGAAAGGAAAATGTATACGATTACAGCCTCGGAAACCCGAGCGTTGAGCCTCCGAAGGAAGTCAAGGAAGCTATGCTCGACGTATTGAACGAGGAGAATCCGAACTCTGTTCACGGCTATATGAACAACGCCGGATATGAGGATGTCCGCGAGGCAATCGCAGAGCATCTGAACGGCAATTTCGGAACGAATTTCCATGCGAAGAACATTCTTATGACGGTCGGCGCAGCAGGCGGTCTGAACGTTATCTTTAAGGTACTGCTGAACCCCGGCGACGAAGTGCTCACATTTGCCCCGTTCTTCGGTGAATACCGCAACTATGTAAACAACTTCGCAGGCAAGCTCGTAACGGTTCCGACCGATCCCGATACGTTCATGCCGGTTGCCGGGAATCTTGCCGCTGCAATCACGCCCAAGACGAAGGCTCTGATCATCAATAACCCGAACAACCCTACCGGCGTTGTATATTCCGAGGAGATTATCCGTTCCGTTGCGGCCGTTCTTGAAGCTAAGCAGAAGGAATACGGCACCTCGATCTATCTGATCGCCGATGAGCCTTACCGCGAACTTGTATACGACGGAGTTTCCGTTCCGTATCTTACGAAATATTACCGCAATACGATCGTCGGTTATTCCTACAGTAAGTCGCTTTCCCTTCCGGGCGAGCGTATCGGATACCTGGTTATGCCCGACGAGCTGGATGATGCCGATGAGATTATTCCGGGTGCTTCCGCAAGCAACCGCGTACTCGGCTTCGTAAACGCTCCGTCCCTGATTCAGAGAACCATCAAGAGAGTTCTCGATGCCAAGGTTGACGTTGAGATTTACAACCGTAACCGCGAGCTTCTTTACTCGAAGCTTACCGAATACGGCTATACCTGCATTAAGCCGCAGGGCGCTTTCTATCTGTTCGTGAAGGCACCGGGCGGAGACGATAAGGCATTTGTCGCAGCCGCGAAGAAATACCATCTGCTTTTGGTTGCAGGCAGCGGTTTCGGCGGTCCCGGATATCTGCGTATCGCATATTGCGTGGACTATGATATGATTGTCCGTTCGCTTCCGGCTTTCAAGAGCCTTGCGGAAGACTACGGGCTTTGATTTTGAAAGGTTTCTGATATGAACTACAGTTTCATGGACAATGTCCGGAAGGTTACTCCTTATGTTCCCGGTGAGCAGCCCGAAGGAAAAGTCATTAAATTGAATACGAACGAGAATCCTTACCCGCCGGCACCTGCCGTCGGTGAGATTCTTTCCGCGACCGATGCGGACATCCTGAAGAAGTACCCCGAAGCGGACATCGGACCGTTGGTCCGCGCGCTTGCGAAGGAGTACGGGGTTGATCCGAAGCAGGTATTTGTCGGTGTCGGAAGCGATGACGTTATCGGTATGATCTTTCTTTCCTGCTTCGCCGGAGAGAAAGCGGTCGCATTTCCCGATGTTACCTATTCCTTCTATGACGTATGGGCGGAGCTGTTCCGCGTGCCTTATAAGCAGATTCCGCTGAAGGATGATTTCACAATCGATATTGACGATTATGACGGGCAGTGGGGCGGTATTATCATTGCCAACCCGAATGCGCCGACATCCATCGAACTTGGAATTTCCAAGGTGGAAGAGCTTGTGAAGCGTCATCCCGAGTGCATCGTCGTTGTGGACGAGGCCTATGTGGATTTCGGCGGTACGAGCGCGCTTTCCCTGATCGGAAAGTACCCGAACCTGCTGGTTACGCAGACGTTCTCCAAATCCCGTTCCCTTGCCGGAATGCGTATCGGTTTTGCCATCGGAAGCGAGCAGGTAATTAAGGCGATCAACGATGTCAAATACTCCTACAATTCTTATACTTTGAACCGTACGGCCATCGCTGCAGGCGTTGCATCCCTGAGCGACCGTGATTACTTTGAGAAGACGTGCGCCCGCGTAATGAAGACGAGAGAAGCGGCGAAGAAAGAGCTTGCCGCGCTCGGGTTCTCCTTCCCGGAGTCGAAGACCAACTTCCTGTTCGTGACGCACGAATCGGTGCCTGCGGAATACATCCAGAAGGAACTGAAGAAGCGCGACATTTACGTACGTTTCTGGAAGAAACCGAGGATTGACAACCGTCTCCGCATTACGATCGGGACGGACGATGAGATGGCAGCCTTGTATGCCGCACTGAGAGAGATTATCGGACAATGCAGGTAAGAAATTATCAAAAAGAACTGGATCAAACGATCGAACGCATACAAAAAGAGGGCTCTGTGCCCTCTTTGCTGTTACATTCCTGCTGCGCACCGTGCAGCAGCTACGTGCTTTCGTACCTTTCGGAGTATTTCCGGATTACGGTATGCTTTTATAACCCGAACATCACGAGCCCGGAGGAGTTTGAAAAGCGTGCCCGGGAGATTGAGCGACTTATCTCTGAGATGCCCGTGAAGCATCCGGTGACGCTCAAGATCGGAGAGTACGACCCGAAGGAATTCTTCGAGGCGGTCAAAGGACTTGAGAACGAGCCGGAGGGCGGAAAGCGGTGTGAAGTATGCTTCCGGATGCGGCTTAACTACGCAGGAAAGCAGGCGGCCGGGGAGGGCTTCGATTATTTCACGACGACCCTTTCGATCAGCCCTTTAAAAAATGCTCCCCTTCTCAATACGATCGGGGAGCAGATAGCTTCGGAAATCGGTGTTCCGTACTTAACATCGGATTTTAAAAAGAAGGGCGGGTACCTCCGTTCGATCGAACTGTCCCGCGAATACGGCCTGTACCGCCAGGATTACTGCGGCTGCGCGTTCAGCTTACGGGACCGCAATGAGCGTGTTCAGAACCTTGGCGGCAATGTCGCCGGCGACACGACTGCCTGAGCCTCCGTGCTCGACAAATACGACAAATGCATACGGATACTCTTCGGAGTCTATGAAACCGGCAAACCAGCTATTGGATTTGCCGGTTTGCTGTTCTACGGTACCCGATTTCGCACCGATCGGAACGTTCGGGAATCGGGTGCTGTCGTAGGATTTGGCCATATTATTCTTCATGTAGATGCGCAGCGAAGCGGCGGTATCGGGTGATACGAGTTCCGATGTGAACTGCGTTTCCGGGATATCGAGACGGCGGTCTTTCTGATCGATCACTTCATAGAGATAGGTCGGTAAGGCGGCCTTTCCGCCGTTCGCGATTGCCCCGTAATAGATCATCAGCGAACAGGGATTCACGAGGTCATGGTACAGTCCGACGCCGCCCCAGCCGAGCCGGTTCACCGTGGAGGAAGCAAGTTCAAACGAGCCTTTGGCGGTCGAAATGCCGTGAATCTTATAAGAAGACGTAAGGCCCGCCTTACGGACGTATTCTGTCATCTTATCGCCGCCGATCTCGACGGCAAGCTGCGAAAAGACGCAGTTGCACGAAACCGCGTAAGCGTCGGAAAGCGTGAGCTTGCCGTGCTTCTGCGGACAGGTAACGGTGTTGTCGCCGACCTTTACGGAGCCTTCGCAGACGTATGTGCGGCTTGCGGCATCCGGGATCATTTCAAGCGCCGCCTGTAAGGTAAGCGTTTTGAAAACGGAGCCGGGGGCGTAAACGGAATGGAAGAACCGGTTTACATAGATTCCGTCGTAAGCCTCATTGGTCTCGATATCTTCTGGAACGTTGTTCGGGTCATAGCTCGGAGCGGATACAAGGCACAGAATCTCTCCGGTTTTATAGTTATACACGCCGATGCATCCGGCTTTGCCGTCAAGCGCCGTATAGGCCGTTACGCACGCATCGGCCGCAATGCTTAATCGCACTTCGTTACCGCGGTCGGAGATTGCGGAAGCGCCTTTCCGGCTGTTATAAGGAACAAGGTAATCACGGAGGTTGGTAAGCGCTCCGGTACCGATCTTGTTGTTCCGGTCGCCGACCGTATGCAGGGTAGCCGTACGCACGAGCGGGAGCCCGGAATAGTAGCGGTAACCGTCGTCAACGCCCGAGAGAATGGTTCCGTACCGGTCGGTCAGCGTGCCGGTCAGCAGCTCACCGGAGCCGGAGTACAGGTTTTTGTTGAACGGCTGAGTGTACCATTTGCCGGAATCCTTTTTATAGCGTACGAGAAATACGATGATTCCGAGGATGAATACAAGCAGTATCAGTTTACAGAAGCGGACGCGCTGTTCAATCTTTCTCACGGCGGTCACCTCCTGCGGACGCGTCGGAAGCCTGCAGGGACTGTGCTGCAGACTTCTTCGCTCTGCGTCTTCGATAATAAACGGCGTTTGCGAAGCTCGCGTTGGGCCTCGTATCGGTCGCTTTCAAAAAGGCGAGAAGTCCCCATGCAAACATCATGGAAGACCCTCCGTTTGAGACGAAAGGGAACGTTACGCCGGTCAGCGGAAGCATATCCACCGAACCGAATATGTTGAGCGCTGTCTGGAAGATGATCATCGACGTTGCGGAGCATGCCGCGATCGAATAGTAGCTTGAGTGGCTCATTTCACACGAGCGGATGGCAAATGCGGCGAGCGCGATGATGCAGCCGACGATCAGGATGCCGACGATCAGGCCCCATTCTTCGCATACGAGACCGAATACGAGGTCCGTATCGGAAGCTGCCACGCGCTTTAAAAAGCCCGCGCCGGGACCGACTCCGAACAGTCCGCCCGATGCAATAGCGGTCATCGTGCGAACCTGCTGGTAGCCTCCGGAAGAGGCATATTCCCAGGCGTGCCGCCAGGTCGAGAAACGGTTCCAGATATACGGTTTTGCAATCAATATCATGATGCCGCCGGAAACCGCGCCGCCTGAAAGAAGCAGGATAGTCGCGAAATCGCCCGAGCGGAGATATGAGATAACAAGGAACGTGATAAAGAAGATCGAGGCTCCGCCGAAGTCGCTCATCAGCCCGAGCAGCATCATCATGATAAAGGACATCACCATGAAGAGTCCGAGGTTACGCTTACGGAACAGACGATCCAATGTCGATGCGCCGGCAAATATGTAGCAGAGCTTCGCAATTTCCGAAGGCTGGAAACTCGAATCGCCTATCCGGATCCAGTTTGTCGCACCGTATTTGGCATGACCGAGAACAAGCGTCAGACCGAGAAGACCGATCCCGGCTGCGGCCGCGAACCATCGGAGCTTCTTTACAAGACTCAGATCCTTCAGAAGAATGCCGAGGCCGAGGAACAGAACGATGCCGCATATGACGGCAATCAGCTGTTTATAAAGAAGCTTATAGTTGCAGGAAGTCGTTACGGAAAGCGAGATCGTGGTCAGAAAGAACGCGATCAGTTCGAGCTCGTAGCCGACCAGCTTAAAGAAATGCATCACAATGAAATACGCCCACATGACGATCGTGAATGCAAGAAATGTCGGGATGATGAAGCGGGCGGCGGGCACCTGTTTTGAGATGACGAGCTGAAAGCAGAGAAGCGCCTGCATAATGGTTAAGATTACGACGGGACCCCACGGGGAGACCGGACGCGCAAGCTTTCTCGCGGCGTTGGTCTCGCGGCGTTCCTCCTCGCTGATTGCCTGAAACGTCAGCTCGGTATTGCCGACAAATATGATGTCGCCGTAGTGAAGCTTCGCCTCGCTGTCAATCTCGTGTCCGTTCAGCATCGTGCCGCATTTGGAATCAAGGTCATAGATGTGCCAGCGGTCCTCCTCGTCGCGGGAAATAACCGCGTGCAGACGGTTGAGCGATGAATCGTGGATGGTAAGGTCAGCCGAACGCGAACGCCCGATGATGTTCTCCCAATGCGTCAGCAGCAGGTCGTGCGCATTGCGGCGGCAGAGTCTCGCAAAGATTTCGGGTTCTCTCGGAAGCCGGAACAGCGAGAGAACGGCCGATGTCAGAAACAGAACGGAGATAACGATGAACACAATACGAACAATCCCCGTATACACGCTTGTAAAACCGGGATTGGAGTCTAACGTCTGTTTGATCAGATCACATAACTCGTTCATATTACGCTCCGTGATTCAGTACGATGCTGCCGTTTTGAGGTTTCGGCATGTATCGTAATTACGTGCCATACTGCCGTTTCCGAGGCTGCATCGGACTTACAAAATCGTTACAACATTTAATTATATCACATCTCTTCTAAGAAGAACAGTAGCGGTTCGAAACACAGTGGTTTACAGATTCTCATTTGTCTGATAAAATGCAAAATACTGAATTATTTACACCCGGGGAGGATGAAGAAATGAGAAAGATGTCTTTAGGGAAACGGACGGGAAAGCGGATCGCTGCCGTTTTGATCGCGGGTTTACTGTCCATGTCAGTCTGGGCATGCAATGAAAAGAAGCCCGAGAAGAATGAACCTACGCCGACGGGTGAGGTAACGCATACCGCAACACCTACGCATACCGTAACACCCACGCCTACCGCAACGCCTGCACCGACCGAAGAGCCGACACCGGAACCGACCGAAGAACCTACGCCCGAGCCTACGCCGGAACCCGAACTGGCAGAGCCCGGAGAAATCAAGTACGGTGATCTTACGCAGTACCTCGGTCTGACCGCAGGTGAAATCATCGGAAAGATCGGCAGAGACTATCAGTTCCGTCATTGGGGCAAGGAATATGATATGAGCTTCGGTACGTCCGGAGGATTCACATTTGACGCCAATGTAATCTTTTATTTTGAAGACAGCAGCGAGAAGTATGATCCGTCCTATGTTGTAACAATTATTGAAATCAATGATGAGGAAACCGATCCGCACAATATCGGAAACGGTATGAACAGCTGCATGAAATGGAAGGAAATCAAGGCGAAAGCGGGAAATGCTCTTGCTGACCCTATACTTTCGATTGAAAATGATATGTTTGTCACGCAGGGAATTATAAACGGCTGCAAATACCGGATGCTCTGGGAGGAGGATCCCCTTACAGAGGACAGTCGGCCGGATTCAATCATGTTCTCAAAAACCGGTATGCGGTTTATCAAGTAATCAGCCGGATCCGACGAATAAAGCATAGCGCGGTAATCAGCCGGAGAAAAATGATACGGACGCCTTCCGGCTCGGATCCGATCCGTAAAATACGTCATATTACGGGAAGATTTTTACGCCTTCGGGGCTCTCGGATTGCTTTCTGAGAATCCCGGAGGTTTTTTGCGCTTTTTTTCTGTTTTTTTCGGCCGATTGGGGCACAGAAAAAAGGAAATTCCGTTTTCCCGTTGAATAAAGAAAATAGCGGGATCGGTAAGAGGCGGTTCCGCGCACACGGCGGAACCTGTGAAAGCGGGAGTCCGCGCGTAAGACGGGGCCGGTAAAGAGGACGGTTCCGCACAGTTTCGCGGAAAGGGGAACGGGGAACTTATGGAAAATATTCGGATCATGTTGGAACGAAGAGAGCATGAAATGCTGAGCGAATACGCCGCATTTTCCGACTGCTCGAAGGGACGTGAACGGGAAGAGCCGCAATGCGATATCCGGCCGGTTTTTCAAAGAGACCGGGACCGGATTATTCATTCTAAGGCATTCCGCAGATTGAAAGATAAAACGCAGGTATTCTTAACGCCGAACGGCGACCATTACCGGACGCGTATGACGCATACGCTGGAGGTTTCCCAGATTGCGAGGTCCATCGCGAAGGCGCTTCGGCTGAATGAAGACCTGACGGAGGCGATCGCTCTCGGACATGACCTCGGGCATACGCCTTTCGGACATGCCGGCGAGCGGGCTCTGGCGCGCGTCTGTGAGGGCGGCTTCCGCCATAACGAGCAGAGCGTCCGCGTCGTGTGCCTACTTGAGAAGAACGGAATGGGACTCAACCTGACAAGGGAAGTCATCGACGGAATCCTCAATCACCAGACGAGCGGGCATCCGTCCACTTTGGAGGGCAACGTAGTCCGTTATTCCGACAAGATCGCCTATTATAATCATGATATCGATGATGCCGTGCGCGGGCAGATCATCCGCGAGGAGGACATTCCGTCCGATCTGACCGATTACCTCGGCCACTCCTTAAAGGAACGGCTTAATACGATGGTTCACGATATCGTAATCGAAAGCTGTGACAAAGGCGAGATCCGCATGTCCGCCGAGATGGAGCGCGCGATGGCGGATCTGCGCAGATACATGTTTGAGCAGGTGTACACCAATCCCGCCGCCAAAGGAGAAGAATACAAAGCGGAGGGCATGGTTGAATACCTCTTTGAACACTATAAGAAAAAGCCCGAGCAGCTGACGGACGAGTACCAGAAGCTTCTTGCAAAGGGCGAGCCGCTTTCCGCGGTTGTCGCGGACTATGTGGCAGGCATGACGGACAAATACGCCGTCTCCAAGTATATGGATCTCGTGATCCCGAAAGCCTGGGGTGTTTATTAAATGTATTATGACGAGAAACTGATTGACGAGATACGAAGCAGAAACGACATCGTCGGCGTGATCGGCGGGTACGTATCGCTGAAGCGGGCAGGCAGCAACTATCAGGGGCTGTGCCCGTTCCACAGCGAGAAGACGCCCTCGTTCAGCGTGAACCCGGCGCGTCAGACGTACAAATGCTTCGGCTGCGGCAAAGGAGGAAACGTATTCACGTTCCTGATGGAATATGAGAACATTACGTTTCCGGAAGCGGTTGAGAATCTCGCGGGGCGCGTCGGAATAACCCTTCCGAAGTACAACATGACCGAGGAAGCGAGACGGGCGGCGAACCGCAGGGAGCAGATGTTTGAACTGTATAAGAAGGCCGCAACCTATTATTACCGGATGTTTTATTCCGAAAAGGGAAGGTTCGCGAAGGAATATATCGAAAAGCGCGGACTGAGCCCCGAGACGATGAAGAATTTCGGAATCGGCTACAGCGACGGTTCCCTTTACAAGTACCTGAAGGAAGAAGGCTATCAGGACGAATTCCTTGCGAAGTCCGGACTGTTCACATACGACGAACGAAGGGGCGTGAACGACAAGTTCTTCAACCGCGTCATGTTCCCGATCTTCGACCGGAACGGAAAGGTCATCGCATTCGGCGGACGCGTCATGGGAGACGCCCTGCCGAAGTACTTAAATTCGCCCGAGACGGACATTTTCGACAAGGGACGTAATCTTTACGGTCTGCACCTCGCAAGAAAGACGAGACAGCCCTATATGCTTCTGTGCGAGGGTTATATGGATACGATCGCGCTGCATCAGGCGGGATTTGACAATGCGGTCGCCTCGCTCGGCACTTCGCTTACCGGAATGCAGGCGAAACTGCTTTCACGGTACACGAAGGACGTCGTGATCACCTACGACAGCGACGGTGCCGGACAGACGGCAGCGAACCGCGCGATCCCGATCCTGGCGGAAGCGGGAATCCGGGCAAAGGTTTTAAATATGTCGCCTTATAAGGATCCGGACGAGTTCATCAAGGCGCTCGGCCGCGAAGCTTACGAGGAGCGCATAAGAAACGCAAGCACGAGCTTCGTATTTGAGGTGAAGGTGATCGAACAGCGGCACGATCTGAACGACCCGCAGGACAAGACGGCGTTCCAGACCGAAGTTGCGGAGCGGATACTCGGGTTCAGCGAGGACATCGAGCGGACCAATTACATTGACGCGTTCTGCCGGGATTACGGATTTGACCGGAAGGAATTCCGAAGCCTCGTGAATAAGCTCGGAGCGCAGAACGAATTCCGAGCGGCGGTCAGGGAAGTGACGCCGGTGATCGAGAACCGGTCGGAAGTAAAAGCTGCGGGACCCGATTCGGCGGTTCGGAAGTCGCAGCGGATCATCCTCACGAGATGCATCGATGACCCGGAACTGACGGAAACAATCCGCGGGTACCTCGGACCGGAGGACTTTGAGGAAGGAACATACCGGACCGTGGCGGAACTCGTATTTGCCCAGTTCGAGAAGGACGGGAAGATCGATCCGTCGGCGATCATCAGCCGGTTTGATGAGAAGGACGAACAGACGCTTGTCGCGGAAATCTGTGAGACCGGAGCGGCGATTCGCGAAGGCTCGTCGGAGGACCGCAGGAAGGAACTTGCCGACAGCGTGATCCGTCTCGCGAAGGACAGCCTCGAGCGGAAGCAGAGCGATGCGGTCGCCAGGGGAGCGGCAGGAGAAATCCTCGAATTTGCCCGTAAGAAGAAGGAACTGGAATCCATTCGTAAGAAACTGATGAAATAGAAGGGAAGGGGATACATTATGGCTACGAGAAAGAAGAAAGAACAGGTACCGGAGGAAGTTGTGATGCAGGAAGCGGAAGCTGTCCGCGAAGAGGAGAAGAAGGAAGGCGGTATGTCCGCCGATCTTGTGGAAACCGCTCTCGAGGACGAAGCTGCGGACATCGAACCCCTTGAAAAGAAGGACGAAGAGATGATGCGCTTCCAGGAGAAGCTGAAAGAGCTTTCCGCATTTGCCCGCAAAAAGAAGAACGTGCTTGAGTATCAGGAAATCGTTGACTTCTTTAAGGACATCGAACTTCAGCCCGGCAGCATGAACCGGATCTATGATTATCTGGAAAGCAACGGCGTCGACATCCTTCGCGAAGAGACGATGGCCGAGATCGACGACATTCCGATGCTCGATGACGATGCGGATCTCGCAGGCGAGGACCTTGAGACGCTTGAAAACCTCGGAAATCTCGATGACCTTGATCTGACCGTTCCCGAGGGCGTCAGCATTGAAGACCCCGTCCGCATGTATCTGAAGGAGATCGGCCGTGTGCCGCTTCTTACCGCCGAGGAGGAAAAGGAACTTTCGAAGCGCATGGAAGACGGCGACGAAGCAGCGAAGAAGCGTCTTTCCGAAGCAAACCTCCGTCTGGTTGTCAGCATCGCGAAGCGTTACGTGGGGCGCGGGATGCAGTTTCTGGACCTCATTCAGGAAGGTAACCTCGGTCTTATCAAGGCCGTCGAAAAATACGACTACAAGAAGGGATTCAAATTCTCGACATATGCGACATGGTGGATCCGTCAGGCAATCACGCGTGCGATCGCGGACCAGGCGAGGACCATCCGTATCCCGGTTCATATGGTTGAGACAATCAACCGTCTGATCCGCGTACAGCGTCAGCTTCTGCAGGACTACGGCCGCGAGCCGAGCCCGGAGGAAATCGCGAAGGAGATGAAGATTCCGGTAGAGCGCGTGCTTGAGATTCAGAAGATCTCGCAGGAACCGGTATCTCTTGAGACCCCGATCGGTGAGGAAGAGGACAGCCACCTCGGCGACTTCCTGCCCGACGATCACCTTCCGATGCCTGCCGACGCGGCATCCTATTCGATGCTCCGCGACCAGCTGTACGAAGTGCTCGAGACGCTTTCCGACCGTGAACAGAAGGTTATCCGCCTGCGTTTCGGCTTAGATGACGGCCGCCAGCGTACGCTTGAAGAGGTCGGCAAGGAATTTGAAGTAACCCGAGAGCGTATCCGTCAGATCGAAGCAAAGGCGCTCCGCAAGCTGCGCCATCCTTCGAGAAGCCGTAAGCTTCGGGATTATCTGGAGTAATATATGAGATTATCCGAACGTATGCATATGGTTGCGGACATGGTGTCAAAGGGCGAAGTCCTTGCGGATATCGGCTGCGACCACGGATATCTTTCCGTCTGGCTTGTCCGGGAGAAAACGGTTAAGCGTGCGATCGCCATGGACGTAAGAAAGGGGCCGCTTGAGCGGGCCGGGGAAAGCATCCGGTTCTTCCATCAGCAGGAACGGATTGAAACGAGGCTTTCGGACGGTATGGATGAGTTGAAACCGGGCGAAGCCGACCGGATCGTAATCGCCGGCATGGGGGGCATTCTGATGAGCGGCATTCTTACAAGAGGCGCGGAATGCGTCAAGGAAGCGGAACAGCTGGTCTTACAGCCGCAGTCCGACATCGATCTCGTAAGAAAAGCGGTTCACCGGCTCGGGTTTAAGATCGCGGACGAGCGGGCGTGCTTTGAAGACGGCAAATACTATATCACATTTGCCTGCGAGAAGGGCGCCGAAGAGGAGCCGTACACCGAAGCGGAATACCGTTACGGAAGGATCCTTACAAGGCGGAAGGATGAAATCTGGATGAAGTTCCTTACGGAGGAACTTAAGAAGAAAGAGCGTATGCTTGAAGGCATGAAGGGGAATGATGCCGAAAGCACGTTACAGAGGGCTTCGGAGATTGCCGCAGACACGGCGGAATTGAAGAAACTCATCAACAATGAAGAGTGAGAGGTAGCAATTATGGCAGATATTATGGTAACCGTAAACGGCGTGACGAAGGAATTTCCGGAAGGAGTATCCCTTCAGAGCGTATACCGCGATATGGGGTGTGAAGGACCGGAACCAATCCTTGCGATGGTGAACGGATCTTTGAAGGAACTGTTTAAAAAGCTTTATTCGGACTGCGAAGTAAAGTTTCTCGATGTGAAAACGTCGCCCGGATATAAGACTTACGAGCGCGGCCTGACGTTTCTGATGCTTGCCGCACTGTACCGCCTGTACGGACAGGACGAGTGCAACAACCTGCGCGTGGAGCACAGCATCGGCCAGGGAATCTACTGCGAGATCGTCGGACGCACAAGCATTTCGAGAGAGTTTCTGGAGACGCTCCGCAAGGAAATGCTCGACATCTGCAAGGAAGACCGCATGATCGAGAAGAAGTCCATGAACACGGGCAACGCAATCAAACTGTTTGAAAAGGCGGGCATGGAGGACAAGGTGAAGCTCCTTTCGTACCGTCTTGACTCGAAGACCAACGTTTACATGCTTTCGGGCTACACCGACTATTTCTATGGATTTATGCCGGCTTCGACGGCATGCCTGAACGTTTTCGACCTTGTGCCGTATAACGAAGGCTTCCTTCTGATGCTTCCGGATCCTTCCGATCCGACGGTTCCCGCGAAGATGTCCGACCGTCCGAAGCTGTACCGTACGCTTCAGGAAGCGAACAAATGGGGCAAGTCGCTTGAGGTGGATACGATCGGTGATCTGAACACGCTGATCGCGGAAGGCCGCACCGAGGAATTGATTCTTGTGCAGGAAGCGCTGATGGAGCAGAAGATTGCCGACATGGCAAAGCAGATCAAGGAGGCCGGCACGAAGAAGTTCGTTATGATCGCCGGGCCTTCGTCCTCGGGTAAGACTTCGTTTTCTTACCGCCTGTCGATCCAGCTGAAGGCACTCGGTTTGAGGCCGCATCCGATCGGACTCGACAACTATTACTGTAACCGCGAGTTCTGTCCGAAGAACCCTGACGGTTCCTATAACTTTGAGTGCCTCGAGGCGCTTGACGTCGAACTCTTCAACAAGCAGATGCTGCAGCTTCTAAACGGTGAGCGCGTGGAAATCCCGACGTTCAACTTTAAGACCGGCAAGCAGGAATTCCGCGGCAAGTTCATGCAGCTCGGACCCGACGACATTCTTGTGATCGAAGGCATCCACGGCTTAAACGACAAGCTTTCGTATTCGCTTCCGAAGGAAAGCAAATATAAGATCTACATCAGCGCCCTTACCGAGCTGAACGTGGACCGCCACAACCGCATCCCGACGACCGACGGACGTCTGCTCCGCCGCATTGTCCGCGACGCGCGTACCCGCGGCACCGAGGCAAAGGATACGATCGCGATGTGGGGTTCGGTCCGTAACGGTGAGGAGAATTACATTTTCCCGTTCCAGGAAGAGGCGGATTACATGTTCAACTCGGCATCCATCTACGAATTTGCCGTATTGAAACTGTATGCGGAGCCTTTGCTGTTCGGCATCCCGAAGGACTGCCCGGAGTACATTGAGGCGAAGCGCCTGCTGAAATTCTTCAGCTACTTCTTAAACATTCCGGATGACGCGATCCCGAGAAACAGCATCTCGAGAGAATTTGTCGGCGGAAGCTGTTTTGACGTATAAAACGTAAACGCCTGAGTTTTATCCGGGCGGAAATACAAATCAGACGTAAGGAACGGGACGGTTTTACTTGCCTTTCCTTACGGAAAATGGTATTATCGACAATCGAGTGATGCGGATGATCGCGCCGGTTATACCGGTGAGGAAAGTCCGGGCTGCATAGGGCAGGGTGCCGGATAACGTCCGGTGGAGGCGACTCTAAGGAAAGTGCAACAGAAAAGAAACCGCCGTCTTCGGACGGTAAGGATGAAATGGCAGTGTAAGAGACTACCGCTTCGCTGGTAACAGGGAAGGCTGTGTAAACCCCACTCGCAGCAAAACCGAACAGGGAACGATACGGCTGCCCGTCGTGTTCCCGGGTAGGTTGCGTTCCGTATCCGGAAGGGTACGGAGGAGCTGCATGGCAACATGCAGTCAAGAAAGATGATCATCCCCGACAGAACCCGGCTTACAGCATCACTCGATTTTCTGACGGAACCTTACCGGGCGGACATTGCGGTCCGGCCCGTTTGAGAAACTTTATTCGGTGGGAAAATATGCTTCACAAAATGTCGGAACAGGAGATCCGGATCCGCAAGATCAGCAAACTTCGGATGGTATCTCTGTATGAATTTACCGGAGCCGTACGGAATCCGGAGACCGAGCGGAAGAACCCCGACGGTACTCCGCGCGGATGTACGGCTATTACGGTGCTCTGCGATGAAAACGAACAGATCACGCTGAGCGAAATGGATCCGTATTTCGCGGAACTGTGCGATCAGGCGCTTATGATATACGCCGAAACAAAGGACCGCGAATCCGTTTTAATGGACGCTTCGACGCGTGCGGTCATGGACGCGGGTGTTTCCATCGGGGAAGCATCGTATACCGACGCGTTTTACGGTACCAAAGGAAGCCTGACGCCCGATCTTTCGTACGATGCGCATCTCGGGAAACGGTTCGTTCCGCTTGCGGAACACCTCGTAACCGCGGCGGAAGCGCTGCTGGAGCGGAAAGGTCAGGTTACGGACAGTACGACGGGCTGGAGAGGCAAAGGGCTTCTGCAGCTGACGACGCTCAACGAAGCAAGAAAGCTTCCGGTTCTCACGGAGCGGACAAATGATACCGATTACCGCATGATCATCGGCGGATATCCGATCGCATCCGAGAACCTGCATGCGGACATTACGGTCGAGCCGGAGCGGATGGACGTCGCATTTGCCTCCGAGAAGACGGACCTGGCGGGACGATGGGAATTTCAGTTCATGATCCCTTATATGGAGGCGCGGCTCTCCGTTTCAAGGGGCGGGAAGGAAATCTGCTACGAAAGAAACCGCATTCAGTCGGTCAATGAGAAAGAATTCAGCGAGAGAGAGCGGAAACTCCTCCCGGACGATACGAATCCGGACGTATGCTACAGGCTCCCGTGGGGCGTTATTTACACTTTGAGCGAGAAGAGCGAGACTTTCGGGGAGATTGACCGGAAGCATTATCAAAGGACGTTTCTGTATCCGGAGGCAGGCTATTCCGAGACGGTTTCATGGAGCGTGATCCGTAATACGGAAAGCGGCGTCGTTTTGAAGAAGAACAATGTCCGCATGATTCGCAATATTCTCGGAGACGGCCGGTGCCAGTCATTTTTCTGTACATTAAGCGGCGGTTCGAACGGACGTTACCGTACCGAACTGGCCGGCAAATACTTTATATCATAAGGGGGAGCCATGGGAATCTTTAACCCTAAGAAAAACAATCCGGATGAAGAACTGTGCAACAGACTGTGCGCCGTTTTGGAGGCGGACAAGACCAGCAAAAACAAAGCGCTGGCAGCGGAAATAAGAGCACGTCTCGATCAGCCCGAAAGAGGAGTTATCAAGCCGTATTCCCTGTTTCTGCAGGTGGTTGCCGAAGTTATCGGCAATACCGTCAACTTTAAGCAGGAGACGTGGCATGACTCGGTACGGTACGGCGAACTGATTTATCCGCATATGTTCCCGCTCGGTGAGAATACGCCGGGGTTCGACACTCTTGCGTCGGTATTCCTCGGAATGTTCGACGTCAACAACGTCGTCGCCGGGAAAATGTTCATACCGAAGCTGTTTCATCTGTTCGGCGATAAGGTAAACTATATCCGCTGGATGAAGGTGTTCGAAAATTCGACGATTACGTCCGCAAGAAAAGGAATCATTGCCGAATACGCGCTGCGCATCCGTTCGTTCTGTATGGATGAGGACGTCTTTACGGCTTCCCTGATCCGCTTCACCGAGCGTCTGCTCGGCGGCGAGGACGCGAAGACCATTGCAGAGCAGGAATACGTTACGCTCTGCAGAATGTGCGGCGTTTACAACGTAAGCGAAGAGCGCATCATGCTGGCGGAACAGAAGATCGATGCCGTTCAGACGGCGACCAACAAGCTGCAGAATTCCCTGGAGCTTTCCGAAGAGCGCGCAAAGCTTTTAAACGGGCTTTCCGAGCGTATTACGAATGACGTTCAGAAGTTCTGCAACGATGAGCTGACCAAGGTTAAAACCACGATAACCAATCTCAAGGAAGACATGAACAAGGCCCACGCGAGTTTCGTGGAAACGCAGCGCAGGGCAGTGCTCGGGGACAAGGATGAGCTTGTAAACAGCGTGATCGAGGAGTCCCAGAACGGTATCCGCGAACTTAAAAAGCAGGCGGACACGATCCTTGCGGACGCCAGAAGAGACATTCTCCGGGTAAACCGGGAGTCAAGCGACGTGATCGAACGTGTTGACAAATACATGAACAACAACGACCGTCTGAAGGATCTGCTCGGCGATGAGGAGTTTTCCTCCAAGCTGAACGAGAAGATCGATCATCTGATGGAAATGTATGAAGAGGCGATCCAGAAGGGAGTCCTTCAGCAGACGATCGCACCCGCGCCGCAGAGCGCGCCCGCTCCGAGACCGGTGAAGCGCATTGCCGGAGCGCCGGAGTATGAACCCGCACCGCCGGCACCCCAGGCGCCTCCGGAAGGAATGCCTCCGATGCCGTTCCCTGATGACATGCCGGCACCTCCGCAGCGTCTTGACTGGACGATTCCCGTGGAGTACGTTCCGAGCGTCGTTTTGGACGAGAGAGTGTTATTTGCCGACCGCTATGCGCTTGCCATGAAGCGCAAGAAGGAGATGGAGCAGCAGGGCGTTCATTTTCATAAGATGTTCGACGACGTACTGATCGCAGTGATTGAAAATGCAAACCCGTATCTGATCGGACCGTCCGGCTGCGGCAAGACTTACATGGTCCAGCAGATTTCGGATATTCTCGATGTGGAAGCAATCGATATCGGATACATCAACGAAGAATACGACATTCTCGGATTCCAGACCGCGAACGGCGGCTACAGCTGCCCGAACTTCTACCGCTGCTACAAATACGGCAAGATCGCGTTCTGCGACGAGCTTGACAACGGTAACAGCCGTGCGACCGTTAAACTGAATTCGTTCCTTTCAAATACGACCAACGGCGAATACAACTTCCCGCACGGCGAGCGCGTTCCGCGTCATCCGAATTTCCGCATTATCGCCGCCGGTAACACGACCGGTAACGGCGCGGATGCCAACTACAATACCCGTGAGAAGATCGAGGAGTCCGTACAGCAGCGTTTTACGCCGATCTTCGTGGGATATGACAACGAAGTGGAAAAGAGCATTCTCGGGCCTTATACGCAGTGGTACCGCTTTGTGGTACTGTTCCGTGATGCTACGACGGAGTGGTCGAGACTGTCCCGCGCCGGCGCGCCGGGAATCATCACGACCCGTGACGTTACGAGAATCCGCAAGTATCTTGATAATCACAGCTTCAGTGATGAAAAGATTATCGAATATGAATTTGTTCAGACGAAGGATCCGGAGTATCTGACCTTCCTTACGAAGGAACTGGCGAAGGAACTCAACCGCGAGAAGACCAATGCGGCAACCAACGAACTGATCCGGAAATTCGCGCTCCGTTCGGCGGAGATCCGCGACGGAAAGGATCCTGACCGCGTCTTTTAATGGTTAACAGGGAGAGCAGTGGATGCAGTTTTACGGTGTTGATGAAAATGAGTGCCCGTATCTGACGATTGAGAAACGCGGCAAACTTACAATCTATCATTTGACGTTTGATTCCCTGCTTGAGATTGAACGGTTTCTGAGGAGCAATCCGCCGGTAAACGACAGGAGCTTCCCCGAGATGATGAGCATCCGGGCGGACGAAGCATTTGCCGGCCCGCCTCTTGAAACGGCGATTTCCTATTGCTCCGGCGGTTATCAGGAAGGCCTGCAGAACTTTATGGAACTCGCGAAACCGCTTGAGGCGGTCACGAGAGCGAACTACAAGCAGCGGTCCGTGAATCCCGCGATCGTCGGGAGCAGACCGAACGTGCCCGCATACATCGCCGGTGAACCGAAGAACATGTACCGTCTCACAAGGGTTGTGGAGAAGAAGGTCATCCGGATCTATATGAATCTTTCCTATAACCGGAATACGACCGAAGCGCAGATCCAGACGCGCGGAGCGCTCATGATGAACCTGATCCAGATTCTCGAGCAGAACGGATATATCGTTGATTTCCGCGTATTTACCGCGAGCATCGAGTATTCCGAGCTGTTTCTGTGCGAGATCATGTTAAAGAAGCCCGGCCGCAGAATGGAAGTCGCGAAATCCTATTACCCGATGTGCGGAAAAGCGTTCCTGCGCCGCGTGATCTCAAGGCTTAAGGAATCGATGCCGTTTAAGATGAACTGGGGAATGACTTACGGAAAGGTGGCCAGCGAGACGTTAATCCGTGAGATTATGCGGGTCAATGACAAATCCATCTATGTCGGAACGCCGCAGGAGATGGGAATCAGCGGTACGGACATCAGGCTGGATGCCGACGCGTTTTTGAACCGGCTCCATCTCAGTGACCGGATCCGCGTGCCGAAGTATTACGGAGAAGAGACGTAACAGTGCTTTAGAAGGAGAACAGAATGGACGAAGAGAAAGTGTTAGACGAACAGAAGGTTACCGTCAGCGAGGACACGGCTCCCAAGGTGAAAGAAAAGGAACGCAAGCCGGTTCTTAAAGGTACGGTCATCAATGCGGATCAGGAGATCGGCTATCTTAGGGTCATTGCGGACAATCCGGCGCTCGGACTGGATGCGAAGGACATCCCGCAGATCGCGACAAGCATTGCCGAACTGAACAGCAACGATATCAACAGCATTACGAAGTACGGCCTTGAGACGCAGCGCAAGATGGCCGAGCTTTCGCAGGTAATGATCAACAACCTGAACGATTCGTCCATCGATGAGGTCGACGATACGCTGAAGGAGACAATCTCGTATCTGTACGGAATCGAAGCCGACGATGACGACGACCGCCGTATCCTTTTCTGGAGACGGAAGAGCAACGCCGTTGCGATCCGCAAAAAATACGATCAGGCATCGAAGAACGTGGACCGTATCGCGGGAACGCTTGAGGAGCATCAGGTGCGCCTGATCCGCGACTGCGCGTTTCTCAATCAGATGTACGATATGAATCAGGAGTATTACCGTCAGGCCGGCGTCAAGGTTGCCGCTTTGAAGATGAAGGTTGAGGAACTTGTGCTTCAGAAACGCAGCATGAACAATGCGCTTGAAGATTCCTGGCTGAATAACATTATCGACCGGCTTGAGCGCAAGGCGGTTGAGCTGGAGCTTTCCCGTACCGTTTCGATGCAGCAGGCGGCGCAGATTCGCATGCTTCAGACGAACTTCGCGGTAATGGCGGACAAGCTTCAGTCAACGCTTTACAATACGATTCCGCTCTGGAAGAACCAGATCATTCTGGCGCTCGGCGCGGAGCATGCCCGTCAGGCCGCGCAGACCGACATGACCATCAATGACATGACCAACCGCCTGCTGATAAGGAATGCGGAAAATCTGAAGATGGTTACCGCCGAAACCCAGCGCGCAGCAGGTACGAGCGCGGTTGACGCAAAGACGCTTGCAGAGACCAACCGCCTGCTGATCGAGAGCCTCGACGAGGTCGTACGGATCCAATCCGAGAACCGTACGAAACGCGAAACGGTTGAGAAGGAACTGGAGCGTATCGACCGAGAGATGAAATACGGCGTTCTGATGGAGAATAACGACGAAAACTGAGTGTAACGGGCTGTCCGAAGGGAACTTTTCGGGCAGCCTTTCTTTCACGGAAAATGCGTCAATAATATTTACATTTTCCCTTGCACCTAGCCGTTTTTCATGTTATAGTAGTTTTATCGGAGGTATATGACCCATGCTGAAATGTCCGAAATGTTCCGGTAAGCTTGTATACGACATCGCTTCCAAAGGGATGCTGTGTTCCGCATGCGGTCAATTATACGTCGGGAGAGAATTGGAGGGCTTTAAGCATGAAGCCCGCATGCAGAAGAAACTCGAAGATCTGATGATCGAGATCCAGGGCGCGGAAGGCCTGATCCCTGCGGAAGACCGCGGAATCAAGGTGTTCATCTATACATGTCCCGACTGCGGACGCGAGATCGTTTCCGACAGCGCGGAGGAGCTTAAGGGCTGTTCCTTCTGCGGCTCCCCGAAGCAGCTTCAGGGCAGGGATTCGGCGATTCACCGCCCGTCCGGCATTATTCCTTTCAAGATTACGAAGGAAGAGTGCATGAAGCGGTATAACAAATTCGTCCGGAGACACATTTACCGTCCGTCCGGACTGATCCGTAAAGACCATAAAGACGGCTTCCGCCCGATCTACATGCCGTTCCGTTCGTATTCCTTTGCCCGCGAGGGGCGGTTTACGTTCAAAGGCGTGACGAGGACGGAGGGCGAGCAGAATGCCGTCATAACGACATATTATACGGTTTTAGGTAAGCTGAAGAGCAATTTCACCGGACTAACCACGCCCGGAACCGAAGTGATGTACAATCTTGTTGCCGAGCAGATCGAACCTTTCCACGATGAAGAGGCGATACCGTTCGAGGAGAATTATCTGGCCGGATTTTACGCGGCCATGGAGAACTATGACCAGATCGCGGCCCGTCAGAAGATGGCCAAATACGAACCCGAGCTGATCCTTCGCGAGGCGCGCGGGGTATTTGCCGATGTCGGACTTAACGAAAGCCATGCGAGAAAGCAGCTGATCGGACAGGAGCAGTCTAATGTTTCCGCCGAAGAGCAGGTACATCTGACTCCGGTATGGTATATGCCTTACCGCATGGGCGACCGCATCAGCTACGCGATGGTAAACGGGCAGACCGGCAAAGTCGCCGCGGACCTTCCGGTATCGAAATGGAAGGTGCTTTTTTACTCGCTGATCGCGGCTGTTCCGCTGTTCTTCCTGTTCCGGCTGACCGGCAAGACGACGCCGTCGTTCGTATTCTTCTTAATATCCCTTGCTGCGATGATCATGTCATGGGTTTATTCGACGGAAACGCGAGACACGTACCGGAAGCAGGTCGGATATCTGATCCCGTCCGTATTTCAAAAACCGGTTGATATAGCGAGCTGGTGCGTTGCAGGACTCGGCGCGGTACTGTTATTCACTTACGGGCACCCGGAGTGGTTCGTGCCGTTGTCCGGCTATTCCGCGGGAACGGTTTCAGCGGTGCTTCGGATCATTGTCTGCCTTCTTTCGTCCGGTCTTGTCACATACCGGTTTTGGGAGGTTCTGGACCGCTACACGGCCGTGTCGGATCTGCAGTACACGAAGCCGAACATCATCTGCGTCGTAATTTCGTGGCTCGCGACGGTTTTATACTGCCTGAACCTGCCGAAGAGCATTGTGTTTTATATTCTTGCGTATGCGGCGGCCGCATATCTTGTCATTGCGGAAATCTACCTGATTGATACGCATAACAGCATTAATACGACGAAAATCAAACCCGTAAAGAAAGAATGGGAGGATGAAGCATGAAGAAGATTCTTTGTTTCACCGTGATCCTCCTGTTCGGCATGACGTTATGCGCGTGCGGAGAGGGTGACGGAAAAGGCGGAAAGACCGCCGGAAAGCGCGGCAGGGTGGTCGATGCCGTATATGCGCTTTCCAAGGAGGAAACCGAGGCACTCACGGCGGATATGAACAAAATTGCGCGGCACGGGGACATCTGTATCGAGATCGGCGAGTCTCCGAAAACGCCCGAAATATACGCGGAAGAACGGTTCGGCACGATGTTTTTGGATGGGACCGGCATTCTGATTCTGGTCGATACGAAGCGGGACGACATCGTCATCAAGACGGGCGGCGCATGTAAAGGCGAATATTCCGATACTGTCTGCAGGACGATTGAGGACAATGGTGTCCGTGACCTCGTGAACAGACGTTATTATGACTGCTGTAAGGAAATACTGGCGGAGATGCGCGAAGCAAGTCCGGACGGAGCAGGGGTAAGCCCTAATCCGTCGGGCATTTTGGTGAACCTTCTCGCGGCGCTTCTGTGCGGATTCGTTCTGAACGTTATCGCGCTCCGGCTGTTAAGCAGAAAGCAGCTTTTAAGCGAGAAGCAGAAGATGGAAACCCATAAGGGAAGCGTAATCTTTCATCGCGAATATGTTGATACGAAGGTGGATTTCGACCTTTCGATTTTCGGAAGCGACGGAAACGGACTGTTCTGAGCGGAACGCGGCGCAGGCACATTTTCCCTTTATTCAATAATGTGCTTCCGTCTTTGAATCGTGTATTGAGTCCTTCCGACATGTGTGTTATACTATCAGAGATTTGAAAAAATGAGTATTTTCGAAAGAAGGATCTGCAATGAATATTTTATACCGGAATACAAGGGGACTGGGAAACGAAGTAACCGCTTCGCAGGCAATTCTCAAGGGACTTGCGGACGGCGGCGGACTGTATGTTCCGACTGCTTATCCGAAGCTTGACAGGAGCCTTTCGGAGCTTGCCGAGATGGATTACAGAGGCGTTGCTTACGAAGTAATGAAACTGTTCTTTACGGATTATACCGAGGAAGAACTTCGAGGCTGCATCGAAAAAGCTTATGACGGGAAGTTCGACAGCGAAGAGATCGCGCCGATGGCGGAAGCCGATCACGCATATTATCTCGAGCTGTTCCACGGCCAGACGATTGCCTTTAAGGATATGGCGCTGTCCATCCTGCCGCACCTTCTTACGACGGCGGCAAAGAAGAACAATCAGACCGACGAGATCGTCATCCTGACGGCAACCTCCGGCGATACCGGAAAGGCCGCTCTGGCGGGCTTCCGCGACGTGCCCGGAACGAAGATCATCGTATTTTACCCGAAGAACGGCGTAAGCCGCATTCAGGAACTTCAGATGGTTACCGAGAAGGGGGCCAATACGACGGTTATCGGCGTTAACGGCAACTTCGACGACTGCCAGACCGGTGTAAAGAAGATGTTCACCGACGAGACGCTTAAGAAGGACATGGCGGCAAAGGGCATGGTATTTTCCTCCGCCAACTCCATCAATATCGGACGCCTTGTTCCGCAGGTCGCATATTACGTTTTCGCATATACGAGACTTTTGAAAGAGGAGCGCATCAAGGCCGGCGATCCGGTTAATTTCGTCGTTCCGACCGGCAATTTCGGAAACATTCTTGCCTGCTTCTACGCGAAGAAGCTCGGGCTTCCGGTTGCCAGGATGATCTGCGCGTCCAACGAGAACAAGGTGCTGTACGATTTCTTCACGACCGGCACTTACGATATCCGCAGAAAGTTCATTCTGACCAGCTCGCCTTCGATGGATATTCTGATCTCGAGCAATCTCGAGCGTCTGATCTACCACAGCGCGGGTGACGACGCAGCGAAGAATGCGGAGCGCATGGAAGCTCTCAAGAAGGACGGAATATATACCGTTACGGATGCGATGAGGAAGGAGATGGCCGATTTCGTTCCCGGTTTTGCGACCGAGGCGGATACTGCCGCGGAGATTAAGGAACTGTACGAGCGTACCGGTTATGTTCTGGATACGCATACGGCCGTTGCTTCGTCGGTATACCGCCGCTACCGTAAGGAGAGCGGGGACGAAACACCGACGGTGATCGTTTCGACCGCAAGCCCGTTCAAATTCGCAAGAAGCGTTATGGAAGCCATTAACGGCGGCAAGGATGAGAGAGAAGACTTTGCCGTGATCGACGACCTTTCGAAGACGGCCAATGTAGCGGAGCCTCCGGCAATCCGCGAAATCCGTACGGCTCCCGTAAGACATGATACGGTATGCGAAATAAACGGAATGGAGCGGGAAGTACGCCGCGTCCTCAATGTTCCGGGGACGGAGGCATAATCCGTGGCAGAAGCATTAAATTCATTAGCAGACTGGTATAACAGTTCTCTCGGACAGTTCATGCCGAAGGAAGTATTTATCTTTCTGGTATCGATGGTACCGCTGATCGAACTCCGCGGAGGACTGGTCGTAGCAAAACTTTTGGGGATCGGACTTTGGAAAGCCAATCTGATCTGCATTATCGGAAACATTATCCCGATTCCTTTTATCCTGCTGTTCATAAAGGCGATCTTCGCGTTTATGAAGAAGCATAACATTTTAAAGGGATTGGTTGTGAAGCTGGAAGAGCGTGCCGCCAAGAAGTCCAAGGGCAAGGAACGAGGAGAGTTCTTATTCCTTCTGTTCTTCGTCGGCATTCCGCTTCCCGGAACCGGCGCCTGGACGGGTTCTTTGATCGCGGCGCTGTTCGATTTTGACATTAAAAAGGCTTCGATCGCGATATTCCTCGGGCTTTTGCTCGCAGCGCTTCTGATGAGCCTTTTCAGTTACGGTTTTCTCGGACTGTTCGTGTAACGGTTCGGGTTCCGTTTTATGCCGGGGTTCCGGCGTGCTGCTTCGGGCGGCGATATGTTGTGGGGATTATTCTTTGGGGAGGTAAAGTAATGGTTGGGTGTCCCGGATGCGGAAGCAAACTGGTTTTTGATATCGAAAGCCAGCAGATGAAATGCAGCTACTGCGGAAAACTTTATGTGGTCAGCCAGGTTTCGAAGCACTCGAAGAGTGCGGACGAACATCCGGATATGACTCGGGACGAGTATTCCGAAGAGCCGATTATGTCGGAAGGCCCGGTAATGGAAGCAACGGTATTTACCTGTTCCCAGTGCGGAGCGGAGATTGTTGCGGATCCCGATGAAGCGGTTACCTGGTGCAGTTATTGCGGTTCGCCGGCTACGCTGAAGAGCCGCCTTTCCATGATCCGCAAGCCGGACAAGGTTATACCGTTCAAGATTACAAAGAAGGAGTGTGCGCTCCGTTACCGCGAGGTTGCAAGAAAGCAGATTTACGCTCCGAACGATCTGATCCGTAAGGGCAAAGCGGAAAGCTTTCGCGGAATTTACATGCCTTTCTGGTCTTACAATGTAAGCCGGAGCGGCGAGTACCGTTTCCCCGGAAAAACGGTCGAAGTAATCGGAAACGAACAGATTACGACCTCCTATATGGCGAACGGCTGGATTGAAAGCCGTCAGCATGATCTGAGCCATGACGCCTCGGTTACTTTTGACGATGCGGTCAGCGAGAAAATCGTTCCGTTCATGGGCAAAGACGCCGTCGAATTTGACGACTGTTATCTGAACGGGTTTTATGCCAACGCTGCCGATCAGGGCGAAGAAGAATACCGTCAGAACATTCTCTCTACGGAAAGCGACATAATCATTACAAAAGCCCAATGGAACCTTCCGAAATTCGGTATGGACGAACAGGCGGCGAAACAGCAGCTGGCCGATACCGGGAATTATAAGATCAGCATGGAGTCATCGCTTCAGATGTATCCCGTCTGGTTCCTTTCGTATCGTCACGGAGACCGCGTCAGCTACGCGACGATTAACGGTCAGACCGGAAAGACGTACGCGGATTTTCCGGCATCGCCGTATAAGTATCTGCTGTTCTCACTGCTGACGGCAATCCCTTTGTATCTGCTCATCAATCTGGTGATGTCGGCGACTCCGGCGGTGGTTATGTTTTCGGCGCTGATCGCGGCATTTGTCGCATCCTCGATCTATCAGAGCGAGGTTACCGAAATTTTCGTCAAACAGTTCCATGTCAGTTTCGGAAAGAAAGAAAAGATAGCCGCCAAGCTGAAAAAAGCGTTTACCGGTTTCGGTACCGTGGCGATGATTTTCGTTTATGTCGTGTTGTATCTTCTTTTTGACACCAATGAATATCTGCCCGATCTCGGTGCCAATTTTGACTATGTTTATATGGTCATTGCGGCGATTCTTCTGGTAATCCTGGTAATCCGGTTCTTCAAGATGAAGAGCCGTTTTATGGCGCTTTCGAACGTACGTCTCAATATGACCAACGGGCTGTTCGTTCTGGTCGCAGTGATTTCGCTTGCGATGTTTATCATAAGACCGGCCGATGACTATCTGTATTATGCGGGCGGATTTGCCGCAGCGGCGATCGTTGCGCTTTCGGTTGTCAATCTGATTCACGGCTACAATATTCTTGCTTCCCAGAAGCCGAAGCAGTTTAAGAGAAGCGGAGGTGATGACCTTGCGTAAAGCGTTAATCATTCTCTGCATGCTTGCAGCCTTATGCCTGACTGCCTGCGGGCATCATGCAAAGCCCGAAGAACGCGGCAGGCTGTATATCGAAGATGTATCGGATCTTCTGTCGGATGAGGAAGAGAGCGGACTCCGTAGCGAAATGGAGAAATTGCTTGAATACGGCAGCGCGGCGTTCGTTTCCGTCGGTGACGCAAGATACAGCGGCTACAACGCTTATGACAGCAGTGCTGCGGGCCGATATGCGAAACAGAAATACGAAGAACTGATCGGACCGGAAAGCGGACTGCTGTTCCTGATCGATATGGATAACCGTGAGATATATATTTATACCTACGGGTTCATCGGGGATTACGTAAGCCGTTCCAAAGCCCGTTCCATTACCGACAACGTATATCGTTATGCTACCGATAAGCAGTACGGTACATGTGCAACGAAGGCGTTTGAGCAGATCAATACGCTGATGAACGGCGGAAAGATTGCCGAATCCATGCGGTATATCTCCAATGCATTTGTTGCCGTATTGATCGCGCTTCTTATAAACATGCTCGCGCTTCGCGCTTTGAACCGCAAGAAGGAGGTTACGGCCGCGGAAGTTGCCGATGCCAACAAGAATACCGTACAGTTCCGTCATAAGGGGCTTGACATCATATCCAGAAAGGTTGTCGTACTGCGCAGTTCCTCGTCCGGCGGACGCGGAGGCTTCGGCGGAGGCGGCGGACATTTCGGCGGTCACGGCGGCGGACACCGGTTCTGAGGCGCTTACGGGTTATATGCAGCGCAATGAAATCCGTGCCGGCTGCGTGCAGGAGCAGGGTTTCAAACGGTTTTATACAGTCTGATATAGGAAAGGGCAGCATTACGCGGCCCTTTCTTTTGTAAAGTGAATGAGCCCGGCGGTAACGCCGGGCTCAAATAAATGGGAGCATTAATTATATATAAGCAATCCGGTATGGATTGATGCTTACTTTCTGGAAGCTCTCTTACGCATCAGCGAATCGAGAATCTTCTTACGGATCCGGAGGCTCTTGGGAGTTACCTCAAGGAGCTCGTCGGTATCGATGAACTCAAGACACTGCTCGAGGCTCATCTCAACCGGAGGCGTAAGGCGGAGCGCTTCGTCGGCAGCGGACGAACGGGTGTTGGTCAGCTGCTTCTTCTTGCAGACGTTAACTTCAACGTCTTCCGCTTTGCCGTTCTGGCCGACTACCATGCCGGCGTAAACCTTCTCGCCGGGGCCGATGAAGAGGGCACCGCGTTCCTGGGCGTTGAACAGACCGTAGGTTACGGCTTCGCCGCTTTCAAACGCGATCAGGCTTCCCTGCGAGCGGTATGAAAGATCGCCCTTATACGGTTCATAGCCGGTGAAGATCGTATTCATAATGCCCTCGCCGCGGGTATCGGTAAGGAACTCGCCGCGGTATCCGATGAGTCCGCGGGACGGGATCGAGAAGAGCAGTCTCGTATGGCCGGAACCGAACGAATTCATTCCCTTCAGCTCGCCTTTTCTTGCGGAAAGCTTCTGGATGACGGTACCGGAGTACTCGTCCGGAACATCTACCTGGCATTCCTCCATAGGCTCAAGCTTCTTGCCGTTCTCATCGTAATGATAGATAACCTCTGCCTTGCTTACGGCAAATTCGAACCCTTCACGGCGCATATTCTCAATCAATACGGAGAGGTGCAGCTCGCCCCTGCCGGAAACCTTAAAGGCTTCGGTCGTGTCGGTTTCCTCCACGCGGAGCGAAACGTCGGTATTGAGCTCACGGAACAGTCTCTCGCGAAGATGGCGGGAGGTGACAAATTTGCCTTCCTGGCCTGCGAGCGGGCTGTCGTTAACGATAAAGTTCATGGCGATCGTCGGCTCGGAGATCTTCTGGAACGGAATGGCTACCGGATTCTCGGGAGAGCAGAGCGTATCGCCGATATGGATGTCGCTGATGCCGGAGATCGCAACGATGCTTCCGACGGTAGCCTCGTTGACTTCGACCTTCTTGAGTCCGTCAAACTCATAAAGCTTGCTGATCTTAACCTTGCGCATCTTGTCGGGATCGTGATGGTTCACGATGACGCATTCCTGGTTCACGCGGATCGTGCCGTTGTCGACTTTGCCGACGCCGATACGTCCTACGTATTCGTTGTAATCGATCGTGCTGATGAGTACCTGCGTACCCGCATTCTCGTCGCCCTCGGGAGCGGGGATGTAATCGATAATCGTTTCAAACAAAGGCTCCATGCTGACGGGCTTGTCATTCAGCTCAAGAATCGCGATGCCGGTCTTGGCGGAGGCAAATACGAACGGGCACTCAAGCTGGTCCTCGTCCGCGTCAAGGTCAATCAGAAGATCGAGTACCTCGTCGATAACTTCCTTCGGACGAGCCTCGGGACGGTCGATCTTGTTGATGCAGCAGATAACCGGAAGCTTCAGTTCGAGAGCCTTCTTCAATACGAACTTGGTCTGCGGCATCGGACCCTCAAATGCGTCGACAACGAGAATTACGCCGTTCACCATTTTAAGAACACGCTCTACCTCGCCGCCGAAATCGGCATGACCGGGCGTATCGATGATGTTAATCTTGATTCCCTTGTAATATACGGCCGTATTCTTACTGAGGATGGTGATTCCGCGCTCACGTTCGATATCGTTCGAGTCCATGACGCGTTCTTCCACAACCTGTCCGGTACGGAATACGCCGCTCTGTTTCAAAAGCTCATCGACCAGGGTCGTCTTACCGTGGTCTACGTGAGCGATAATCGCAATGTTTCTTACATCTTCCCGCTTCATAGAAACCTCCGTTCGGTGCGGTATTACTGTTTTGTTCCGTTCACAACCTTTACATTGTAACATATCATTTCCGAAATGCAAGTATTTCCTTGTAAAAAAATCCCGGGGGACATGATCCCCCGGAATATGCTATATGTTAACGGGAATGAACTTCTCCCGGACACACCTCTTTATGAAGCAGAAGAGCAAGAACCAAAAGCAGAGCGCCGACAAACGCGTAAAATGCCGACCAGCCGCTTGCCGTTCCGTAGATGTGAAGAACGCCGGTGAAAAGCGAACCTACGGTCAAAACGGCAATTCCGTCATGCCACAGCCGCCTTGCCGCAATCCGGATGCGCGGGGGATTCTTCCTGCAGGCAAGAATAAAGGAAGGAACCGCACCCAAAAGGAACGGTACGAGAAAGGCATACTGCATATAGATTGAGTAAACGCCGAAGCTGAAATGCTCGTAAACCGCGCCGAAGACGGCGGTGAAAACCGTGACCGCGATGTAGATCTTTACGGCAAGCGCATAGGAATGCCGCAGTTCGCCCGCCCGGTCACTGTTTCGGGTATCCGATGCATACAATGTCGCTCACGCTCCTTTCGGACGTATTCCGGCCGTTGGTCGTCGGATTGTTGATGACTTTGCCCATGAACACCATGGTGGAAGAGCCGCCGCCGTCAAGATTATAGGCGGTTACCGCACCGAGCGACTTCAAAAACTGAGCCAGCTCATACAGGGAAAGTCCGTCATTTTCGCTTGTGCGCCCGTCGCTTACGACAAGAAGATAGTGTCCTTCTTCGACATAAGCGATCGCGGTACGCGGGTTGGAAGCCATTGCCTGTCCGACTTCCCGGTTTTGGTTGATGATCATTTCGCCGTTCGAGAGGAGCCCCGGGCCGAACGCCCATACCTGCGCGGCGCCCTCGTCAAGAAGCGTCTGCGCACTGACCTGGGCTTCTCGGATAACCTCCATGGAACCGTCTTTATAAAGCACAAGATCCTCGCTTGAGCCGCCGGAGGCGTTCGAGCGGTACAATACGCCGTTTCGGATCACGTATCCATGGCTGCGGGCACCGTAGAAGTCGCCGTTTACGGCAAGGATCGCATCGGCCTGCTTGGCAATCGCGGACGTCGTATCCTTGATGTTCCGGCCGTATTTATTCTTCGCGAGCGCGCTGAAGAGGTATTCCGGCGAAGAGACGCGGACATCCGCCACGTAAACGTTTGTATCGCTTACGCGGTATTCGGAAATCACTACGGAAATGTTTGAATCTTTATAAGAACGGTCGGTGATGACCGGCTCGGAACCGGTATCGCCGCCGGAAGGTGCAGTGTTTTCGGTGCCGTTTCCGGTACCGGTAACGGAAGCGGAGGCGGAACGCGCGGTTCCGGCCGCGGCATCGGCATATTCATGCGGGATTACGAATACGTCCAAAAGGGCATACCCGGTGAACAGCGTGATCAATAACGCCGCGATCAGTCCGTGCCCGTATTTCGAAATCCATCGGCTCATGAAAGTTCCTCCGTTTTGTGCTGATTTAATACCATCATATTTCACCGGAAAATGCAACGAGCTTCACAGATTTTCCGCAAAGTTTTCCGTTTCTGTCCACAGGATTAAGGACTCTGTTTTCTTGATTTTTTCACATATTTGCTTTATACTTGTTGGCAGTGCGGCGGAAAAGGAGAGGGAGTTTTGAAGGAACGGACGGACAACGGTAAAATACGGATCGCGGGACTTATCCTGACGGCTGCGGCTCTGACGGCCGTTTTTCTTACGGAGCAGATCATAAAGCCCGGTTACTGGATTAAAAGCGCGGTCAAGGTTTCGGCTTTTGGCGGAGCGGTTCTCATCTATATGCTGCTTTCCGGAAAGAAGCTTTGCGATCTGATCAATCTGCATAAGCCGAAGAGCATCCGGAAGCTGTTACTGTGCATCGCGTTATTCTTCGTCGGGATCATCGCTTTGTTTCTGATCTTCAAAAGCCGGATCGACATGGCTTCCATACGGCAGAGCCTTGTTACGAAAGAGGGGCTTACGAGGAAGAACTGCTTCTTCGTATTTGCCTATATCATTATCGTCAATTCGTTTTTGGAGGAAGCATTCTTCCGGGGCTTTCTGTCCGGCATCATTCCGAATAAGAAGATCGGGTATCCGGTGAGCGCTTTAATGTTCTCGCTGTACCATATCGGCATTATCGGAAGCTGGTTCCATCCGCTGATCCTTCTGCTGTGCATCGCAGGGCTTGCCGCCGTCGGACTGTTTCTGCAGTTTTTAAGTGAGCGGTTCCGTTCGGTCGCGGCGGGATGGATCGTTCACGCAAGCGCCAACGTCGCGATCAACACGATCGGAGCACTGCTGATTTTCGAAGTAATATAGGCGCACCGCAGGATAACCGGTTCCGCCCGGAACCGCTCACCGCGGAACAACATGGAACAAAATCGGAAAAGGAGATTATTTATGGCACATTTTTCAGGTACGTTTTTCTCGAAGATGCTGAGCCGCCCGGTGCATTTTACGGCGGTTTTATGCAATGACAACGCGTTCGGCACGGAGGGTAATCCGCACTATCAAAGACCGACCAAGTCGGTATATCTGCTGCACGGCTTCAGCGGCTGTGATTCGGATTGGTTCGTGAACGCGCCTCTCGGAGAGATCGCGAACCGTTTCAACGTCAACTTCTTCATGCCGAACGGCGACAATAATTTCTATCTCGACCAGCCGCAGACCGGCTGCAAATACGCAAGCTACGTCGGTAAGGAGTTCGTGGACTATACGAGAAAGACGTTCGGCCTTTCGGACCGGTGCGAGGACACCTTCATCGGCGGTCTTTCGATGGGCGGCTTCGGCGCGCTTCATACTGCATTCATGTTCCCGGAGACGTTCGGCAAGGTTATGGCGCTTTCGTCCGCTCTGATCCAGAACGGCCTTTCGTTCTTTACGCCGGACATGCCGAACGGCATGGCAAACTATGAGTATTACGCATGGGTTTTCGGCGACCTCAAGACGGCGGCGCAGACCGATATCAACCCCGAGGTTCTTGTGCGAAAGCTGAAAGAGAGCGGAGCGAAGATCCCGGACATTTTCATGGCATGCGGAACCGAGGATTTTCTGATCCAGCCGAACCGCGACTTCAAGGCGTTTCTCGATTCCGTCGATGTGCCGGCCACGTTTGTCACCGCCCCCGGCGTACACGATTTCAACTTCTGGCGCACGCATCTTGTGACCGGGCTTGAATGGGCACTTGAACCGAAGGCCTGACATTGACAGAATCCGCGGAAAATGGTACAATAAACCGAAATATGGGTTTCTGTTTCCATTAGGAGACGGCACGGTATTTATTCAGACTAAAAACGACCCGGCGCATGCGCGGATCGTATGGAATACGGAGGTGTTTCACATGTCAGTTTTTAAGGGTTCGGCAGTGGCCATTATCACACCGTTTCAGAATGACGGAAGTGTGAATTTTGATCAGTTCGGTGCTTTGATCGATTACCAGATCGAGCATAAGACCGATGCCATCGTCGTTATGGGTACCACGGGAGAAGCTTCCACCATGACGCACGAGGAGCATCTTGAGTGCATCCGTTTCTGCTGCGAGAGAGCGGCAGGCAGGGTTCCGGTTATTGCAGGTACCGGTTCCAACTGTACGGAAACGGCGATTTTCCTGACACAGGAGGCGGAAAAGGCGGGTGCCGACGCGATGCTCGTTGTTACGCCTTACTATAACAAGGCCACGCAGAAGGGCCTGATCGCGCATTTTACGGCGATCGCGAACAGCACGACGAAGCCGATCATTCTTTACAACATTCCCGGACGTACCGGCTGCAAGATGGCGGCGGAGACCGTTGCAAAGCTTTACAATGAGGTTCCGAACATTGTCGGCGTGAAGGACGCGACCGGTGATTTCAGCGAGATGGCAAAGCTGATGAGCCTTGTGGATGACAACTTCGAACTGTACTCCGGCAATGACGACCAGATCGTTCCGATCCTTTCACTCGGCGGAAGCGGTGTAATCTCCGTATTGGCGCATTGTGCTCCCGAGGAAACGCACGAGATGGTTGCAAGCTATCTGCGCGGCGACACGAAGAAGGCAAGAGAGCTTCAGCTGAAATACATTCCGCTGATCAAGGCTCTGTTCTGCGAAGTAAACCCGATCCCCGTAAAGGCAGCCTGCCAGATGCTCGGCTTCTGCAACGGCGTCGTAAGAGCTCCCCTTACCGAGATGGAGCCCGACAATCAGGTCGTTCTGTGGGACGAGATGAAGAAACTCGGAATCGTAAAGTAATTCCGGAAAGGTTTAATGAAACGGTGCGGACCGGAAGCCGGTTCTGCCGTAATGATACATTCAGAGGTTTCTTATGACGAAGATTATTATGCGTGGCTGCAACGGCCACATGGGAAGAGTCATCGCGGACATTGTCGCAGCCGACAAAGACGCGGAAATTGTTGCGGGAATCGATCTGACCGGGCAAAGCGACCGGCCTTTCCCCGTATATGAAAGCCTTGCGGAAGTGAAGGAGCAGGCGGACGTCGTGATTGACTTCACGTCTCCGAAACTGCTGACGGAGCTGCTTGCGGATGCAAAGGCGAAGAACCTCCCTCTGGTTTTATGTTCCACCGGTTATACCGCGGAGCAGATCGAGGAGATCAATGCGGCATCCAAGGATCTTGCGGTATTCCGTTCCGCGAACATGTCGCTCGGCATCAATACCCTTTTGAAACTGGTAAAGGCCGTTACCGCGGTTCTTGCCCCGGAGGGATTTGACATCGAGATCGTGGAGCGTCATCACAGACTGAAGCTCGACGCACCGAGCGGTACGGCGCTTGCCATCGCGGATGCCATCGACGAGGCGCTTCCGGAGCCGTACGAACGCGTATTTGACCGTTCCGCAAGAAGAGAGCAGAGACCCAATAAGGAAATCGGCATCTCGGCTGTCCGTGGCGGTACGATCGTAGGAGAGCATGAGATCATCTTCGCGGGAACCGATGAAGTGATTGAGATCAAGCACACGGCCTATTCGAAAGCCATCTTCGGCAAAGGCGCGGTAGCCGCCGCGAAATTCCTTGCCGGCAAAGGCCCTGGCCTTTATAACATGCAGGACGCTATTGATATGGAATAAGAAGAAAGGGGCGGTCTTAACCGGCAGCCCTTTCTTTTAGTATTACGGAGCATATTATGATTGAAGTTAAAAACCTGGTAAAACGATACGGGAGCTTTGCCGCGGTGGATGATCTGTCATTTACCGTCGAAGACGGCGAGATTCTCGGATTCCTCGGACCGAACGGCGCGGGCAAGTCCACTACGATGAACATGATCACCGGATACATTTCCGCGACCGAGGGCGACGTCATCATTGACGGCTACAACATGTTTGACGAGCCGGAAAAGGCAAAACAGTGCATCGGCTATCTCCCGGAGATCCCGCCCGTGTATCCCGATATGCGGGTGCGCGAGTATCTCGGGTTCGTTGCCGAACTCAGAAAGGTTCCGAAGAAAGACCGCAAGTCGGAGATTGACCGTGTAATGGGTCTTGCACGTGTCGACCACATGCAGAGAAAACTGATCAAGCACCTCAGCAAAGGTTACCGGCAGCGTGTCGGCCTTGCGCAGGCGCTTCTCGGAAACCCGAAGGTGATTATTCTTGACGAGCCCACGGTAGGTCTTGATCCGATGCAGATTTCATGGATGCGCGAGTTTATCCGAAGCCTTGCCAAGGAGCACACGGTTATCCTCAGTTCGCATATTCTCTTTGAAGTTAACGCGGTCTGCGACCGTGTCCTGATCATCAACCACGGAAAGAAGATTGTTTTGGATACTCCCGAGCAGATCATCCGTACGATCGGCGGAACGGAAGGCATCTATCTTGCGGTAAGAGCGGACAAGAGTCGTGTTGACGAAGCGCTTTCGGGAATCATGGCGACCGGAGACATTCAGACCGTCCGCGAAGAGAGAAGCCCCGAAGACGGCGTATACGCATGCTCCGTATTCCCGAAGCCCGATTGCGACATCCGTGAAAATCTGTTCCGTATGCTGGCTTCGGCGGACCTCCCCGTTCTCGAGATGCGTTCCGAGACGAAAACGCTTGAGGAAGTGTTCATTACGCTTACCGGAGAGGAGGGCACATGTTAGCGGTTTACAAAAAAGAGATGCGGCAGGCGTTCACCTCGATTTTCGGTTACATTTTCCTGACCTTCCTGCTTGCATTGTTCGGTATTTACACGTATATCTACAACCTGAAGCTGCTGTACGCAAGCTTTGCTTATGCGGTAAGCGGCGTTTCGACGTTCTTCCTGTTTCTCGTTCCGATGCTTACGATGCGTTCGCTTTCGGAGGAGAAGAAGCAGAAGACCGACCAGCTTGTATTTACCTCCCCGGTCAGTGTTACCGGTATCATTTTAGGCAAATACTTAGCGCTTGTGACGATTCTTTTCCTGGCGATCATGATTGTTTCGACCTATCCGCTGATCCTCGCGAAATACGGCGCGGTCAACATGAAGGTCGCCTACAGCAATATCGGCGCGTTCTTCCTTCTCGGATGCGCGTACCTTGCAATCGGACTGTTCCTTTCCGCTTTGACGGAAAGCCAGATCGTTGCGGCCATTTCCACAATCATCGTGATTCTGTTCACGCTGCTTGCGGACGTACTGAAGGATCTGATCCCTTCGGATCATTCCATTTCCGTAATGGCAATCGCGGTTCTGCTGCTTGCATTGATCGCATTGTCCTACGTGATGATGAAAAATCTGATCGTTTCCGTCGTGCTTTTCGTATGCTCTTTCGGCGCGTTGATCGGCACTTATATCGCAAAGCCCGCATTGTATGACGGATTCCTTACGAAACTGCTCGGATGGTTCTCGCTTGCATCCCGTTTCGAAGACTTCCAGTACGGGTTATTTGACGCAACCGCGTATGTCTATTATTTCAGTATCGCCGTGCTTTTTGTGTTCCTGACCATTCAGGCCATCAAGAAGCGCCGGTGGAGTTAGGAGGTGCGCGGCATGAATTCGACATTTAACAACCGTAAATTCAAAGGCGGCGCCTATACGACGGCTATTTCGCTGCTTGTCATTGTTGTAATCCTGATCGTGAACCTGATCGTTTCCGGCGTGTTCCGTTCCAAGGACCTGACCGCAACCGGTTTCTATTCCCTGCATAAGGATACCGTTAAGTATCTCGAAAAATACGACACCCCGATTGACTTGTACTATGTCTGCGAAGTCGGTCAGGAGATGAAGATGTTAACGAGCGTTGCGGAGAATTTTGCCGCGGAGGGAAAGGACATTTCGATTAAATACATCGATCCCGAGCAGTATCCGCAGTTTGTCATGCAGTACAGCGGCGTGGGAGAGAAGGTTAACAGCAACAGCATCATTCTGATCAATCGTAACGATGAGTCGCTGAATGCGTATGTGGACCGTGATGACATGGTTACGTATGAGATCAGTCAGGAAGACTTTAAGACGAAACTGATTTCCGGATACTGTGCGGAAGCGGCATTGATTCGCGCTCTGTCCAAAGTTTCGGACACGAAGGAAACCGTTGTTTATGTTGCGACCGGACACGGAGAACAGCTGATCAGCGAAGCCGGAGAGGTAAATGACAGCATTACGGCGCTTCTGAATCTTAATGCTTACTCCGTTAAGACGGTTAACCTGAAGACGTCTTCGGTTCCCGAAGACTGCGAAGCACTGCTTCTTCTCGGGATGATCAACGATCTGACCCAGGAGGAAAGCGATAAGATTAAGAACTATTTTGCCGAAGGCGGCAAAGTCGTATGGTTCCTTTCCTATACCGGTGTGGAACGCCCGGTTCAGAAGGCGTTACTGAATTATTACGGCCTCTATTCCGAGGAACTGATGCTCTGTGAAGGCGATACCAGCCGGAGCGGAGAGGACAAACCGGAGTTTATTCTTGCCACGAACGGAAAGAACATTACCGGATGGGCGTACGGCGTCGGAATATCAAGACTCGGAGGAGCAAGGGATTCCATTGAGTTCGAACCGAAGTTTCTTACTTCGAATAAGGCGTATCTGACGAGCGATCTGGGCAATCCGGTTTATAAAGAAGGCGATGAAACGGGCACATTTGCCTTATCGATCAAGGTCTCCGAGACGTTCCGCGGCAACACGGGAATGATGTACGTGTTTAACACGCAGTATTTCCTTGCCCCGGAGTTTATTCAGACGAACTCCGCTTACTCAAACGGGCAGGTATTCATCGAAGCGCTGGCGGATCTTTGCAATAAGGAAAGCGCCATCTCCATTCCGGATAAGGCGGCGATGGAAGAGGCCCTTGTTATGACGACCCAGCAGAGACGCACGCTTATGACGGTTCTGATCGGAGTGATTCCGGGAATCGTTCTGCTGCTCGGTATATTTGTTTTTATTTTGCGGAGAAAGTAATGAAGAAGAATTATGTGATCATCATTTTGCTCCTTGTTGCGGCAATCGGATTGGGCGCGCTGTATTTTCTGCTGAAAGATAAGAATAATCCGCAGGGACAGCAGACCGCCGGCTTTTTTACGATCAAGACGATTGAAGCGGAACGGATTGACCGCGTCGTGCTGCAGAGCGGGGATTTCACGGGTGAATTTTTAAAAAGCAACGGCGGCTGGATCCGCGAGGAGGAAGGCGTATTTCCCGTAAAGCAGTCTGCTGTCGACAACATCGTTTCGATCATTGCGGCCAACCTCAGGGCTTTTTCCAAGGTGGAGAATCCGGCAGCTCTTTCCGAGTACGGACTGGATAATCCGCAGGCCGTTCTGAAGCTGTATAACGGCGAGGGCCTGCTTTTAGAACTGCATGTCGGAAGAAAGCATCCGTCGCAGGAGAGGTATTACATGAAAATAGCGGGAGACGACAATGTTTATATCGTCTCCGACAACTATTACCGCTATCTTGTGCTGAAGCGCGAGGATTTTCTTGAGGACGTCCGGTTCCCTTATATCGAAGACAAGTTGTATCTTCGTGAGATTAAGATTTCCGGCGAAGAGATTACTCCGCTGCATGCGATTTACGACGAGAATAACCCGTATGATTATTCTGCCACGAAATCGTTCCGGTGGTATTTTACGGAACCGTTTGAGAAGCCGGTAAATGCCGACCTCAGCGCGGATACATGGGATCTTGTGATTGACCGTTACCGTACGGTCAGCTATGAAAACCTCGTTGCCTTCCGTCCCGCCGACTATAAGCGCTATGGTCTGGATACGCCTTATGCGACCGTTTACGTGCGGTACACGAATGCGGCCGGAACGTCCAATCAGGAATATACGCTTTTTATCGGAAATCAGAATAATGACGGACTCTATTATGCAAGAGTAGAGGGAATCGACTGGATTTTCCTGATGAAGAGCGAAACCGTTAATGCTCTTATTAAGACCGATGTTTCCTCCTGGTACTATAAGACGATCTTCTTCCCGGGCATCAACGTTTTCGAGAAGCTTGTGATCAGGACTCCCGACCGGACGTGGGAGATCACCGGAAAGATCGGTGCAGAAGAGGAAACCGTATATGTGCTGAACGGAAATGATCTGCCGGACGATGTAAGATCCGCCTGGGTCAGCCAGTTCCTGCTGTTAAAGTACAAGGGCATGACCAATGAAGAGATTACCGGTCAGGAAGTGCTTTCCTTTGATATTACCGTAAAGAACGCGCAGACGCATGCGAGCCGGAATTTTACGTTCTACGAAAAGAACGAATCCGTCTGTATCGTGGCGATTGACGGAGTCGTACAGTTTACGGCCGACGTCCGTGACGTGAATGATTTTATCACACTTATGAAAACCCTTAAGTGAGTTTCGGTTTCATAAGTATGACATCGGAAACTCACCGTATTGCGCCCGCATCTTAGGGCAGGAGAAAAGTATGGATCCCGTTTTTGACAAACCGTTAAATGAAGAGAGTACGATCCGTTACCGCGGGCGAAACCATTCGGCCGTCGGCCGGCTTTCCATCGGCATCGGTGTGATCGGCTGGGTCGTATTTCTGATTCTCGTCTGGGAATCAAGAACTCCTTCGCCTGACTCAATGAAAATCGGGATCACCGGTCTTTTAGATTTCGTGCTTGCCGTTTTCGGACTTCTGTTCGGGGGGCGGGGACTCCGCGAAAGCAACGTGTTCTACCGGTCCGCTTTGTCGGGAGTAGTACTCTGTGCGGCGCTCGGCGCCACTTTGTTCGGCCTTTTCTTAAGCGGTACGGCGCTTCTTAAGTAAGGCGGTTTCGGCCTCTGCCGGAAAGGAGATTGATTATATGAATAAACCGGATTATTATATCTGGACCGAATATGAGGCGGAACGCCTCGAACTTGCACTCGGCAGAATGACGGAGATTCTTTCCGAAGATTCCGACGTGACAAGCGTTACCTATGTTGATTTCGGCAAAGAAGCCGCTGCGCAGGCACTCTGCATGGCGAAGCTTGCCGCGGATATCGCGAAGAAAGGCCTGAACGGGCTTACGGAGGAAGAACTCCGCGCATATAACAGTAAACTTTACCTTTGTGCCGACAAGGACGTCTACGAGACGTCGTTTATGAATCCGGCCTATGCCGTTTCGGTATTCGGAAAAGCAAAGGGACGCATCGTTTCGGCTGTCTTCTCGGAGCTGATTTCCAAGGTGACGTATGTTTACTGCGGAATCTGCCGTCCGTTCCTTTACAGCGCGGAACTGGTTCTGGAGATTTATTCCCTCCTCGAGAGCGGAGCCGATGCCAATGCATTAAAGCGGGCATTGTTCTATCACCGTCACGATTACTGCGAGGAGAGAATCATTGCCGGCAGCTACCGGCTCTATACCCCCGGGTTCCGTCATTTCTATGACATTACGATGAACGCGGATCTTACAAAGACCGCATACCTTTACACGCTCGGCTGTCCCGTCACCGACGATATGGTCCGGATTTCATCATTTCTCGCAACGCTTCCCGAGAAGGATATCGATTCCATGGCGGAAACATTCGTGAACGGTTATGTGGAAGGCTTCGAGGTTACGGGAACGGACTTCAGTAAGAAAAAGTATGTTCAGGTTGTGACCGGTTACGGCTTTGAGCGTATCACAAGAGCGGCAATCCGCAGGATTGAAGAACTCGGCAAGGAAGCAATCGTGCTTCCGTTCGAAGAAGTATACGGCGACAACTGGCTCGGGGAAAACCGCCAGGCGGCATATGACCACCGTAACGACATGCTTCTTACGCTGAACAAGCGGATGATCGAGACAACGGTCCGTGCAACCAAAAAGGCCTTCGACAATGTCGCGGAGTGCATGCGGGCGGTCGGAGGACCCGCCGTACAGGAAATCTTCGGCGAACCGGATTTCGACCCCGTAAACAAACCCGAGGTATTGTCCGCGGACGCGAAGATGAGCAGGCTGAAGGTGGAACTGAACAGCCGCCTCTTTATGCTTCGTGAGCAGTATCTGCCGAGCGAAGAACGCAGTTTTACGATCATCAGTTATCCGGTTCCGTCCATCGGACCGAAGTTTAAGGATATCTTTAAGGCAACGATCCGCGTAAATACGTTAAGCAGCGCGCACTATAAAAAGATCCATCAGTGCATCATCGATGTGCTGGATAAAGCTTCGTACGTAACCGTAAAGGGAAGCGGAGAGAATAAGACGGACATCCGCGTGATGCTTCATGAACTTACCGATTCCGCGAAGCAGACCAATTTCGAAAACTGCGCGGCCGACGTCAACATCCCGGTCGGCGAGGTATTTACCTCACCGGTTCTTAAGGGAACGGACGGCGTTCTTCACGTCAGCAAGGTATATCTTGAAGGCAAGCTTTTCAAGGACCTCCGCATTACCTTTAAGGACGGCAGGATTGCCGAATCAAGCTGTGCGAATTTCCCGACCGAGAAGGAAAATGCGGACTACATCAACGAGAACATTCTGGACTTCCATGAGACGCTCCCGATCGGCGAATTTGCCATCGGAACCAATACGACGGCTTATGAGATGGGCATCAAATACGACATCCAGAGCAAGCTTCAGATTCTGATCGCCGAGAAGACCGGTCCTCATTTTGCGGTAGGTGACACCTGTTACAGCCACGCCGAGGACAAGGCGGTTTACAACCCGGACGGCAAGGAAATCATCGCCCGCGAGAACGAGGTCAGTGCGCTTCGCAAGACCGACCCCGAGAACGCATACATGAACTGCCATACGGATATCACGATTCCGTATGATGAGCTCGAATCCATCACGGCGCATACGGCGGACGGAAAGAGTTACGACATTATCCGCAACGGCCGGTTCGTTGTACCGGGAACCGAGGAACTGAATATTCCTCTGGAGCGTCTGGAGAAGGCTAAGAAAAAATGAGAAATTGCTCCGCAGTCACGGAGAAAACAAAAAAGAGATGTGCTCCGCAGCCCCGGCGGCAAAGCGGAAAGAAAGGATAAAGAGATGGCTAAAGTTGGAATTGTAATGGGCAGTGATTCGGATCTGCCGGTAATGAAGAAAGCAGCGGAGATGCTCGAGAAATTCGGCATCGATTATGAAATGACGATCATTTCGGCGCACCGTATGCCCGACGTGTTCTTTGATTATGCGAAGACGGCCGAGGAGAAAGGCTTCTCGGTAATTATCGCAGGCGCAGGCGGAGCGGCTCATCTGCCCGGCATGTGCGCGGCAATCTTCCCGCTTCCGGTAATCGGCGTGCCAATCCATACGAAGACGTTAAGCGGCGTTGATTCGCTGTATTCAATCGTGCAGATGCCTTCCGGCATTCCGGTTGCGACCGTGGCAATCGACGGTGCCGCCAACGCGGGTATTCTGGCAGCCAAGATGATCGCCATCGGTAATCCCGAACTTCTTGCGAAGATCAAGGCTTACAAGGACGAACTCAAGGACGGCGTTATGGCGAAGAAGGAGAAAATCGAAAAGATCGGCTTCCGCGAGTACATGGGACAGTAAAAGAAGTATGGCATTTGCCGTAATTCTAATAAGTTTATTAGCAAGACTTATATATTGCATTAAGGAATAATGTTACCGTTATTCCCGAGGTTATGCTATACTGATGACCGTGAAGATAACCGGCGATGGGAAGGACCGCTTCTTCGACGGAACAGAATATGATTTATAAGGAGAATTTGTATGGATTACAAGAACGCTGGTGTTGATATTGAGGCCGGATATAAGGCTGTGGAATTGATGAAAAAGCACGTCAAAGAGACGATGCGGCCCGAAGTGCTCGGCGGACTCGGCGGGTTTTCCGGCGCATTTTCCCTGGACCGTTTCATGACGATGAAGCATCCGACGCTTGTTTCCGGTACGGACGGCGTAGGCACCAAGCTGAAGCTCGCGTTTCTCATGGACAAGCATGATACGATCGGTATCGACTGCGTTGCCATGTGCGTGAACGACATCGCGTGTGCGGGCGGTGAGCCGCTGTTCTTCCTTGACTATATTGCATGCGGAAAGAACTATCCCGAGAAGATTGCCACGATCGTTAAGGGTGTTGCGGAGGGCTGCAAGCAGGCAGGCTGCGCACTGATCGGCGGCGAGACGGCCGAGATGCCCGGTTTCTATCCCGAGGACGAGTACGACCTTGCCGGATTTGCCGTTGGTATCGTGGATGCGGACGACATCGTGAGCGGGGCAAATGTGAAGAAGGGCGACACGGTTATCGGTATCGCTTCGTCCGGTATTCATTCGAACGGTTATTCTCTTGTACGTAAGGTTTTCGACCTTCGCGAGCAGTCCCTGAACCGCTACTGCGAGTCTCTCGGAATGACGCTCGGCGAGGCGCTCCTTACGCCTACCAAGATTTACGTAAAGGCTCTTGATTCCGTTAAGAAGGCAGGCGTTACGATCAAGGCCTGCAGCCATATCACGGGCGGCGGATTCTATGAGAACATCCCGCGGATGCTTCCCGAGGGCAAGCACGTTATGATCCGCAAGGACAGCTATGAAGTTCCTCCGATCTTTGAACTGCTCCGCGTGAACGGCAATATCGAAGAGCATATGATGTACAACACTTACAATATGGGTATCGGTATGATGATCGCCGTAGATCCTTCGAAGGCTGACGCAGCGATTGCCGCTTTGAAGCAGGCCGGCGAGACCGCTTACGTTGTCGGCGAGATCACCGACGGCGAGAAGGGAATTACGATATGCTGAATGTAGTTGTTCTTGTTTCCGGAGGCGGAACGAACCTGCAGGCGATAATCGATGCCGTTAAGAACGGTACGATCACCAATACGAAGCTTTGCGGCGTGATCAGCAACAAGCCTGATGCGTATGCTCTTAAAAGAGCAGAGCAGAACGGTATTCCGGGTGTCTGCGTATCCCGTAAGGCTTACGAGACGCGTGCGGAGTTCGAGGATGCGTTACTTGCGGCTGTAGATAAGTTCAACCCCGACCTGGTCGTTCTGGCGGGATTCTTAGTGATCCTTCCCGAGAAGATGACCGAGAAGTATTCGCACCGGATCATCAACATCCATCCGTCCCTCATTCCTTCTTTCTGCGGCGACGGATACTACGGACTTCACGTGCATGAGAAGGTGCTCGCAAGAGGCGTAAAGGTTACCGGAGCAACCGTGCATTTTGTGGATGCCGGAACCGATACCGGCCCGATTCTTTTGCAGAAGGCGGTTGACATCCTCCCGGGCGACACCCCCGAGGTGCTGCAGCGCCGCGTCATGGAGCAGGCGGAATGGATCATCCTTCCGAAAGCAATCAATGCGGTGGCAAATGGGAAGATCAAGGAAGCAGGCGGGGCATTCTTCGTCGAGGAGTAAGCGGGCTTATGCAGTGCGGAAGTACGATTGATCCGCCTGTAAAAACGCATATGATTTTGAACGATTATGAATTGTGCCCGGGCGGCACAATTCGTTTATAAAGGAGAACGCTAATGAAGGTTTTGATTGTCGGCGGAGGCGGACGTGAGCATGCCATCGCGTGGAAAGTAAGCCAGAGCAAGAGAGTGGATAAGATTTATGCGGCTCCCGGCAATGCCGGAATCGCCGAGATCGCGGAATGCGTACCAATCGGCGTGATGGAGTTCGACAAGCTTGTCGCATTTGCCAAGGAAAAGGAGATTGACCTGACGGTTATCGGACCGGACGATCCGCTTGTAGCCGGCGCCGTGGACGCTTTCGAGGCAGCGGGGCTTCGGGTATTCGGACCGCGCGCGAATGCTGCTATCCTTGAGGGCAGCAAGGCTTTCTCGAAGGACCTTATGAAGAAATACAATATTCCGACTGCGCAGTACGAGAATTTCACGGATGCGGATGCAGCGATGGAATATCTGAAGACCGCGAAGATGCCGATCGTTCTGAAGGCGGACGGTCTTGCACTCGGCAAGGGCGTACTGATCTGCAACACGCTTGAGGAAGCGCTTGCGGGCGTAAAGGAGATCATGCTTGATAAGCATTTCGGAAGTGCCGGCAACACGATTGTTATTGAGGAATTCATGACCGGACGCGAGGTTTCGGCGCTGATCTTCTGTGACGGAACGAATATCGCGCCGATGACGAGCGCGCAGGACCATAAGCGTGCCGGCGACGGCGATACCGGTTTAAATACCGGCGGAATGGGCACATTTTCCCCGAGTCCGTTCTATACGAAAGAAATTGAAGAATTCTGTATCGAAAAGATTTACAAGCCCACGATGGCAGCGATGCGCAAGGAAGGAAGACCGTTCCACGGCGTAATGTTCGTCGGATTGATGCTGACGCCGGACGGCCCGAAGGTGCTTGAGTACAATGCCCGTTTCGGTGATCCCGAGACACAGGTTGTGCTTCCGCGCATGAAGACCGATATCGTGGATGTCTTCGAGGCATGTATCGACGGAACGCTTTCCGACATCGATCTGCAGTTTGATGACGGCGCAGCGGTTTGCGTGGTACTTGCTTCGGACGGCTATCCGCAGAAGTACGAGAAGGGACTTCCGATCAGCGGTTTGAAGGATTTCAACGACGCTGACGGCGAGTACGTATTCCATGCCGGAACGAAGTTCGGCGCGGACGGCTCGGTTCTCACGAACGGCGGACGGGTGCTCGGCGTTGTGGCAAAGGCAGGCGACCTGAAGGCAGCCAGAGCCAAGGCGTACAAGGCAACCGAGAAGATCACATTTGCCAACAAATACATGCGTCACGACATCGGCAAAGCAATCGACGAGGCATAAAAAACGAATAATCAAAAAAGGAGGAATGCGTGATGAAAAGAAGAATAATAGCATTGCTCCTTTTCTGTTTCATTGGGCTTATCGGATGCGGCAGAGAGGAGACTGCCCCCTCAGATAATTCTTCTTCTCTGACGGAATCGCCGACGGAAGGGCTGACTCCGACAGCGAATGCGCCAACCGAAGAAGTTTATCCGACGCCGACACCCCTTATCTGGAGATCGGACAACCGAGAGTATACGGTTGTGAGAAATGATGCCGATAAGGTGCTCTATTTTGATTTTGAAACATTGAATCAGGCGGCAGAGCTGGTCGTGATCGGTTCCTTTTCCGATGATGCAACGCAGGTGGTAAAGACGACATATTCCGAAGAATTCGGAAAGGATGTTATCTATAACGGTATCTCAACCGACACGTTTACAATTGAGCAGGTGTTAAAAGGAACGCCGGAGGGTGAGACGATTCGCATCTCGCAACGATATGTGTTTGATGAAGAATTCGGGCAACTGATTTCCTTCGGAGACATGACGCCGATGGAGAAGGGCAGCAAATGGATTTACTTCCTCATTTATGACCCGCAGGAGCAGGTTTACTATGCTGCAGGCGATTATACCGGCAGATATCCGTACCGCAACATTGTGCTTTCCGAGCTGGAAAAGGAGAATTATACGCCTGCGGAAATCGGACTGTTCAGCCCGTATATGTTCGCCCGGATCTATCCGGTATATCAGAAGGCTTTAGAGTATTATCAGATTGTGATTGAATAACAGAAGGACATTTTTATAAGGCATGAAAGTCGGCAGCGGTTTATCCGTTGCCGACTTTTATGTGCTTAACTTTAACTTGACAACAATTAAGTTAAAAGTTAAAATGTAGTCATAAGGAGGAATATCTTATGACGGAACAGGAGAAACAAAGCCTTCGCGAGCGGATCGAAAAGCTTCCGGCTGGGGGAATTACATATAAGACAATCAATGGGAAGAGATATCCTTATCTTCAGTGGACGGAGGACGGCCGGCAGCGCAGCAGAGTCATTAAGGCATATGAACTGGCAATGCTCGCTGAGGCGATAGAGGAAAGGAAGAAGCTGGAATACCAGCTTAAGGAGAACCATGTCCGTGTCGCCGAGAAGAAGGCTTCCTACGGCCTGTCGACCGTTTCCCATACCAGGGAACAACTGCGACGCTTTATTATGCCGGTCAAAGGAATGGAAAAGCGTGAATGCTATTCGGTACTTCGTGATTATCTTTACGGAGACGATTCTGAGCGGGTTTTCATTCTGTACGGACTTCGCCGCACCGGGAAGACTACATTGATCCGTCAGGCAATCGCCGAAATGGACGACGAAATGTTTGCAAAGACGGTATTTCTTCAGGTTACGAGAAGCAATAACCTTGCACAGTTGAACCGGGATTTACGAATTCTTGCCGAGGAAGGATACCGGTATATTTTCATTGATGAAGTCACGATGATGGAGGATTTCATTGAGGGCGCAGCCCTTCTTTCGGACATTTTCGTTTCAAGCGGCATGAAGATTGTCCTTTCCGGAACGGATTCCCTGGGATTTGTCTTCACGGAGGATGAGCAACTTTATGACCGCTGCATTATGCTTCACACCACATGGATCCCTTATCGGGAATTTGACCGTGTGCTCGGGATTCACGGCGTAGATGAGTATATCCGTTACGGCGGTACAATGAGCCTCGGTAATTCGAGATATAATGCGCCCACATTTGCCACAAAGGAATCTGCTGACGAATATGTGGACAGTTCTATTGCGCAGAATATCCAACATTCCCTCCGGTATTATCAGGAGGGAGGGCATTTCCGAAATCTCCGGGAATTGTATGAGAGAGGAGAACTGACGGGGGCAATCAACCGGATTGTTGAGGATATTAACCATGCTTTTACGCTGGAAGTACTGACAAGGCCGTTTCGTTCGGGAGATTTACGTCTTTCTGCAGCCAATCTGCGGCGCGACAGGAAGCATCCGAGCGATATCCTTGACCGGGTTGACACGGAAGCAATCACGGAAAGGCTACGGAAACTGTTAAGTATCCGCAATAAAGAAGAGCAGACGGTAACAATCACGGATGCGCATAGGACAGAAATTAAGGAATATCTGGATCTGCTAGACATTACCTGCGACATCCCGATCGTGCATATGACGGATTATAACATCCGCGACAGCCGTGCCGTGATCACGCAGCCGGGACTTCGATTTGCACAGGTTAAGGCACTGATTGAGGAACTTCTTCAGGATGAGACCTTCCGTTCCTACAGCCTTACGGAGCGGAATTATGCCGCCGGCCGGATCGTTACGGAAGTGCAGGGAAGAATGCTTGAGGACATTGTTCTTTTGGAAACACGGATGGCCAGAAGCGACTGCAAGGTGTTTCATCTCCAGTTTGCGGTCGGAGAGTTTGACATGGTCGTATGCTCCCCCGAAACAGAGTCGTGCGAGATTTATGAGATAAAGCACAGCGCGGAGATCGCCCCGGAACAGACGAGGCATCTGCGCGATGCAGACAAATGCAACGCAACCGCTTTTCGTTTCGGCACCATTACCGGAAAGTATGTGATCTACCGAGGAAAGAGTACGGAGGTTGACGGAATCCGGTATGTGAACGCGGAGGAATACCTGCTTGGACTCGGGAAAGAGAAAACAGCGGGGGTATAATCCCGAAAGGATATATCCTGCGGAAACGCTGATTGGGATATGCCGGATGCATCCTGTCGGAATGTGTCGCGGCGCATCTGTCGGAAACAGTTGAAAAAACGGCGGAATATGGTACAATAGACCAGAATAGGGTTATCTCGAATTGTCGGATAACGGACGAATGCAATGAGCCCCTCGTGAGGGCTTTCGATAAAGGACGGCACATGGAACAGGAAGGCGTAAGAATCAATAAATACTTAAGCGACGCAGGCGTATGCTCGAGGCGGGAGGCCGACCGGCTGATCGAGGAGGGGGTTGTTACCGTGAACGGTGAGGTGGCAACGCTCGGAACGAGAGTCATGCCGGGACAGAAGGTTAAGGTGCGCGGCAAGGAAGCGACGCTTACGAAGAAGGACGACAAAGTCGTTCTTGCCTTTCACAAGCCGCGCGGGGTGGAATGCACGTCGGACCGCAGCAATCCCGATAACATTATTGATTACATTCATTATGACAAGCGGATTTATACGGTCGGACGGCTTGATAAGAATTCGAGCGGACTGATTCTTTTAACAAACGACGGAGACCTTGCAAACCGCATCGCTAAAGCCGGCGAAGGACATGAGAAAGAGTATCTGGTGCGCGTCGATAAACCGCTGACACCGGAGTTTTTATACAGTATGGCACACGGAGTGCCGGTGCTCGGAAAGAAGACGGCGCCGTGCAGAGTGCAGCAGATCGGAGAGTGCTTCTTCCGGATCGTTCTGATCCAGGGCATGAACCGTCAGATCCGCCGCATGTGCGAATATCTGGAGTATAAGGTGGTCGCGCTGAAGCGTGTCCGCGTCATGAATATCCTCCTTGGTGACCTGCCGAGCGGACAGTATCGCGAGGTAACGCCGAAGGAACTGACAGAACTGAAGAAACTGCTTTGAGGGGTTTTATGGATAAGAAACAGAGAATAATCGAGCTGACCGAGCTGCTTGACAAGGCTGCGCGGGCATATGAGCAGGAAGACCGCGAGATCATGTCGAACTTCGAGTATGACGCGCTTTATGATGAACTGCGCGCACTTGAGGAGGAGACCGGCTTCGCGCTTGCCAACAGCCCCACAAGACATGCGGGCTACGAAATCCTTTCGGAACTGCCGAAGGAGCGTCACGAGAGCCCGATGCTTTCTCTTGATAAAACGAAGGACCGCGACGCGCTGGTCAGTTGGACCGGCAATCATGACAGCATCCTTTCGTGGAAAATGGACGGTCTGACGGTTGTTCTGACATATCGGGACGGCGAGCTTTTTAAAGCCGTTACGCGCGGTAACGGCGAGATCGGCGAGGTTATTACCAATAACGCCCGCGTATTCAAGAATATCCCCCTTAAAATCGCTTACAAGGGCGAACTCGTGCTCCGCGGCGAGGCCGTGATCCGCTACAGCGATTTTGAGCAGATCAATGCCGCGATCGAAAAGGACGAGGACCGCTACAAGAACCCGAGAAACCTCTGCAGCGGCACCGTAAGGCAGCTGAATAACCGCATTACGGCGGAGCGTAACGTGTATCTGTTCCCATTTGCCTTAATCAGCATGGACGGGGCGGACGGGTTCGCGACGCGGGAGGAGCAGCTGAATTACCTGAGAGAACTCGGTTTCGACCCGGTTGAATATAAGAAGGTCAACCGCGATAATATGCTTGAGACGATACAGTGGTTCGCCGACCATGTCGCAAGGAATGATTTTCCGTCGGACGGACTGGTGCTTACATACAATGATATCGCGTACGGAAACAGCCTCGGGCGTACCGCGAAGTTCCCGAGAAACGCGATTGCGTTCAAATGGAAGGACGAGACGCGTCAGACGAAGCTTCTTGAGATTGAGTGGAGCCCTTCGAGGACCGGCCTCATCAATCCGGTTGCGATTTTCGAGCCGGTTGAGCTCGAGGGTACGACCGTGAGCCGTGCGAGCGTGCATAACCTCAGCGTGATGGAAGAGCTGCAGCTCGGCATCGGCGACGAGATCACGGTTTATAAAGCCAATATGATCATTCCGCAGATCGCGGAGGATCTTACAAAAAGCGGCAATATCGAGATTCCGAAGACCTGCCCCGTATGCGGCGGGCCGACCGAAGTACGCGCTTTGTTCGAAGCAAAAGCGCTTTACTGCGTGAATCCGAACTGCCTTGCGAAGAAGATCAAACTGTTCAGTCATTTCGTGAGCCGCGACGCGATGAACATCGAAGGACTGTCCGAAATGACGATAGAAAAGATGATCGGCCGCGGTTTCATTAAGGAACTTGCCGATCTGTTTAAGATGGATACTCCCGAGATCCGCGAAGAATTCGTAAAGATGGAGGGCTTCGGCGAGAAGTCCTTTGAAAATCTGCTTGCCGCAGCAAAGAAGGCGCAGACCGTCAGCATGCCGAAATTCCTCTATAGCCTCGGCATTCCGGGCATCGGTCTTGCGAACGCCAAGCTGATCTGCAGGGCTTTCAACTATGATATGGATGCCATCCGGAATGCAACAACCGAGAGCCTTACGGACATCCAGGGACTCGGCGGCGTGCTCGCGGCCAATGTGACCGCTTACATGGCCGATCCGGAGAACGCCCGAATGCTGAACGACCTTCTCGGAGTAGTGTCTTTCGAGGCACAGGAGGAGGTCATGGAATCGCCGATCACCGGCAAGACGTTTGTAATTACCGGAGCGGTGTATCATTTTCCGAACCGCGACGCCGCGAAAGCGTATATCGAAGAGCGCGGCGGCAAGGTTGCGGGATCCGTTTCCGCGAAAACCGATTATCTGATCAATAACGACACCGAAAGCGGGTCGTCTAAGAATAAAAAGGCAAAGGAACTGGGGATTCCGATCATTTCCGAGGAGGATTTCCTCAAGCTTTGCGAAGCATAGAAAGGACGAGAAATGCCGATCAAAGTACAGAATGACCTGCCGGCAAGGCAGGTTGTAATCGATGAAAATATATTCGTTATGGATGAAAACCGCGCTATGTCGCAGGACATCCGTCCGCTGAAGATTGCGATCCTCAATCTGATGCCTCTTAAAGAGGACACCGAGGTGCATCTTCTTCGGAGCCTTTCCAATACGCCTCTGCAGCTCGATATTACGTTTCTGACAACGGCAACCTATGTCGGAAGCAATACCGCGAAGAGCCATCTGGATCAGTTTTACTTAACATTTGACGACGTAAAAGACCAGAAATTCGACGGTCTGATCATTACCGGAGCGCCGGTCGAGCAGATGGAGTTTGAGGAGGTCCTTTACTGGGAAGAACTCAAGAAAATCATGGACTGGAGCCTGACAAATGTGACGAGCACCCTGCACATCTGCTGGGGCGCGCAGGCAGCGCTTTTCTATCATTACGGAATCCCGAAGATTCCGCTTCCGGAGAAGATGTTCGGACTGTTCCGTCACAAGGTAATGAACCGCCGCGAGCCTCTGGTTCGCGGTTTCGACGACGAATTCTATATGCCGCACAGCCGTCATACGACCGTAAGCCGCGACGCGATTGCAGCCAATCCGGAGCTTACGATCATGGCCGAGTCGCCCGAAGCGGGAGTGTTCCTCGTGATGGCAAAGGAAGGCCGTCAGATCTTCGTCATGGGTCATCCGGAGTATGACCGCATCACGCTCGATAAGGAATACAAGCGCGACCTTGCGAAGGGTCTTCCGATCGCGATGCCGAAGAATTACTATCCGAACGACGATCCGACGCAGAAACCGCTCCTTTTGTGGAGAGCGCATGCGAACACGCTTTACACGAACTGGGCAAACTATTACGTATACCAGGCTACGCCTTACGATGTGGAAAGTATCGGAAAGTAGCCTTAGTTTTGGAGGGGAAAATGAACCGAAAGAAATTTTTTATCACAATTGTTGCAATCTGCGTAGTCCTGATCGCGGCCGAAGCCGGAATCATGCTCGGATTATTCCGAAAGGGACGCAAGAAGGACGAGAACAAGCCCGGCAATAATGTAACCGTAACAACGGAAGCACCGAGCCCGACGGAAATCGAGGTTACGGAAGCGCCGAAACCGGCCGCACAGGAACTGTTCGGCGGATTTGTCCCGACGCCCACGCCGGAAGCGTGGGTTGACCGGCTTGAACTCTATCCGGGTGACCGGCGTATCGAGGGAACGGAAGAGGGATACCGCGATGTATGGCGCGTTACCGAGCAGCGGTTTTATACGATGAACGACGTGTTCTTCTGGATTGAACCGAGACCTTTTATGGAAGAGCCTTTCATGTGGTCGAAGGAGGTTGATCGTAACCGCCTTGCGGAGACAAAGGTGAACAGTTCTCTTGCCGGACTGATCAATTACACCTATGATGCGCGAGGAAATCTGCTTTCCCTGAGAGAAGATATCGGTCTGTACCGCGTTAACTGGGAGGCGCAGCAGTATGATATTACTTATGATGCGCTCTTTTCACCGTATGTTACCGTTGATTTTGACGGATACAGTACGCCTTCTCCGCTGTTAAACCACAGATATGCGTATGATACCGAAGGACGCATCATTCACGAGTGGATCGAAGAACGCGAGTTTTACGCCGGCAGTTATTCCGATCACGGATATCCCGAGTACGTATACTATTACGGAGACGACGGCCGCCTTGCATTACGGGAAGGTTACAAGAAGGACGGAAGTCTTGCGGAATCCATGTGGATAAACTATACATTTGACGAGCAGGGAAGAATCTCCGTTTATTCGGAACAGAGCGGATACCGTTGCTTGACGAAGGAATACGCCTATGATTCGAACGGAAATCTTTCCACGATAACGGAGAGCTATCGGTGCAAGCTCCCGGATGACGATTATGACCTGGTAAGACAGTACAACGAAAACGGAGAGCTTGTCGGCAAAAAGAAAACCTACGATTATATCGAAGACGGTATCAGGAAAACGGCATCCTTCGGGTTTGAATCCGTAACCGGTGACGACGGACAGAGAGTCTGCAAATTTGATCTGGACGGCATGGACGGAAATCCGGACTATTATACCCGTACCTATGAGTATGACGGAAACGGCAACGTAACGGCAAGAAACACTTATTCGCCGGCCGGCCTTCTGCTTTACCGCGAGGAAATCAAATACGAAAAATTCAACGTTCCGATCAGCAAGCTCACGGATGAGGAGCGCATTAAACTGAAAATGTACCGCTGACGGCAGGGCATAATACGATATTGTGAAAGAAAGGAAATCCGGGCGGCGCAGGCGGCCCGGATGATGATGTTTCATGACACTTCAGGAAGCAAGAGAATTCTTTGCAAATGACAAATACGCAACCGAGGCATCGGGTATTACCATCGAAGAGGTCGGAGAGAACCATTCGGTGTGCCGCATGCCGATTACCGCGATCCATAAGAACGCGGTCGGCGGAGTGATGGGCGGAGCGGTTTACACGCTGTGCGACTTCGCATTTGCCGTGGCAACCAACAGCCCGGAGCACCACGCGGTGACGGCGGTCAGCCAGATCAGCTACCTTTCGCTTGTGAAGGGAACCGTGCTTACGGCAACGGCCGACATGATCAAGGACGGACGCCGCACCTGCTTCTTCCAGGTGACCGTAACCGACGATCTCGGCACGCTTGTCGCAATCGCCAATACGACCGGAATGCATGTATAAAACCAGTGTGGAGGATAATGCAATGTCTGAGATGAACGAACAGAACGTGATGAACATGACTCCTGCGCCCGCAAAGAAGGCGCGGAAATTCGATGTAAAGGTAATCGTGTATATTCTCTTAATTGCAGCGATTACCGGAGCGGGATATTACTACCGGCAGTTTTCGAGCTATGATCCGACGTTTGAAGTGAACGGTCAGAAATTCGGAATCAAGGTTACCGTTCGCGAGCTGGAAGAAAAGGGCATGACCCTCTGCCAGCCGGACGGAACAATCCTCGACTCCGGTTCCATGAAGATGAACGCCAAATCTACGATGATCAATTCTTATTATGTCGGCGTGAAGAACGGCGATACGGCCGATCTGACCGGCTTTAAGGTAAGCATCGTGAACACCGGAAAGGAAGCGGCAACGTACACGGATTGTTACATCCGCACGATTGATTACGTGCCCGAAAAGCAGAGCGGAAACATATCGGTAAAGATCTGCGGAGTTGACTTCTCGCAGGCGGACCGCAAGAACATCAAGGAATACATCAAGAAGGCGGAGATTCCTTTTAAAGAATCCAAAGTGGATGCGTTCCTGAACTTCAAGTCCAATACAGCCGACGGAAGCAGCGGAAAAGTCGGCTTCAGTCTGTCGCGGACGGACAAGAACATCAGCATCGGCTTCACCAGAAAGGACATCGGACTTAAGTTCGGCAAATGATCCGCTTTGTGACATTTGCCGGAAAGTTCCGGAACGGATTTCCGGATATTTATGTTTTTTGGCAGTTGACTGCCGCTAACCGATGGTGTATAATACAGACAACCTTAGGGGAGTAATCGACGCGGAAACGCGTGACAGATCAACATCATGTCGTCCGAAAGGAAGGCTGGTCTGTCTTAATTGATGAGACTTAAGTATGGCATCCGCTGTACTTGTCTCTACATTCAGATGATTCGGGCAGGTACGATGCGGTACCTGCTCTTTTTTGTGTGAACGGCAGCGGAGAGGCTTTCCGAAAAGCCCGGTAAGCGGCCGGCAGCCCGAAACAGAGCCGAAAATCTTATCAAAAGGAGTAAGCTTATGAGTTTTGTGGAAATCAAAGGCGTAAAGAAAAGCTACGGCGAGGGAGAAGCACGGACGACGGTCCTTTCGGGGATCGATCTTTCGGTGGAAAAAGGCGAGTTCTGTGTGCTTTTAGGTCCGTCCGGAAGCGGTAAGTCGACGCTTCTCAACATCATCGGCGGAATCGACGAGGCCGATGAAGGCTATGTGATGATCGACGGAGAAAAGACCGCCGACATGAACGAAAAGCGGCTGACGCAGTACCGAAGAGACCACCTCGGTTATGTGTTCCAGCTTTACAATCTGATTCCGAACCTGACCGTGCGGGAGAATGTCGAGGTCGGCGCGTACCTCAGCGAGAAACCGCTCGATGTCGACGAACTGTTAAAGACGCTCGGTCTTTACGAGCATCGTCACAAGCTGCCGACGCAGCTGTCGGGCGGCCAGCAGCAGCGTACCGCGATCGGACGCGCGGTTATCAAGAATCCGGACATCCTTCTCTGCGACGAGCCGACCGGAGCGCTTGACTACAATACTTCGAAAGAGATCCTGACGCTGCTTGAGCGCATCAATAAGGAATACGGCAACACCATCATTATGGTAACTCATAATGACGCCCTTAAGAACATGGCGGACCGCGTGGTGAAGCTTCGTGACGGCAAAGTGAGCCGCAACTACCTGAACGAGAAGAAGCTTCCGGTAAGTGAGATCGAGTGGTAGGAGGAACCGTTATGAAGAATCCCATGAACAAACGGCTCCCACGCGAACTGAAGAGCGATTTCGGTAAATATCTCGTGATATTTCTCTTCATCGTCATGGTCGTTTCGGTCGTATCGAGCTTCCTTGTGGCCAATGAGGGAATCGCGCGGAGTTATAAAAAGAATCTTACAGACAACAATGTGGAAGGCGGTCACGTTTCCTTTAACGAGCGTCCCGCGGAAGACCTGTTAAAGAGCGTGGAGGAGAAAGCCGGCGTAAAACTATACCGTACGGATTATTTTGAAGAAGACCTCAATGAAGTGATGTTCCGCGTATACCGCGAAAGCGGAGCAAACCTTCCCGAGGTGACGGAGGGACATTTTCCCGAAAAAGAAGGAGAAATCCTTCTTGACAACATGCATTCCGGAAAGGATAAATACAAGGTCGGAGACCGGATCACGCTGGCCGGAAGGGAACTGACGATCAGCGGTTTCGCGGCATTTCCGAATTATTCGGCGTTATTTAAGGACAATACGGACCTGATGTTCGACATCGAGACATTTGCCGTCGGAATGATGACGGAGGAAGGTTTTGACGCCTTTCATTCCGGCCGGACAACGGTCAGCTACGCATGGAGTTACAACAATAAACCCGCAACCGATAAGGACAAGCGGGAAGCCGCGGAGAAGGTACTCTCGGCGCTTCGTGACGAAATTGTCAAAGTGGACAGCGAGGTCTTGAAGCGGGCGCTTGCCGGCGAGACGGGTCTCACGATGCTTGAGGCAACCGATTTCCTGCCCGAGTATGAGAATAAGGGCATCACATTTGCCGGCGAAGACATGAGCGGCGACGAAGGCGCAATGGTCGTATTCCTTTATATCGTTGTCGCGGTGCTTGCGTTTATCGTCGCGGTGACGACGATGAATACGATCTCGAAAGAGGCGGCGGTCATCGGAACGCTGCGCGCGTCGGGCTATACGAGAGGCGAGATGGTTCGCCACTACATGACGCTTCCGTTACTGTCGTTCCTTGTCGGAATGCTTGTCGGAAACGTGCTCGGCTATACGGTGATGCGTGACTTTATGGTCGACATCTACAATAAGATGTACTCGCTCGGCAAGGTCGAAACATTCTGGAACAAGGAAGCGTTCATTAAGACGACGCTCTGGCCGACGATCATCATGATCGTTATCAATGTGGCAATACTGATCTGGAAGATGCGGATCGGCCCGCTCACCTTCCTGCGCCGTGAGACGAGCGGTCGCAAGAAGAAGCGCGCGCTCAAGCTGAACCGGAAGATTCCCTTCCCCTGGCGCTTCCGCATCCGGATCATTCTGCAGAACCTTCCGAACTACATTACGATGGCGGTCGGCGTCATTATGGCAGGCGCCATCATCATCTTCGGACTGATGTTTGAACCGCTCCTCAATGACGTCGCGAAGCGAATCGAGGACACGAGCCTGAGCCGCTACCAGTATGTATTGAAGGCACCCGAAGAGGCAACTGCGGCCGACGCGGAGAAGTATGCGGTTGCGACGCTCGAAACGACCAAGAAGGACTATAAGACCGACGAAATCTCGGTATTCGGAATCGTGCAGGACAGCCGCTACGTGAAGGATGCGATCCCTTCCGGCAAGGTGCTCCTTTCAAACGGTTTCATGGACAAATACAACGTCAAGGCCGGTGATACCGTAAGCCTTTACGATAAGTACGCGGATCGGAACTACACATTTTCCGTGGCGGGAGAGTACCCGTACGAGGCGGCGCTCGCGGTATTCATGAATATGGATGAATTCAACGAGATGTTTGAAAAGACGCCCGATTACTACACCGGTTACTTCTCTGACAGCGACCTTACGGAGCTTTCGGAGGCAAATGTGTACATGCGCCTCGACAGCAGCACGTTCGGCAGCTTCGCGGACCAGCTGTGGAAAGCGTTTGCGGACTTTATGGGTCCCGTCAAATGGTTCGGCATCCTGATGTTCGTGCTGATGGTTTACCTGCTCGCGAAGCAGATCATCGAACGCAACCAGACGAGTATCTCGATGACGAAGATCCTCGGCTTCACGGGCGGTGAGATAGGCGGACTGTACATCGTCTCGACCTCGATCGTCGTGGTCGGAAGCCTGCTTCTTGCGGTACCGCTTGTCGATTGGCTGCTGCGCCTGATCTTTAAGAACTACCTGTACCAGCGTATCAGCGGCTACCTGCCGTACTGTGTAAGCAGTGACTGCTACTGGAAGATGGTTCTTCTCGGCATCGCGAGCTACGCTGCGGTTGTCGTGCTGCAGCTTATCAAGATCCGCAGAATCCCGAAGAGCGACGCTCTGAAGACGGCGGAGTAGTATTGCGGCACAAACGAATATATGGTACAATGAAAGGCGGATCCGGAGACGGTTTCCGCCTTTTTTCGTGCAATGTTTCAGAGGGTATCGCTATGAAAGGAAAGATTCGAAAAACTATCATCGAGCTGCTTGCTCTGCTCGTCGGAAGCGCGGCGTACGCGTCGGCGCTTTACTGCATTATGGATAAGAACCATCTGGCGCCCGGAGGCATCTCCGGTATCTCGGTTATGGTGCATTATATTAACCCGAAGATTGACGTCGGGACGACTTACCTCGTGCTCAACATCCCGATTCTGATCCTCGGCTTCATATGTCTGAGCCGTAAGTTTATGGTTTATACGCTGATCTCGACCGGCATGGTTTCGGGCTTCTCGAACCTGCTGTCATATCTGGCGGAAAAGGAGATATGGAACCCGTCGTTAACCGACGTTCCGATCCTTGCGGCGCTTTACGGCGGTGCGGCTCTCGGTGTCGGCGTCGGCATCGTGATGCGCGGCGGAGGCTCGACCGGCGGCACGGATATTCTTGCAAAGGTCGTAAGGCTCAAAAACAAGCAGTTCCGGACCGGACCGCTGATCCTGTGCGCAGACGCGGTTGTCATTACGGCGTCCGCATTTGTCTTCAGAGATATTGAAACGGCGCTTTACGCAGGCGTCGGAGCGGTTGTGAGCGCGAAGATCCTCGACCTTGTTCTTTACGGCAGCGACGAGACGAAGAAGCTTTTGATCGTGAGCGAGCATCACGAGGCAATCGCGCAGCGGTTTATGAAGGAACTCGATACCGGCGTGACCTACCTCGACGGCCGCGGCGCGTATACCGGCGAACCGCGTACGGTCATGCTCTGCATGGTGAAGAAGCACCTGTTTACGAAGGCGCGTGAGATCGTTACCGAGGAGGATAAGAACGCATTTCTGATCATTTCGTCGGCTTCGGAAGTGTTCGGTGAAGGCTACAAGCGGCACGAGAGCGAGGATTTGTAAAAGCTGCCGCTTAGGTAAGGCAGGAAGTATACGGAGCTTCGCGGGAAGCGGAGTCAGGCGATGCACGCAATTCCCTGAGGGGGGCTTACCGAGAAATTTAACGGGTTATTTTTTCAACAACCCTCTTTACAAAATCGAACAAATGTTCTATCATATTTGTGCAAAGAGGTACAGATATGGGAACTATCCGGGAAAGAGACAACCGAATTGACGTGATCTGTCAGCATAACCGCGACCGTACCATCATGCCGATCAAGATACGGCTGACGGACGAATACGGCGAGCGGCAGACGTATATGATCACGGCTTACAAGGACCTGTCCGGCGGGGATTACACGCTGCCGAACGGGGTGGCTGTGCGCGGTCATATCCGGACATTTGAATGCAAGATCGCGGTGTTCGGAACGGAACGTCTCATCCGGATCATATATAATTCCGACGAGAACCAGTGGAGGCTTGTCGGCGCGCAGTGACCGTGTGCGCACGGATACCGGCAGGCGCAGCAGGAAGAAGTAAGACAGTATAAGCGTAATATAACGGAGGAACGAAAAGTGATTCGCGAACAACAGACAACAATCGGCTTTCACGTATGGGGAGCGGAGAAGCTCAGCGAGGAGACGGTAAAGGTTCTTCGCCTTGACAACGACGGCATTACCTATGCCATGGCGGTGACGGAGGAAGGATTCCTCCTGCACGTCTATTACGGAAAGCGGTGCGGCGATGACGACCTGACGTATCTGCTGCATCTGGATGAAGGCACCTACACGCCGCAGCACCATAACCGCGAGCGGCTGAACTTCATGGATTCGAGACCGTTCGAGTACCCGTGCCACGGCATCGGGGACTTCCGTGAGCCCTGCTTTATGGTTATGGATGAGGAAGGCATGTCGGCATGCGACCTGCGCTACCGCGGACACCGCATCGTAAGCGGTAAGCCTGTGCTGAAGCAGAAGGGCGTACGCTGCATTCCCGCGACGACGGCTTCGGAAGGTGAGGCGGAGACCCTGATTGTAACGATGGAGGATGCGCACGAGGGGCTTGTTGTCGAGCTCAGCTACAGCATATTCCGCGACAGCAACGTGATTACGCGTTCCGCGAAGGTCATCAACAAAGGCTACCGCGAGGTACACGTGAACCGCGTGCTTTCGGCATGCGTCGAGTTCCCTTCGTCGGATTACGATATGATCACATTAAACGGCGCGTGGGCGAGAGAGCGTGCCGTATGCCGGGCAGCACTGCACGGCGGCAAGCAGTCCGTTGACAGCATCCGCGGCGTATCGAGCGCGCAGCATAATCCGTTCGCGGCGCTTTGTTCAAAGGATGCCGACGAGGACCGGGGCGAGGTCTGGGCATTCCATTTTGTGTACAGCGGTAATTTCCTTGCCGAGACCGAGGTTGCCCAAGACGGCAAAGCGCGGTTCGTCATGGGAATCAATCCGTATGATTTTTCGTGGCTTTTAAAACCCGAGGAGGAGTTTACGACGCCTGAGGTTGTCATGGTTTATTCCGAGGAAGGCTTCGGCGGCATGTCGCGCACATTCCACGACCTGTACCGCGGCCATCTGATCCGCGGCTATTGGAAGGATCGCGAACGGCCGGTACTCATCAATAACTGGGAAGCGACATATTTTCGCTTTGATCAGGACAAATTATACGCGATCGCCGAGCAGGCTTCGAAGCTCGGGATCGAAATGCTTGTCGTGGATGACGGATGGTTCGGACACCGCGATTTCGACAATTCGTCGCTCGGAGACTGGTATGTATACGAAGAGAAGCTGAAAGGCGGTTTAAAGCCGCTTGTTGACCGCGTGAACGCGCTCGGCATGAAGTTCGGCCTGTGGTTCGAACCCGAGATGGTAAGCGATGACAGCGAGCTGTTCCGCACGCATCCGGAGTGGGCAATCCAGATCATCGGCCGCAATATGACGCAGCAGCGCGCGCAGTACGTGCTTGACTATTCGAATCCCGAGGTGCGCGAGTACGTCTACGGGATGATTAGGAAGATTCTCGATTCCGCCAACGTGGAATACATCAAATGGGACATGAACCGCAACCTTACCGAGGTCGGTTCGACGGCGCTTCCCGGAAAGCGCCAGCGTGAGCTGTGGCACCGCTACGTGCTCGGCGTTTACGAGGTTATGGACCGTCTGACGACCGACTATCCGAAACTGCTTTTAGAGAACTGCTCAAGCGGCGGCGGACGTTTCGATCCTGCCATGCTTTACTTCTCACCGCAGATCTGGACGAGCGACGATACGGACGGTATCGCGCGGCTGCAGATCCAGTACGGAACGAGCTACTGTTATCCGGCTTCCGCGATGGGAGCGCATGTTTCGGACTGCCCGAACCACGTTCTCGGACGTACGGTTCCGTTCGACACGAGAGGAAATGTGGCGCTTGCAGGCACGTTCGGCTATGAGCTTGACGTAACGCGGATTCCCGAGGAGGACCGCGCAAAGATTCCGGGACAGATCGAGAAATTCCACCGCTTCAACGGGCTTGTACGGGACGGAGACCGGTACCGTATCGGCAATCCGTTCGGAACGGAGCAGTATGACGCGTGGATGCATGTTTCGAAGGATAAGAACGAGGCGGTGCTCACATTTGTCCAAATCATGGCGCAGCCGAACCGCCCGAAGCGGAACATTAAGCTGAAAGGACTGTGCCCGGATAAGAAATATCAATGCGAAGAGCTCGGCATGACGCTGTCGGGACGGACGCTTATGACGTGCGGCATCGATATCGGACTGCACGGGGATTATGCGAGCGCGACGTATTATTTCAAGGCGGAAGAGTGAGGCGGAAAGCAAAGCGGCGGAAGGCTGCGGAGCAGAGCCGGAAGAAAGCATTGACGGATACCTGAGGAGGAAGTATGGAATTTGCCGTAAAACCGTATAAAAAGGAATTTGCGTATTCGTACGTGCTCGGGGCTTTTCCGACGATCGAGCTTCTTACGAAGCGGCCGGAGACGGTAGAGGAGGTCTATGTGCACTCAAGCTTTACCGACCGGGAGCATGTGGAGCAGCTCTGCAAGAGTCACGGGATACCGGTCCGGGAGAATGACCGTACGATCGCGAAGCTGAGCGACAAGGAGAACGTCTTCGTGATCGGCGTGTTCCGGAAGTTTACGGATAAGCTCAGCGCGACGGAGCCGCACCTGATGCTCGTGAATCCGAGCAACATGGGCAATGCGGGGACCATCTTACGGACGTGCCTGGCGTTCGGGATTCATGATATCGCAATCATCACGCCGGCGATCGATCCGTTCAACCCGAAGACGATCCGCGCCTCGATGGGAGCAATCTTTTCGCTTCGGATACAGTGCTTTGAAAGTTTTGAGGAATACCGGAAGCAGTATGCCTCGGCAGCGCCCGAAAGACAGCTTTATTCGTTTATGCTGACCGCAGAGGAGCAGCTTACCGTGGAGACCTGTCCGAAGCCGGAACTTTATACGCTGATCTTCGGAAACGAGGCGACCGGACTGCCCGCCGAGTATGCGGACTATGCAAATGCAATCAAAATTCCGCAGTCGCCGGAGGTGGATTCCCTGAATCTGACGATAGCTGTCGGAATCGGTGCGTTTCTGTTCCGGAAGAGCTGAAAAAATCACAAGACTTGCGTTTTTCAAAAAAAAATAGTATGATAGCGAATGATGCAGAGCGCATCGTTTGTTATTCGGCAGAAAAATGTATATCTGCCCATATGAGATTGTGTTGAGAGAAAAAGGAGAAACAATGATGAAAAGCATTAAGAAGATTATTGCGCTTTTGCTTGTTCTTGCACTTGTTTTCGCAATGACCGCCTGCGGTGATTCCGATGACGAAGGCAGCAAGAAGGGTGAGAGCAGAAAGAGTTCTCAGCAGAAGGATCCCGATCCTACCGACGAGCCTACTCCTACCGCAGAGCCCACCGATGAGCCTACCCCTACGGCAGAGCCTACCGCAGAGCCTACTCCTACCCCTACCGCAGAGCCTACGGCAGAGCCTACCGCAGAGCCCACTTCTGCTCCCGTAGGAAATATCACCTACAACGACATTGCCGGAGTTTGGAAGTGTGACATCGAAGTAGGCAGTGATATGATCGGCGAGATGGACGTAGACGCCGAAGGATATGAAGAGTTAATGGATCTCTTTAAAGAATTCGGATATGAAATCAATGTTAAGATGCATATGGAAATCAATTTCAAGTCCGCCAATGCCGCAACGGTAACCTATGAGGCAGATGCAACCTCCATGGGTGCTGCTTTGAAGTCGATTCTTTCCACCGAAGAAGGCATGATTAAGTTTTTCATGCTTGCTACGGGATACGATGAGGCAACCATTAAGAGTCTGCTTGCAATGAGCGGAAGCTCAATGCAGGATCTTATCGCAACGATGGATATCGACGGCATGATGGACCAGATGAAGAAGGGCGATGAGAAAAACGTGACCTATTCAATCAACGGAAACGTTATTATGCTTGATAACGATGATGATGTTGTTCTTGAATATGTTTCCTCGAACTGCATTAAGTTCAAGGTTCAGAATGCAACGGATCAGACAATCGCCATTTTCAAGGGCGCTACTTTGACGAGATAAGAGTTTTACCGAACGAGGGAAGAGATGATTACGAATAAGACCGCAATGAAACGGATCTTGGCATTATCGCTTGCGGTAATGCTGCTCATAATCAGCTGCTGTGCCTGCGGCAAGAAGCAGGAGGAGCAGAAAGGCAAGAATACTCCGGAACCGACACGTTCCGATACGCAGAAGGACGATCCGGATTATGACCCCGATGAGGATATTTACATATATCCGACCGGCGACTGGGGCGAAGGGTTCAATTACGGAACCGTCCGCGGCCGCTGGCGCGGTGAGGTAAAAGCGGAAATGGAAGACGCTCACGGTGTGGACCGGAAGGATGTGAAACGCCTTGTAACCATTCTGAATGCCATGGATATGGAGCCTCCGAAGATTACCTACAAGGTTATGATGCGGTTCATTGACGAAAGTCATATGGAAGGCCGTGTTACGGTTGATACGACTGCCATCTATGACATGGTGCTCGAAATGTACGGAACCGAAGACGGCATCAAGCGTCTGTACGGTGCCCTGTTCGGACTCAGCAAGAACGAGGTGGCCTACCTGATAAAGCAGTCGGGTACTACCATTGAGGAGGTTGCGGCCCAGGTTTCGCAGGCATTGGAAAAGGAAGCCGGAGACAAGAGTGCTTTCGTTGCCAGCAAGGATATTGCCGGAACCTATGTATTTGAAGGCAATATGATCCTTTTCACGGATCTGGATATGGATCTTGAGTATGATACGGCGAGCGGCAGGCTTACCATTCATGTAAAGAATCCGGAAGAGAGCGAGTATTCCAATCTGGACGGCGTTATCGTAACAAAGGGTTAGTCTTTCCCGAAAACGGCAGATTTATCCGAAAATGCCCGAATATTTACGGATAAACTGTTGACAAATGAAATTTATTCCGTTATACTTGCGAAGGTGTCAAGAAAAAATCTTTACACCTTCGCATTTTTCGTTGAGAACGGACGCGGGGAAACGGAAAGGATACCGTCATGGCGGAACAGAGAAAATCGAAGAAATCCGAGACGGTGGACTGGCTGCGGGAAGCGCTGACGCTCGCAAAGTATTTTGATTATTACGGCCCTTTGTTTGATGAACATCAGAGGGCGGTCTTTGAAGATTATATATGCAATGACATGTCCCTTTCGGAAATCTCCGAACGGGAAGGAATGACCCGTCAGGGAGTTTCGGATCTCGTGCACCGCACAAGCCGCAAACTTCACGCCTATGAGGAATCGCTTCATCTGGCGGAGCGGGCGGAATCGGCCGGAACGATCATCGATACGATGCGCGATCGGATCGGAAACGGCGCGTTCTCCGAAACGGACAGGAAGGAACTCAACGTTCTTTTAAACCTCCTTTCGGAAATGCTTTAACAGGAGGATGGGATAGTGGCTTTTGAAAGCTTATCGGATAAACTGCAGAACGTATTCAAGCGTCTGCGCGGCAAAGGACGTCTGACGGAAGCCGACGTAAAGGAAGCGCTCCGCGAGGTAAAGCTTGCACTCCTTGAGGCCGACGTAAACTTTAAAGTCGTAAAGCAGTTCATCAGCTCGGTACAGGAACGTGCCGTAGGTCAGGACGTTATGTCCAGTCTGACGCCCGGTCAGATGGTTATTAAAATCGTAAACGAAGAAATGATCGCTTTGATGGGTTCGGAAACGACCGAGATCACTTTACGCTCGGGCGAGACGACCGTCATCATGATGTGCGGTCTTCAGGGTGCAGGTAAGACGACTACGGCAGCCAAGCTTGCCGGAAAGTTTAAGAACCAGGGCAAGAAGCCGTTACTGGTTGCGTGTGATATCTACCGTCCCGCGGCAATCGACCAGTTGAAGGTCAATGCGGAGAAGCAGGGAGTACCGTGCTTCGCGATGGGAACCGGCTACAGCCCCGTGACAATCGCAAAGGCCGCCTTGGAACATGCCAAGAAGGAAGGACTGAACGTCGTTATCCTGGATACCGCAGGACGTCTTCACATCGATGAAGAACTGATGGAAGAGCTGCAGAGCATCAAGAAGGAAGTAACGGTTCATCATACGGTATTGACGGTCGACGCCATGACCGGTCAGGACGTTCTCAATGTGGCTACCACATTTGACGAGAAGATCGGAATCACCGGCGTGATTCTCACAAAGCTCGACGGCGATACGAGAGGCGGTGCGGCGCTTTCCATCCGCGCGGTAACCGGAAAGCCGATTCTTTATGTCGGTATGGGCGAGAAGCTTTCCGACCTCGAGCAGTTCTATCCGGACCGTATGGCTTCGAGAATTCTCGGTATGGGCGACGTGCTCACGCTGATCGACAAGGTGCAGGCCGAGGTTGACGAGCAGAAGGCTCTCGAGATGGAGAAGAAGTTCAAACGGAACGAATTTGACTTCAACGACTTCTACGAGCAGATCCAGCAGATGAAGAAGATGGGCGGCATCCAGAGCATCCTTTCGATGATGCCCGGAATGGGAAGTCAGCTCGGCAACATCGATATTGACGATGACGCGTTCAAGACGACCGAAGCGATCATCTGCTCGATGACCAAAAAGGAACGCGAGAAGCCCGACATCATCACTCCTCCGAGAAAGCGCAGAATCGCAAACGGCGCCGGCGTGGATATCGCTGAGGTCAACCGCCTGATGAAGCAGTACGAGCAGACGAAGAAGATGATGAAGCAGATGAACGGAATGATGAAGGGCGGCAAGTTCGGACGCCGCGGCGGAAAGTTCCCGTTCGGTTTTTAAGTTCGATATACGAATCCAAAGGATTTTTATATACTAAGTACGGAACACTTTAAGGAGGTGAAAATAATATGGCAGTTAAGATTCGTTTGAGAAGAATGGGAGAGAAGCATGCTCCGTTCTACAGAGTAATCGTTGCCGACGAGAGATCTCCCAGAGACGGTAGATTTATCGCCGAGATCGGTACCTATGATCCGACTAAGGAGCCTATGACTTTCAAGGTTGATGAGGAAGCTGCGAAGAAGTGGCTTGCTAGCGGTGCACAGCCCACGGAGACCGTTGCCAAGTTATTTAAGAAGGCCGGCATTCAGAAGTAATGGGAGGACCGCAATGAAAGAATTAGTTGAAGTGATTGCAAAATCGCTGGTCACGAAATCCGACCAGGTTGTTGTCACCGAAACCGTTGCTGATGACGGCAGCATCGTTCTGGAACTCAGAGTGGCTCCGGAAGATATGGGTAAGGTCATCGGTAAACAGGGCCGCATTGCGAAAGCACTCCGTGCGGTTGTAAAGGTTGCGGCAACGAAGGAAGATAAGAAAGTTGTTGTTGATATTGTTCAGTAACTTTTGCGGGCTGTAAAACAGGTCGGTTCTGTTTTTCAGCCCGTTTTTCCTTTACGCCGCCGTGAAAACGAAGATTTGCCGGGCATTCCCCGAAGAAACGGTACCCGGATTTTAACATAGATACAGGAGAGAACGTATGGCACAGGACAAGTTGAGAGTCGGCGTCTACACGACGACGCACGGCGTTCGCGGAGAGATCAAGGTGTTCCCGACAACGGACGACGTAAGCCGTTTTCACAAGGGACTTCCGCTGTTCATCGATACCGGAAAGGAAGAAATCCCGGTAACGGTCGAATCCGTCAAGTATTTCAAAAACATGGTGATTCTGAAGTTCCAGGGAATCGACAACATTAACGATATCGAAAAATACAAGGGTCACGATCTGCTTGTCTCAAGAGAGCATGCGGTACCGCTTGCGGACGATGAGTATTTTATCTGCGACGCGATCGGAAGCACCGTTGTCGATGAGAACGGCGTAACGGTCGGCACGCTGAAGGACGTTATGCAGACCGCGGCCAACGATGTTTTCGTGATCACGCTTCCGAATGGGAAGGAAGCACTGTTTCCGGTTATTCCGGACTGCGTGAAAGATATCGATACCGACGCGAAACGCATTGTCGTACATGTAATGAAAGGACTGTTAGATTAATAACGGGGAGTGGTTTTCATGAATTTTTACGTGATGACGTTATTTCCGGAAATGATAACCGAAGGCCTTCACACGAGCATACTCGGACGCGCCATGGACGCGGGTATCATCTCGCTTGAAGCGGTGAATATCCGCGATTATACGCTTGACAAGCACCGCCACGTCGATGACTATCCGTACGGCGGGGGCGCGGGCATGGTGATGGCCGCGGAACCAATCGCGCGCTGCTATGAGGACATTCTGGCAAAGCGGGGAGAGGCGAAGAAGCCGCGCGTTGTGTATCTGACCCCGTGGGGCAGGGTGTTTAACCAAAACATGGCGAAAGAACTGGCGCAGGAGGAAGACCTCGTGTTTCTGTGCGGTCATTATGAAGGCGTTGACGAGCGCATTCTTGATGAGATTGTTACCGACTACGTTTCGATAGGCGATTATGTGCTCTCCGGCGGCGAACTGCCCGCCATGGTCATGATCGACGCGATATCCCGCATGGTCCCGGGCGTTTTGACGAATGAAGAGAGCGGTACGACGGAAAGTTTTGAGAACAGCCTTCTCGAGTATCCGCAATATACCCGTCCGGAAGTCTGGAACGGAGCATCCGTTCCGGAGGTGCTTCTTTCCGGCAATCATGCAAAGATTGCCGAGTGGCGCACGGAGCGTTCGATTGACCGTACGCTTATGTTCCGTCCGGAGCTGATCAAGGATGCGGTTCTTGATAAGAAAGCAGCCAAATACCTCCGTGCAAAGCAGCAGGAGAAGACCGAAGAGTAATGAACGGAGTGTGGTGTCCTTGAATTCGCGAAGGAATTCCTACGCAGCGAAAAGGCAGGCGCAGGCGGCCGTTACAGAATAAGCCATTGGGGAGAAAAAGAATGAAGAATAACCGAAAAAAGAAAAAGATTGTTTTGAGTCGCAAGAAGGCAATCATACTGTTCGGATCCGTGATCGGTCTGACGCTGGTCGTGTGGATCGGATTGATGGTCATGATCTTCGGCGGTAAGGAAGGCGGTTCGAAGAAGCCGAAAGAAACCGAGGCGTCGTCTGACGGCGTGAAGATCAAACACGGATATATGAAGTATTCCGTGAACGGGGACAAACGGGAACTAATTGAAACGGCGGAACTCGACAAGAACGACAATGTTACCAAACAGGTATTGTACTATCAGAACAATCCGACAGAGACTTTTGAGTATTCCTATGACCGTTCCGGCCGGCAGACCGGCGGAAAGTATAAAAGCGCGGATGCAAAAGGGTATTTTACGGCGGAATATGATAACGACGGTACCCTTCTTATGAAAGAATGGGACAACTATCCCGTAAAGGGCGGAATTCTTTCAAAAGGCACGGAATGGTACGAGTATGACAAAGCCGGCAACCTGTGCAGTTATGAATTAAAGGAAACCGATATGATCCTTTCAAGCGGAGCTACCTCGGATAAGCATGTGCGGACCGAGAATCAGTATGACGGGGAAGGCCGGATGCTGCTTCATAAGGATGTGACATTTAAAGATAACGGCGATGAGGAAGAAGAACGCCGCGAAATCCGGTATGAATATTATGATAACGGAAACCTCAAATCCGTAGTCGATATAAAACAATCCGCCGCGAGCACGGTGGAAGGCTACCGTTCGGAAACGTTCTACCGGGAAAACGGCGAGAAAGAAAAAATGTGTGAATATCTCTCCGGGAAACTTGACTGTACAACGGAGTATTTCGGAAACGTGGAAATGAGGTACCCCGTAAAAGATGGTTACATTTTTCGTGAAGACAGTAAGAAAACCGTGAAATATGATGCGGAAGGACGATTGATATACTGCGATACGGAAAATGAGAACGGCGGTTCCATTGAAGAGAACATATATCTGGAAGACGGCAGGCTCAGCAAACATAGCATCACCGATTACTACATGGAGAGTCAGGACTCCGGAGTTGTGACGACAGAGCGGACCAAAGTGATGACTCGCGCGTGTGTTGCCGAATACAAATACGAGGGACCCGACGGCAGGATTACGGAAGAACGCGAATATGAAGGCTTTTACGGCTCGGACGGGAGTCCGTCATCGATTTGGAAGGAAAAGAAAGTCGAGTATGACTATGATGAAAGAGGCAACCTGATCAAAAAACGCACAAAGGATGACACGGCATCGTTTAAAGTCGAAGTATACGAGTGGGCTTACGATGCGGACGATCACATGATCCGCGAAAGCAGAAAACGCGACAAAATGAAGGAAGAGGTTTATGAATGGGAATACATAAAATGAGCTGCCGGAAAATGCGAAAATAATCCTTGCATTTTCCGCTTCGGTATGTTAATATATGTTTCCGTGAGACGCGGTGTTCCGCTGTGCATTGTCGGATATCTGAAAGAAAGATACGTTACCGATTGCAGAATGAAGACCGAAATTAATATTTCAGGAGGTCAAAACAATGACGAATTCAGAGTATCTGAAGAATCTGGAAGCATCCCAGATCAAAGAAGAAAAGTTTGACTTTGCTGTCGGCGACACCGTTCGTGTGGAGTCTAAGGTAAAGGAAGGTAACCGTGAGAGATTACAGGCTTTCGAGGGCGTTGTAACGAAGAGACAGAACGGCGGCGTTCATGAGACGTTTACCGTTCGCAAGATCAGCAACGGCTGCGGCGTAGAGAAGACCTGGCCGCTTAACAGCCCGATCCTTGCAAGCGTAACCGTTATCCGTCAGGGTAAGGTTCGCCGTGCGAAGCTCAACTACCTTCGTCAGAGAACCGGTAAGGCAGCCAAGGTTAAAGAGGCAGGACGCTAATACGATTATCAGAGTGCGGTTTCCGAAAGGAGACCGCGCTTTTTTATGTCTTCGGGAGGCGCGGAGGCTGCCGCACGGAAGGGCGCGGGGGATTGCCGCACGGAAGGGGCGGCGACTGCAGCCGGGAAGGCTTGACGGTTACCGCAGGAAAATGCGCTTCGGATGCGCCGTTTCGGGCGTTTGATTTTCGGTTTCTGCATCATTTTTCAGAATATTGAACAGTACGGGAGGGAGGAAGTTCCTTCTCGTTTTTTTATTGAAAAAAACGGAGCAAGTTGGTATAATATAATAGCTTATGGTCATAATCGGGGGCATATAGGTTCAGGAGGAAGAAATGGCCGACAGATACGACTACTCGCATGCTGCGAGAAGGGAAAAACTGATCAGTATCATCAACACTGTTTTGTTCTGGATATTAGCGGTCGGAGGCGCAATTGTACTGGCTTTTCTGCTTGTCCGGTACGGGATTGCGAAGACTACCGCGGACGCCTCCATGGAGCCTACTCTGCAGGAGGGCGACAAGATATTGGTGGACCGTCTCCGTTATCGGATTTTTAAACCGAAGCGGAACGACGTGATCGTATTCTGCCAGGACGACGATCCGGAACGGAAAGACGCATTTTATAACATAAAGCGCGTTGTCGGACTTCCGGGCGAGACGGTTCAGATTAAGAACGGCGGAATTTACATCAACGGCGAGGAAATGACCGAAAAGGTTGCCGTCGACCGGATGATGATCTCAGGACTTGCGACATATGAAGTAAAGCTTGCGGACGACGAGTATTTCGTGCTCGGCGATGCGCGTAACAGTTCCGAGGACAGCCGTTATGCGGCGATCGGAAACGTGAAGAAGAGCCAGATCATCGGTTATGCATGGATAAGGCTTAATAAGTTCGCATTTGTCAACAGCCTGAACGAGACTGAATAACGGAAGCCGGAACGCAATTAGGCGTAAGGCTTAACATGAGAAAAGGGAATCCGGCAGGAAGCCGGAGAGACGGAATATATGCAGTATCAATGGTATCCCGGACATATGGCGAAAGCAAAACGCCAGATGCAGGAGGACATGAAGTTAATCGATGTCGTTGTGGAACTTGTGGACGCGCGGATCCCGCTGTCCTCAAAGAATCCCGACGTGGACGCTCTGGCAAAGGATAAGTCGCGCGTACTGATCCTTAACAAAGCCGACATGGCGGATCCTGCGGCGACGGCGCTTTGGAAGGCATGGTACGAGAAGCGGAAATTCTTCGTTGCCGAAGTCAACTCAAGAAGCGGAAGCGGTCTGAAGGCCGTGCAGGACTGTATCAACGAAGCCTGCCGAGAGAAGATCGAGCGCGACCGCAGACGAGGCATTCTGAACCGTCCGATCCGTGCGATGATCGTCGGCATCCCGAATGTAGGAAAGAGTACGTTCATCAACAGCTTTGCCGGCAAGGCGGTAGCCAAGACGGGCAACAAGCCGGGCGTTACGAAGGGCAAGCAGTGGATCAAGCTGAATAAAAACGTCGAGCTTCTCGACACGCCGGGTATCCTCTGGCCGAAGTTCGAGGACGTCGAGGTCGGCAAGCGGATTTCATGGATCGGTTCCATCAATGACGACATTCTCGTTCCCGAAGAAATGGCGAACGACCTGATGAATTACATCAAGGCGGAATATCCGGGTTTCCTTAACGCCAAATACGCCGTTGAGGAAAGCGTGCCGGACGAAAAGCCGGGAGCTCTTTTAGAGCGGATCGCGGTAAAGCGCGGATGTCTCAGAAAGGGCGGAGAAATCGATTCTGAGCGTGCGGCCAATCTCGTGTTGGATGACTTCCGCGGCGTGAAGATCGGCAGGATCAGTTTGGAACGGCCTGCAGCGGAGCAGGATAAAACGGCAGAGTAACGGCTGAGGCAGAGACGGGCATAACAGAGCGTTTGCGTGCCTCAGCGGATGGATAACAGGGATTCGATATGGACAGCATTAAGGACATTAAAGACCGCCTGAAAGAGGCATCAATCAAGGAACTTCCGGCACTGATCGCCGCATATGAAAGCGATGAGCGCGAGGGTGTAAAGAAACTGCTTACGGCGGAACGGAAGCGGATTGCCGCTTACGAAGCGGAACTGGCGCGCATGGAGGAGATGTTTCATTACGAGCGCCTCTATCCCGAAGCGGCTTATATCGGCGGAATCGACGAAGTCGGAAGAGGACCTCTCGCGGGACCGGTTGTCGCGTGCTGCGTGATCCTTCCGAAAGACTGCGATATATTGTATTTGAACGACAGCAAGCAGGTCCCCGAGAAGAAGCGGGAGCAGCTGTATGAGGAAATCACGAAGAAGGCGGTTGCTTACGGAATCGGCATCGTAAGCCACGAAGTGATCGATGAGATCAACATTCTTCAGGCAACTTACGAGGCAATGCGTCAGGCAATCGGTTCGATGAAGATAAAACCGGATCATCTGTTGGTCGATGCGGTTAAGATACCGGGGATTACGATCCCGCAAAGAGGCATTATCAAAGGCGACGCGAAGAGCGCAAGCATTGCAGCTGCAAGCATTGTGGCAAAGGTGACAAGAGACCGTATGATGACCGAACTAGACGCGAAGTATCCGGGTTACGGGTTTGCGAAGAACAAGGGTTACGGTTCCGCGGAGCATATCGAAGCGCTTAAAACAATCGGACCGTGCGAAATTCACAGAAGGAGCTTCATCGGTTCGATCTTAGGCGGACAGTAAAACGCAGCGTGGGGGCGCAGGCGTATGAATGAGAGAAGTGTGGGGACACTGACCGAGGAAAGAGCCTCGGAATACATGACGAAACAGGGTTATACCGTCTTAGCGCGGAATTACCGGGCAGTAACCGGAGAGATCGATCTGATCACGCAGAGCCCGGACGGAACGATCGTATTTGCCGAAGTCAAATACCGGCGCTCCGACCGCTACGGACTGCCCGAAGAGGCAGTCAGCTTAAAGAAGCAGGAAACAATCCGCAGAACCGCATTGTGGTACCTGCGGGAGAGGAAGATGTCACCGGAGACGGCGGTCCGATTTGACGTGATCGCAATGGATACGAACGAGATCCGCTGGTACCGGGACGCATTTTAGGTATGGATATCAGATTGAACGCACAATCGAAGCTTGTCGTTTCCGAAGAGGCGGCGTACGTGACGTTTCCGGGATGGAAGGTTCCGAGCAACGTCCGTTACGGGTATTCGTCGAGGCTTTTCGGACTCAGCAAAGGGATTTATGCGTCCATGAATCTCGGTTTGAACCGCGGCGACGATGCCGATACGGTGCGCGCAAATTATAAGCGTATCTGTAAGGCAATCGGGATTCCGGCGGAGCGTGTCGTATTTTCCAAGCAGACGCATCTTTGCAACGTACGGAAGGTTACCGCGAAGGATGCCGGAAACGGCTTTACAAGAGACAATTCTTTTGAGAATATTGACGCTTTGATGACCGACGAGCCGGGACTTCCGCTCGTGATCTTCACGTCGGACTGCGTTCCGGTGTTTCTGTGTGATCCGGTGCGGCGCGTGATCGCGCTCGTGCATGCCGGGTGGCGCGGGACGGTTTCCGGTATCGCAAGGGAGACGGTTTTTGCGATGAAGCGCGAATACGGTTCGGATCCCGCGGATATCGTTGCGGCGGTAGGGCCGTCGATCTGCCGCGAATGTTTTGAAATCGGGCCGGAGGTTGCCGAGGAATTCAAGGCTTCGTTCGGCGGTGAGGTTGACAGCAGGGACGGAGTGCTGTTTCACGGACAGGGCGACCGTTTCCGTGCGGACCTTTGGAGAGCCAATGAGATAAGGCTTCTTGAGGCAGGCGTTAAGAAGGAGCGCATAACGATGTCGGGGCTTTGTACGATGTGCCGGCCGGAGCTGTTCTTCTCGCACCGCGCGACCAACGGACAGCGCGGATCCAATGCGGGCTTTTTGATGTTAGACGAGGTGTGGAATGAAGAACCATGAGCACCGGATCGTCGACGTGCTTCCGGACGGACCGTGCGGAAATACAGGCATACAAGCCGGGGATTACCTGCTTGCGGTTAACGGAAGAACGATCATTGACATACTGGATTATCATTTTGAGGAACTCGGGGAAGAGCTGACGCTCACGATCCGTCATGAGGACGGAACCGTCGAGGACTATGAGATCGAGAAGGACGAGGACGAGGAGATCGGTCTTGTCTATGCGGAATCGCTGATGGACGATTACCGTTCATGCAGAAACCGCTGCATCTTCTGTTTCATCGACCAGATGCCCCCGGGAATGCGCGAAACGCTGTATTTTAAGGATGATGATACGCGTCTGTCCTTCCTGCAGGGCAATTACGTCACGATGACCAACGTCAGCGAGGAAGAGATCGAGCGTATATGCTATTACAAGCTTTCCCCAATCAACGTGTCGGTTCATACTACCAACCCCGAGCTTCGAAGAAGAATGCTCTGCAACCGCTTTGCGGGCGAGATCTTAACGAAGCTTGACCGTTTGAAGGAAGCCGGCATTACGATGAACGGCCAGGTCGTTTTGGTAAAAGGCGTAAACGACGGAGCGGAGCTCGAGCGGACGATCCACGACCTGACGGCTTATCTGCCGAACATGCAGAGCTTAAGCATCGTTCCGGTCGGACTTACAAAGTTCCGCGACAAGCTTCCGAAGCTGGAACCATTTGAGAAGGAAGATGCGAAGGAAGTGCTCGGGCTGATCCGCAAATGGCAGGGCATATGCCGCGAGTATTTCGGCACGAACTTCGTTTATGCGAGTGACGAATGGTATCTTGTTGCCGGAGAGGACCTTCCCGGAGAGGAAGACTATGAAGGCTACCCGCAGATTGAGAACGGTGTCGGAATGATCCGTTCGCTTGTGACGGAAGTGCATGAGGTCGTTGACCAGGCGGCCGGAGATGACCGGAAGAGGACGCTGACGATCGCGACCGGCAAGCTTGCAGCGCCGACGATCCGCGAATTATGCGGTTACGTCGCTACGAAATTCCCGAACATTTCGGTCAACGTCGTTGCGATCCGGAATGACTTCTTCGGGGAACGCATTACGGTTTCGGGGCTATTAACCGGGACGGACATCATTGCGCAGCTTAAGGACGTTCCGCTCGGGGACCGGCTGATCCTGCCGCAGAACCTTTTACGAAGCGGCGAAGACGTACTCCTTGACGATATGACGGTCGGTGATATCGAAAAGGCGCTCGGAATCAACATCAGAATATCAAAAGCGACCGGGAGAGACTTCCTGGACAGCTTGACAGAATAGGAGTGAGGCATTTGAGGAAACCGATTGTTGCCGTTGTAGGCAGACCGAATGTCGGCAAATCCACACTGTTCAACGCCCTTGCAGGCGAGAAGATCAGTATCGTGGAAGACATTCCCGGTGTAACCAGAGACCGTATCTATGCAGACGTGTCCTGGCTGAATTACCGGTTTACTTTGATCGATACCGGCGGTATTGAACCGGAATCGAAAGACGTGATTCTCGCGCAGATGCGTGAGCAGGCACAGGCCGCAATTGATTCTGCAGACGTGATCATTTTCCTGACGGACGTGCGTCAGGGTCTTGTGGACGCGGATCATAAGGTTGCGGACATGCTCCGCCGTTCGCACAAGCCGGTTGTGCTTGTCGTAAATAAGGTGGACAGCTTTGAAAAATTCCAAAACGACGTATACGAGTTCTATAACCTCGGACTCGGCGATCCGTTCCCGGTTTCGGCGGCTTCGCTGCTCGGTTTCGGCGACATGCTCGACCGGGTTACGGAACTGTTTCCGAAGTTCGACGGCGAGATCGAAGAGGATACGAGACCGAAGATCGCGATCGTCGGAAAGCCCAATGTCGGTAAAAGTTCGATCGTCAACCGTCTTCTCGGAGAAGACCGCGTGATCGTATCGGATATTGCCGGAACGACGCGTGACGCGATCGATACGCCGGTGAAGTTTAACGGCAAGGAGTATGTACTGATCGATACCGCGGGTCTTCGCCGCAAGGCCAAGATTCACGAGAACATCGAGAAATACAGTATTGTCCGTACCGTAAGCGCGGTAAAGCGTGCTGACGTCGTCGTGGTCGTGATCGATGCGACCGAGGGCGTGACCGAACAGGACGCCAAGATCGCCGGAATCGCCCACAACGAAGGCAAGGGCATCATCATTGCCGTCAACAAATGGGACGCCGTCGAGAAGGACGACCATACGATCTACAAGCAGACGGAGGACATCCGCCAGATCCTTTCATTTACCCCTTACGCGGAGATTCTGTTCCTCTCCGCACTGACGGGGCAGCGCCTGCCGAAACTTTACGAGGCGGCGGAAAAGGTCATCGAGAACCAGAACAAGCGGATCGGTACCGGCGTTCTGAACGAGATCATGATGGAAGCAACGGCGCTTCAGCAGCCGCCGAGCGACAAGGGCCGCAGGCTGAAGCTGTTCTACATTACGCAGGTTTCCGTGAAGCCGCCGACTTTCGTTATCTTCGTTAACGATAAAAAGCTCATGCATTATTCCTACGTGCGGTATCTCGAGAACCGCATCCGGGATGCGTTCGGATTTGACGGAACTTCTTTGAAGTTCATAATCCGCGAGCGCGACGAAGAGAAGAAATAAGTACTTTAGGAAAAGGGGAAACGGTTATGCCGTTCAAAATTGCGTCATGTATCATTGTCGGGTATCTGTGCGGATCGATCTCGACCGGCTATCTGGTCGGCAGACTCCATCATTTTGATATCCGGAATTACGGAAGCGGGAACGCGGGCGCGACCAATGCGACGCGTACGCTCGGAAAGAAGGCGGGGCTCCTGGTTCTGCTGTGCGACCTCTTAAAGGTCATGATCCCGGCTTCCATTGTTCACTACGGAATCTTCGCGGGAGAGGATTATGCAACGCTTCTCTGCGAAATCACCGGTTTCGCCGGAGTGCTCGGCCACAACTATCCGGTATGGCTGCACTTTAAAGGCGGCAAAGGAATCGCGTCGACGGGCGGCGCGATGCTCGCGACCGATTTCTGGATCGCTGCATTTATCCCGGTCTTTATCGCGATCGTGGCGATAACGAAATACGTATCGCTCGGATCGATGTTCGTCGTATTTCTGTATCCGGTGTTCCTCGGAATCACCCGGTACGGCGACCCGTATTACTTGCCTATGCTGATCATTGCCTGCCTGTTTACGGCGTCGGGCGTCTTCACACACCGCAAGAACATTCAAAGACTTTTAAACGGCACGGAACGAAAGTTCGGGCAGAAGGTGGAAGTCCCTGCCGAAGCCGTAATTGCAACTGAAAAGGAGACACAAGCATGAGAAAAGTAAGCGTACTCGGAGCCGGTACCTGGGGTACCGCACTGGCTATCCAGCTGGCGGAAAATGATAACGAGGTTACCCTTTGGAGCAAACTCCCGAAGGAAATCGACGCGCTCCGTGCGGACCGGAAGAACGTTCCGAACCTGCCGGATGCCGTACTGCAGGACAGCGTCATTTTAACGACCGACCTGAAGGAAGCATGCACCGGCAAGGACCTTATCGTATTTGCCGTAGCATCGCCTTATGTACGGGCAACGGCCAACGAGGCGAAGGCGTTCATTCCGGACGGGCAGGTCATCGTCAATGTGGCAAAGGGTATCGAAGAGAGCACGATGATGACGCTGACGGAAGTTATCAGCGACGTTATGCCGAACGCGGAAACGGCGGTTCTTTCCGGACCGAGCCATGCGGAAGAGGTCGGACGCGACATCCCGACCGCAGTCGTTGTCGGAGCAAAGCGTCATGAGACCGCTGTGATGATTCAGGATACGTTCATGAACGATTATTTTCGCATCTACATCAATCCGGACGTGATCGGCATCGAGCTCGGCGGCTCCCTAAAGAACGTTATCGCGCTTGCCGCGGGCGTTGTTGACGGACTCGGGCTCGGCGACAATACGAAGGCCGCTCTGATGACGAGAGGACTTACGGAGATCAGCCGTCTCGGCGTAGCGATGGGCGGAAATCTCGAGACGTTCCTCGGACTTTCCGGAATGGGAGATCTGATCGTAACCTGTACGAGCACGCACAGCCGTAACCACAACGCCGGCTATCTGATCGGTAAAGGATACACGATGCAGGCGGCAATGGACGAAGTAAAGCAGGTTGTGGAGGGCGTTTATTCCGCGAAGGCGGCTCTGCTTCTTGCAAAGAAATACAATGTGGAAATGCCGATCGTTGAGCAGGTCAACAAGGTGCTGTTTGAGGGTAGAACCGCTCAGGAAGCACTCGATGATCTCTTTACGAGAGCAAGACAGGAAGAAGTCAATTGGAGTAACGGAAAGTAATCCGTATTCCCCATTGAGGATTTGGAATGAAACGATGGATTTTAGTCGGTGAGATCATTATTATCGGCATATTGATAACGCTGATACTTCTGGATTTCACCGGAGTCGGCCGTAAGAACCGAAAACAACTGAGTGAGATCGATCACGCTTCGCAGCTGACCCCCGGAGGGGAAGTGGTGACGCCGGGGAACGACGACCTTATATACCACAAGGTTGGAAACGAACTGGTTCCTCCGACGCCTACCCCGACGCCGACGCCGATCCCTCCTACCCCGACTCCGACGTTAAGTCCGGAGCAGCGGGTAATCCAGGATGCGATTGACAGCGCGTTCGCGTATACGATTCCGGAGGGCATCGCATTTGCCGATGTAACCGATTATCTGAGCATCCGGAAAGAACCGGACGGCAATTCCGTACGGCTCGGATTGATGAATCCGGGCGACAGCTGCATCGTTCAGTCGGTCGGTGACGGCTGGGCATACGTGAAGAGCGGCGCGGTCAAAGGATACTGCAAGGCGGAGTTTCTGATTCTGGGCGAGGACGCCGTCGCGTATGCGAAGGAGCACGTCGTTTATACCGCCAACATTATCGGAAACGTAAACGTGCGGAGCGAGCCGACAACGCAGGAGGACAACATCATTTCGGCTTTGGAGGTCGGTGCGGTGGTGACCGCTAAGACACCGGCGGTTCGAAGCAAGGACGACCCGACGACGCCGCTTTTCGTGGAAGTGGAGTTAAAGGACGGGCGTACCGGATACATAGCAAGCAACAAAGCGGACATTACTTATTCCTGGCCGGCCGGACGCGCGATCGATGACCGGAAGGAACAATAAAACCCGTGTAATAAAAGGAGAAAGAACGATTATGGATATGACACTCAGGTGGTACGGAAAGGATATGGACAGCGTAACCCTTTCCCAGATCCGCCAGATTCCCGGCGTAACGGGAGTCATCTCTTCGCTGCATAAGGTACCGTGCGGAGTTGCATGGACGTATGAGCAGGTAAAGGAGCTGAAGGACGAGGTTGAGGCTTCGGGACTTAAGCTTCTCGGAATCGAAAGCATCAATGTGCACGAGGACATCAAGCTCGGTGCACCGACGAGAGACATGTATATCGAGAATTACTGCAAGTCTCTGGAGGCATGCGGTAAGAACGACATTCACCTCGTATGTTACAACTTCATGCCGATCTTCGACTGGACGAGAACCGACCTCGCAATGCCGCTTCCGGACGGTTCCAACGCGCTTGCTTACGACTCGAACCTGATCGACGGAATTGACCCGAATACGATGTTCGAACGCATGGAAAACGCAAGCGGCGGATTTATCCTTCCCGGCTGGGAGCCTGAACGCAAGGACGAGATCAAAGAGCTTTTCGAGAAATATAAGGGCGTTACCGCGGACGATCTGATGAACAACTTTAAGTACTTTCTCGACGGCATCATGCCGACCTGTGAAAAGTATCAGATCAAGATGGCGGTGCATCCGGACGATCCCGCGTGGAGCGTATTCGGACTTCCGCGTATCGTAACGAGCGAGAAGGCTCTTGAAAAGATCGCGTCGCTCAATCCGAGCATCTATAACGGTTTCACGCTCTGCACCGGTTCTCTCGGTTCGAACCTTGAGAACAATCTGCCGCAGGTAATCCGCAATCCGAAGATTGCGCCGCGTATTCATTTTGCACACCTTCGTAACATTAAGTTCGAGGCGCCCGGCGTATTCCACGAGAGCAGCCATTTAAGCTCGGACGGAAACTTCGACATGTACGAGATCGTAAAAGCACTCTCTGACATCGGATTTGACGGCGTAACGAGACCCGACCACGGACGTATGATCTGGGGCGAGCAGGCAAGACCGGGCTACGGCCTCTATGACCGCGCACTCGGCGTTGCTTATCTGAACGGTTTGTGGGAAGCCATCAAGAAGAGCGGCAAAGGAGATAAGTAATGAAACTCACACAATACGCACAGCAGGCGGATGCGTTCCGTGCAAAAGGATATGAATTGCCGGCATATGACCGTGAGGCAATGATCGAGCGTACGAAGAAGAACCCGAACTGGATCCATTTCGGTGCGGGCAACATATTCCGTGCTTTTCCGGCTGCTTTTTTGGAAGAAATGTTAAACAAAGGGCTTACCGACCGTGGCGTTATCGTGGCGGAAGGCTTTGACTATGAAATAATCGATAAGGCATACCGTCCGTATGACAATCTGAGCCTTCTGGCCGTTTTGAAGGCCGACGGAACCGTTACGAAGAAGGTTATCGGAAGCGTAGCGGAGTCCTTGAAGGGCGATATGGAATCGGCTGATTTCGACCGCCTGAAGGAGATTTTCCGTGCGCCGGGACTTCAGATGGTAACCTTTACGATCACTGAGAAGGGCTACTCCTTAAAGGGAGCCGACGGAAACCTTTCGGGCGTTGCCGCAGGCGACCTCAACGAGCGCGGACTCAAACCGGTTCTCATTATGGGAAAGGTTGCGGTGCTTCTTTACGAGCGCTTCCTTGCGGGCGCTTATCCGGTTGCGATGTCTTCAATGGACAACTGCTCGCATAACGGCGATAAGCTGAAGGACGCGATCCTTACATACGCAAAGACTTGGGAAGAGCAGGGCATCGTTAAGAAGGGATTCGTTGATTATCTGAGCGATCCTGGGAAGGTTACGTTCCCTTGGAGCATGATCGACAAGATCACGCCGAGACCCGATGACGCGGTACGCGGCATGCTTGAGGCGGACGGCTTTGAGGATACCGATCTGATCATCACGTCCCGTAATACTTATACCGCTCCTTTCGTAAATGCCGAGGAGACGCAGTATCTTGCCGTTGAGGATACGTTCCCGAACGGGCGTCCGGCATTTGAAAATGCTGGCGTTATGTATGCGGACCGCGAGACCGTCGACAAGATCGAGAAGATGAAGGTCTGCACCTGTCTGAACCCGCTTCATACGGCGCTTGCGATTTACGGCTGCATGCTCGGTTATACGAAGATTTCCGAGGAAATGAAGGATAAGGAACTCGTTAATCTGATCACGAAGATGGGGTATGTCGAGGCGATGCCTGTCGTTGTCGACCCCGGTATCATCAAGCCCGCCGACTTCATCAACGACGTACTGACAAAGCGTCTTCCGAACCCGTTCATGCCCGACGCTCCGCAGCGTATCGCAACCGATACGTCGCAGAAGCTGCCGATCCGTTTCGGCGAAACCTTGAAGGCATACGGCGCAAAGGGACTGGATTATTCGAAGCTTACGCTGATCCCGCTTGTGCTTGCGGGTTATGCGAGATATTTAAGCGGTATCGATGATGAGGGCAACGCTTTTGAGCAGTCCTCCGACCCGATGCTTGCGGAACTGAAGAAGACCGTTGCGGGCTATACGCTCGGCGGCGACAATGATTATTCGACGCTTCGTTCTCTTTATGAGAGAGCGGACGTATTTGCCGTAAATCTGTACGAGACCGGTCTCGGAGACCGCATCGAGCAGATGGTTCGGGAACTTTATGCGGGTAAGGGAGCAATCCGGAATACCTTGCGGAAGTATTGTGATTGATGAAGGAAAGGCCCTGTTTTCATGCGGGGCCGGACTTTTCGTCTGACAGGGGGAATATCGTTTGGAATACTATATTATCGGAATCGGAATTATCGTTTTCTTTCTCGTTGTCGGCATCATCGACCGGTTTCGGAAAGAAAAGGCATTGCTTGCGGAAGTAAAGAAGAAGTTCGGCGTTGCCGTGAATGAGGAAATCAATCACGACCGCTACGAATCGATGAAGGCGTATCTCAATTCGCTGCCGGAACGGGACACGGATATCGATTCCATTACGTGGAACGACCTCGATATGGACCGGATCTTCATCCGGCTGAACCATACCTGTTCCGCAATCGGCGAAGAAGTGTTATTTGCCTGGCTCAATAAGCCGGAGAGCGGAGCGGCGGAGCTTACGAAAAGAGAGCATCTGATCGATCTGTTCGAGCATGACGAGGATGCCCGCGTGAAGACCGGACGCGCGCTGCTTCGGATGGGAAAGATGCGCCGCATCTCGGTTTATGATTACATGATGCGCCTGCATTCCGTACGTGTAGAGGGCAATTTAAAGCATTATCTCGGACTTGCGGCATATGCTGCCGGCTTTGTGATCATGGGACTCGGTTATTCGGGCCCCGGCATGGGCGTAATCTTTGCGACCGCGTTATATAATCTTGCGTCGTATCTTTCGAGAAAAGGCCAGATCGGACCGTTTCTCGACGTCGTATCGTATATTGCGCGCTGGATTACGGCAGTTGAAAAGCTGACCGGCGAACTGTCCGGCATTCAGAACGAAACGCTGCAGGAGGAGCTTAAGAAGCTCAAAAGCGATGCGGACGTACTGAAGCCGTTCGCAAGGGGAGCGGTGATTCTTTCGCCTTCCGATCCGACCGGAGGCGGACTCGGCGAGCTGTTCATGGAATACTTCCGGATGCTGACGCATATCGACCTGATCCGCTTCAACAACATCTACCGGCTCTTTACCGACCGGCAGGACGAACTGAACCGGATGTTCGCGGGAACAGGCCTTCTCGATGCTTCGCGCGCGGTCGCTTCGTACCGTACAAGCATCGGCAAATACTGCATTCCCGTGCTTCACGATACGCCCATGCATACGCTTAAGACCGAGGGTATCGGGCATGTTCTGATCGAGGAGCCCGTAGCAAACAGCATTGCCGCGGACCGGCCGGTATTGCTTACCGGTTCAAACGCGTCCGGCAAGTCGACCTTCTTAAAGACGCTTGCCGTCAATGCCATTCTGGCGCAGACAATCCATACCGTCCTTGCCGCCAAATACGAAGCGGATTATTTTCATATCCTTTCTTCGATGGCGCTTCGGGACGATATTATTACAAAAGAAAGCTACTATATTGTCGAAATCCGGTCCTTAAAGCGGATCATGGATGCTTCGGAAGGGAACGGATCGGTACTTTGCTTCGTGGATGAGGTGCTACGCGGCACCAACACGGCGGAGCGTATCGCCGCCAGTTCGCGGATCCTTCGGTACCTTGCCGAACGGAAGGCGCTCGTATTTGCCGCGACGCATGATCTCGAGCTTACGAGCCTTCTTGCGGACGTTTACGACAACTATCATTTCAGCGAACAGGTGAAAGAAGATATTGTCGTATTTGACTACCGCTTAAAGCCGGGCAAAGCGACCTCGAGAAACGCGTTAAAGCTGCTTCAGATGATGGAATATCCGCAGCAGATCACGGACGAAGCGAACAAAGCGGTGGAAACCTTTATGAACACGGGTGAGTGGAAGTAAGGACGGTGCCTATGGAGAAGATGAGCGTTGAATTGTATACCGACGGCTCCGCGCGGGGCAACCCGGAAGGGCCTGGCGGCTACGGAGCGGTGCTTCGTTATGCGACCCCATTGGGAAAGATTCATGAGCGGGAGTATTCCGCCGGTTATGAGAAGACGACCAATAACCGCATGGAGCTTCTGGCTGCAATCGTCGGTCTTGAAGCGCTTACCAAGCCGTGTCATGTGACGCTTTATTCCGATTCCCAGTATCTGGTGAAGGCGTTTACCGAGCACTGGATCGACAACTGGCAGCGCAAGAACTGGAAAAGGGGAAGCGAAGAGGTTAAGAACCGTGCTTTGTGGGAGCGGCTGCTTCGGGCAGTCGGAAAGCACGATGTCGAATTTGTCTGGGTGAAAGGTCATGCCGGTCATCCCGACAACGAACGTTGCGACAAGCTTGCGACCTCTGCCGCGGACGGAGAGAATCTGCTTACGGACGACGGCGGAGATCTTGCATAAAACCAGGACCGGGGTTACGGTCCCATCGGCGATGTAAGGGCGCACCGCCGACGGAGTATCAGCCTGAAGGAACGAACGGCAAATGGACATACCGATGGACAAACTGTCGCCGATGATGGTGCATTACTTAGAGACGAAGAAGCAGTACAACGACTGCATTCTTTTCTACCGGCTCGGCGACTTTTACGAAATGTTTTTTGATGACGCGCTGCTTGTCTCGAGAGAGCTCGAGCTGACGCTCACCGGAAAGAACTGTGGCCTTGAAGAGCGCGCGCCGATGTGCGGCGTACCGTTCCATGCGGCGGATCTTTACATCACGAAACTCGTCGACAACGGCCATAAGGTTGCGGTCTGCGAGCAGGTGGAAGACCCGAAGCTTGCCAAAGGAATGGTGAAGCGCGAAGTAATCCGTATCGTGACTCCCGGTACCAATACGGCTCCGGAAAGTCTCGACGAATCGCGAAACAATTTCCTGATGTGCGTCATCTGGATGAACGACTGCTTCGGCATTTCGACAATCGATATTTCGACCGGCGACTATTACGTTACCGAAGTACAGAGCGGCCGGAAGGTTATGGACGAAATCACGAAGTTTTCGCCTTCCGAAATCGTCTGCAATCCCGCATTGTTCATGTCGGGCATCGATACCGATGACCTGCACGAACGGCTCCGGATCGTCATCTCCCCGCTCGGGGACTGGATGTACGAGCCGAAGAACTGCGAGAAAGTGCTTTTGGAACATTTTCATATCGGAAACCTGTTCGGGATCGGCCTGGGCGACATGCCGATCGGAACGATCGCGGCAGGAGGCGTACTGAACTACCTGTACGATACGCAGAAGATCAGCCTTTCGCACATTACGGAGATCAAGCCGTATGCGACGGGCCGCTATATGATCATCGACAGCGCGACAAGACGGAATCTCGAGCTGTGCGAAACGCTTCGGGAAAAGCAGAAGCGCGGCAGCCTTCTGTGGGTCATCGACAAGACGAAGACCGCGATGGGAGCGAGAATGCTCCGTCTGTTCACCGAGCAGCCGCTTCTTGATACGGACGAGATCAAAAAGCGTCAGGACGCAATCCGCGATTTTAATTCGCAGATCATGACGCGCGAAGAAATCCGCGAATATCTGAATGCGGTATACGACCTTGAGCGGCTGATCTGCAAGATCAGTTATCAAAGCGCTAATCCGCGCGATCTGGTCGCATTCAAGTCATCGCTTGCGATGCTTCCGCCGATCAAAACGCAGCTGCGGGATTTTCACAGCAAGCTGATCTGTGAAGAACTCGAAAGACTCGATCCGCTTACGGATCTGCACGACCTGATCGAAGCATCGATCGAACCCGATCCGCCGCTTTCTTCGAAGGAAGGCGGGATTATCCGAAGCGGCTACAACGAAGAAGTCGACCGGCTGCGTGAAGCGAAGACGAGCGGCAAGCAGTGGCTCACGGAACTTGAGGAAAGAGAGCGCAACAATACCGGAATCAAGAATCTCCGGATCAAATACAACCGCGTCTTCGGGTATTATCTCGAGGTTACCAATTCCTTTAAGGATCTGGTTCCCGCCGAGTGGATCCGCAAGCAGACGCTGACCGGCGCGGAGCGTTATACGACACCCGAACTGAAGGAACTCGAAGATACCATCATGAATGCCGAGGACCGGCTGTTCTCGCTTGAGTACCGCCTGTTCGCGGAAGTGCGCGAACGCATATTTGCCGAAGCCGAGCGCATTCATAAGACGGCAAAGGCGATCGCGATGATCGATGCGATGGCAAGCCTTGCGTATGTCGCGGAACGGAACCGCTATGTATGCCCCGAAGTAAACAAGAAGGGCTCCATCATCATAAAGGACGGCCGTCATCCGGTTGTGGAGCAGATGATCCCGAACCAGATGTTTGTGGCTAATGACACGCTCCTCGATAACGGCATCAACCGCGTCAGCATCATCACCGGACCGAACATGGCCGGTAAATCGACCTACATGCGTCAGACGGCATTGATCGTACTGATGGCGCAGATCGGAAGCTTCGTTCCGGCTTCGAGCGCGGAGATCGGAATTGTCGACCGCATCTTTACGCGTGTCGGCGCAAGCGATGATCTTGCGAGCGGCCAGAGTACGTTTATGGTTGAGATGACCGAGGTTGCGAACATTCTTCGGAACGCGACCAAGGACAGCCTTCTCGTTCTCGATGAGATCGGCCGCGGTACAAGCACGTATGACGGTCTCGCGATCGCGTGGGCGGTCATCGAGCACGTCGCCAATCCGAAACTGATCGGAGCGAAGACGCTGTTTGCGACGCATTACCATGAACTGACCGAACTCGAAGGAAAGCTCGAAGGCGTATGCAACTACTGCATTGCCGTTAAGGAACAGGGTGACGATATCATTTTCCTTCGTAAGATTATACGGGGCGGCGCGGACCGAAGCTACGGCATCCAAGTTGCAAGACTTGCGGGCGTGCCGGAGTCGGTATTGAAGCGTGCGCACGACATCGTTGAGCAGCTGGTTGAGAACGACCTTGCGGAAAAGGCGAAGAACATCCGGGTTGCGGATACCGGCCCGGTTAAAAAGAAAGCGGAGCCGAAGAAGGAAACCGTCACGGAAGGACAGCTTTCCATGTTCGGAAACGCGGAGGACAGTCTGATCGTTCAGCGTCTGAGGGAGCTGAATCTGGCCGAAATGACACCGATCGGAGCGCTGAATTATCTTTATTCGATCCAGAAAGAGATACAGTAGCGTAAAGATATAGCGTAATATAAGAGGATATCGTCCGGACGGCGGTCCGGATGCCCGAAGCGGCGCAGGCACGTTTCGGGGGAAGGTCGGCCTGCAACAGGACGGTATATGGAGGAACAATTTTACAGGGTTCACCTGGGTCCGGCAGTATGCGCTGCCGATCTGAGTGACGGAAGCGAGCGGGGCAGCTATGTGGATCAGGATACGATCCTCGGGAAAATACACCGGCCGCACCGACAGATCAATTTGATGTACTGTTATTATCCGAATGACGAGGGCTGGCCGAAGAGGGCGAGCGAAGCATTTCGGAAGGACGCGCCCGGAGGGGCGTGGGATTATCCGTACGACGACTATTTTCCGTACGGAGGAGGGCTTAACGGAAGCAGCGATGCGGAAGTATTTGCCTGCATGAAGGACGTGCGCAGGCACGGGCAGGACGTCTGCCTGACGCTGACGATGGACCCTTACTTATCGGAGGAACAGATAGCGGCGGTCGCAAAAGATCTGATTCCGTACGGACGCGTAACCGTAAGAATCAATCATGAGGCGACCGGAAGCTGGTTTTCGTTTAACAAACGCGCCGATTATGAAACGGTTGCGGCATTCTTCGTAAAGTGCTGCAACATTTTCCACAGGGAGGCACCCAATTGTAAGATTGTGCTCTGTCTGGACGGCTGCAAGAGCTTAGATGAAGAGCAGATGGTCATGGAAGGCATCTTCACCGAAGCCGCAAGGGCTGCGGACGTCGTATCCGTAGACCGCTACATGGCGCTTCACTGGGGATATCCCGCAACAATCTGTGAGGACAACCGGTTCGCGCAGCGCACGAGCGTTTCGGAAATTTACGAGCTCTGTAAGCGCAGTTATCAGCGCTATATTTTGATGAATCAGGGTACCGTAAAGCCGATGGTTCTTTCGGAGTTCAACGCGGACGGCGACGTGACCGGACCTTATGAGCAGGCGGAGATGTACCGCGAGTTCTGTGAGATGCTTCGAAACGACCCTGAGCATTGGCTTTCGGGAATTACGATGTACCAGTTCCGCGATGACGGACGCCTCGGACTGGAGATTACCGACCCGAGCAATCCTGAGCGCGGTATCGAACAGCCTCTTCTTAAGACGTACCGCGAACTGATTCATAAGGAGCCTTTCCGGCCCGTCATCACGGCGGGAAAGCCGGCGGAAGGAGCCTGCAGGCTTCGCTTCGGCGGCTTCGAGGACGCGGACGGAATCGGAACGGCGATAACGCTTGAAAGAAAGCCGATCTTTTTCGAGATGCGGTTTGACGGAGCGCTCCTTGACGCCAATCTGATGATTTCGGTTGACGGTTACTGGTTTTACAAAAAGCCGGGTGTTTCGATGATCGACCTGAACCGCGCGTTCTTTGATCGGGAGTTTGACGGCGGCGAAGTAAGGCTTTCGATATTCGCTCCGCCCGCGGACGGACTGAACGACCCTTCACAGGGACCGGACTGGCAGGAGAACTATTATTATACGATTACGGAGCTGCCGGCTTTCCGCATCCGTTATGATGCGCCGATCGGGAAGCCCGGGGAAGGAGGAAACGATGTTTCGGATTACGGAAAATACGACGATCGGGGAGCTTCTTGAAAATTGCCCCGATGCAGCCGGAATCTTAACGGAGATGGGAATGCACTGTCTCGGATGTCCTTCCGCGAGAAGGGAAACGCTCGGTGAAGCGGCCGAAGTACACGGAATGGATCCCGAGGCTTTAGTGGAAGATCTGAAAGGGTTTCTGACCGAATAAAACGCCGCACGGAAAGGGCGGATGCGCGGAACATTTTTCAAATGCATCCGCGGAACATAAACGGCCGGATGAATAAGAACCAAATGCCTGCGGGCATTCGATAGAATTAGTAACAGGAGGATATCATTATGGATTATCGTGAAATGTATCGGTTCTGGTGCGAGGATGATTATTTTGATGACGCAACCAAGGCGGAGCTTAAGGCTATTGCGGACGACGACAGGGAAATCCGCGAGCGCTTTTACAGAAGTCTCGAGTTCGGTACCGGCGGTCTCCGCGGAATTATCGGAGCCGGAACGAACCGGATGAATCTTTATACGGTCAGAAAGGCAACCCAGGGTCTTGCCAATTTCATTAAGAAGGAAGGCGGCGCGGAGAAGGGCGTAGCGATTGCTTACGATTCCCGCCGCATGTCGATCGAGTTCAGTGAGGAGGCGGCGCTCTGCCTTGCAGCCAACGGCATCAAGGCTTACCGTTTCGAGTCGCTTCGTCCGACTCCCGAGCTTTCTTACGCGGTACGCGAACTCGGCTGTATCGCCGGTATCGTCGTAACCGCGAGCCATAACCCCGCGGAATATAACGGCTACAAGGTTTACTGGGAGGACGGCGCACAGGTTGCCCCCCCGAAGGATGCCGAGATCATCGATGAAGTTAACGCGGTTACCGATTTTTATCAGGTTAAGACGATGTCGCGTCTTGACGCCATCAAGGCAGGCCTTTACTTCGTAATCGGTTCCGAGCTGGACGATCAGTACATGGTCGAACTCAAAAAGCAGGTACTCCGTCCCGACGTCTGCAGAGAGCAGGGCAAGGACATGAAGGTCGTTTACACGCCTCTTCACGGTACCGGAAACATTCCCGCAAGACGCATCTTAAAGGAAATCGGATTCGAGCAGGTTTACGTTGTTCCCGAGCAGGAGAAGCCCGACGGAAACTTCCCGACCGTAGTAAGCCCGAACCCCGAGAGCAAAGCAGCATTCGAGCTTGCTTTGGCACTTGCTGAGAAAGTCGGAGCGGACCTCGTTCTCGCGACCGACCCCGATGCCGACCGTCTCGGCGTATACGCGAAGGATTCCGAGACCGGCGAATACATGTCATTTACCGGCAACATGTCCGGCATGCTGATCTGCGAATATCTTCTGAGCACCCGTAAGGAGCTCGGCCTTCTGCATGACGACGGCTTCCTCGTTAAGACGATCGTTTCCACGAACATGACCGACCTTCTCGCGAAGGAATACAATCTTGAACTGAAGGAGTGCCTGACCGGCTTCAAGTACATCGGCGAGCTCATCAAGCTTTCCGAGCAAAGCGGCAAAGGACACTACGAATTCGGCTTCGAAGAGAGCTACGGCTGCCTTGTCGGAACGCACGCGAGAGATAAGGACGCGATCGTTGCGGTTATGATGCTCTGCGAAGCTGCTGCATATTACCGCAAGCAGGGTCTTACGCTGTGGGATCAGATGATGAACATCTACCGCAAGTACGGATTCTTCCGCGAAGGCATCGAGACGCTTACGCTGAAGGGCTTTGACGGAGCGGAAGCCATCAAGGCGATGATGGACCGTATCCGCAGCAATCCTCCGAAGGAGCTCGGCGGCTACAACGTCGTTGAATTCCGCGATTACGAAAAGGATATTGTTCTGAAGACCGCAACCGGCGAAACCGGACCTACCGGACTCCGGAAATCCAACGTACTGTACTTTGATCTGAACGATAACGCATGGGCCTGCGTACGTCCTTCGGGAACCGAGCCCAAGATTAAGTTCTATATGGGTGTCAAAGGCACCTCATTTGCCGACGCGGATGCCAAACTGAAGGCGCTCGACGAAGCGGTAATGGAGCTTTCGAAATAACCCATCGGAGTACGAGATGAAAGAAATACTGTTTATCGAACCGGTCCTCAAGGAACGGATCTGGGGCGGGACAAGGCTTAAGGAATACGGCTATGACCTGCCTTCCGATCAGACGGGCGAATGCTGGGCGATCAGCGCGCATCCGCACGGGGACTGCGTGATTCGAAACGGAACCTATTCGGGCTGTACCCTCAGCTCCCTGTGGAATAACCACAGGGAGTTGTTCGGATTAACGGGCGGTTCGGAATTTCCGCTTCTGATTAAAATCATTGACGCGAAGAACGATTTAAGCGTACAGGTTCATCCCGATGACGCCTATGCGGCAGAACACGAAAACGGCGCATCCGGAAAGACCGAGTGCTGGTACGTGCTCGACTGTAAGGAAGACGCGGCCATCGTGATCGGTCATAACGCAAAGACAAAGGAAGAGGCGGAACGGCTGATCCGCGAAGGAAGGTTCCGTGAGCTGATCCGTGAGATTCCGGTGCATAAGGGCGACTTCTTCCAGATCGAGCCGGGCGTTCTGCATTCGATCAAGGGCGGTACCGTGATCCTTGAAACGCAGCAGAACAGCGACATCACATACCGCGTTTACGATTACGACCGGCTGCAGAACGGGAAGAAGCGCGAGCTTCATACGGAGCAGAGCATTGCGGTCTTGAAATGTCCGTTCCGGCCGACGGTCGGAAAGCCCGTAACGTACCGTGTCGGAGCCGCAACGGTGAAGCATCTGATCACATGTCCGTATTACAGCGTGGAGCATATAACGCTTTCGGGAACGGCTCTGATGCCTGCCGGAAAGGTGTTCCAGAACCTCAGCGTGATCGGCGGCGAAGGCGCGATTGACGGCACGAAGATCCGCAAGGGAGACCATTTTATCGTGCCTGCGGAATACGGCGCGTTTGAGCTGTCCGGGGCTCTTGAAATCATCCGGAGTTCACCTTGTGAACTTATGGTGAAATAGTTGAAAAATGTTTGAATTATTAACTGATTAATGATATAATCAAAATTCGGTAGGTTTTTGGGAAAATGACACCTCAGATTGCATTTTCCCGAACCAGGAATAAGAAGGAGAGGTGTCTGCATGAAGACGGATATTCAGATTGCACAGGAAGCGGTTATGCAGCCGATCGGAACGGTGGCAGCCAAGCTCGGCATTACGGAAGAAGACCTTGAGTATTACGGCAAATACAAAGCAAAACTGTCGGATGATCTGTTAAAGCGGATTGAAGACCGTCCGGACGGAAAGCTCGTACTCGTTACGGCAATCAACCCGACTCCCGCGGGAGAAGGAAAGACGACAACGACCGTCGGACTCGGCGAAGCACTCGGCCGCCTCGGCAAGAAGTCGGTTATCGCGCTTCGTGAGCCGTCACTCGGACCGTGCTTCGGCGTAAAAGGCGGAGCAGCCGGCGGCGGATACGCGCAGGTTGTGCCGATGGAGGACCTGAACCTTCATTTTACCGGAGATTTCCACGCGATCACTTCCGCAAACAATCTTCTTGCGGCAGTCCTCGATAACCATATCATGCAGGGCAACACGCTCGGGATCGACCCGAACCAGGTTGTCTGGAAGCGCTGCCTCGACATGAACGACCGTGCGCTCAGAAACATCGTTATCGGTCTCGGAAAGAAGACCGACGGCGTAGTCCGTGAGGATCACTTCATCATCACGGTTGCTTCTGAGATCATGGCTATCCTTTGTCTTGCAAAGGACATGAAGGATCTGAAGGAAAGACTCGGAAAGATCATTGTTGCCTATACCTATGACGGCGAGCCCGTTACGGCGGCGCAGCTGCAGGCGGTTGGTTCGATGGCGGCTCTTTTAAAGGATGCGCTTCGTCCGAACCTGATCCAGACGATCGAGAATACGCCTGCGATCGTACACGGCGGTCCGTTCGCGAACATCGCACACGGCTGCAACAGCGTACGCGCGACGAAGGCGGCTTTGAAGCTCTGCGATATCGTGATCACCGAAGCAGGTTTCGGTGCCGACCTCGGCGCGGAGAAATTCTTCGACATCAAATGCCGCAAGGCAGGCCTCAAGCCCGATGCGGTCGTACTGGTTGCAACGGTTCGCGCGCTCAAGTATAACGGCGGCGTTCCGAAGACTGAACTTGCCGCAGAGAATCTTGACGCTTTGAAGAAGGGTATCGTAAACCTCGAGAAGCATATCGAGAACCTGCAGGCTTACGGCGTTCCGGTTGTCGTTACGCTGAACCGTTTTACCGAAGATACCGATGCGGAGCTTTCCTATGTCCGCAATTTCTGTGAGGAGCGCGGATGTGATTTCGCCCTTTCCGAAGTTTGGGCAAAGGGCGGCGAAGGCGGCATTGAGCTTGCCAACCGCGTTCTTAAGACGCTCGAAGAGAAGAAGAGCAGTTTCGCTCCGATCTATCCCGACGAGATGCCTCTTAAAGAGAAGATCGAAACCGTCTGCAGAAAGATCTACGGTGCCGACGGCGTGATATTTGACCCTGCCGCGGAGAAGATGCTTGCGAAACTAACCGATCTCGGTTTCGGAAATTTCCCGGTATGCATGGCCAAGACCCAGTATTCCCTTTCGGATGATCCCGCGAAGCTCGGACGTCCGACCGGTTATAACGTAACCGTAAGGGAGGTATATGTTTCCGCCGGAGCGGGCTTTGTGGTTGCGCTCACCGGCACGATCATGACGATGCCCGGACTTCCGAAACGTCCGGCTGCGGAGCGGATCGACGTAAGCGATGACGGCGTGATCGACGGTTTGTTCTGATCAGTCGCATCCGACATTCTATTCAGTTACTTTGCGCCGGGCGAGTTTCTGCCCGGCGTAATATAAGGAGGGCATAATGAAGAGAAAGAAACTGCTTTGTTTGCTTGTTTCCGCAGTGCTGCTGACCGGGTGCGGTCTGCTGCCGCAGGAGGAAAAGGCACGCAAGGCGCCGGTTAACAAGACTACGGTTGACACGCAGTATTTTACGACTGCAACCGTGGCCCGGGGGGATGTTGCAAGATGCTATACCCTTGTGTGCAATTACGGTAAGCAGGAGGTTGAGAATCTCGCATTCAATCTGCCGAATGAACTTCTGGTAGGTCTTTATGTCAAGCAGGGCGATCCGGTATACGAGGGACAGCTGCTTGCGGAGATTACGCTCGGCGAACTCGAGGATGAGATTGAGAGATGTGAGGAAACCTGCAAGCAGACCGATGAAGACCTGAAGTATTACACGCAGATGGTAAGCTTTGAGCAGGAACGCCAGAAACTCGCCAAGGACTGGGGCCGCAAATACGACACCGCCAAATTGGACGAACTTACGGCTAAGCGCGATGACCTTGCGGGGCAGAAGATCGTTGCGGACCTGAAGCTTAAGGAAGCAAACGAGAAGATGAAGGGACGCCGCTTGTACGCATCGTTCAACGGAATCGTCACATTTGTCCGCGAGATGCGTCCTTGGGAACGCACCAACACCAATACGTTCATTACCGTGGCGAGCAATGAGACGGGATTCCTTGCGACGATCGAGAACGAGAATCTCGACATGTTCAAGCAGGGCGAGGTTTACAGCATCGAAACCGAAACGGAGACAATTCCGTGCACGCTTTACGAGATCAAAGAGGACAGCCGGGTGAAAACGAAAAGCAGACTCGTATTTATCCCCACCGATCCGGAGCTTGAATTTGAGGGCGGAGAGAACGGAATCATTTCCATCGTGTTGGAAGATGCAAAGAACGTTATTTATATTCCGACCAATGCGCTCCGGAAGATCGGCGATAAGGATGCGGTTTACATTCTTGATAAAGACGGAATGCGCGACATCCGTTACGTGGAAGTCGGTTTGAGCGTGGAAGACAAGTTCTCTTCGGTTAACAACCGTACCGAGATCAAATCGGGTCTTTCCGAAGGCGATATCATTATCATTAAGTAAGGAGACGGCAAAGTGAAAAAGTACAGTAAACTTTTGGTTGTATTCCTGATTGCCGCTTTGCTGTTGCCGGGCTGTAAACAGGCGGAGACGGTTCCGGAACTCAGCAGTCCGATTGAGAATCCGGATGCCGTATTTGCCGCAAAGAGGATGGAATTAAAGACAACCTATATCAACGAGGGTTCGGTCTGCCCGGAAGTTACGGACATCAAGTTCGACTTCGATTCAAAAGTATACGACGTGCAGGTCCGTACCGGTGACTTTGTTAAGGAAGGCGACCTTCTGTTCCGCCTGGATGAATCTCTTGAGATGCGCGTGAAAGAAGCGGAAGTGGAGCTCACGCTTCGCAAGAAGGATTACGAAGTTGCCCTGAAACAGCATAACGACCAGATCAAGAACATGAAGAACTTAAGAACCATGTTCGGAAACATGCAGGACTGGTACAATTACAATCTCTGGGACATCAACATCCGCGAAAACCAGGCGCAGTTCGATATCCGATACGAAAACGTATATCAGGACATCCTGAAGTTCGAGGATGAGTATCTGGAGCTCAAGGAACAGTATGAGAATTCCGTGATCACGGCTCCGTGCGACGGACAGATCGTATACATCTCCGTTGAGGATGATGACGATATGTTCTTCGAAGACATGACCGTCGTTTCGATTGCGAAGCAGGATAAGAAACTGCTTTGCTGCAACCTGATCGAGAAAAAGGAATACGAGGCATACACCGAAGTAAAAGCTTTGGTTAACGGCAAAGAATATCCGATCGAATATATTGAACCGGATGAGGAAGACATTTACGAGCGCAAGCTCCGCGGCCAGAAACTGTATTCCTATTTTAACGTTGAAGGTCTTCCGGATGATGTCGTATTCGGCGACTATGCACTGTTTTATTTAACCGTTTCGAGCGGAGAGGAAGTGCTTGCCGTTCCGAGCGAGGCGATTACGAAATCCGGAATGCAGTACTATGTTAAGGTTGTATCCGGAGACAAGCAGGGCCTTCGCCCCGTTACGCTCGGTTTCAGCAATAAAAACTATACCGAGATCGCTTCCGGTCTCAGTGAGGGTGAGAATGTATTTGTCGCGAACAACCTTGGCCGTTACGGTATGAATTATGAGACCGTGAATCTTACGTCCGGAAACTTTACCGAAGACGGAAGCGTTTATGTGGAACGCCGGTCCCTGAATCCCGAGCCGTTTTACAATGACTGTCCCGGTGAGATCATGGAACTTTATATTTCCAATTTCTCCCAGGTTTACGTTACGGCAGGACAGCCGCTTTATAAGATCAATCCGAAGATCAGCGAGGCTGACAAGGAAGAGGCCAAGCACCAGTATGAGATGGCGCAGACCAATTACACGAACCGTCTGAAGAATGACAAGAAGACTCTTGACGACCAGTTAAAGAAGATTAAAGAGATGAAGAAGGGCGTTGAGAGAGAACTTGCGCAGCTGAAGTACGACAAGGCCCTCGAGGAATACAATCAGTATAAGATCGACGGTCAGGAACTGATCGACAAATGGAAAGAACGCGTGGAAGCGTTCGAAGAGTGGGAGAAAGGAAGCTTTATCGTATATGCGGAAAAGGACGGCTTCTTAAGCTCCTTCTCCAGATATTCCGCCGGAAAGGAAGTCGGCGCGGACGAATACATGTGTGACTTCTATCCGCTCGAATCGCTCGTATTTATCGGTCAGGACGAATCCAGAACCGCCCGTTACGGCATGAAGGTTAACCTTGAGTTCCGTGTCGACGGCGAAATCATGTACAAAGAAGGAAGGGTTATTTCCGCTTACGACGTTCGTCCCGAGGAAGTCACTAACGCTACCTATGTATATGTGCAGATGAGCGACGACGATTACAAGGAAGTCATTTCACAGGCGCATGCCTTGTTTGAATACTGCAATGCTGAAAATGTCACCACGATCCCGACCGAACTGATCCTTCGGGATACGAGCAAGAAGGGAAGCTCCAAAGAGGAAACCGAGGAAGACGATGACGCTCCTTTTACGATAGGAGGCGACAATCTTTCCGAAGACGAGACCGACAAGGGCGTTCCTTACGTGTGGGTTTATGACGCAAACGGACAGATTGTAAAGCGCTATATAAAGATTGTACGATCGACAAGGGCCGCGACCTGGATCTGTGACGGACTCGACGCGAGCGACCGTATTGTCGTACATTAGGAGGATTGAGACCATGCTACAGTTTATCGCACAGAAATTGCTGAACAAAAAATGGCTGATCCTCAGTATCGTAATCGGTAATATTTTGCTTGTCGCCATCGCGTCCTGCAACCCGATGTATACGAAGGCAGCCCTTCGCAAGATGCTCACCAGTGAGATGGATACGTATCTGGAGGAGAAGAACCAGTACCCGGGAACCATCTACGTTGACGCATCTTTCGGTAACTCCACTTTGAAAGACAAGAGTTCCGCGTATTTTTCGGATTATACCAATGCTCTTGAAACCGTTAAGAACCTGTACGGCATCGATCCGATGCTTCAGGTCAGCTATATCGGCAACACCAATGAGCAGGAAGCAAAATTCGTTACTTCCCGCGGGAATTCCTCACAGAATTACATTAAGATCAAACTCGCTTCTCTGACGAATCTCGAAGACCATGTGGAAATGATTTCCGGACAGATGTACAGCAAAACTCCCGACGCTGACGGTGTTATTGATGTTATCGTTAACGAGCCGGTATATCTTTCTTCGACGATGGTTGTCGGGGAAATGCTTGACATGGAAGGATACCGTGATCTTGAGGGTAATCCGGTCCGTATCCGTATCGCCGGCGTATTCCGCGCAAAAGACAGTGAAGATCTTTACTGGACGAAGGCACCGCTTTCGTATGTCAGCGAATTCTTCATGGATCAGGATATCTTTACTTCGAAGTTTATTTCAAAAGAGAAGATTTCCGGTAATGTAACCTGCAGATGGTATACGCTTTTCGACTACGAAGCCATCACGACTGAACAGGTTGAGAAGATGATCGAAATCGATGACAAGCTGAGTTATGACTCTCTTGCAGGAAAGCTGACCAAGGTAAAATTCTATTACCATGACGTATTTACCGCTTTCGTCAAGAACTCGGGACGCGTGGTCAATACGATGTTCATCCTGCAGTGCCCGATCCTGATCCTGCTTGCCGTATTCATCTTCATGGTATCGAACCAGGTTATCTCGATTGAGCAGGGTGAGATTTCAATCTTAAAGAGCCGAGGCGTAAGCAAACGCCAGCTGCTGCTTACCTACTTTGTACAGTCCGTGATCCTTGCATTGATCGGCTTCATTATCGGTATTCCGTTCGGATATCTGCTTTGCCATCTGTTCGGATCCACGAACGCTTTCCTTGAATTTGTCGGAAGAAAAGCAATGCATGTATCGATTACCGGAACTGCGCTTCTGTACGGTTTGATCGCAAGCGCGGCCGGCATCATCATCATGACGGTGCCCGTATTGAAATATGCTAAATTCACGATTGTTGAGCAGAAGGCCAACAAGCGTAAGAAGACGACGCCTCTTTGGCAGAGAGTCGGACTCGATTTTATCCTTCTCGGAATTTCGATTTACGGTTTTTACAATTTCAGCACGCAGAAGAAGCTTTTGATCGAAAAGGTAGCCAAGGGCGAAGCGCTTGATCCGATGCTGTTCCTTTCCGCATCCCTGTTTATCTTGAGCTGCGCAATCGTCTTCCTGCGGCTGATTCCGCTTCTTGCGGCTTTGATATTCCGGATCGGACGTAAATACTGGAATCCTTCCGCTTATGCTTCCTTCCTCCAGATCATGCGTGATATCCGGAAGCAGAACTTTATCACGGTATTCCTTGTATTGACAATCGCGCTCGGTCTGTTCAACGCGAACATCGCACGTACGGTTAACAACAATGAGGAAATGCGCCTCCATTACGATACCGGTTCGGACATCGTAATGCAGGAGCTCTGGCAGGACAACTCGACTGCGATTAAGCTCGGCTACAGCAAGACGCTTATGTACACGGAGCCCGATTATGCCCGTTATACGAAGCTGATGGAAGAGAATCCCGACAAGATCAAGGCTATGGCCAAGGTTCTTGTGGATACCGTCTCGGTCAACTACTCCGGAACCGTCGTTGATGATATCCGGATGATGGCAATCAACACGAAGGATTTCGGTAATACGGCATGGCTTCCCGACGGAATGACGGAAGAGCACTGGTATACTTATCTGAATGCTCTTGCAGCCAATCCCGAGGGCGCGATCGTATCCCGGAATTATGCGGACAAATACGATATTGAAATCGGCAGCAACATTTCCGTATACCGTAAGGATACTTCCGGAAAGACGCTCGGCCGCATGCCTTTGACGGTTGTTGCGATTATGGACATCTTCCCTTCGTACCAGAGCCGCGTGATGACGCTCGAAGAGGACGGAACGCAGAGTTATGCGGATCAGTATTTCATTGCCTGCAGTTTTTCCAACCAGACAAGATATTATCCGGTTTCGCCTTACCAGATTTGGATGAAGATCGACGGAAGCACGGATTTCCTGTATGACTGGATCGAGCAGAATGAGATCAATGTTTCCATGTTTGAGGATTATTCCTCCAAGGTCGTTTCGATGAAGAACGATCCTTATTTCCAGGTTACGAACGGTATGCTGACGATTTCCTTTATCGTCGTTTTGGTACTCTGCGCGATCGGTTTCCTCATTTACTGGCTTACCAATATCCGCTCGAGAGAGCTGATCTTCGGTATTTACCGTGCAATGGGTATGTCCATGGGTGAATTGATCCGCATGCTGATCAATGAGCATCTGTTCGGTTCGCTGATTCCGATCCTGTTCGGTGCGGGCATCGGCATACTTGCTTCGAAGATGTTTATTCCGCTGATCGAGATTGCATACTCGCCTGCGGAACAGACGCTTCCGACACGTATCTTCATTGAAACGTCCGACATCGTACGGATCAGTGTTGTTGTCGGCATCATGCTCCTCGGATGTCTTACGGTTATCTCCGTACTGCTTTCGAAGATCAAGATCAACCAGGCGCTTAAGCTTGGAGAAGACTAAGGAGGACGATGATGGAAGAATTACTGCGTACAGAAGACGTGAAACGTTCCTTCCCCGTTGCGGGCGGCGATTTCTGGGCCTTAAGAGGCATCAGCATCACCGTTCCGAAGAACTCCCTGACAATCTTAAAGGGACGTTCCGGTTCGGGTAAGACGACGTTACTGAATATTATCGGAGCGCTTGATGCTCCGACAAGCGGAACGGTCGTATTTGACGGTCAGGACATCTCCAAGGCGTCCGACAAGGACCGTGAGATACTGAGACGGCGCGAGATCGGATTTATCTTTCAGTCCGTTGCGCTGATCCCGGTTATGTCTGCTTACGAAAATGTGGAATATGCTTTGAGACTTGCCGGATATAAGGGCGATTACAAGGAACGCGTTATGGAGTGCCTGAAGATGGTCGGTCTCAGCAAGCGTGCATCCCATATGCCGCAAGAACTGTCCGGCGGTGAGCAGCAGCGTGTCGCCATTGCAAGAGCAATCGCGCACAAGCCGAAGATCATCTTCGCCGATGAGCCTACCGGTGAGCTGGACTCCGCAACGAGCCTTCAGGTTATCGGTATCTTCAAAGAGCTGATCGCGAAAGAGGGAATCACATTTGTCATGACAACGCATGACCCGAAACTCATGGGCTACGGAGATGTTGTTTATGAAATCCTCGACGGCGAGGTGATTTCCACCATGATTAACAGCGAGGTGGCGGAACATGAGTAAAAAGAAGAAAACCGATGTTGTTCTGAAAAAGAGCGTTGTAGGTCAGATGGCGGAAAAGGTGAAAGCCGAAGCCGCCAAGGCCGAAGAAGCAAAGAATACCGCCAAGCAGACCGTGAAGGAAACGGAAGCTGCGGCGGAAGATGCTTCGAAGAAGGCTGAGGAAGCCGTAAAGGATGCGGCGGAAACCGTGAAGGAAGCTGCGGAGAATACGGCCGAAGCCGCAAAGGAAACCGCAAAGGAAGCAACTGACGTGGACGGCAATCCGATGAGCGAGGAAATCTCGAAGGCGCTTAAGGATTCCTTCATGGAAGCTTACAAGAAGCAGACCGAAGGCGAACTTGAGGACGAACTTGACGACAATGTCATGATTCTCTGCGAAAACCTCGTAAAGATTTATAAGACCAAGGAAACCGAAGTCCTTGCGCTGCAGGGTCTCGAACTTCGTGTCGAGAAGGGCGAATTTATCGCCATTATCGGTAGTTCCGGTTCCGGTAAGTCAACGTTTCTGAACCTGCTCGGCGGACTTGACCGTCCGAGCGCCGGCAAATTATACGTAGACGGCAAGAACCTCTTTAAGATGACCGAAAGCCAGCTTGTTTCCTACAAGCAGAAGACGGTCGGATTTGTATGGCAGAACAATGCGAGAAACCTGCTGCCGTATCTGACGGCGATTCAAAACGTAGAGCTGCCGATGCTGTTCTGCGAGCCGAAGGAACGTCACGAGAGAGCGCTTGAACTGCTTACGCTTGTCGGAATGGCGCACAAGAAGGACAGCAAGCTGAACCAGCTGTCCGGCGGTGAACAGCAGCGTATCGCAATTGCCATTGCACTTGCAAACCGTCCGAAGCTGCTTCTTGCCGACGAGCCTACCGGTTCGGTTGACCAGAAGACGAGTGACGCTGTTCTTGACGTATTCCGAAAGCTGAATTCCGAACTCGGTATCACAATCGTAATTGTTACCCACGACATCAACCTCGCGAAGAAGGTTAACCGTGTCGTAATGATGCGTGACGGTAAGACGAGTATCGAGCGTATCATGAAGGAAGAGTTCGTGAAGGAACAGCTTCACGGATTCATCGAGGAGGATACGCATGAGGAATACGCGATCCTCGACCATGCCGGCCGTGTGCAGATCCCGCGTGAAATGCTCGATGAGATCGGCGTTGACAGCAAGAAGATCCGCATGACCGTGGACGGCGACAAGATCGTAATTACGAAGGCTTAAAAGCTGTCGTTACGAAGGCATAACAGAAAGAATTTCAGCACGGGTTCCAGGGAATCCGTGCTGTTTTTTGTGCGGCGGAACGCGGATTCTCATTCCGCGAGAGAAATTATCGTCCGTCGGGATGGAATTCTTTCTCCCGATGCGGTAGAATGAAGGTACAAAGGCAGGGAGGAAGATGATATGGAGAAGAAATCCTTGGGGACTTTTCTGACGGCGCTCCGCAAAGCTAACGGAATGACGCAGAAGGATCTTGCGGACCGTCTGAATGTATCAGATAAAGCCGTAAGCCGCTGGGAACGAAACGAGAGCTGCCCGGACGTAACGCTGATTCCGGTTATTGCCGATATCTTCGGAGTTACTTCGGATGAGCTGCTGCGCGGGGAACGTTGTGATAATGCGTACGAGTCCGATGTGACGGAACGCACGGATAAAGAGATCGCACATTTTACGGAAAGCATACGGTTACGTTTTCTGGTAGGGATGATTGCGGCAATCGGTGTTTCCGCTGCGGCTCTGTCAGCCGCAATTATAACTGCGGATGAACGGAGCACGAAACCTTATTTTGGGACGATAGAGGGACTTGATGCATGGACGCAGAGGGTGTCGGTTCTTGATACGATTGCTTCCGCAGTCAGCTGGGCCTGCATTTTCACTGCGATAGCCTATGCCGTTATACAATTCATAAAAGCACAGGGAAAGCTTTCGATGATTGACCGTGATGACCTGACTTCGGACGTTAAACGTAAAGTGAGGAGAATCTTTCTTGTCGGAGCATGCTGTCTCGGAATAATCTTTTTTCTGAATATTGCATTACTCTTGGTATTATAAAAATCCGCCGATAAATGAATTGACCCCCTTAAGCCGGATGATCCAGCTTCGGGGGGTCGTTTTTATGGGTTCGAATCGGTAAATTACAGATTGGTCTCTTTATATTTCTGCTCGCAGTATACGCAGCGGTATACGCATTTTTCTTCGTTTGTGAGGCGGAAGCGGTGCGGGAGTTCCTGCTCGATACTTGTGATGCAGCGGGGGTTCTTGCACTTTAAGATGTTTGTTACCTCACGCGGAAGACGTACGCGGCGCTTCTCGACGATAACGTCGTTTTCGATGATGTTCAAGGTGATGTTCGGATCGAGTACCGCGAGCGTATCGAGGTCGACCGTGATCGGGCCTTCGATCTTGATGATGTCCTTACGGCCCATTTTATTGCTGGACGCGTTTTTGATGATGGCTACGCAGCAGTCGAGCTTGCCGAGTTCGAGATATTCGTAAATCTGCATGCCCTGGCCGGGTTTGATGTGGTCAATGACTACGCCTTGATGGAGTCCGCCGATATTTAACATGTTGTGTGTACCTCCTTATTTTTGCGGGATGCGGTCCTTGAGACCGAGGAGCAGAATGATCAGTGCCATGCGGGCGTAGACGCCGAAGCCGGCCTGACGGAAATATGCCGCGCGCGGGTCATCGTCGACCTCTACGGAGATTTCGTTGACACGCGGAAGCGGATGAAGGACGAACATGTCGTCGCGGGCAAGCTTCATCTTCTCGGGTGTCAGGATGAAGCTGTTCTTTAAGCGGATGTAATCTTCTTCGTTGAAGAAGCGCTCACGCTGAACTCTTGTCATGTAGAGGATATCAAGCTCGGGCATGACTTCGTCGAGCGAGCGGACTTCCTTATACGGAATGTTCTTTGCGTCGAGCACTTCCTCCTTGAGGTAAGCGGGGATGCAGAGCTCTTCGGGCGAGATCAGTACGAAGCGGATGCCGGGGTAGCGGACCATCGCGTTGATCAAAGAATGTACCGTACGGCCGAATTTAAGGTCGCCGCAAAGACCGATGGTCATGTTTTCAAGGCGCCCTTTGAGTTCGAGTATCGTAAGCAGGTCGGTGAGCGTCTGCGTCGGGTGGTTGTGGCCGCCGTCGCCCGCGTTGATGACCGGAATTCCCGAGTGCCTGGAAGCTACGAACGGAGCACCTTCCTTCGGATGACGCATTGCGCAGATGTCTGCATAGTAGGAGATGATGCGGATTGTATCGGAAACGCTTTCTCCTTTGGCGGCGGAACTGGAGTCCGCGCTCTGGAAACCGAGAACCGAACCGCCGAGATTGAGCATTGCCGCCTCGAACGAGAGACGCGTTCTCGTGCTCGGCTCGTAGAAGCAGGTTGCGAGTTTCTTGCCGTCGCATACGTGACGGTAGCGCTCAGGATCTTTCATGATGTCCTGAGCGAGCGAGAGGAGTTCCGTGAGTTCCTCAAGGCTTAAGTCCATCGGGCTGATAAGATGTTTCATGTGTATCCTCCTGTATGTGAATTTTGATAGATGAAGGCTGAGTATCGTGGGCCCCTCTGTTATGAGGACTTTATCGGCTGCTTTACAGCCGCCCGTGACAGAAAATAATAAGCCTGCGATTATTTCGCAGGCTTGAAATCAAAGTAACGGAGACAATTGTTGTAGCAAATATCCTCAACGAGGGAGCCGAGGAAGGAAATATCCGCGGGGTATTCGCCGCCGGCAACAAGTCCGCCGAGGAAGCGGCACAATATGCGGCGGAAATATTCGTGTCTCGTATAGGAAAGAAGACTGCGCGAATCGGTAAGCATACCGATAAAATTCCCCAAAACGCCGAGTTCGGAAAGACTCGTAAGCTGAGCGAGCATGCCGTTTTTGTGATCATTAAACCACCAGGCCGAACCGTGCTGGATCTTGCCGGCAGCGGAAGCGTCCTGGAAACATCCGATTACCGAATCGATTGCCGCGTTGTCAACCGGATTCAGCGAATAAAGAACCGTCTTCGGAAGATCACCGGTCAATGCAAGCAGATTCAAAAAGTTGGTCAGCTGGGTAACGGGGGTATAATTCTCAATGCAGTCAAAACCGGTGTTGGGACCGATCTTTAAGTACATGTATGTGTTGTTGTCGCGTTTTACGCCGTAATGAAGCTGCATGACGAAGCCTGCGCGCGTATACTGCTTTGCAAGGTAGGAAAGGAGATTGGTGCGGTATGCCATCGCCTCTTCCGGAGTAACCGCGCCTCCGTCCATCTTCTTACGGAAAATCGTACCGGCCGTTTCGTCATCGCACGGCTGATACATCACATAAGGAAGTCCGTGATCGGCCGTTTTGCAGCCGCGGAAAGCAAAGTAATGGATGCGTTCCGCCAGGCACTGCTTAAGGTCGGAAAGACTGTACATCGCCCAGTCGCAAACCTTGCCGAGATTCTGTACGTGGCCGGCAAATGCGGGCTTTTCGATGTCAAGATAATTATCCGGACGAAACGCGGGAAGGACCTGAACGTCAAAGTTCGGATCCTCGGCAAGCTGTTTATGGTATTTTAAGTCATCACAGGGATCGTCGGTCGTACAGAGAATCCGTACGTTGGACTTCCGGATCAGATTCCGGGCGGACATGACCGGTCTTTGCAAAGAAGCGTTGCAGCGGTCGAAGATTTCCCTCGCGGTATTCTCGTTCAAAGGCGTATCGATGCCGAAATAACGCTGCAGTTCAAGATGGCTCCAGTGGTAGAGCGGGTTTCCGGGGGCACGCTGTAAGGACTTCGCGAAAGCGAGAAACTTATCGTAATCGCTGCCGTCTCCGGTGATCAGTTTCTCGGGAATGCCGTTGCTGCGCATAAGACGCCACTTATAGTGGTCCGCGCCGAGCCAGAGTTCGGTAATCGAACGGAAATGAACGTCGTTTGCAATATCTTCCACCGGAATATGGCAATGGTAATCGATGATCGGCATATGCTCCGCGTATTTGTGATAAAGCGTCTCGGCATATTCCGTATCGAGAAGAAAATTGCGGTCCATGAATTCCATTCGGTTCTGCCTCCGTTTCCCCGAAAATCCTATCTGCGCTATCTTACCATATCCGAAAAACAAATTCAATAGAATTTGGCCGAAAAAACAAAAAATCTCAACATCTAGGTACTTCACAAGATTTATGTTGCGGAAAACTCCAAGATGTGGTAAAATTTCGAAAGAGTTGTATCGGAGGAATACTATGGGCAGAATTGTTACGCTCGGTGAGATAATGCTTCGGCTTTCCACACCGGGATATGAGCGGTTTTTACAGGCGGACAGCTTTGATGTATGTTACGGCGGAGGAGAGGCAAATGTGGCCGTTTCCCTCGCAAATTTCGGCTATGACGTGTCTTATGTGACCAAGCTTCCGAAGAATGAGATCGGCGACAGCGCGGTTGCGGCGCTTCGCAAATACGGAGTGGACTGCAGCGGTATCGTGCGCGGCGGCGACCGTGTCGGAATCTATTATCTGGAGACCGGCGCTTCGGTGCGTCCTTCCAAAGTCATTTACGATCGTGCGCATTCCGCGATTGCCGAAGCCGTTCCGTCGGATTTTGTTTTTGATAAGATCTTCGAGGGCGCGGAGTGGTTCCATTTTACCGGAATTACGCCCGCGATCAGCGATTCCGCTGCCGAAGTCACAAAGGCGGCTTTGATTGCCGCGAAGAAGCACGGACTTACCGTTTCGTGCGATCTGAACTTCCGTAAGAAGCTCTGGTCGAGCGAGAAGGCACGTAAGGTGATGACCGAGCTGATGCAGTACGTGGATGTATGCATCGGAAACGAAGAGGATGCCGACAAGGTACTCGGCTTCAAACCCGGCAACACCGACGTTACAAGCGGCAAGCTCGAACTCGCAGGCTACGAGGATATCTTTAAGCAGATGACCGAGCGGTTCGGTTTCAAATATGTCGTAAGTTCCCTTCGCGAGAGCATTTCGGCATCCGACAACAACTGGTCCGCAGCCATCTATGACGGAAAGACGTTTTATCATTCCCGCACCTACAAGCTTCATATCGTGGACCGCGTCGGCGGAGGCGATTCATTCGCAGCCGGACTCATCTGCGGCCTGATGGACGGCAAGAGCGGAGCGGAAGCGTTGGAATTTGCCGTAGCGGCAAGTGCTTTGAAGCACACGATCCCCGGCGATTTCAACTGTGTAACAAGAGACGAAGTACTTGCCCTTGCCGGCGGAGACGGCAGCGGCCGGGTACAGAGATAAAGGAAAAGGAGACAGGTATTATGAGTTTGAAGATTCAGAAAGTAACAGACGAAGCATTCGGCACTTACGGACGCGTAGTTACCGGCTATGACACGAAGGAACTTTTGGACGTTCTCGTTAAGACGACGCCCGCACCGGCTGATGCCGTTGTATACGTTCCTTCCGATGCCGGTCTTGAGGCCACTCCCGCAATGAAGGACTTCACGATGAACTGCTACGGCGGAATGCCGATCCAGATCGGTTACTGCAACGGAACCAACACGAAGCTGAACTGCCTTGAGTATCATCGCGACAGCGAGATCGATATTGCCGCTGAGGACTGCATCCTCCTTCTTGCACGTCAGCAGGACTGCATGGGCAAGATGCTCGACACCTCCAAGGTAGAGGCTTTCTTCTGCCCGGCAGGTACCGGCGTAGAGCTTTACGCAACGACCCTTCACTATGCACCGTGCAGCGCGAAGAAGGGTGACCATTTCCGCGTAGTTATCATTCTTCCGAAGGGCACCAACCTTGACAAGCCCGCGATCACCGTTAAGAACGATGACGATGCGCGTCTTTTCGCAGCCAACAAATGGCTCATTGCTCATCCCGAGGCTTCCGAAGCAAAGCAGGGCGCGGTAATCGGCCTTACCGGCGAGAACATTGACATTATCGATCTGATCTAGTATTTTCCGAACGCTTTTTTCGACATCCCATTTAGCGCATGGCGCAGAAAGAGGTAAGCTATGAAATGTCCGTTTTGCGGAGATGAGAATACCAAGGTAATTGATTCCAGACCTTCCGAAGAAACCAATGCGATCCGCCGCCGCAGACAGTGCGAAAAGTGCGGTAAGCGTTTTACGACTTACGAGAAGGTGGAGACGATTCCGCTTGTTGTAATCAAGAAGGGCAATATCCGTGAGGCTTATGACCGTTCAAAGATCGAAGCCGGCGTATTCCGTTCCTGCCACAAGCGCCCGATCAGCGTATCCCAGATCACTCAGCTGGTGGACGAAGTCGAGAACGTTATCTTCAATATGGAAGAGAAAGAAATTCCGAGTTCCAAAATCGGCGAGCTGGTTATGGACAAGTTGAAGACGCTCGATGCGGTAGCTTATGTCAGATTTGCCTCCGTTTATCGTGAATTTAAGGATGTCGGAACCTTTATGGACGAGCTCAAGAAACTGCTCGATCATGAGGATAAGAAGAAATAGGGAAGCATTTGCCCCGGCAAATGTGACAAAGATTCCGTTTCGGATTCGGCAATGCGCCGAAGCGGTTTTTGGATAAGACGATTTTAAGACAGCATTTTCCCAAAGAAGATGCTGTCTTTTTATGTGCTCCGCCAATAGCGGGAACCGTTTCGGACGGGTACAATGAAACCGTTATCAATATGAAACGGAGTAAACGATATGTTTTGTGTGGTACAAAGTCTGGCACTTCTCGGGATCGACGCGCTGCCCGTACGGGTCGAGGTGGATGTCGGGAACGGTCTGCCGGGGATCAATCTGGTAGGATACCTCTCGGCGGAAGTGAGAGAAGCAAGGGAGCGGGTGCGTGTGGCGCTTCGAAACGCAGGGTATCCGATCCCGGCGAAGAAGATTACGGTAAATCTGTCGCCCGCGGATATCCGTAAGGAGGGTACGGGGTTCGACCTTGCGATCGCGATCGGGATCATGGTCGGGTTAGAATGGATTCCGCAGGAGCTGACAAGGGATGCGTGCTTTCTCGGGGAGATCGGGCTGGACGGCGTGATCCGGCCGGTACCCGGCGTGCTTTCGTGCGCGTATGCGGCGAAGGAGGAAGGATACCGTAAGATCTACGTCCCGGCGGATAACGGTCAGGAAGCGGGAATGGTGGACGGGATCGAAGTATATGCGGCTGGGACGCTTACGGAAGTGATTGAGAGCTTTTTAGGGGAACAGCCGATGGAACCCCTCGTGCGGGAATTTCATGCGGTGCCTGCGGAAACAAAGGACGATTTTGCAGACATCAGTGGGCAGTTTCTCGCGAAAAGAAGCGCGGTAATTGCGGCTGCGGGCGGACATAACCTTTTACTGATGGGACCGCCCGGCTCAGGCAAGACGATGCTTGCGAAACGGATTCCGGGAATCCTTCCCGCGATCACTCCCGAAGAAAGCATTGAACTTACAAAGATTTACAGCGTGGCGGGGCTGATCCGCCCGGAGGAGGGACGGATCATGACAAGACCGTTTCGTAATCCGCATCATACGTGTACGCTTCCCGGTATGGCGGGAGGAGGTTCGAGGCTGCCGGTTCCGGGGGAAATCACGCTTGCGACCGGGGGAGTATTATTTCTTGACGAGCTGCCGGAATTCCGAAGGGAGTGCATTGAGGCGCTCAGGCAGCCGTTAGAGGAGCACCGCGTCGTTATTTCAAGATTGTACGGCAGTTTCAGCCTGCCCGCATCGTTTCTTTTGGTTGCGGCGATGAATCCGTGTCCGTGCGGGTATTTTCCGGACAGGAACCGGTGCAGCTGCAGTCCGGACCGCATAAGGCGGTATATCGGAAAGATCAGCCAGGCGATCATCGACCGGATCGATCTGTGCGTTGAGATGAGCGCGGTGCCGCTTAAGGATCTTTCGGCGAAGAACCGCGGTGAGACGAGTAAGGAAATCCGTGCAAAAGTGGAAGCGTGCAGGCAGATTCAGGCGGAGCGTTATAAGGACGAAACGTTCCGGATCAATTCGCAGATGCCCGCGTCGGCGCTTTCGAAATACTGCGTCTTAAGTGAAGCGGCGGAACGGAGACTTGCATCTGCTTTCCGTACGGAAGGCTTCAGCGCGAGGCTCTATGACCGGATCCGGCGGGTCGGACGGACCATAGCGGACCTTGCGGGTTCCGAAACGATCGGTGAAGAGCATATTGCCGAGGCGGTTATGTACCATGCGACCGACATCGGAAGGAGGCATACGGAACAATATGGGTAATTCGTATGACATCTGGCTTTCGGCAGCGGTAAACTCGGCCGCACATATCGAACATCTGCTTCAAAAATACGGAGATGCGGAAGCGGTCTTTCATGCAAACGAGAGGGAGATCGCCGATGACCCCGGCCTGACCCCTTCGGAGAAAGCTTTTCTTACTTCTTCGGAAAAGGAGGAGAACCGGCAGAGCCAATACGATTACGCGGTAAGAAACGATATCCGGATGATCCTTCGAAACGAAGAAGGGTATCCGAAGCGGTTTGACTGCCTGTCGGACCGGCCGTACGGAGTATTCGTTCAGGGAAAGCTTCCCGGGGAGGACGTACCGGCAATCGCAGTCGTCGGTTCGAGAAGGGCAAGCACGTACGGGACCAACGTGGCGGAGCATTTTGCGTCGGTTCTTGCGGCTGCGGGAATTGTCATTATAAGCGGGCTTGCGATGGGAATCGACGGAATCAGCCATAACAGCGCATTGCAGGCGGGAGGCATGACGGTCGGAGTACTCGGTTCGGGAATCGGCGTACCGTATCCGAAAGAAAACTGGAAGCTTTATCAGGCGATGCGGGATCGCGGAGCAATCCTATCCGAATACGGACCGGGAGTTCCGCCGTTAAAGCAGAACTTTCCGCACAGAAACCGGCTGATTTCAGCACTTTCGGACGGGATACTGGTCGTGGAAGCTGCGGAACGGAGCGGAACGCTGATTACGGTGGACCGCGGACTCGAACAGGGAAAGGACGTATTTGCCGTACCCGGCAGGATCGGCGACCGGAACAGCGAAGGATGCCTGAATCTGATAAGGCAGGGGGCATTTCTCGTGACCGAACCGGACCAGATTTTGGAGGAACTGGCGTCGAATTATCCGTTATTGCGGAAACATTGCAGTCAATTTGAGCAATTGTCTTTCGATTTTTCCGACGGTTTGCGAGATTTTAATGAAAATTCTGAAAATTTGATTTTGGGTATTGCAAGGGATGAAAAAGTAGTGTATGATTTGTGTCGTTTGGACGCCAGACACTTCGATGAACTGCTTTGTTTAAGCGGACTCACCGTCGAAAGACTTTCCGAAGTGCTGTATTCCCTGCAACATAAGGGATTCGTCCGGCAGGCTGTTCCGAATTATTACTCCCGAAAGGGTTAAGGAAGGCCGGAAAGAACGGTTCGGGCCTCGGCGTAATAGGCTTGAGCCATACCGGAGGATTATATGAAACAACAATCCGTTGAAGAGACGACCATTGTTAATGAAGAAACCGCGAAAAGCGGAACGAGCGCGAAGAAAACAACAGTAAAGAAAACAACCAAAAAGGCGGCAGCCAAGAAGACGGCTGCGAAGAAAGCGGCAGGTAAGACGGAAGCAAAGACCGCGGCGGAGCCGACCGCAGCGAAGAAAACCGTAAAGACCGCCGTAAAGAAGACTGCGAAGAAGTCTGCCGCAAAGGCTGATACCGCCGGGAAGAAAACGGCAGCGAAAGCCGAAAAAACCGCAGAGAAGCCGAAGAATCTCGTAATCATGGAGTCTCCCGCGAAAGCGAAGACCGTTAAGAAGTATCTCGGTTCGAATTACGACGTGCTTGCGTCGGGCGGACATGTCAGAGACCTTCCGAAGAGCCGCCTCGGTGTTGACGTGGACGGTTCGTTTGATCCGCATTACATTACGATTCACGGCAAAGGCGATGTTCTCGCCGCGCTTCGTAAAGGCATTAAAAAAGCGGATAAGATCTATCTCGCAACCGACCCGGACCGTGAGGGAGAGGCAATTGCGTGGCATCTTCTCGAACTCCTTAAGCTGGAGGAACGGAAGACGTACCGTATTACGTTTAACGAAATTACGAAGAATGCCGTTAAGAGTTCTCTTAAGAACGCCCGTGAAATCGATATGAATCTCGTAGACGCCCAGCAGGCAAGAAGAGTGCTTGACCGTATGGTCGGTTATGAGATCAGTCCGATTTTATGGAGAAAAGTAAAAAGAGGTCTGAGCGCCGGCCGTGTACAGTCGGTTGCGCTTCGCATGATCTGCGACCGCGAGGCCGAGATCGCCGCATTCAACCGGGAGGAATTCTGGAAGATCAGCGGCGCATTTTCCTTCGAAGACGGACGCAAGCCGATCCAGGCGGCGTATTACGGAAAGAAGGGAAGAAAGACCGCGCTGAAGAACGAAGCGGAGGCCGACAAGGTGCTCGAAGCCGTTCGCGGAGCCGAGTTTAAAGTATCGGAAGTAAAGGAAAGCCTTCGCAAGAAGAACGCGCCCCTTCCGTTTACGACCAGTACGCTCCAGCAGGAAGCGTCCAAGGTATTGAATTATTCGACGCAGAAGACAATGCGTCTTGCCCAGCAGCTTTACGAAGGAGTTGACGTGAAGGGACACGGAACGCTCGGTCTGATCACCTACCTTCGTACCGACTCCACGCGTATTTCCGCGGAAGCCGATGCTGCCGTTAAGGATTATATCGCCGCACAGATCGGTCAGGACTATGTAGCTCCGGCACAGAAGGAGACCGAGACCGGCCGGCGTATTCAGGATGCGCACGAAGCAATTCGTCCGTCCTATGTGAATCTGAGTCCCGATGAATTGCGGAACGATCTCACGAGAGAGCAGTTCCGTCTGTACCAGCTGATCTGGAACCGTTTCGTTGCAAGCCGCATGAATCCCGCGGTTTATGCCGTAACGAGTCTGAAGATCGAAGGCAACGATCACGTATTTACCAGTTCATTCAGCGCCGTCAAATTCGACGGCTACGAGAAGGTATACCGTCTCTCCGATGAGGAAGAGGAAGGCAAAGGAAACGGCAAGCTTCCGAAGGAAGGCGACGCGGCGAAGAGCGCCGAGCTTACGAAGGAGCAGCATTTTACGCAGCCTCCGGCACATTATACCGAAGCAAGCCTCGTAAAGGCGATGGAAGAAACCGGAATCGGCCGTCCGAGTACGTACGCGCCGACCATTACGACGATCCTTACGAGACATTACGTTGCGAAAGAGAAGAAGGACCTGTTTGTGACCGAGCTCGGCGAAGCCGTGAACGATCTGATGAAGCAGGCGTTTCCTTCCATCGTTGCGACCGATTTTACGGCTACGATGGAAACGCTTCTCGACGGTGTCGAGGAAGGCAACGTTGCGTGGAAGACGGTTGTCAAAAATTTCTATCCGGATCTGCACGAAGCCGTTAAGGCTGCGGAATCGACGCTTGACAGCGTAAAGATTGCCGATGAGGTTTCGGATGTCGTATGCGAGCAGTGCGGAAGGACCATGGTATACAAATACGGTCCTCACGGCAAATTCCTTGCATGCCCCGGTTTCCCGGAGTGCCGCAATACGAAGATGATCATTGAGCACAGCGGAATCGCATGTCCGAAGTGCGGCAAGGAACTGATTGTACGGCATACCCGCAAGGGACGCAGATATTACGGCTGCGCCGGTTACCCGGATTGTGATTTCATGAGCTGGCAGAAGCCCAAGGACGGGAGCGAATCATGAGCGTTCAATTACTAGACAAGACGAGAAAACTGCAGAAGCTGCTGCACAATAACCAGAGTTCCGACAAGGTCGTATTTAACGACATCTGCGGCGTACTCTGCGATATTCTGGAATCCAACGTGCTCGTACTGAGCCGCAAAGGTAAGATTCTCGGAAGCGGCAAGCGGGAAGACATTCCGCTTTTAAAAGGACTTCTTGCGGATTCTCTCGGAACCCATATTGACGGCGCAATGAATGAGCGTCTTCTCAATATTCTTTCGACAAAGGAAAATCTGAACCTGCAGATGCTCGGATTCGAAGCGTCGGAGTGCGGCGGATATTTTGCAATCGCTGCGCCGATCGACATTGCCGGAAACCGGAACGGTACGCTGTTTTTGTATCGTACCGCGAAGCAGTATTCAATTGACGATATTATTCTGGCGGAATACGCAACGACCGTGGTCGGCCTCGAGATTGTGCGTTCGAAGAACGAAGAGTCGGCGGCATTCCTCCGCGGACAGAAGGTGGCGGAGTCCGCATTTGCCTCTCTTTCTGTAATGGAAGTGGAAGCGGTAGGACATGTCTTCAACGAACTCGAAGGAATGGAAGGAATCCTCGTTACGAGCCGAGTTGCGGATCGTGCGCACATTACCCGTTCCGTGATCGTAAACGCTCTTCGAAAGCTTGAGAGCGCCGGCGTGATCGAGTCCCGTTCGTCCGGTATGAAGGGCACGTTTATTAAGGTTTTGAATAAGAATATTTACAATTATCTGCCGAAGAAAAACTGAAACGGCAGGCAATATGAAAGAGCGGTATCATCCGGCGGCTTTGCGGGAATAAATAATTGAAATTTATTCTTGCATTCCGCCGGATGTTGTGCTATATTGTTTTAGTCTGAAAAATCACGCATACGGGTATCTGGCCGGTGCCGAAAGGTCGTCAGATTGACCGGTGCGGAAGCAAAAAACCAAAGGAGGAATATAACGATGAGCGTTATATCAATGAAGCAGCTGCTTGAGGCCGGAGTACATTTCGGTCATCAGACAAGAAGATGGAACCCTAAGATGGCTCCGTACATTTATACCGAGAGAAACGGTATCTACATCATCGACCTTCAGAAGTCCGTAGGTAAGGTTGACGAGGCTTACTATGCAGTAAAGGACATCGTTGCGAACGGTGGCAAGATCCTTTTCGTAGGAACCAAGAAGCAGGCTCAGGATTCCATTAAGGTAGAGGCAGAGCGCTGCGGTATGTACTATGTAAACGAGAGATGGCTCGGCGGTATGCTGACCAACTTTAAGACCATTCAGTCCCGTATCGCAAGACTGAAGGCAATTGAGACCATGTCCACCGACGGCACCTTTGACGTCCTTCCCAAGAAGGAAGTTATCGGCCTGAAGAAGGAGTGGGAGAAGCTCGAGAAGAACCTCGGCGGTATCAAAGAGATGAAGAGAATTCCGGATGCGATCTTCGTAGTAGATCCCAAGAAGGAAAGAATCTGCGTTCAGGAAGCTCACATTCTCGGTATCCCGTTGATCGGTATTGCCGATACCAACTGCGATCCCGACGAACTCGATTATGTTATCCCCGGTAATGATGACGCTATCCGTGCCGTTAAGCTTATCGTAAGCAAGATGGCTGATGCCGTTATCGAGGCAAATGAGGGCGAGCAGCTTGTTGACAATGCGGAGACCGAAGAGGCTTCCGAAGAGGCTGCTGACAACGAGTAATTTATACGGAGGAATTCACAATGGCTGATATCAGTGCTAGCATGGTAAAAGAGCTCCGTGAAGCTACCGGAGCCGGTATGATGGATTGTAAGAAGGCGCTTACCGCTACGAACGGTGACATGGACCAGGCAGTTACCTGGCTTCGTGAGAACGGTCTTGCAAAGGCTGCCAAGAAGGAATCAAGAATTGCAGCTGAGGGCGTATGTGCCTGCTATATTTCCGCTGACAAGAAGACGGGTGCTATCGTAGAGGTTAACTCCGAGACCGACTTCGTTGCTAAGAACGAGAAGTTCACAAGCTTTGTTGCAAAGGTTGCCAAGATGGCTGCCGAGACCGATGCAAAGTGCATCGACTGCTTCCTTGACTCCGCATGGTGCGAGGACAGCTCCGTTACCGTTAAGGAGGCTCTTGCAAGCCTTGTTGCGGTTATCGGTGAGAAGCTTTCCATCCGTCGTTTCGAGAAGATCGTTACCGACGGTTTCGTAGTAGATTACATTCATAACGGCGGCAAGCTCGGTATCCTTGTTGAGATGGAAGGCGAGGCTACGGACGCTAACGTTGAGTGCGCTAAGAACGTTGCGATGCAGGTTTGCGCTATGAAGCCTTCTTATGTAAGCCGCGAGGATATCCCCGCTGACTTCATCGCTTCCGAGACCGATATCATCACGAAGGAAGCTCTTAAGGAGAACGCTGAGAGCAACAAGCCGAAGCCCGAGAACATCGTTATCGAGCGTATCGTTCCCGGCCGTCTTGACAAGGAACTTAAGGAAATCTGCCTTGTTGACCAGGTTTACGTAAAGGATCAGGATATGACCGTTGCGAAGTATATCGCAAGCGTAAGCAAGGATCTCAAGGTTAAGAAGTTCGTTCGTTTCGAGACCGGTGAAGGTATGGAGAAGCGCGAAGAGAACTTCGCTGAGGAAGTTGCAAAGCAGATGGCAGGCAACTAAGCCGACCTAATTTGATTGATCTGACAGGGATGCCGATGAGGCGTCCCTGTTTTTTTGCGTTCAAAGAGCCGTATCTTATCCGGATGCTGCGCGAAAAGCGCATTTCGGCAGGGTTATCGATTGATTTTGCACCTGTAATGTACTAAAATGAATAAGATGTCTGAGAACGGGGGAAAATGCTATGAAACGAATGAAAACAATCGTATTTGCCGCTTTTATGATGCTGGCGGTTCTTGTATGCGGGTATCCGTCCATCTGTAAAGGAACTCCGGTTCCCAAGTATAAGATCGTTGTGACGGACGGATATGCCGTGAATTCCGACGGTGAGGTAATTACCGAAGCATACCGTGGGACGTCGGTTACATTTGTTCCGGTCGTGAAGAAAGGAAGCTATGTTTCCGATTGGAAAGTGAACGGCGAACGGATTGGTAAGTATTGGAACATCTGTATGCCTGATCATGATATCAAAGCGGTTCCGGTATGGAAGGCGCAGACCGCGTTAACGCTTGACGTGTTCGGAAATTCCGCCTTTCGTGATGATTATTTAGGATATTACGAAAGAGATCTTTCCGCTTATATCAACGATTATTTTTCCGAATCAAAAATGAATTGGGTTGAGTCGTCTCATAAATATGATGCAGACGGTGACGGAACAGAGGATTTCCGTCTTGAAAGTTTTTCCCTTCGGGATGAAATCGTGTTTTATCTGTTTCCGACAGAGGGGGCAAGCGCCCGCGGCAGCATAAAACTGGATAAGCCGAATATGCTTCCGTATTGGCCGGTTATTATTAATTTCGGAAACGAGACTTTGAAAGAGTCTTACTCGATCAATGTTGTAAACGGCTGTGCAAAGATTAGGGACAATGTGGTTACTTCGGCCGAAACAGGTGATTATATCAATCTGTTTTTTGATAACCGGAATGAAAAGGAATATTTAACCGGATGGAAAGCCGACGGGATAAAAGACTTTTCATCTATGTTGATAGAGAGCGACGGTTATTTCCGTATGCCTGCCTGCGATCTGACAATCCGCCCGGTAACAGCCAAGAAGACTCCTTATACGATTGATTTAAGAAACGGCAGCGCAACAGTTTCCCCGGATGTTCTCTGGAGTCTTCAAGGTTCTCTGTTCGATGAAGAGCAGGGGAGATATATTATGGATCTTGACGGAGACGGAACGGAAGACCTGCGGGCATTTTACGAGACGATTATACCGGTCTCCGAAGTGAACGGAAAGTCATTTACATTGAAAGGTCTGAACAGCGGAAAATACTGGCCGGTTACCGTTCTTGTCGGGGATGTGAAGGAAGAGTATGCAATCCGTGTGACCGGCGGTCACGCCGAGGACGAATCCGGAAACCATATCACGAGTGCGAAAAGCGGGAGTAAGGTTAACATTGTTCGTGATAAAGAACCGGGGAAATACTGGAAGTCCTGGAAACTGAACTTTACTTGTGCTGACCGGGCTGAAAACTATATGGATTTCTCATTTGTCATGCCGGCCAAAGACGTTACCGTTACGGCCGAAACGACAACTTCTCAGAAGGTTTATAAGATCGATCTGACTTACGGAGATTTCGAAGTTCCTTTAAAGGATACCTATCTGATAAGAAATGCACTCAGAGAGTACAGGTTTGATGAAAATATTGATCTCGACGGCGACGGAAAGAAAGATTTTTATAACGGCTTCCGAAACCCCATGGATAATTATGATGAGGAGTATTACAACCGGATCGGTTATGAGTACGGCCTCGGCGAGTTATTTGAGATTAAGGTCGATGACGGTCAGATCGGAACGGTACAATTCCTTGTTGACAAGGATAAGACTCCTTTCCCGATCTTGGACACCGAAAAGGGAATGTTTAAAATTTCCGCAACCGGCGTATATGCGGAAAAGGCAGTGGAATCCGAATACGGTTATGACGACTGGGTCAAAGTGGAAGAAGCCTGCCCGGGAACAAGGATCCGGATCACGTGTGACAGATCCAAGCTGACTAAGGGGCAATATTACGGAGGCTATGTAACGGACGGTCTTCAGGGAATTGATCTCGGAGATACGCCGGATGATTACCTTGAGTTTAATATGCCCGCCCGCGATGTAACGGTGAGTGTGCAAACGCTTCCTCAGATTCCGCTTGTGATCGATATGACTTCCGGAAGGGGAACCGTGCCGAAATATGTTCGTTTTTCGGAGCTGTTCCCTGACGCAAGCGGATGTGAATACACATTTGACGGTGAATTTACTAGGTATGATCTGGATCGGAACGGTACGGCAGATCTTCTGTACTGTTACGGCGATGATTATATCGAATTCAGCCGGGCTTCCGCGGAACTGTTCGGACAATACGATCTTGAATTTACGGGACAGACCGCAGGCAAATATTATCCGATCATATTGAAGAATACGTCGAAAACGGATCATAAGATTGAGAAATGCTTTGTCGTGAATGATGATACCGATCTTACGGATTATGTTGACGTGATCATCGGCAGTTTGAAAGAGCGGCCGAAATACCGGGTTCTGCCGTCGGAAGGAACGGACATTTATGTTCATGAAACCGTTTTCACATCAAAATATGAACTGAAGATCCTTTCCGTCTGCAATGCTGCCGGAGAAACTCTGTTCAGCTATGAAGGCGAAGAACTGCAGAATATCTATATTGATTCGAAGTCGTCATATATGTTCCTGATGCCGGACGAGGATATTACGATATACGGCATTTATACTGTAAAAGAACAGCCGAAGCCGACTCCGACACCGACTCCGACACCGTCTCCGACGCCTGAGCCGACTGCGGTTCCGATGCTGACACCGACTTCGGCGGCCGATGAGAATCCTTCTGTTACGCCGGTGCCTGAGGATAAGCGGAAAGACGATGGGAAGGACGATGACGAAGATAATTCGGTAGTTCTTTACATCATTCTCGCATCGGCAGGCGCGTTTATTATAACGTGCGCTATCGTATTTGCCGTATACCGTAAGAGAAGAAAAGCGGCCGCGAAGACGGAAAATGCAACGGAACAGCCGGAAGAAACCCTGAATCAGATGGAGGAGCCCCTGACCTCGGAAATTCCGTCTGAAGAAACGGCGGAAACCCCGGAGAATGCCGAGTCTGAAACTTCCGATCAGACCGGGGAAATCCCGGATACTGATTCAAACCGGAATGAATAATATCTTTAACGGAGAACTTGATGAAATATAAGTACTGGGTATTCGGGATTGTTTTTCTGCTGATTACAGGTATTCTTGCTTCTGCGCGGAACGTTTCGGCGGGAGATGACGAACCGTTCACGATCACCGTAATTGGTGGTCATGCGGAAGACATGGCCGGTAATGTAATAACCGAAGCAAAGACGAATCAGGAAGTTGTTATTGTTTGGGATAAAAAAGACGGTGAATACCTGTTATATTGGTCGTCTGACGGCAGCATTATCCATTCAACGAGTGAGAATTTCAGCATATTTTTTGTATCACCGGATAGTCTTACCCTTTCTGCCGTAACGACTTCCGAAAGAATACAATTTACGGTAGATCTAACCGAAGAACAGTTCATTGTACCGCAGGAGATGAATTACGGTATCCGTGAATTCCTGCGGTATATGTGGGCTGACTCTGAGAAAACATTGTTCGATTTGGATGGTGACGGTAACAGCGATATCCTTTTTTATGATTCCGAAAAAGCTATCAATGATAGTGATTTCATTATTGATAAGCTGACTTTCGTACGGCTGGATGGTTACAGCCTCGGGACAGATTATACGGTTACTTCCGAAAAAGGAGTTATCGAAAGCGTAACCTTTGTGGTGAATAATACGAATGCTGAGGAACCGGTTTGTGATGTAACCCCTGCGCCTACGCTGACGGAAGTACCGCAGCCGACAGTTCCCGCCGAAATGCTGACTCCGACGCCGGTTCCGACGGAAATGCAGGAACCCACAGCGGTCTTTACCCCTACGCCGGTTCCGACGGAAATGCAGGAACCCACAGCGGTCTTTACCCCTACGCCGGTTCCGACGGAAATGCAGGAACCCGTTGCTGTTTTCACACCGACTCCGGTTCCCGATGTTACGGAAAATGCGGATAAGACAGGTTCCGATCTGCTGTATAAGCTCATTCCTTTGGTTGTGCTGATCGCGGGCGGAGCCTTGTTGGCATTGGTCTTATATCGAAAGAATAACCGGGACTGACGGCAGCAATCGGATTAAGCCAAGTGATAATGGGTTGAATTCTATGAGGCGGTATGGTAAAATCATTTTAGTTTGATGAGACCGGGAGGCACCTATGGGGAACTATAAACGCATCCTTTTGAAATTGAGCGGCGAGGCTCTTGCCGGCGAGCAGGGATTCGGATTTGACGAAGCCAATGTATTGAACGTCGGAAAGCAGATCAAGGAGCTCGTTGACCGCGGCGTACAGGTCGCCATCGTTATCGGCGGCGGCAATTTTATGAGAGGACGAGCCTGCAAGAGCATTGAAAGAACCAAAGCGGATTCGATCGGAATGCTCGCGACGGTAATGAACTGCATTTATGTTTCCGAAAGCCTTCGGAATCTCGGACTGAAGACGCAGGTGTTTACGCCGTTTGCCTGCGGAACCTTTACGGAGCTGTTCTCAAAGGATAAGGCAGTCGAAGCACTGAACGAAGGAAAAGTCGTATTCTGCGGAGGGGGGACGGGACATCCTTATTTCTCGACCGACACCGGAACGTCGCTTCGCGCCATCGAACTTGAGTGTGACTGCATCGTAATGGCCAAAGCTGTGGACGGAATCTATGACAGTGATCCGGTTCTGAATCCGAATGCGAAGAAGTACGACTCCATCACCTATACGGAGATTCTGACGAAGCAGCTGAAGGCAGTGGATCTGACCGCTTCCGTGCTCTGCATGGAGAACGGGATGCCGATGATCCTGTTCGATCTGAACATCGAAAACAGCATCGTGAGAAACGTTCTCGAAGGCTGCACCGGTACGGTTGTCAGCAATGAATAAGGGTTTTACCCGATCAAAAGGAGTGTGACAGTATGAACGAGATTTTAACCCCTTTCGAAGTTAAGATGAATAAGACGATGGACAATCTGAAAGAGGAGTACGCGAACATCCGCGCAGGACGTGCGAACCCGCATCTTCTCGATAAGATCAAAGTAGATTATTACGGAACCCCGACCGCTTTGCAGCAGGTTGCGAACATCTCGGTTCCGGAAGCCAGAATGATCGTGATCCAGCCCTGGGAATCCAGACTGATCCGCGACATTGAGAAGGCAATCCTCGCATCCGATATCGGAATCACTCCCGGTAACGACGGCAAATGCATCCGCCTGATGTTCCCGGAGCTTACCGAGGATCGAAGAAAGGATCTTGCGAAGGATATTAAGAAAAAGGCCGAGGAAGCCAAGGTTGCCATCCGTAACATCCGCCGTGATGCGAATGATGCCATCAAGAAAGCCGGCAAGGAGATTTCCGAAGACGAAGTAAAGAAGATGGAAACGGACGCGCAGAAGATGACCGACAAGTTCATTGAGGACATTGACAAGATCGCGGCCGACAAGACCAAGGAAATCATGACCGTATAATATTTGTCTGAAATCTGAGATCGGGGCGTAGCATATACGCCCCGATTGTTAGCATGATTTCCGGAGGAATTATGGCTGAAAGCAAAGAATATAAGATTCCCCGTCATGTGGCGATCATCATGGACGGAAACGGCCGATGGGCGAAGAAACGTTTCCTTCCGAGAAAGGCCGGACATGTGCAGGGGAGCCGCGTCGCAGAGCAGATCTGTGAGGACGCATACGATCTCGGAATCGAATATCTGACGTATTACGCATTTTCCACCGAGAACTGGGCGAGACCGCAGGACGAAGTGGATGCGCTGATGAACCTGCTTCGTAAATACATGAAGGACAGTATCGAGCGAAGCAGCAGGAACAACATGCGCGTACGCGTGATCGGCGACATTTCGGCACTGGCGCCGGATCTGCAGGAGAGTATCCGCAAGCTGGAGGAGGTATCGGCATCCAACACCGGACTTAAGTTCCAGGTTGCGATCAATTACGGCGGACGGGACGAGATCCTGCGTGCCGTACGGAAGGCTGCGGAAAAGGTGAAAGAGGGCGAACTGAAGCCCGAAGACATAAACGAAGAGATTTTCTACGGATTCTTCGATACCGCCGGGATTCCGTATCCGGATCTGATGATCCGGACGAGCGGGGAGATGCGCACGAGCAATTTCCTGCCCTGGCAGTTGGCATATTCGGAGTTTTATTTTACGGATGTGCTGTGGCCCGATTTCAATAAGAAAGAATTAAAGAAGGCTTTGGACTACTATAATGGCAGAGAGCGCCGGTTCGGCGGTGTCTGACGGTTTGGAGAAAGGACCGGCTTGGCCGGCAGGTTTTGGTTCATGTTAAAACGTACATTAAGCGGAGCAGTGCTTGTAGCTGTAGCATTTGCCGCATTCTGGTTCGGCGGATACGTTCTGCTCGGAATCACGTTGTTTCTTTCGATTCTCGGAATGTTTGAGCTGTTCCGGGTATTTGAAATGCAGAAATCTCCGCACGCATTCCTCGGATATGCTGCTGCGGCCGCTTATGATGCGTCGCTGCTTCTTAAAGATCCCGAAAAGTATTTTATTCCGGGGCTCTGCGTATTCTTATTGCTGACGCTTATCATATACGTGCTGTCGTTCCCGAACGTTAAGGCGGCAAAGGCGATATGCGTACCGTTCGTGTTCCTGTATGTCGCGTTTCTGTTCGGTTTCCTGTACCGCATCCGTGTGCTTGACGGCGGCGTGTATCTTGTATGGATCGTGCTTCTCGGAGCATGGGGAAGCGACACATTTGCCTACCTTGCGGGCGTTCTGTTCGGAAAGCATAAGGCTTTCCCGAGACTCAGCCCGAAGAAGACGTGGGAAGGCTGCGTCGGCGGCGTGCTCGGTGCGTCGATTCTTTGCGGCGTATACGGGCTGTGCCTCGGTTCGAAGCTTCCGTCGTTTGATCCGCTGCCCGCATGGGCGGCTCTCGCAATCGTGGGAGCGTGTTCCGCGGTTCTTTCGATGTTCGGCGACCTGACGGCGTCCGCCATCAAGAGAGACCACGGCGTAAAGGATTACGGCAAGCTGATCCCGGGTCACGGCGGCGTAATGGACCGTTTTGACAGCGTTTTGTTCACCGCACCCGCGGTTTATCTGCTGATAACCGTTTTACTGTAAAATCCGGACCGGATGAATTTCCGGCCGTTACGAACCGGACCGTTACGGATCCGGCATGAGGGGAAAAATGAAACATCTTGGCATATTCGGTTCAACCGGTTCAATCGGAACTCAGACTTTGGAAATCGTTCGGGATTATCCGGACGATTTTCGTGTTGAAATACTTGCGGTTTCAAGTAATGTCGCAAAGCTCGAGCATCAGATCCGCGAGTTTCGTCCGAAGAAGGTATGCGTTTACAAAGAAGAGGCATATCTTGATCTTAAAAACCGCATCGCGGACCTTTCGGGGATCGAAGTTTACACCGGAATGGAGGGGCTTCTCGCATGCGCTTCGGACCCTTGTTACGATACGATGGTTGCCGCGGTTGTCGGAATGATCGGAATTCTTCCGACGATGGCCGCAATCCGTGCAGGCAAATGTGTCGCGCTCGCCAATAAGGAGACGCTCGTTACGGCAGGGCACCTGATCATGCCGATGCTTAAGGAGTATCATACCGACCTTTATCCGGTTGACAGCGAGCATTCCGCGATATTCCAGTCTCTGCAGGGACTTCCCTATAACGGACCGGTTTCCGACGGCAATGCCGCGATCAAGCGGATCCTTTTAACGGCTTCGGGCGGACCGTTCCGCGGCCGTACGCTGGCTGAAATGAAGAATTACACCGTTGAGGACGCGCTTCGCCATCCGAATTGGGCGATGGGACAAAAAATAACCATCGACAGTGCTACAATGGTAAACAAAGGACTCGAAATGATGGAAGCAAGGTGGCTTTTCGGCGTGGAACCCGATCAGATCACCGTTTTGATCCATCCGCAGAGCATCCTCCACAGTGCCGTCGAGTTTACGGACGGCGCCGTGATCGGACAGATGGGCATGCCCGACATGAAACTGCCGATCCAGTACGCTTTGTTCTACCCGGAGCGGAAACAGATGACGGCGAAGCCGCTTGATCTGTTTCAGGTTGCGGACCTGCATTTTGAGAAGCCGGACCTTGTGAATTTCCCGGCATTTGCTTTAGCCCGTGACGTCATGAAGACCGGCGGAACGCTTCCGACCGTTTATAACGCGGCCAACGAATACGCGGTTGCGAAGTTCTTAAGACGTGAAATCGGATTTACCGAGATCGGCGACATGATCTTAAAAGCCGTTTCAAGGCATGCGGTTATCAGTAACCCCGATACGGAGACGATCCTTCAGACGGAAAAGGAGACCGTTTCGTATCTGAAGACACTTTAAGAAAGGTGATTTTCCCAGGAAATGCATAAACTTGTTGAAATCTTGATTGCCATTGTGATGATCGGTATCGTGATCGTTGTGCACGAGTTCGGACATTTCATTCTGGCTAAAGTGAACGGCGTTGTCGTAAAGGAGTTTTCGGTCGGTATGGGTCCGAGACTTCTTTCGAAGAAGTACAAAGGAACGCTGTATTCCTTAAAACTGCTGCCGTTCGGCGGCTCCTGCCAAATGCTCGGTGAAGGCGAAGAATCGGATGAGGAGGGCTCATTTGCCACCAAATCGGTATGGAAGAGGATCAGCATTATCGTTGCCGGTCCGCTGTTTAACTTCCTGCTGGCATTTGTCCTCTCATTGATCATTCTTAATTCGATCGGGTATGATCCGTGCTATGTTTATAACATTGACGAAGAAGTAGCCGAAGCGACCGGCCTGCAGGATGAAGACGTAATCGTTTCCTATCAGGGGCACAGGATCCGCGTCGGCCGCGAACTCGGCATTTACGAACTGCTTGACGGCGTCAGCGATAAGACCATTAAGATCACCTATGTGCATGACGGAAAGAAGATCACGAAGTCTTATCAGCCGGTCAAGGTCGCAAAGTATTACATCGGCATTCATTACCAGATGAACGGCGAGCTCGAGGGCAACGGACCGGTTGATCTCGCGGATGTTGTCAAGGACGGAGCGGCCGCAAGGGCAGGGCTTAAGAAGGGCGATAAGATTGTCGGAATCGACGGTACGATGTTTGCTAACGTCGACGAGTTTATCGCGTATACCGACGAGCACCCGTTCGGCAATGAGACGGTTATCGTTTCGTACGAAAGAAACGGGGAAGTGCATACGGCCGAGATGACACCCAAATACGACGAAAGCTACTCGCTCGGTTTCTCCTATAACGTGAACTACCGCGAGAAGATCGGGTTCGTAAAGTCTCTTAAGTACGGCGTTGTCGAAGTCGAATACTGGATCAAGTCCGTAATCAAGAGTCTCGGTTATATATTCCGCGGCAAAGCGTCCGCAGACGATTTCGGCGGCCCGGTGCGCGTTGTAAGCGAGATGACGAGCGTTATGGATTCGAGTTACAAGACGGACGGACTGTTCTATGCGTTTCTGAATCTGATCAACTGGGCAATCCTTCTTTCGGCGAACCTCGGCGTGATGAACCTGCTGCCGATTCCCGCATTGGACGGCGGACGGCTTTTGATCTACATCATCGAAGTCGTACGCGGCAAGAAGATGGATCCGGAAAAGGAAGGAATGATCAACTTCATCGGATTTGTCCTGCTGATGCTTCTGATGGTATTTATCCTCTTTAACGATATCAGAAACGTGTTCCATTAATTATTCAGGCTTTTTACGGGAGTGTATCAATATGGATTATCGCAATCATACGAAAGTGATCCGCATCGGAGACAGAGTGATCGGAGGAGGCAATCCGGTACTCATTCAGTCGATGTGCAATACGAAAACCGAGGACGTGGAGGCAACCGTTAACCAGATCAACCGGCTTGCCGCGCTCGGCTGCGACATTATCCGTGTTGCAATTCCCGGTACGGAGGCGGCGGAGGCCGTTAAGGAGATCAAAAAGCGGATTTCGATCCCGCTTGTTGCGGACATTCATTTCGATTACCGTCTTGCGATTGCTTCGATCGAAGCGGGAGCGGACAAGATCCGTATCAATCCGGGCAATATCGGCGCGCCGGAGCGCATTCAGGCGGTTGCGGAGTGCGCAAAGGAGCACGGCATTCCGATCCGCGTCGGCGTTAACAGCGGATCGCTTGAGAAGCACATTATCGAAAAGTACGGACACGTTACCGCGGAAGGCATCGTGGAGAGCGCGCTTGATAAGGTTCACGCGCTCGAACAGTTTGATTTCCATGATATCGTGATCAGCGTAAAATCATCGGACGTTATGATGTCGATCAAAGCGCATGAGCTGCTTGCGAAGTCGACCGATTACCCGCTTCATGTTGGAATCACGGAGGCAGGCACCTCATTTGCCGGCAATATCAAATCGGCAGTCGGCATCGGAAACATTCTGTATCAGGGAATCGGCGATACGATCCGCGTATCGCTTACGGACAACCCCGAAGAAGAAGTAAAAAGCGCGAAGGTGATTCTTTCCGCCCTTGGACTCCGTAAGTCCGGGATCGAGCTTGTATCGTGTCCGACCTGCGGACGTACGCAAATCGATCTGATCGGGCTTGCTAAGAAGGCGGAAGAACTTGTTGCCCGCTATGATTATCCGATCAAGGTGGCGGTTATGGGCTGTCCCGTAAACGGACCGGGAGAGGCGCGCGAAGCGGATCTCGGAATCGCAGGCGGCAAAGGAGAAGGCATTTTATTCAGAAAAGGGGAAATCCTCCGGAAAGTACCGGAAGACTGCCTCTTAGAGGAACTTAAGAAGGAACTGGACCTTTACGGAAAGGCTTAATAATGAAGTTATCGGAAGTATTCGAGAATCTCCGTCTGGATTATAAGACGGAGTCTTTGTTCAGCGAATGCGAGGTTACCGGCGTTTCGATGCAGAAGAACCGTAAGACGATTTTGGTGAACCTCGAATCGGAAGAGCTGATTGGTCCCGCGTACCTCTATGTTTTAAAGGATGCGCTGCACGAACAGTTCTTTTATGACAGCGGCTGCGAAACGGAAGTCGCCGTTACCTATCCGAAATACCGCGATAAGAATATTTGCGATATTTGGAATGAAGTGAAGGATTATATCAATGAGATGATTACATTCCGTAACCATCTGGACGGAGGATGCCTTAAAGAAGCGGATTTTGCTCCGACTGAAGACGGAATGCAGATCACACTTCCCGATTATAATGTAACAAGAAACAGAAAACAGGCATTTGTCGATGAGGTAGGAAAAGCCTTGTCGGACCTGACCGGACGTCATTGCAACATTGTTCTCGATTTCAGAGAACGGTCGATTGAGGAGGAATTCGAAGAAGTTGAACCGTTTCTTTCGGTTACGGAATTCTTAGCGAGAAACGAAGCGGCCAAGGCAAAGGCGGAAAGCAAGAAGCGCGCGGGAGAGAAGCCGAAGGATCTTCAGCCGAAGAAGACCACGGAGAAACCGGAGGAACCGAAATACGCGGATTCGGGCGAGAAGAAATACCGAAAAGCCGCTCCTCAGGATCCGGACATCTTTTTCGGAAAAGCGTTTCAGATCGACCGCGTCATGCAGATTTGCGATATCCAGGACGAGATCGGGGACGTCATCATCGCAGGTCAGATCATATTCTACGAAAAGCGGCAGCTGAAATCCGGCGACCGCTATCTTGTCGTACTTAACGTTACTGACTTTACGGACACCATTTCTGTAAAACTGTTTGTGAAAGACGACCGCATCAATGAACTCGAAGCCGAGCTGAAGCCCGGCAAATTCATTATGGTCAAGGGCGTTGCCGTATTTGACCGCTTCGACCACGAAGTCGGGATCAGCAGCGTTGTCGGAATTCGCAGATACCGTGATACCCGTGCAAAACGCATGGATTTCGCGGAGAAGAAGCGTGTCGAGCTGCATGCCCATACGAAGATGTCCGATATGGATGCCGTAACCGAAACCGATCAGTTCGTAAAAAGGGCGTTCGAATGGGGGCATCCTGCCGTAGCGATCACCGATCACGGCGTCGTACAGTCATTTGTCGATGCATTTCACGCGATCGATCCGAAGAAGCTCGGCGACGACCCCGAGATTCAGGAGCGTTTTAAGAAATTCAAGATCATTTACGGCTGTGAAGGCTATATTGTAGACGACGAGGCGGAAACGAAAGAGGACGGAAGCCCTCTCAATCTCGAAGAAGACAAGGATATCATCCGGAAGCTGCCGTATTATCACATTATCCTTCTTGCGAAGAACGATATCGGGCGCGTGAACCTGTACCGCCTTGTTTCGCTGTCGCATCTGGAGTATTTCTATCCGACCAAGACGGGCCGTCCGCGTATCCCGAAGAGTCTTCTTCGGAAATACCGCGAGGGTATCATTGTCGGTTCCGCCTGCGAACAGGGCGAGCTGTTCCGTGCGATCATCAACGAAAAGTCCGAGGAAGAACTCCGCAGGATACGCGATTTCTATGACTATTATGAAATCCAGCCGATCGGAAACAACGAGTTCCTGATCCGTGAGGAAAAATATCCGTTGATTACGACCGAAAAGGATCTGCAGGAGATCAACGCGAAGATCGTTCAGCTTGCGGACGAAGACAATAAGCTCTGCATTGCGACATGCGACGTGCATTTTCTGAATCCCGAGGATGAGATTTACCGCCGTATCATTATGGCCGGTAAGGGTTTCGCCGACGCCGACCGCCAGCCGCCTCTTTATTTCCGTACGACCGAGGAAATGCTTGAAGAGTTTGCGTACCTCGGCAGACAGAAGGCGTACGAGGTAGTAGTTGAAAATACGAACCGCATCAACGATATGATCGAGCGGATCAAGCCGGTTCGTCCGGACAAATGTCCGCCGGTCATCGAAAACTCCGACCGCGACCTCCGCGACATGTGCTACAATACCGCACATTCGATGTACGGCGAGAATCTTCCCGTACAGGTCTCGGAACGTCTTGAGAAGGAACTGCAGTCGATCATCAAGAACGGATTTGCCGTTATGTATATCATCGCGCAGCGCCTTGTTAAGCATTCAAATGAAGACGGCTATATGGTAGGCTCGCGTGGTTCGGTAGGCTCGTCCTTCGTTGCGACGATGTCCGGTATAACGGAGGTTAACCCGCTTTCGGCGCATTATTACTGCCCGAAGTGCCATTATTACGATTTTGATTCCGACGAGGTCAAGGCATTTGCCCAGAAATCGGGCTTTGATATGCCCGATAAGAACTGTCCGGTGTGCGGAACGCCGCTTAAGAAGGACGGTCAGAATATCCCGTTTGAGACATTCCTCGGCTTTAAGGGCGACAAGGAGCCCGATATCGACCTGAACTTTTCGGGAGATAACCAGTCGGAGGCGCACGCCTATACGGAAGTTTTGTTCGGCAAAGGTCACACATTCCGCGCCGGTACCGTTGCGAGCGTTGCCGAGAACACCGCGTTCGGCTTTATCAAAAAGTATTACGAAGACCGCGGCATCCATAAAAGAAGCGCGGAGATCGGCCGTCTTATCCTCGGCTGTGCCGGCGTTAAGCGTTCTACGGGTCAGCATCCCGGCGGAATCGTCGTACTGCCGCACGGCGAGGAGATTTACTCATTTACACCTGTTCAGAAGCCGGCAAATGATAACGATACCGACACGATTACGACGCATTTTGATTATCATAAGATTGACCATAACCTGCTGAAACTCGATATTCTCGGTCATGATGATCCGACGATGGTAAGGTTCCTTGAGGACCTGACCGGTGTTCCGGCGAAGAGCATTCCGATGGATGATCCGCAGGTCGTTTCGCTGTTCGCGTCGACCGAAGCGCTCGGCATTACGCCCGATGACCTCGACGGCTGCGATCTCGGTTCGCTCGGTCTTCCGGAGCTCGGTACCGAATTCGTTATGCAGATGCTTCGGGATACGAAGCCGCAGAGTTTCTCCGACATGATCCGTATTTCCGGTCTTTCCCACGGTACCGACGTATGGCTCAACAATACGCAGACGCTGATAGAAGAGGGCAAATGTACGCTTTCGAACGCCATCTGTACGCGTGATGATATTATGACGTATCTGATCTCGATGGGCGTTGAGAACAGTCTTTCCTTTAAGATCATGGAGAGTGTCCGGAAAGGTAAGGGACTTACTCCCGAGATGGAAGACGCGATGCGGGAGAAAAATGTTCCGGACTGGTATCTGTGGAGCTGTAAGCGTATCAAATACATGTTCCCGAAGGCGCATGCGTGCGCATACGTCATGATGGCGTTCCGTATCGCGTACTGCAAGGTTCATTATCCTTTGGCTTATTACACGGCGTATTTCTCCATCCGTGCGAAAGGCTTCAGCTATGAGCTGATGTGCATGGGTAAGGAGAAACTTCTCAATTACCTGCAGATGTACCGGGCAAGATCGAAATCGAGCGATCCGGATAAGAAACTTTCGGATAAGGAAGACAACCAGTTCTATACGATGCGCATCTGCCAGGAAATGTACGCACGCGGCTATGAGTTTATGCCGATTGACATTTACCGCGTTAAGGCAACCAAATTCCAGATCATCGACGGAAAGATTATGCCTTCGCTGATCTCAATCGACGGTCTCGGCGACAATGTTGCGAAGCAGATCGAAGAGGGCGCAAAGGGTGCGCCGTTCCTTTCGAAGGAAGATATGATGTTCCGTTGCCATATCGGGCAGAGTGTTGTGGATCTTCTTTCCTCACTGGGAATTCTGGAAGGACTTTCCGCTACGAACCAGCTCAGTTTCATGGATATGCTCGTATAGCAAAGCAAGGCATTTCGGGGGCTGCAAACTTTTTTTGAAAAAACATTAAAATAATGCTTGCATTTTCGAATGACATTTGGTATCATTCGTTATGCAGCATTTGGCTTGTTGGTCAAGCGGTCAAGACGCCGCCCTCTCACGGCGGAAACGGGGGTTCGATTCCCCCACAAGCTGCGCAGTGGAGCGGATTCGGGTGAATCCGCTTCTTTTGTATCAAAAGAGGATTTTTTATGAAGAACGGAATGAAGAAACTGATTGCTTTACTGCTTGTCGTAAGCTTTCTTTCCGCCTGCGGTAAGAAGCCGGAACCGACTGCGAAGCCGACGGAAGTTACCGAAACTCCGGCGCCTACGGAAGAGACGACGCCTGACGCCACGCCCACGCCGACAACGGCCGGCAGAACGCATTCGGCGGAAATCGACGCTATGACGCTTAAGGACCGCTATAAGGACAGCTTTAAGATCGGTGTTGCGCTGCCTGCCAATACGTTCCGCGTCAGCATGCGGACGGAGGTCGTTAAGGAACAGTTCAACAGTTTCACGTTTGAGAATGAAATGAAGCCGGATTCGTTATTAAACCGCGACGCGACGCAGAAGGGTTATCCCGAAACGAATACCGAACCGGTTTTGAATTTCGGCGGCATTAAGAGCGGTCTTGAATTTGCCAAAGAAAACGGACTCGGCGTGCGCGGCCATACGCTTTGCTGGTATTCGCAGACGCCTGCGTGGTTCTTTACCGTGGATTATCAGGCCGGAAGTCCGCTTTGCTCAAGAGAGGTTATGATTGCGCGTCTGGAGAGCTACATTAAGCAGGTTATGACATATTGCCAGGAGAATTATCCGGGACTTATTTATGCGTGGGACGTTGTAAACGAAGCGGTTGATATCGGAACCGGCGATGAGAACGGAATCCGGAAATCGAAGAACAACTGGTATGCGACGATCGGACCGGATTATATCGAGTTCGCATTTGCCTTTGCAAGAAAGTACAGCGACGGTACCGCAGACCTCTATTATAACGATTACGGCTGCGCGGGTAAGAAAGCGGATATTGTCCGTATCCTTGCTCCGGTCAAGGAAGCCGGCAACATTGACGGCATCGGCATTCAGTGTCATCTGAGCGTCGGAGACAACATGCGAAACGCCGTATACCGCACCGCGAAATACTTTACGGATGCGGGTTATAAAGTGCAGATTACCGAACTGGACATCGGCACCTCTCAAAAGGGCGACCGTGCGGATCTGGTTCAGGGAATGAAATACAAGTCGCTTTTCCAGTTTATCGAAGAGGCAAAGCGGAACGGTGAGATCAATATCGATTCCGTTACCGTATGGGGCCTTTATGATACGATTTCATGGAGGAGCGGAGAAAATCCGCTTCTGTTCCGCATGGACGGCGGAATCGTCAAGAAGGAAGCGTGGTACGGTGCCATGCAGGATCCGAACATCACGTCAATGGAGTAAAACGAAGATTAATTTTACATATCGGAGGTTAACGCACAATGAAAGCTTACGGCGTAAACGAATTACGGAAAATGTATCTCGATTTTTTTGAATCGAAGGACCATTTGAAGATGAACAGCTTTTCGCTTGTTCCGAAGAATGATAAGAGCCTTCTTCTGATCAATGCAGGAATGGCGCCTTTGAAGCCTTATTTCACGGGATTGGAGGTTCCGCCGAGAAGACGTGTGACGACCTGTCAGAAGTGCGTACGTACCGGCGATATCGACAATGTCGGCAAGACCGCGAGACATCTTACGTTCTTTGAGATGCTCGGAAACTTCTCCTTCGGCGATTACTTTAAGCATGAAGCGATTGCATGGAGCTGGGAGTTCCTGACACAGGTGATCGGCATGGATCCCGACCGTCTGTATCCTTCCATTTACGGCGAGGATGATGAGGCATTTGACATCTGGACGAAGGAAATCGGAGTTCCTGCCGAGAAGATCACGCGTTTCTACCGTGATCCGGTAACCGGAGAATGCGACAATTTCTGGGAGCACGGCGCAGGTCCCTGCGGCCCCTGTTCCGAGATTTACTATGACCGCGGATTGAAGTACGGCTGCGGCAAGCCGGACTGCAAGGTCGGCTGCGACTGCGACCGCTTCATGGAAGTGTGGAACAACGTATTTACCCAGTTCGATGGCGACGGCAAGGGCGGCTACACCGAGCTTGCAAACAAGAACATCGATACCGGTATGGGTCTTGAGCGTCTCGCGGTAGTCGTACAGGATGTGGATTCCGTATTTGACGTTGATACGATGCGTGCGATTCGCGACCGTATCTGCGAACTGTCCGGCAAGACCTATAAGACCAATGAGGATTATGACGTATCCATCCGTTTGATCACCGACCATATCAGAAGTTCAACGTTCCTTATTTCGGACGGCGTAATGCCTTCGAACGAAGGACGCGGCTATGTACTTCGAAGAATCATCCGCCGCGCGGCAAGACACGGCCGTAAGCTCGGCATTGACGGACTGTTCATGGCAGAACTTGCAAAGACCGTAATCGCATGCTCAAAGGACGGTTATCCGGAGCTTGAGGAGAAGAAGGCATTTATCCTTACGAACCTCACAAAGGAAGAGGAAGCGTTCAACAAGACGATCGACAAGGGTCTTTCGATTCTTGCGGGTCTTGAAGAGGACATGAAGGCTGCCGGCAAGACCGTACTCGGCGGAGAGGACGCATTCCGTCTTTACGATACTTACGGATTCCCGATCGACCTTACGGTTGAGATCCTTGAGGAGAAGGGTTATTCCGTTGATATGGACGGCTTTAAGAAGGCCATGCAGGTACAGAAGGAGACCGCGAGAAAAGCACGTAAGACGACGACCTACATGGGCGCTGACGCATCCGTATTTGACTTCTATACGACTCCTACCGAGTTTACCGGCTACAATACGCTGACCGGCGACGCGGAGATCAAGGTCGTTTCCTGCGATACCGAGAGCGAGAGCGGAATCGTTTCCGAGATCGTTGAATTCCTCGGTGAGGAGCAGAACGGCACCATCATCGCCGACAAGACGCCTTTCTATGCCACGATGGGCGGCCAGCAGAGCGATAAGGGTATCATTGTTACCGCGGACGGCGAGTTCGAGGTACAGAACGTTGAGAAGCTTATCGGAAACAAATACGCCCACCACGGCTTTGTCCGCAACGGCATCATCAAGACCGGCACCGTAGGAACGTTCAAGGTAGACCGCGCGCTTCGTAACGCGACCTGTAAGAACCACAGCGCTACGCACCTACTTCAGAAGGCTCTGCGCGAAGTACTCGGCGACCATGTTGAGCAGAAGGGTTCCTATCAGGATGCGGAACGTACCCGTTTCGACTTCAGCCACTTCCAGGCGGTTACCGCTGAGGAACTTGCGAAGGTTGAGGAAATCGTTAACCGCGAGATCGAAGCAGGTCTTCCGGTAGTTACCGATATCATGGACATCGATTCCGCGAAGAAGAGCGGCGCGATGGCTCTGTTCGATGAGAAATACGGCGATTCCGTCCGCGTTGTCAGCATGGGCGACTTCAGCAAGGAACTTTGCGGCGGTACCCATGTAAAGAATACGAACGAGATCGGCTCCTTCAAGATTGTTTCTGAAGGAGGCATTTCCGCAGGCGTGCGCCGTATCGAGGCAATCACCGCGGCAAATGTGACCGCTTACTATAAGAAGCTCGAAGATGAGCTCCGTGCTGCGGCTAAGGCAGCCAAATGCACGCCTGAGGCACTTTCCGAGCGTGTGAACGCGCTTCAGGAAGAGATCAAGAGCCTCAATTCCGAAGTCGAGAAGCTGAAGGCGAAGCTTGCGAACAACTCGCTCGGCGATCTTCTCAATTCCGCAAAGGAAGTAAACGGAGTGAAGGTTCTCTGCGAGAAGGTTCCGGATGCCGATATGAACGGTCTTCGTAATCTTTGCGACAGCTTAAAGCAGCAGCTCGGCGAATGCCTGATCCTGCTTGCGTCCGCAGCCGACGGCAAGGTTAACCTCGTATCGATGGCTACCGACGGTGCGATCGCCAAGGGCGCACATGCAGGCAATCTCATCAAAGAATGCGCATCGCTTGTAGGCGGTGGCGGCGGCGGACGTCCGAACATGGCTCAGGCCGGCGGAAAGAACCCCGCAGGCATTGATAACTGCCTTGCAAAGGGCCGTGAGACTGCAGCTTCGATGCTTGCTTAAATCTCTGTCCGGTACCTCTGAGGACGCGGTGCAGAGCGTGATGACGTCAATTGAAGCCGGAGCGTGACATTTTCCGAAAAATTGATTGACAAATCAAGCAAGTGTGATAAAATGTTAAATGTCCTGTATAGGAAGGTCGTCCTTTTGCACAGCAAAAGAACGGAAATATGTGATCGGTAAACTCCGACGACAGGGAGGCAGGTGAGAAATATGTCAAGTGTTATCGTAAAAGAGAATGAGTCTTTGGACAGTGCCCTTCGTCGGTTCAAGAGAAACTGCGCTAAGGCCGGTATCCAGCAGGAGATTCGTAAGAGAGAGCACTACGAGAAGCCGAGCGTAAAACGTAAGAAGAAGTCCGAGGCTGCTCGCAAGAGAAAGTTCAAATAAGAATGAATTCATTGGAAGATCCGAAGTAATTCGGGTCTTCTTTTTTTTGCTTTATTATTTTACGGATATATGATATTATAACTATGTATGTGTAAAATGGACCAAGAAACTGCTGTTTTAGGAGGCCGACGGTACATGATAGAAGTTTTGAACGGGATTTCCGTAGCTTGTCAGAAAAGCATTTTCGGAGAATACGACGCCTATGCGAAGATTCTCGAGCGCTCCCTTCACGTGACGCTTTTAACAAGGGATGACGAGATCCGCATCGTCGGGGAACCGGGACCGGTGGCAAGAGCGAAGGCGGTATTGAAGACGCTTTGCGATCTGCATCACCGCGGCACGGACATTACGGAACAGCAGGTTAACTATACGATTTCCCTTTCGATGGAAGGGAAGGAACAGTCGGTGATCGAGGTCGATTCCGATCTGATCTGCCATACCGTGAACGGCAAGCCGATCAAACCTAAAACGGTCGGCCAGAAGAAGTACGTGGACGCCATCCGCAATAAGATGATCGTATTCGGCTGCGGACCTGCGGGTACCGGTAAGACGTATCTGGCGATGGCGATGGCGGTTACCGCATTTAAAAACGATGAAGTGAACCGGATCATCTTAACCCGGCCCGCAATCGAAGCGGGCGAGAAGCTCGGATTCCTTCCGGGCGATCTGCAGAGCAAGGTCGATCCGTACTTAAGACCGTTATATGACGCCTTGTATCAGATCATGGGCGCGGAAGCGTTCCAGAAGAATTCCGAAAAGGGTCTGATCGAGGTTGCGCCGCTTGCTTACATGCGCGGCCGTACGCTTGATAATGCGTTTATCATTCTCGACGAGGCTCAGAATACGACCCCTGCCCAGATGAAGATGTTCCTGACTCGTATCGGCTTCGGTTCAAAGGTCGTGGTAACCGGAGATATGACACAGAAGGATCTTCCGGTCGGAACGGTTTCGGGACTTGATACCGCAAGAAGCGTGCTCCGAAATATCGACGACATCGCATTCTGCGAGTTGACGAGCGCCGACGTCGTAAGACATCCGCTTGTACAGAAGATCGTCGAAGCGTACGAAGCTTACGAAAAGAAGAATAAAGAACGGAATACGCGGAAGACTTCCGCGGGACCCCGTATCCGTTACCGGGAGGCGGACGATGGTAAGCATTGAACGGGAATGCGAGAGAACCTATTCCTTTGACGTTGACGCGACGATCACAGCCGTAGTCGAAGAGGCGCTTCAATATGTCGGCTGTCCTTACGAATGCGCGGTAAACGTGCTCTTGACGGACGACGCGAACATTCGCGAGATGAACCGCGAGCACCGCAATATCGACAAGGCAACCGACGTGCTGTCATTTCCGATGTTGGATTACGAAACGCCGGCGGACTTCTCGATGGTTGAGGAGGAACCCGATATTTACGCGGATCCCGAGACCGGCGACCTCGTGCTCGGAGACATCGTGATCTCCCTCGAGCGTGCGGAGGCGCAGGCCGCGGAATACAATCATTCCGTCCGCAGGGAACTGGCATTTTTGGTTGCGCACAGCATGCTTCATCTGTGCGGATACGATCATATGGACGATGCCGAGAGACTCGTCATGGAACAGAAGCAGGAGGAAATCCTTGGCCGTTTGGGAATAACCAGGGACAGCGAGTAGTATTTGATGGATAATGATGTGAATAAGAAAAACGCGAACGTGCTCCTGCAGGGAAGCATTCTTGCAGCAGCTTCACTGATCGTGCGGATCATCGGTATGGTATACCGGATCCCGCTGACGCGTATCGTCGGCGACACGGCAATGGGGTATTACACGACTGCGTTTGAGTTTTACAATATTGCGCTGCTTTTAAGCTCGTACAGCCTGCCGCTTGCGGTTTCGAAGCTTGTATCGGCGAGGCAGATCACCGGACGGCACGTTGATTCCGGCAGGGTTTTAAGGGTCGGACTGATGTTCGGCATCATTGTCGGCGGCGCGGCATCGCTTATCGTATATTTCGGTGCGGATCTTTACGGACGCTTTAACGATACGCCCGATGTGGCAATTCCGCTTCGGGTATTGGCGCCGACCATCTTCGTATTTGCCGTAATGGGAGTTGTCAGAGGCTTCTTCCAGGGCTACGGAAACATGGTTCCGACCGCGCTTTCGCAGATCATCGAACAGATTGTCAACGCCATCGTCAGCGTTGCCGCCGCGATGATCATGATGAAAAAATACCAGTTTTTCGATAACCAGAGCGCTTACGGCGCTGCAGGCGGTACCTGGGGAACGTTCCTCGGCGCCTGTGCCGGCGCGCTGACGCTGATCGTCATATTCCTGATCCAGCGCAGATCTTACCTGAAGCTGGTTTCCGACGACCGCGACCGCGAGGCGGAGCGTTACGGGCAGATTTTAAAGATCCTTCTGATCACGGTTATTCCGGTCGTGTTCAGCCAGACCGTATACCAGATTTCGGGTCTTGTCGACGTGTCGGTCTTTAACCGCGTATTATCCGCAAAGCGGTACGGTGAGGACCTCAGAACCACATGGCTCGGCATCTATTCGAACAAATACAGGCTGCTTACCAATGTACCGGTTGCGATCGCTTCCGCAATGGGAACCGCGATCGTTCCGAGTCTCGTTGCCGAGATCGCTTCGGGACGCAAACATAAAGTAAATGAGAAGATTGCTTCGGCGGTCAAGTTCAATATGATCATCGCGTTTCCGTGCGCCTTCGGTTTGATGGCGCTCGGCGGTCCGATCCTATACATGCTTTACGGCGACGCGCGCGAGATGACCGCGCAGATGATGAATATCGGCGGTATCGCGGTTGTTTTCTTCGCGTTATCAACCGTTACGAACGGCGTACTGCAGGGTATCAATCACATGTTCCTGCCGGTCCGTCATTCGCTGATCGCATTGTTTATTCACTGCGGCGTCCTGATCGCGCTTTTAAAGTATACCGATCTCGACGCAATCGCACTGGTAATCTGCAATATCCTTTTCGCGTTGATCGTATGTATCCTGAATGCCCGCAGCATCCGGAAACTGTGCGGATATAAGCAGGAATGGAGGACGACCTTTGTACTTCCGCTGATCAGTTCGGCGGTCATGGGCGCATTTGCCGACATATGCTTCCGTTCGCTTAATAAGCTGCTTCAGACGGGTATTCCGACGAGACCGGGCATCTGTAATATGATAGCCTGCCTTGTGACAATCGGGCTTTGTGTTTTTGTTTATTTTGCAACGCTTCTTCTTCTGGGCGGCGTAACCGTGCAGGAAGTGCGCGAGATGCCGAAAGGAAAGAAGATTGCTTCCCTGTTTATCAAACTGCATTTGTTAAAAGACGATACGGAGGTTGAGTCGAAAGCATGAGAACGGTAACGGTCATCGGCGGCGGGGCATCGGGCCTGTGTGCGGCGCTTTCCGCAAGGGAAGCGGGTGCGGAGGTCGTTCTTTTGGAGCATAACGACCGGCTCGGGCGCAAGCTTTCCGCGACCGGCAACGGCAAATGCAACCTCGGAAACGCTTTTCTTTCCGAAGAATGCTACCGCGGCGGCGACAGTGCCTTCGTAAATACCGTTTTTGATAAGATGTCGCCCGAGATGGTACGTGCATATCTTTCCGGGCACGGGCTTTTCTTAAAGGAGAAGCGCGGATACTTTTATCCGTATTCCGAGCAGGCGGCAAGCGTCGTGAATTTCTTCGCTTCGAGATTAAAGGACGCCGGCGTCAAGGTGCGGCTGTGGGCGGAAGTGACCGAGGTGCTTTATTCGATGAATAACGGAGGTTCTTTTCTGGTAAGGTATATCGATAAGGAAAGCGGTCGGAACGAGCAGATTCCGTGCGACAGCGTGATCGTAGCTTCCGGCGGACTGGCGGGCGACAATCTCGGTGCAGGACCTGTCGGATATGAAATCGCGAAGTCGTTCGGACATCCGGTAACGAAACTGTTCCCCGCACTTGTCCAGCTGATCTGTAAAGGTGCCGGAACAAAGGCAATCTCGGGAGTACGGGCGGAAGCGGATGTGAAGCTGCTTACCGGGAACGGTTTATCTGCGCAGGGCGGTTCCCGGAAAGGAAACGCTGTCAGGACCTATTCGGAAAGCGGCGAAGTGCTGTTCACCGATTACGGGATCAGCGGCATTGCGGTCATGCAGTTAAGCAGATATGCTTCCGAAGCACTTCAAAAAGGCCTGGAAGCCGTTTTGGAACTCGATCTGATGCCCGGTACCGATGCGGAGGTGCTCTGTAAGGAATTCCGTGTGCTCGCCGAAAAGACGCATACCATTTCAACCGAAGACATGCTTACGGGATTTCTCCCGAAGAAGCTTTTATATAAGATCATCTGTGAGGCGGGCGTCCGGGCGGAACAGCCTTTTGCTTCGTTAAGCGAAGCGCAGAGGAATGCGATTGTTTCGCAGATGAAAGGATTCCGGCTTTCGGTAACGGGGACGAAAGAATTTGCCTCCGCACAGGTCACCGCAGGAGGGATCGAGCTCGGCGGGATCGATGCCGAAACGATGGAATCCGGACTCCGGAAGGGGTTGTATTTTACGGGCGAGCTGCTTGACGTGGACGGAACGTGCGGCGGATACAATCTGCAGTTTGCGTTTGCAACGGGCCTTCTTGCGGGAAGAGCTGCAGCGCGGAAAGACCGGGGTGAGAAAGCATGATCCGTTTACCCCAGATTCACGTGTCCGTCGTACATGAGAAAGAAGACATCATTCAGGCGGCGGCCAAAGAACTCCGCATCGCGGCAAAGGACATTCAGGACGTTGTCATTTTGAAGAAGTCCGTCGATGCCAGAAAGAAAGACGACATTCATTATTCGTACTCGCTTGCCGTATCGGTTCCGCAGGAGGAACGTTACCGTAAGAAGGGATACGAACAGTATATTCCGAAGAAATACCGCTACACCGTTACCGGTACGAAGACGATGCATTTCCGTCCGGTTGTTGCGGGAGCCGGACCCGCGGGTCTTTTCGCCGCGTATCTGCTTGCGAAGGAAGGCTACCGGCCGCTTGTGATCGAACGCGGACCTTCGATGGAGGAGCGGATCGAAGCCGTGGAACGATTCTTTCAGGAAGGCGTTTTGGACCCCGAAGCGAATATTCAGTTCGGGGAAGGCGGAGCGGGCACATTTTCCGACGGAAAACTCAATACGCTTGTGAAAGACCGCGACGGCAAAGGACACTTCATCCTTGAAAAGTTCGTCGAATGCGGCGCTCCGGAGGAAATCCTTTATCTTAATAAGCCGCATATCGGAACGGATAAGTTACGAAACGTGATCGTTAACCTCCGCGAAGAGATTATACGGCTCGGCGGAACGTTCCGTTTCCGGACCTGCTTAAAGAAGGTCGTTACAAGTGAAGGAAAGCTTACCGGAATCGTCCTTTCGGACGGTACCGAAATCAATACCGACGTGCTTGTTCTGGCAATCGGGCACAGCTCGAGAGATACGATCGCCGAACTGTTCGGCCAGGGTATCCGGATGGAGCCGAAATCGTACGCTATGGGCGTACGAATCCAGCATCCGAGAACATTTATCGACCGGAACCAGTACGGAGATTACGCGGACCTGCTGCCCGCAGCGGATTATAAGCTTACTTATACCGCCAAGGACGGGCGCGGAATCTATTCGTTCTGCATGTGTCCGGGCGGATATGTCGTAAATGCTTCCTCGGAACCCGGAAGGCTCTGTGTGAACGGCATGAGCGACCACGCGAGAGACGCGGCCAACTCGAATGCGGCAATCGTCATTACGGTCGATCCGGACGATTATAAAACCGCAACGGGATCCGATTCGCCGCTTTGCGGAATGGCTTTCCAAAGAGACCTCGAAGAGAGGGCTTACAAGGCCGGTAATGGTTTCATCCCGACGCAGCGGTTCGGAGATTTTGAAAAACGTATACCGAGCACCGGATGCGGCGCGATCGAGCCGTGTACGAAGGGCAGAGTTACCTATACCGATCTGAACGAAGTTCTGCCGGAGCAGTTCCGTTCGGATCTGATCGAAGGAATTCACGCATTTGACCGGATGATCCCCGGCTTTGCCGATGCGGACGCGCTGTTATGCGCAATCGAAGCAAGGACGTCGTCGCCGGTTCGGATTCCGAGAGACGAAACATACCAGTCCGTATCGCTTCCCGGGCTTTACCCGTGCGGCGAAGGAGCAGGATACGCAGGCGGGATCATGTCCGCGGCAATGGACGGAATCCGCGTATTTGAAGCAATCATTCAGGAATACAAGGCAGTGACGGAATAACCGCATTGCCCGATTATAAACAGTCAGACGGAGGCATATCATAATGGACCGTACGGAAGTTATGAAAGAGAAGAAAAGGATTGTGGTGAAGATCGGCTCTTCGACGCTTACCCATTCCGAAACCGGGGATATGGACCTCGAGAAGATGGAACGGCTCGTCCGCGTGCTTGCCGATTGGAGCAACGCCGGTAAGGAAGTCGTACTCGTTTCTTCGGGTGCAATCGCAGTCGGCCGCAAAGCCATGAACATCAAGGAACGCCCGAAGGAACAGGACGTAAAGCAGGCGTGCGCCGCGATCGGCCAGGCAAGACTGATGATGGTTTACCAGCGCCTGTTCGCCGAATACAACAAGATTACCGCGCAGGTACTGATCACGAAGGATACGATGATCAACGATACGATGCGCCGGAACGCGAGAAGCACATTTTCCCGCCTTTTGGAGCTCGGCACAATCCCGGTTGTAAACGAAAATGATACCGTTGCCACCGATGAGATCGAATTCGGCGACAACGATACGCTTTCCGCGATCGTAGCGGCGCTGATCCATGCGGATCTTCTGATCATTCTTTCGGATCAGGACGGCTTCTTTACGGACGACCCGAGAAAGAATCCCGATGCGAAGCTTGTTACGGAAATCGATTATATTACCGATGATCTCGAAGCCATGGCCAAAGGAGCCGGAAGCGACGTCGGAACCGGCGGTATGGCGGCAAAGGTGAGCGCTGCGCGTATCGCAAACGATGCGGGAGCCGACATGGTGATCGCGAACGGAGCGGATATGAACAACTTAAGACGCGTTGTCGAGGGACAGCAGATCGGAACGCTGTTCAAGGCGCACCGCAACGCGGATTTCCATCTGATCAATTATCTGATGAAGGATCGTACGGAATGAACGAAGCAGACATTAAACGAATCAATGAACTTTACCGGAAGTCGAAGACCGAAGGATTGAGCGATGCCGAGAAACAGGAGCAGGCGGCACTCCGTTCGGCATATATAGAAGCCGTGCGCGCGAATTTACGTTCCGAACTCGACCGGATCACGATTGTGAACCCGGACGGTTCGACGACGGAGGTGAAAGACCTTCGTAAGAGGAATGAAAAACCTGAGCAATAGCATAACGGGACCGGAAGGGTGCCGGCCGGCATCGGGGATGAATGCCGGAATGCTGTATGAGTTGTAAGAGTGAGGTTTGGAAAATGACGAAGAGTGAACTGAGAAACATGATGAAACGCCGCAGGAGGACGCTTTCCGCGACGAGAATACTCTGCTACAGTGCGATCGTAACGGAGAAACTTCTGAAGGAGGACGTCTACCGGGATGCGGACGTAATCTTAGGTTATTATTCAATCAGTGCGGAAGTTTCGATGGATTATCTGTTTGAGCAGGCAAGAAAGGACGGCAAGAAGGTTGCCCTTCCGGTATGCCTGCCGGGAAGAGAGATGGAGTTTCGGTATTTCGACGAGAATACCGAACTCGTAAAAGGAGAATACGGGATTCCGGAACCGGTCGGCACGGAGCGTGTCGAACTCGACGGGGTCAACGCTTTGGTAGTGGTTCCGGGCGTTTCCTTTGACGCATTCGGAAACCGGATCGGATACGGCGGCGGATATTACGACCGCTTCTTAAAGAAGTATCCGGACATCCCGAAGGTAATGCTTGCATATGAACTGCAGAAGACAATCAGCGTTCCGGCGGACGGCAACGACATTCCGATGAATCTGATCCTTACGGAAACCGACCGTTACGCGGTAAACGCATAAGTCAGCCAATAAAGGCGGAACCTTCCGCCAAAGGAAAAGGAGAATACGACATGAATCTGATGATCATGGGCAAAGAAGCACAGCTTGCTTCCGAAATACTTGCGGTAACCGATACCGAATTGAAGAATAAGACGCTGCTTCATGCCGCGGAGCTTCTCACAGAGGAGCAGGACGGCATTATCGCCGCCAATGCGGTGGATGTTAAGCGCGCGGAGGACAAAGGCGTGAGCCCCGCGATGGTGGACCGGCTCCGTCTGAATCCCGCCCGTATCGAAGGCATGGCGGACGGACTCCGTCAGGTTGCCGGCTTAAACGATCCGGTCGGTGAAATCCTGGAGTCATTTGAGCGTCCGAACGGTCTTAAGATTGACAAGGTTCGTGTTCCTTTCGGCGTAATCGGCATCATTTACGAGTCGCGTCCGAACGTTACCGCCGACGCATTCGGTCTCTGCTTTAAGACCGGTAATGCCGTGATCCTTCGAGGCGGTTCCGACGCAATCACGTCCAATACGAAGATCGCGGAAGTGCTTCAGCGAGCCGTTAAGGAGTGCGGACTTCCCGAGAATTCGATCCAGCTGATCACCGATACGAGCCGTGAGACCGTTAACGAATTCATGAAGCTGAACCGGTTCGTGGACGTTTTGATCCCGAGAGGCGGTGCGGGTCTGATTCAAAGCGTGCTTGAAAACAGTCGTATCCCCGTTATCGAGACCGGTACCGGAAACTGCCATATCTTCGTCGACGAGACCGCCGATCAGGAGAAGGCGCTTGCCATCATTAAGAATGCGAAAACGCAGCGTATGGGCGTCTGCAACGCTTGTGAGAGCCTTGTAATCCATGAGAAGATTGCTGCGGAATTCCTTCCGAAGCTTTATAAGATGCTCGACGAGTGCAAGATTACGATGCGTGCCGACGAAGCGGCCCGCGCGGTTGTTCCCGCAATGGAAGACGCGACCGAAGAGGATTTCGCGAAGGAATACCTCGGAAGCCTCATAAGCATCAAGACGGTTTCTTCGGTGGACGAAGCAATCCGCCATATCAACACTTATCATACAAAGCATTCCGACGCGATCATCACGAATGACGATGCCAATGCCGAGAAGTTCTTAAAGCAGGTGGACAGCGCGTGCGTATACGTAAATGCCTCGACCCGTTTTACCGACGGCGAGCAGTTCGGCTTCGGCGCGGAGATCGGAATCAGTACACAGAAACTTCATGCGCGCGGACCGATGGGGCTCCGCGAGCTTACCTCTTACAAATATCTGATCCGCGGAAACGGACAGGTGCGCGGTTAAACGATGAACGAAACGAACTTTGCAATCAATCCGGACAGTTTCCCGAGTGAGGAGCCGGCAAGACAATATGCGTTTATGGACATCCTCAAAGAGGAACTGCAAAGGCGCAAAGAAGCGGAACAACGCGAGTTCACGATGCATGTCGAGACGTTCGGCTGCCAGATGAATGCGAAGGATTCCGAGAAGCTTGCCGGAATCTTAAGCTACATCGGCTATACGCCCGTGGATACCGAAGAGGCGGACCTCGTCCTGTATAATACCTGTACGGTTAGGGAAAATGCGAATACCCGCGTCTACGGGCGCATCGGCTACCTCGGACGGCTTAAGAAAGACCGTCCCGGCATGAAGATCGTGCTCTGCGGCTGCATGATGCAGGAGAAGGACGCGGTTGAGAAAATCAAGCAGTCCTACCGCTTCGTCGATATTATCTTCGGAACGCACAATATCTATATGCTTGCCGAGCTTTTGTACCGCAGTTTCCACGGTCACGGCATGGTTACGGACGTCCGCGGGGAAGCCGACCGGATCGTAGAAGACCTTCCGAGCTACCGAAAATACGACTTCAAGGCCGGCGTGAACATCATGTACGGCTGCAATAATTTCTGCACCTACTGCATTGTTCCTTACGTGCGCGGACGCGAGCGTTCCCGGAATCCTGTCGACATCATTAAGGAGACCGAGCAGCTCGTGAGCGAAGGCGTGAAGGAAGTAATGCTTCTCGGGCAGAACGTCAATTCTTACGGGAAGACGCTTACCCCGCAGGTCAGCTTTGCGGAACTGATCCGTGAAGTGGCGAAGGTGGAAGGATTGGAGCGTGTCCGCTTCATGACGCCTCATCCGAAGGACATTTCCGAAGAACTTTTAAGAGAAGTCGCCGCCAACCCGAAGATCTGCAATCATATTCACCTGCCGCTTCAGTCCGGAAGCACGAGGCTTCTTCAGAAGATGAACCGGCACTATACGAAGGAACAGTTCCTTGCGCTTACGGACCGCATCCGCGAGATCATTCCGGATGCCGCGATCACGACCGATATCATCATCGGATTTCCGGGCGAAACCGAAGAGGATTTCGAAGATACGCTTGACGTGATAAGAAAAGCCCGTTTTATGAGCGCATTTACCTTCATCTATTCGAAACGGAGCGGCACGCCCGCGGCCGATATGCCCGACCAGGTTTCCGAGGAAGTCAGCGCGGACCGCATGAAGCGTCTTCTTGAGACGGTCGGCGAAGTGGCGGGAGCGGAAGCGAGAAAGTACACGGGACTCACGGTTCCGGTACTCTGCGAAGTTTATAAGCCGGAAACCGGCTGCGTTACGGGACGGCTTGAGAACAATCTGCTCGTGCATTTTCCGGCAGAGGAAGCGCTTCTCGGTAAGACCGTGCGCGTAAGGCTTGACGAGTGCACCGGATTTTATTATCTCGGAACGCTTGTTTCCGAATGAGCCGCGTTGCGGCGCGTTTCGTAAAACGAACGAGTATTGACTTTAAGAAACGGATTGATTTACAATATTTTGTACGGTTTTAATGAATTCACTGCGAGGGCTTTATGAAAAAAAAGTGGAATCGGTTAAAAGAAATCATTAAACTATTCCGTTTGGACATGATCTTTTTGATCCTGGGGCTTTACTTTCTGCTTTGTTTCTCCATATATCTGATCCTTCGGATCGAGCAGATGGAAACGCCCTTCTGGGATATCGTCGTCTTCAATCTGCTGACGGTAACCGGTAACGATTACGTCTTTGTGGACAGCGCCTGGGCACGCATCATCGGCGTGTTCATGCTGCTCCTCGGGATGTTCGGGTTATCCGCCATCACTGGTTATGTTTCATCGGCATTTGTTGCCAGAAGACTGAATCCGGAAAAGGGAATTAAGAAGATGCAGAACATGAACAATCACATTCTTATATGCGGTTTTAAGAACGATCTGAAGGGCCTGATCCAGGGTATCCTTCGTAAGAACCGAAATCTTTCGGTCGGAGATATTATCCTCATTAACAATATGGACGAAGTCAAGATGCAGGCAATCCGCGACGATGAAGAGTTCCGCGGGCTTAATTACCTGCGCGGCGACTTCACCGAAGAGCAGACCCTGCTGAAGGCAAATGTGAAGCATGCCTCGAAGGTACTGATCATCGGCGAAGCGCAGGACAATCTTGACGACGAGCTTGTCGATTCACGTGTATTTGTCTGCGCGCTTTTAATCCGTAAGATGAATCCGAGCTGCCACATCTGCGCGGAGATCAAGACGGAGCGATATAAAAACTATCTCGAAAGCCAGAACTGCGCGGAAGTCGTATTTGTCGAAGGATATACGCGCTATATCCTTTCCACGTCGACCAATTACAGCGGCATGTCGAAGGTCATGTCGTCCTTCCTTGATAACGGCGACGGCGTATCCGTGCAGATCGCGCCGATTGACGAGCAGTGGACCGGCAAGACGTTCGGAGAGTTGTTCGGCTGGTATAAAAACGAGCAGAACATTCTGCTGCTTGGGGTTCTTGAAAACATGGGAGTTGAAAAGGAACTGAAGCACCAGATCCTTTCGGAAGCCCAGAAGTCTACCAATTACGGGGAAATCATCCAAAACCTGAAATCCGTAAAGAATATGGAAACGAACCGGCCGCATCTGAATCCCGGCGACGATTACGTGCTCGGAAAGAACATGGGCGCGATTATTCTCGGAAACGAAATCTGATCAAGAAGTACCGCGCCGGTCTGACCGCCGCGAAACGACCTGTTTGGGAGGAATAAGATGGACTATACGGAAAGCCTGCGGACGTTTCCGCTTCTGAAAAACATCAAAGAAGATGATCTGAAAGCGCTTGCGGCGTTTCTTAAGGAACGGCGGTACAGTGCCGGAACCGATGTCATCACCGAAGGCGACGACGGCGATGAGATGTTCATTCTGATCGAGGGAAGCGTAGACATCATCAAAACGACGGTGTTCGGCGACAGCTTCGTCGTGACGACGCTGGATGACTCGATGCACTGTGTCTTCGGTGAAATGGCGATGATCGACCACGACAAGCGTTCGAGCACGGTAAGAGCGAAGACGGACTGTCTTGCACTGTCCGTAAACCAGAAGGATTTCGACCGGTTCTGTCATGATTATCCGGAGTGCGGCGTGGAACTGCTCCGTCTGATCAGCATCAATCTTGTCAGAAACATAAGGAAGGAAAATGAAAACCTGAAGCTCGTTTATCAGGCATTGATCGAGGAAATCGAGAAAGGCTGAGGAGGAACACATTGATGTATAAGATGGATGAACTGCTGCTGCTTGTCCTGATCACTTATTTTCCGGACGTAGCGCCTTTATATACGGTTCTCGGATATGAGGGCAAGACGGTAAAGGAATATCTTGACGGCATTCAGTGGGATGAAATCGACGATGAAGCGGAGTATACGTCGTTTATGAACGGCTTCGACTTCAAAAACATCATCATGGCGCTTCGTAACAATGAGAAGATCGCCGATGCACGCATCGTTGAAACACACCGCGATGAGGCTTACGGCGGAGGCGGCGGAATTTCCGCAATCTTTATCTGCGACGAATACAAGGAAGCGGTTGTCGCATTCCGGGGAACCGCAGACAATGAGTGGATCGATGACTGCGTCGGAGCAAACAAGATCGATACCCTCCAGCAGATCAACGCAATGGAATGGTACAAGTCCGCTTATGAAAAGCTCGGACTTGAAGATTATACGGTTACCGTTACCGGACATTCGAAGGGCGGCAACAAAGCCAAATACATCGGAATCTTAAGCGATACTCCCGACCGCGCCGTTTCATTTGACGGCCAGGGCTTCTCCGATGAGTTTATCGAGCACTACCGCAGGCGCATCCAGAAGCGTCAGGGCATTATCGAAAACCATAATATCGACTTTGACTACGTTAACATTCTGATGAACGACGTCGGCAGAAAGACTTACTATGTCGGCTACGATTACGGCAAGCACGGATTTGCCGAGAGCCACTGTCCGAATACGTTCATGAATTTCGGCGAGAACGGCGAATATACGATGCAGGTCAATCCGAACGGCCAGCGTCCCGAAATGCAGATCCTCGACCAGTTCTTCAACAGCCTGATCCGTTCGGGCGTCAGCAAGAAGGAGCAGGAGGAAACCAACCGGCTTGTCGGAGTGCTTGTGGAAAAGGCATTTTCCATCGGCAAGGAGCAGACGGTAAGTGAATACATCAACCTGTTGTGCGATCTTGTCGGAGACCCGCAGTACAGCGACAATACGGCTTATCTGTTCGCGTTCTGTATCAAATACTCGAAACTGAATAAAGACTTCTTTAAGACGCTGAAGGATCTGATGCATAATTTCGGTGCGGACGACGTCGTTAAGATCATAAACATGCTCGAAGGACTTGTAAACTCGAAAAAGTTCAGCACGATCGTGAACCTTTCCGATTTCCTGATCCATCATGTGAACCGTATCGTCGTTACGCAGGTACAGAGTTTCTGCAGCAAGAAGTACGGCATCCAGCTTTCCCAGGATCAGGTGCGCGGCGTCCTGCAGATTGTCAGCCTCACGAAGGAAATGATGAAGAAGCTCGAGATCAAGATGGACGGCTCCGATATCGTCGTATCCGAGGAAGATGAGGACGAAGGCGTATTGAAGCTTCCGGAAGATATGAAGATCGTCGTTCTGGCGGGCGGACTGTCGAACGAGCGGAACATGTCGCTTCGCAGCGGCTACGTTGTATCGAAGGTGCTTGCCGAAAAAGGCTATCACGTTATTCTTCTTGATTCGTTCATGGGTTACGGAGATTACGAACAGAATATTACGGACGCATTTGCCGATCCGGTTAAATACTCGCTTGAACCCGGTACGATTCCGAATGATATTCCGGATCTCTGGGCGGTCCGCAAGAGAAGAGTCGACCAGTCGTCTTCGTATTTCGGACCGAACGTTCTGCAGATCTGCCGTCAGGCGGACCTTGTCTTCATCGCGCTACACGGTGCGGAGGGCGAGAACGGCAAAGTGCAGGCCGCATTTGACCTTCTCGGCATCGATTATACCGGATGCGATTATTTCTCATCCGCTTTGTCCTCAAACAAGTCCGTATCGAAGCAACTGCTTACCGAAGCCGGCATTCCGGTGCCGAAGGGATATCTCGTGTACCGCGGCCGAAAGGAGATAGAGCCCGGCGAAAAGGGCCTTCGTTATCCGGTTATCGTTAAGCCAAACAACGGCGGAATCGGTCTCGGCATTTCGGTTGCCAGCGATCTTGTTTCTTACCGGAAGGCATTGAAGGACGCGTTCCGCTGGGAGAGCGAGATATTGGTGGAAGAGTATGTTGCGGGCAGGGAATTTGCCGTAGGCGCTTTGGACGGCAAGGCGCTTCCCGTTTTGGAAGTCCTTCCGTTCCATACGAAGGAAGGCGCTACCGACATGTCTCTTTCCGGCGAAAAGGTCCGCAAGTGTCCGGCTGAGATTTCCGATGAACTGACGAACAGTCTTAAGAAGACCGCGGAAAAGGTGGTCGACATTCTCGGCGTTAAGGCGTATGCGAAGGTGGACTTTATCGTAAGGGAAGACTATTCGTTTGTATGCCTCGAATGCGACTCGCTGCCGCAGCTTTATCAGGATGCGCATTTTGTGCTTGAAGCGATGGCGGAAGGGTACACGTTCGGTGATTTGTGCGACCGGATTCTGGAGATGAGTTTACGGAATGATTAAGTGCTGATTTTATGCTTGTAAAAACAGAATCTCTATTGTATAATGGCATTCGTCAGCAAATGGAGGAGTACCCAAGTGGCTGAAGGGTCTGGCTTCGAACACCAGTAGGTCGGGAATACCGGCGCAAGGGTTCAAATCCCTTCTCCTCCGTTTCAAAACCTCTTTTGGTGACGAAAGAGGTTTTTCTTTTTCATAAAGGTTTTGCGCCTGATTTCCGTGGGGCAAAGGCGCAGACTTGAACAGTTCTTACGGAGGTATGATATGAAACGGAATATTTTAACAGCTGCCGCATTGATCCTTGCATGCATGCTTTGCGCGTGCGGCGGAAACGAACCTGCCAAACAGGAGCAGCAGAATAAGGAGGGAAATATGAACGAGAACACACCCGAACCTACGAGGCAGGAAGAACTTACCGTGACGAGCACACCGACGCCTGTGCCTACCGAGGCGCCGAAGACCGATGAGAACGGCATGACGTTTCTCTGCCCGTCGAAATACCTTACGAAACAGGAAGGCGTAAAATACGGTAAATTCACCCGCGAGAGTTATTATTCGGATTACTGTAAGCGTGACCGCTATTATACGATTCTTCTGCCTGCGGATTATTCCGAAGAGAAGAAGTATCCGGTCGTTTACCTGCTTCACGGCATCTTCGGGGACGAGAATTCCTTTGCAGGCGACGCGAAGCTTCCGATCCTGGTCGGGAATCTCGTTGCGGAAGGACTGTGCGGCGAATTTATCCTCGTATGTCCCGCAATGTACGCCGCAGGGGAAGGAACCGCGCAGCAGCCCGCATTTGACGCAGAGGCATGCATTCCTTACGACCGCATTGCAAACGAGCTCATTCAGTGCCTTATGCCGCATATCAACAAGACGTATTCCGTGATCGAAGGCCGCGAAGGCACCAATATCGGCGGATTCTCAATGGGCGGCCGCGAAACATTATATACGATTATGTTATATCCCGAGTATTTTAAAAATGTCTGCGCGATGGCTCCGGCGCCCGGTATGACTCCGGCTAAGGATAATTTCATGACGCATCCGGGTTCACTGCAGGAGGATCAGGTCAGATTTGCCGAAGGAACGGTCATTCCGGACCGCATCATTATCTGCTGCGGAACAAGAGACAGCGTAGTCGGCAAATTCCCCAAAGGATATCACGAATTGTTCGAAAAGAACGGGATTGAACACTTCTGGTATGAGGTTCCGGGAGCGGATCACGACATGACGACGCAGTATTCCGGAATGTATAATTTCTTCCAATTGATCAAATAGTCGGAAAAATCTCAAAAGGTTAAACAAATTATTTGCTTTTTGCATAATACATGTGCTATAATGCACATGTATTTTTGCGTTCAAAATGTTTTTTATGCCGACAGACCTCTTACGGCATGGGCTTATTCACCCTTAAAAGTGAGGAGGAAGCAAAGTGAAGAAATCATCATTATGGAAGCGTCTGGCTGCAACGGCGGTTATTCTGTTTCAGGTGTTCTTTAGCATTCCGATGCAGACCGAAAAAGCGGCGGCATCATCGTCATGCCAACATAAACCCGTTGACGTTGTGATTACTCCTGCAACCTGTACTTCGACAGGTGTTTACAAGGTAAAGTGTGATCTTTGTAAAAATTGGCTGAGCGGAGAGAAAGTCATCAACAAGCTTCCGCACAGTTACACTGTTTTTGTAAGTGATTCCGCTACTTGTTTAAAAGGCGGAAAGAAAACCTACAAATGCAAAAACTGTACGGCGACCAAGCAGGAGGATTCCTCGGCGCTCGGACATAACTATGTGTTTGACCATAAGACCGAGCCTACTTGCGGAACTACCGGCGAGGAAGTTTCCAAGTGTACCAGATGCGGAACTACGGCGGGTAATACAATCCCGGCAACAGGAGCACATAATTTTACCGTATTTGTCAGTAATTCGGCAACCTGTACGAGCGGCGGAACGGTTGTCTACAAGTGCAGCGGCTGCACTCAGACGAACTCATCTCCGTCAAGTGCGCTCGGACATGATTATAAAAAGTATAATCATGTTGATCCGACATGCGGTTCTGCAGGTAAGGACGAGTATAAATGTTCAAGATGTCCTGCTACGAGAGGCGATGATATTCCTCCGACCGGTGAGCATAATTTCTCAGTTGTAGTAAGCAATACGGCCACCTGTACGGCAGCGGGCAAGAAAACGACAAAATGCGCCAACTGCGGAAAGACCGAGGTAACCGATTCAAAAGCTCTCGGTCATAACTACGTGTATGACCATACGGTGGAACCCACGTGCGGAAAGACCGGTGAAAAGGTTTCGAAGTGTACGAGATGCGGAATAACGCAGGGAGAGACGATCAAGGCGACCGAAGCCCATAAGTTTACGATCGAAGTAAGCAATACGGCAACCTGTACGGCGGCGGGCAAGAAAACGACGAAATGCTCCGTATGCGGAAAGACCCAGACAACCGACGTGAAAGCTCTCGGTCATAACTTTGTATTTGACCATAGGACTGAGCCCACATGTACGAAAGACGGTGAAATTGTCTCAAAGTGTACCAGATGCAATAAGTTGCAGGGCGAAAGAATCGAATCGCCGGGTAAGCATTCATATACGATTCTTGTAAGCGAAACGCCGGCAACCTGTACCTCTGCCGGAAAGAAGAATTATAAATGCTCCAGATGTGATGCCACATCATCAACCGAAGTAAAGGCCCTCGGTCATAATTTCGTGTATGACCATACGGTTGAGCCCACGTGCGGAAAGACCGGTGAGAAAGTTTCGAAGTGTACCAGATGCGGAACTACTCAAGGTGAAACGCTTGCCGCAACGGGAGCTCATAAGTTTACAATCGAAGTAAGCAATACGGCTACCTGTACGGCCGCAGGCAAGAAAACGACGAAATGCTCCGTATGCGGACAGACGCAGACGGCCAATGTGAAAGCCCTCGGTCATAACTTTGTATTTGACCATAAGACTGAGCCGACCTGCGGAAAGGCCGGTGAGGAAGTTTCGAAGTGTACCAGATGCGGAACTACTCAAGGTGAAACGCTTGCCGCAACGGGAGCTCATAAGTTTACAATCGAAGTAAGCAATACGGCCACCTGTACGGCTGCAGGCAAGAAAACGACGAAATGCTCGGTATGCGGACAGACGCAGACGACCAATGTGAAAGCCCTCGGTCATAACTTTGTATTTGACCATAAGACCGAGCCGACCTGTGGAAAGACCGGTGAGGAAGTTTCGAAGTGTACGAAGTGCGGAACAACGCAAGGCAAAACAATTCCCGCAACGGGAGCTCATAAGTTTACAATCGAAGTAAGCAATACGGCTACCTGTACGGCTGCAGGCAAGAAAACGACGAAATGCTCCGTATGCGGACAGACGCAGACGACCAATGTGAAAGCCCTCGGTCATAACTTTGTATTTGACCATAAGACCGAGCCGACCTGCGGAAAGACCGGTGAAAACGTTTCCAAGTGTACCAAATGCGGAACGACGCAGGGTGAAACAATTCCCGCGACAGGTGCACATAAATGGACGGAGAGCAGTCTGACTCCGGCGACCTGCGCAAAGGAAGGAACGAAGACTTTCGTTTGTGATATCTGTAAGCAGACTAAGACCGAGGCTATTCCGAAAACGGATGTTCATGATTGGGACGAGACCAAGATTGAACCGACCTGCGGCAAAAGCGGAAGTATTAATGCCAAATGTAAGAACTGCGGAACGACCCGCGGTGAGACGATTCCCGCAACGGGAGCACATGTCTGGAAAACAATAGACGCGAAGACGATTCCCGCAACCTGCCAGAAGCAGGGAAGCAAGACCAACGTCTGTGAGGTGTGCGGACAGCAGGAGACTGTTGTTCTTAAGAAGATTTCACATAATTTTGTTTCGGTAACCGTTGAGCCTACATGCTGTAAGGACGGCTGTGTTGCAGGAAAATGTACCATGTGCGGTTATCAGGCCGGCACGACGATACAGAGAACCGGAGCACATCAATGGGTACTTCAGGAGTATGTGGAAGAAAGCTGCGGATGTCCCGGTGTAAAATATTATAAGTGTAAGAACGGAAATGCCACCAAAAAGGTCGTTGTAAAACCGAACGGGAACCATGTCTTTGTGACCAGGGTGGAAGAGCCCGGCTGCGGAAAGTCCGGTTATAAGGAAGAAGTATGTGAAGTTTGCGGATTTAAAGGACATGGCGAGAATATTCCGCCGTCAACGCCTCATGATCTGCATGTTGTAGCTGGAGGCGGAGTGCTTCCGGGAGAAAACGTAATCGGATCGGAGCTTTATCGCTGCTCAAAGTGCGGTGTGGAAACCTATGTGGCCATTCAGCATACTCTCGGTGATTGGGAAGTTGTAAAAGAGCGTGATTGCGCCAACAACAGGAGCGGTATTGAAGCCAGAAAGTGTCAGGATGAAGGATGTCCGTATTGTGTGACCAGAGAGGTTTCCGGGCATGTGTTCATTCCGGAGTCTAAATCACCCAGAAGAGATGACGTTAATCCTCAGGTTTGGGATGCGAAGTATCATTCCGCAAGATGCAGCATATGTAATAAGGTTCTGTTAGAGGAGCACGTTTTCGAACCTCAGCAGGTTATGACAAGCGGTGAAATTATTTACGTCTGCGAATGCGGTGTAAGAAGCGCAAGGCAGTCAAATGTTCATGTACATCAGAAATCCGATAGTCAAAGTATGGTATTCCGAATCTACAGGGTTTATACGATTCCGGAAGATGAACTTACGGAAGAACAGAAAGGAAAGCTTGCGAATTTTGATATAGACCATATCGATCAATACCAGGGTAATCAAATTCCGTATCCCTATGAAGTGATTTACATCGTTCGTTATAAGTGCAGTTATGAAGGATGTGATGAGTATTTTGATCGTGTCTGGATAGCATCCGGTAAGGATCCTCTGGAAAAAGACAGATCCGTTGATTCCTTAATCGGTGAAGTACTCGGTGATCTGTTCGGCTTTGGTACGGATAAAGCGGCTGAGGCGCTTCCGTATGTCGGTACGGCCATTAATATAGCAAAAGTCGTGCACCGCCTTGTAGAATACGGTGAGATGATAAAAACCTGTATTGTAAATAATCAACAGGCTGACTCGATTGTTGAAATTCTTCAAGTCGTTCAGGATCCTAAGATCATTGTAACCATTACCCAGGAGGAATATTCGGAAAGCGTCAAGAAGGCGATTCGCGAATTGACCAGCTTTAAGCAGTTTAAGGGCGAAGATTACAGCAGAGTGATTACCGTATATGATGATATTGAATGGAAATAACGGGTGAGGAACCTGATTCTCCGAATGATATTTGAATTACGGATAAGAGGCGGACATATCAATGTCCGCCTCTTCAGACTGAAGACAAAGTCCGAGGCACAGACCGCCTCGGACTTATCTTTTTTTGTTGGTTAAAAAGTGCCTAAAAGCCTTATATTTACTGGCTTTTCGGCACTTTTTGTGGTATAATGGAAGCATCA
>JAFZUW010000052.1 GCA_017618195.1 Lachnospiraceae bacterium
GAAGCGCAGGATGCGCCGCGTATTTCCGCAAAGCTCGGTCTCAATATCGAAGACGTGCTCGAAGGCATTGTTACGAAGATCCCTGCTCCGAAGGGAGACCCTGAAAAGCCCTTGCAGGCGCTGATTTTCGATTCGGTTTACGATCCTTATAAGGGCGTTATCATATTTGTCCGCGTCAAGGAAGGCTGCATAAATAAGAATACGCGTATCCGCATGATGGCGACCGGCGCGGAAGAGGACATTGTCGAGATCGGTACGTTCGGACCCGGCAAATTCATCCCGTGTGACGAGCTGACGGCCGGGACCGTAGGCTATATTACGGCTTCTTTGAAGAACGTGAAGGAAACCCGCGTCGGCGATACGGTTACCGACGCGAACCGCCCGGCTTCCGAGCCGCTTCCCGGTTATAAGAAGGTCAATTCGATGGTATACTGCGGCATGTATCCGGCGGACGGAGCGAAGTATCCGGACCTCAGGGATGCTCTTGAAAAGCTCCAGCTGAACGACGCATCGCTTAATTATGAGCCCGAGACGTCGGTTGCGCTCGGATTCGGCTTCCGTTGCGGATTCCTCGGACTGCTGCACCTTGAGATCATCCAGGAACGCCTCGAGCGCGAGTACAACCTTGACCTTGTTACGACCGCACCGAGCGTAATTTATAAGATTTATAAGACCGACGGTACCTGCGAGGATATTTCGAACCCCGCGAACATGCCCGACCCGACCGAGATCGAGCATATGGAGGAACCGTTCGTCAGCGCCGAAATCATGGTGACGACCGAATTTGTCGGACCGATCATGAAACTTTGCCAGGAACGCCGCGGTATCTATCTCGGCATGGAATATATGGAGCAGACGCGTGCGCTTTTAAAGTACGAGCTGCCGTTAAATGAGATCATTTACGATTTCTTCGATGCGCTGAAATCGCGCTCGAAGGGCTATGCGTCGTTCGATTACGATCTGAAGGGCTACGTGCCGTCAAAGCTCGTGAAACTCGATATTCTGATCAACCACGAGGAAGTCGACGCGCTTTCCTTTATCGTGCATGAGGACAGCGCTTACGAGCGCGGACGCCGTATCTGCGAGCGCATGAAGGACGAGATCCCGAGACATCTGTTCGAAATCCCGATTCAGGCCGCGATCGGCAACAAGATCATCGCACGTGAGACGGTAAGGGCAATGCGCAAGGACGTTCTGGCCAAATGCTACGGCGGCGACATAACCCGTAAGAAGAAGCTTCTCGAGAAGCAAAAAGAAGGAAAGAAGAGGATGCGCCAGGTCGGCAATGTGGAGATTCCGCAGGCAGCCTTCATGAGCGTATTGAAGTTAGATGAAGAATAAACAGCCGATGGAACTTTACATCCATATCCCTTTCTGCAAGCGGAAATGCGATTACTGTGATTTCTTATCCTTTTCCGGACGGGAATACTATGCGCAGAATTATCTGAATGCGCTCTGCCGCGATCTGAAGCGCTACGGCGGACATACCGTGTCGACGATTTACATCGGCGGCGGTACGCCTTCGCTGATGCCGATCGGATTTTACGATAAGCTGTTCGAATGCATCCGCGAGAACTTCCTGATTCTTCCGGATGCGGAAATCTCGATTGAGGTGAATCCAGGCACGCTGACGCCTGCCAAAGCGGTCGAGTATAAGCGTGCGGGCATCAACCGGATCAGCTTCGGACTGCAGTCCGCGATCGATGAAGAACTGCAGGCTCTCGGCCGGATTCATAACTATACGGACTTCCTGAAATCTTACGAAAGCGCTCGCAAAGCAGGCATCCAGAACATAAGCATCGATCTGATGGCCGGCATCCCCGGGCAGACCGAAGAAACGCTTAAGACATCTTTATCGAGGGTCGCGATGCTTCATCCCGAGCACATTTCCGTTTATATGCTGCTGATCGAGAACGGCACTCCGTTTGCGGTTTTATTTAAAGAGCATCCCGAAGCGTTCCCAGATGAGGAAATCGTTTCCTCAATGTACGAAATGACAATCGGCTTTCTAGCGAAGAAGGGTTACGCGCAGTATGAGATTTCCAATTTCGCAAGACCCGGCTTCGAATGCAGGCACAATATCGGCTATTGGAAGCGCGTGCCGTATCTCGGAATCGGTCTCGGCGCGTCGTCGCTGATCGATGAGACGAGATACCGCGTGACGAGCGAATGGAACGATTATCTGAAGGAACTCAGTTATGAAAGCGAAGAGAAGCTTTCGATGAAGGATATCAAAAACGAGACGGTCATGCTCGGACTTAGGATGAAGGAAGGGATTTCGTATTCCGAGCTCGCGGAGGAGTTCGGCGAGGGCTTTGCCGGCTATACGATCGCAAGGCTCGGCAAATACACCGAGGACGGCTTTATGGAGCATGATTACGACCGGTTTTTCTTTACGACCAAGGGATACCTTGTAAGCAACACGATCCTCGCGGAATTGATGGAGTAGACACATTTTCCGGGATATTACGGAACGGTTTTCGGGCAAATCCGAACGCCGTTCTTTTTCTTTGAAAAAAAGCATAAAAAAGAACATTTTTTCGAAAATAAAGCGTAAAAAGTGTTGACAAAATCGTTCTACGGTGGTATCTTGTATGAGGATGTTAGCACTCGAATGTGTTGAGTGCTAATAAGAACGGAGAGGAATATGGAATTAGATGACAGAAAACTGACGATTCTGAAAGCCATCATCCGGAATTATCTGGAAACCGGAGAGCCGGTAGGTTCCCGTACGATTTCCAAATATACGGATCTGAATCTGAGTTCCGCTACGATTCGAAATGAGATGTCCGATCTGGAGGAACTGGGCTATATCATTCAGCCGCACACCTCGGCGGGCCGCATCCCTTCCGACAAAGGATATCGGCTTTACGTCGATATGATGATGAAGGAGAAGGAAGACGAGCTCAATAACCTGAAGGTGGAACTGAATGCCAAAGCGGACCGGCTGGATAACATCCTGAAGGAAGCTGCCAAGGTCATTGCGGACAGCACGAATTACGCCTCCATGATCACGGTTCCGCGTTCGCGCGGCAAGAAGATCAAGTTCATTCAGCTGACGCAGGTCGATTACAGCAATCTGCTCTGTGTCGTCGTACTGGACGGAAACATCATCAAAAACATGATGGTGCCGTGCGACAGCGATCTTCCGAAAGAGGACGTCTTAAAGCTGAATCTTATGATGAATACGTTCCTGCAGGGACTTGACATGCAGGAGATCAACGTTAGCGTCATGCAGAAGCTGAGAACCGAAGCTTCGGATTATTCCTCGCTGATCTCGGATATCCTCGATGCGATTGCAAAGTGCCTTGAGGAGCAGGGCGTGGAAGCTTACACGAGCGGTTCCACGAACATCTTCAAGTATCCGGAGCTGAACGAGTCCGGACGCGCAAGCAACCTGCTTTACGCACTTGAGGAGAAGAAAGAGCTGACCGAGCTGATGTACAAGGAAGGCGACAACGACCGCGGCATTCAGGTTTACATCGGAGAAGAGAATCCGATCGAAGCCACGAAGGACTGCACGCTTGTCACCGCGACATATCATCTGCAGGACGGCGTATACGGAAAGATCGGAATCCTCGGACCGCGGCGTATGGATTACGACAAGGTTGTAGGGACCTTGCGGAATCTGATGTCCGACCTGGACGGGATCTTTAAAAAGGAGCAATGATTCATATGGCAGAGAATGAAAACCAGCCGAAGACGGACGAAACGGAACAGGAAGCCGTAAACGAAGCAGCCGCTCAGGAAGCAGCCGCCGACGATACGATCGACCTGTTTGCGGATTCGGACGAAAAGGCAGAGGAAGGCGCGAAGAATGAGGAGAAAGCCTCCGAAGCTTCCGCAGGAAAGCCCGGCAGGGAAGAACGCCGGAACAAGAAGAAAGACAGGCGTGATAAGAATCGGCCGGATCACCGGGATGAGGAAATCGCCCAGCTGAAGGACAAGGTGTTAAGACAGCAGGCGGAATTCGTAAACTTCCGGAACCGTACCGAAAAGGAGAAATCCCAGATGTTCGAAGTCGGAGCAAAGAGCATGCTTGAAAAGATGCTTCCGACGATCGACAATTTCGAACGCGGACTCGCAATGCTCACCGAAGAGCAGAAAGCCGAGCCGTTTGCGCAGGGGATGGAGAAGACTTACAGACAGATGCTCGCGGCGCTTGAAAGTGCCGGAGTTAAGCAGATCGAAGCGGTCGGAAAGCCGTTTGATCCGAATCTGCATAACGCGGTCATGCACGTGGAGGATGATTCCGTCGGCGAGAACATCGTCGTGGAGGATTTCCAGAAGGGCTATATGTACCGGGATACGGTACTGCGGTTCAGCATGGTGAAGGTTGCCAATTAATATTTCAGATACAGGAGGAATGAATTATGAGCAAGATTATCGGTATTGACTTAGGTACTACCAACAGCTGTGTAGCTGTAATGGAAGGTGGCCAGCCCACCGTTATCGCCAATGCGGAAGGTTCCCGTACGACACCGTCCGTAGTTGCATTTACCAAGACGGGTGAGAGAATCGTCGGCGAGTCCGCAAAGCGTCAGGCGGTTACGAACTCCGACAAGACGATTTCGTCCATCAAGAGACACATGGGAACGGATTTCCGTGTAACGATCGACGACAAAAAGTTTACGCCTCAGGAGATTTCCGCAATGATCCTTCAGAAGCTGAAGGCCGACGCGGAAGCTTACCTCGGCGAGAAGGTAACGGAAGCCGTTATCACGGTTCCCGCATACTTCAACGACGCACAGAGACAGGCAACCAAGGATGCCGGTAAGATCGCAGGCCTTGATGTTAAGCGTATCATCAACGAGCCTACGGCTGCCGCACTTGCTTACGGTCTTGATAACGAAAAGGAACAGAAGATCATGGTATACGACCTCGGCGGCGGTACCTTCGATGTATCCATCATCGATATCGGTGACGGCGTTATCGAAGTTCTTGCCACGAACGGCGATACCAGACTCGGCGGTGATGATTTCGATGAGAGAATCACCCGTTACCTGATTGATGAGTTCAAGAAGCAGGAAGGCATCGA
>JAFZUW010000053.1 GCA_017618195.1 Lachnospiraceae bacterium
AAGGCTTCCTTTACAGGATAGCATAGATTTGATGAATTGGGGAAAGAATTTTGAGCAGAGGAACTGTCTCTGCTTATTAATGGTGCATAAAAAAGCAACGGGACGAAAGAAAATGACCTCTTTCGTCCCGTGTTCATAAACTCTTGCTATTTCAATGTCGTTATCTTAATGACATTGGCCCCGTTGAGGCATGCTTTTTTCTTGCAACACTACTGTAAGTAATGATTATCGACTCAGTCGATGTTGATCCCGCTTGCGCTCTCTGCCGGGCGTTTGCAGGAAATCTTCAATACGCCGTCCTTATAGGAAGCGCGGATTGATCCGGCGTCAAGCTTGCCGACACGGATCTTCTGCTCCATGGAACCGATGAAGTTGGTATTTTCCTTGAAGAGAATGATACCCTCCACCGCGGGAGCATTCTTCTTGGCACGGATCACGAGCATGTCCTTCTCATAATTGAGACTGACATCCTTCTTATCGCATCCGGGAAGCTCACAGAAGATGTTCACGGTCTCCTTCGTATCCGCACGATAGAAGGCAATACCGACAGGCTTGGTATTGGCTCCCGGCATGATTCCGTTAACCGCTTCACGGGCTTTATTGAACCAATCCTCGAACGGCTTATTCTCTTTCTTAACGCCGGCAGCGTCCTTCTGTGCCTCGCCGGTCTTCTCAGCAGCATCCGAAGCCTCGGTTTTCGCGCCCTCTGCGGTCTCCTTGGTCACGCCCTCCGCAGATTCCTTCATCATCTTATCTTTTGCTTCGTCGACATCCTTCTGAAGTCCTTTAATGCTCTTCTCGATGGATTCAAAAAATCCATTCAGCGCTTCGGAAGTCTTTCCGAAAAAATCATCATCAAACATGTTCTTCTCCTCCTTCTGTAGGTAAATCACAATTACCTCTTGGTATTGTTATACACGACTTATAACAATTTGTCAATCCTTTTTCGCAAGAATATGAAGAAGCAGTTCCCAGGTATTCCGAACCGATTCGATCGAGAGCCGCTCCTTGGTCGTGTGGACGTCATGCATCTGCGGTCCCATGCTGATCGCATCGAGGTCCGGGATCTTATCAATTAAGAGCCCGCACTCCAGACCCGCGTGGATTGCTCTGACCTTCGGCTCGCAGCCGTACAGGTCGGCAAATGCGCCGACTGCCTTGTCGCGGATCGGAGACTCCGTGCGGTACTGCCAACCCGGATACTCGCTGTTGCGGGATACGCTTGCCCCGAGGAGTTCCGCGAGCAGGCTGATCTGATCAATCAGGCGCTGCTTCTCCGACTCGATAAGGCTTCGCACCGAAACCGCGATCTCGGCAAGATTGTCCGTAACACTGATTATTCCGACGTTGTCGGATGTCTCCACAAGCCCGGGAAGAGTGCTCATCGCGGCCGGACCGTACGGAAGCAGGTTCAGCAGATTGAGAAGTTTCTCCTCGCATTCTGCGGTAAGGACAGAGGCATTTCCTGCCGCGCCGCCCTGCGCTGCACCGTCAGGCTGCCTGCCGTTTTCTTCCGCTAAGCAGCCTTTTCCGTCGCACTTCTTCACCGTAATACGCAGGCCGTCTTCTTTGCCGGCAAGTGCGTTCTTCAGTTCCGCGGTAACTGCCGTAATATCGGGAGCCTTTCCGCCCGCAGCCGTCACTACTGCCGCTGCGGCATTAGGAATCGCATTGTCCTTCGTTCCGCCGTTTATCGAAACCAACTTTACACCCTGCTTCTTAAGGTCTCTGATAACGCGTGCAAGAAGCAGGATTGCGTTAGAACGGTTCTTATCAATCTCCGAACCGGAATGTCCGCCCTGCAGCCCGTCAAGCGTGATCTCGTAAAGTTCCGCGTCTTCCCCGCATCGTGTAAGCGGCATTCTGAGACGGAGCGTTGCGCCGCCCGCGCATCCGGCAATGAATTCGCCTTCGTCCTCGGAATCCAGGTTGATGAGCCGTCTCGCACTGAGCACTGCCGGATCCATCGCAATCGCGCCGTCCATTCCGGTCTCTTCGTTGACCGTCGCAACAAGCGTCAATGCGGGATGCGGGATTGAAGGATCGGTAAGGATTGCGAGTCCGTAAGCAATTGCAATTCCGTCGTCGCCGCCGAGCGTCGTTCCGCGCGCGCCGAGGAACCCGTCCTCAATAAAGAGCGAAAGACCGTCCTTCTCCATGTCGATATCGCAGTCCGGATCCTTCACTGCAACCATGTCCATGTGGCCCTGCAGCGCTATAGCGGGCTCATTCTCGTAGCCGGGCGTCGCATCGGCATAGATGATCACGTTGCCGCACGGCTCCTGCACGTATTTAAGACCGTGCTCTCGCGCCGTCGCGGCAAGCCAGTCGCTGATTGCCCTGATATTGCTCGATCCGTGCGGGATTCCGCAGATCTCCTCAAAATACTTCCATACATTTGCGGGCTCATAGCCCGAAAGAATTCTGTCACTCATCATTCATTCCTCCGAAAACAAAAGGTACCGGAACAGCAGAGCTTCCGGTACCATCGTATCATTCCGTTTCATGCCATACGCTTACCGAACCTGAAACTCCTCGTCGGCGAGCCGGAAACGATCTCCGACTTCAAGCGGAACCGGATTGCCGGGGCGTATGCGCTCGCCGTTAACGTAGGTTCCGTTTGTGGCATTCATATCTTCAATATAAAGCTTTCCGTCTTTACGCGTCAGTCTCGCGTGCGTACGGCTGACTGCGGGATTGGCGGTGATGCAGTAATCTACGCGAACCCGCTCCTTACCCATCAGGAACGTATCCTTGCCGACAAGAAATTCCTCCTCGGTACGCATCCGCATGACAACCAGTCCACGGTGGTCCACATCCAAAAGGGATGTCTTCTCGTTTCCGTCATGCGGTACAACCACATCCGGATATTCACTGTGATAAGGTTTTAAGAGAGACGTCGTTCCGAACTGCGGCTTGCCGTCAACGTATTCAGGCGGCACAGTACCATACTTCTGCCATGTAGTGCTTTTACTTTCGTTGCTCTTCGTCTGGGTGCGGCGTCGTCCCACCACAAAAAGGACCAGAGAAGTGATCAGCATCAGAATCAGAATATTTACTACCAGCAGAAGCAAATCCAGTACGCCCTTCTGAGGCGTTGTCGAACCAAAGATCAAGTGCAATGACTGAACGAAACCATTCGGCATAGTACTTCAACCTCCGTCATAATATCGAACGCGGTCTCTTACTCATAATATACCCTTGCTTGAAAGAAAAATCAAACACTTTTTTATATAACAACCTCAATCTTACGCGAGGTATTTTTTCAACACGTCAACTTTGTCCAAACGCTCCCACGTAACGTCGATGTCGGTTCTTCCGAAATGACCGTATGCAGCCGTCTGCTTGTAGATCGGACGACGCAGATCGAGCATCTTAATGATGCCGGCGGGTCTTAAGTCGAAGTTCTCGCGGATGATCTCCACCATCTTCTCGTCGGAAACCTTTCCGGTACCGAAGGAATCCACGGAAATCGAGGTCGGTTCTGCCACTCCGATCGCGTAAGATACCTGAATTTCAATCTTATCCGCCAATCCGGCAGCCACGATGTTCTTTGCAACGTAACGAGCCGCATAAGAAGCAGAGCGGTCAACCTTCGTGCAGTCTTTGCCGGAAAATGCTCCGCCGCCGTGGCGGGCGTATCCGCCGTAGGTGTCTACGATGATCTTACGGCCGGTAAGACCGGAATCACCGTTCGGTCCGCCGATTACGAAACGGCCGGTCGGGTTGATGAAAATCTTCGTGGAAGGCGTCATCATCTCAGCAGGGATAACGGCGTCAATAACATATTTTTTAATATCCGCATGGATCTGCTCCTGCGTCACGTCGGGGTCATGCTGGGACGAAACGACTACCGCATTTACGCGGGAAGGCTTGCCGTTCTCGTCATACTCAACGGTAACCTGTGACTTTCCGTCGGGACGAAGATACGGAAGCGTTCCGTTCTTACGAACCTCGGAGAGCTTTCTCGTAAGCTTGTGTGCAAGGCTGATCGGCATCGGCATGTACTCGGGGGTCTCGTTGGTAGCGTAACCGAACATCAGGCCCTGGTCGCCTGCACCGATTGCAGCGATCTCCTCTTCGCCCATCTCGCCGTTCTTTGCTTCAAGCGCCTTGTCAACGCCCATCGCGATATCCTTGGACTGCTCGTCGAGTGCTACGATTACGCCGCAGGTGTCGGCGTCGAAGCCGTATTTGGCTCTGTCATAACCGATCTCGCGGACGGTGTCGCGGACAACCTTCTGAATGTCCACATAGCCTTCACTCGTAACCTCGCCCATAACCAGTACAAGACCGGTCGTGATCGCGGTCTCGCAAGCAACACGGCTCATCGGATCCTGACGGATCAATTCATCGAGAATGGCGTCGCTGATCTGATCGCAAATTTTATCGGGATGTCCCTCCGTAACCGATTCGGATGTAAAAATTCTTTCTTCCATATTTGATTCTCCTCCTTTAACCGATAAACAGTGCCGGAAGCTTCCGCCTCCGACACTGGTTTCTGCGTATTCTGATTATTCGAGATTATGCGAATTTGTTCTTTCTGCGTCCCGCAGGCACCGGCTGCTTTTCAATGGATGCACCGAGTGCGCGGAGTTTCTCATCGAAGCTCTCGTATCCGCGCTCGATATACTCGATGTCACGGATCACGCTGCGTCCTTCCGTGGCAAGCGCCGCGATCGTAAGTGCCGCTCCCGCACGAAGGTCCGGGGTGTCAAGCGTAGCCGCCGTACCCTTTTCGATGCCCTCGATCACCGCCATCGAAGATCCTTCGACTTTGATGTTGGCTCCCATCTTGCGAAGCTCTGCCACATACTTGAAACGGTTCTCGAAAATCGTCTCGTTGATGTAGCTCGTTCCTTCGCCGAACATGAGAAGCGCTGCCATCTGAGGCTGCATGTCGGTCGGGAATCCCGGATATACGCGGGTCTTTACGGTGCTCGCATGAGGTCTGCGGTTGCAGCACACGCGAACCGAGTCGTCGTATTCATTCACCTCCGCACCGATTTCCACGAGTTTCGCGGTAATTGCCTCAAGGTGCTTCGGAATAACGTTTTTCAAAAGAACATCGCCTTTGGTTGCGGCTGCCAGGCACATGAACGTTCCTGCCTCAATCTGGTCCGGAATAATGGAATAGCTGTTGCCGTGGAGCTTTTGTACACCGCGGATACGGATCACATCGGTTCCGGCGCCCTTGATGTTCGCTCCGAGGCTGTTCAGGAAGTTCGCCACATCTACGATGTGGGGCTCTTTTGCCACGTTCTCGATGATCGTCTGGCCTTCCGCCATGGTCGCCGCAAGCATGATGTTGATTGTTGCGCCGACGCTTACGACGTCGAGGAATATGTGGCTCGCACGAAGATGATCCGCCTGCGCATGGACAAATCCGTTCTCGGTCGTTACTTTGGCGCCGAGAGCCCGGAATCCTTTCAGATGCTGGTCAATCGGGCGGGATCCGATATCGCATCCGCCGGGCATTGCCACGGTCGCATTGCCGCGCTTTGCAAGCAAAGCACCAAGCAGATAATAGGATGCGCGAATCTTCTGAATGTAGTCGTAATCCACCATTTCCGTGTGGATCGTAGCTCCGTTGATGCGGACCGTATGTCTGTCAACACGTTCAACAATTGCACCTATGGCTGCGATTGCCTCGAGTAAGATGTTCGTGTCGTTTACATCCGGTAGGTTCTCAATTGTAACGAAATCGTCGCAAATGATTGCCCCGGCAAGAATACCGAGCGCGGCGTTCTTGGCACCACTGATGGTGACCTCGCCGGCGAGGGATTTGCCTCCGTTGATAACGTACTGCTCCATAATCATTCCTCCGTTGCGGCAGTGCCGCAAAGTTTCTACTGTTTTTTCACCGAGTACCCGAAGGTTCCCAGTGCTTTCCCAAGGCAGTAATACGTGCCGTGGGAATAGACGATCGGCTTTGCAAAGGAAAGATCAAACTTTCCGCCTTCATCCATATATGCCTCATCGGCATGAACGGCAACCACTTCCGCAAGAAACATGTCGTGGCTCCCGAGTTCTTTGATTTCTTTCACCCGGCACTCGATGTTGACCGGGGATTCCGCAATGAGCGGCGCCTTCACAACTTCCGCGGGAACGGGAGTCAGGCCGGTGCGTTCGAATTTGTCTTCTTTACGGCCGGAACGGACGCCGCAGTAATCGGTCGCTCGGACAAGCGCCTCCGTCGTAAGGTTAATGACAAATTCCCCGCTCTTTTTGATCAGATCGTAGGAATACCGCTCCTTCCGCACCGAGATCGAGACCATCGGCGGATCGGAGCAAATCGTTCCCGTCCAGGCAACTGTCAGGATATTCGGCTTGCCGCCGTCAGCACAACTCACCATAACGACCGGCAGAGGATACAGCATATTGCCCGGCTTCCAAGATTGTTTCGCCATAAGTTGAACCCAAATCCGATAAGTTTACTGTTATTCACCGAAGTACTTTCTTATATCGATCAAGACTGCCGGGATTATTTCTCGGAAAGCAGTCCGTAGAGCGCTCTCTCAATCGCGTCGTCATCGTCGCGAAGTGCCGCATCCAAAGCCTGCGCCGTAAAATCCTCCGCGAAACGCTTGGTCGGAGCTGCCGAAACCTCGGGCTCCTTCTCGCCGCTTTCGATATCCTCGTTAACAGTATCGGCAATGCTGCCTTCAAGATCGAAGAAATCGGAATCGTCCTCGGTCTTGGCACTCTTTAACTCAACATCGTCATGGAAGTTGCCGAAGAACGACATCTGGCCGTCTTCCTCCTCGGAGTCAACCGAAAGGATGTTGTCTACCGAAGCGGATACGCCCTTTAAGAAGTCATCCTCGTTTTTCGAAGTGGACTTCGCGTTATTCTTTACAACGCTCTGCGCGGTCTCGGGAACACGGTCAAACGGATCATTCAGCAATACGTCATCCGATGCTCCGGGAGCACTGATCGTCGGGATACCGTCATTCTTGTCCGATTTCGAAGCCTTGTCCGAACCGGAAAGGATCGACTCGGGCGTGTTGTATTTTAACGGCGGGATGTAGAAGGACTTGTTCGCGCTTACCGCGGAACTCTTGCTCTTCTTCTCGGCAGCGGCAACCGCCTCTTCCCACTCCGCTTCTTTCAATTCTTCTTCGGAATAGTAATCCGTCAATACGACGTCATCGTCATCATCGTCCGCTTCCTTGGCCTTCTTGATGGCAAGGGCGATAATATCGATATCAACCGTAACGTCCTCGGGAAGGATGTCCTCCTCAGCCTCTGCTTCTGCAGTCTCTGCAGCGGTCTCAACGACTGCTACGGCCGTTTCTGCTGCAGCGGGCTTGTCCTCTTCCTCAAAGAAGGTATCGTAGGACTCCTCGGCCGTCTCCTCAGACGCCTCGGGAACGGAAATCTCTTCGGCTGCTTCGTCAGCAGCTTCGGGAACGGAAATATCATCAGCCGCTTCCTCGGCAGCCTCTGCAGCGGATTCGTCCTCTGCCGCTTCAGGAATATTGATATCTACTACGGCTTCTTCGTCAACCAATTCATCGGATTCCGCATCATCTAAGCCGGCAAATGAGAACTTGATATCCTCAACCGCCTCAAGATCCGCGTCATCGTAAGAGGACTCCGATTCCTCTTCCGTATCCGCAAAAGCGCCCAGGTCATACGGAACTTCTTCAGCGGGAGTTTCTTCCTCGGCTTTGGCATCCTCTTCAATCGTTTCGGTAACTACCTCACCGATAGCAGCGGAAAGATCAAAGAAGCCTTCATCCTCTTTCTCCTCGGACTCTTCCTCAGCCGGTTCCTCCTGAACGGGTTCTTCGACTGCGGGAGCGGGCTCCTGCACCTTTGCCTTCGGGGCGGGCATCGAAACCTTCGCGCCCTTCTCGGCACAGGCGTTTAAGAGGACGTGCGCCTTGCTCGCGGCATCCGTGCCGGCGAACCACAGAAGAATGTCTTTACATTCCTGAGCACACTTGTCATATTCTTCCATCTTGTAATATGCTTTCGCAAGCTCGAGGCCCCAGGTCTCACTGTAATCCTCGTCCTTCAGCTTGCTGAGGCTGCGGACCAGATACTCCGGTCCTTTGCCGAGCATAACGTCAACACGATAACGATAGATCAGTCTCTCCGGATTGTCCGGTTCGAGTTTACGGAACTCACGGATATAAATCTCGGCCTCTTCCGGAGAATTGGTCTTCAAGCAGAGCTCAATCAGTCCGACCAGAACCTTGTGGGTCTGCGCGTGATTGTGCATCTCAATATAAATATCCTTCGCATCTTCGTAGCGTTTCTTCTTCAGAAAAGCGTTGGCAATGGTGGTAAGATCACGGACTGAGCTGACTTTCTCAGGCTTGATCTTCTCGGCGACTTCAACCGCCGCATCATAGTCTCCGTCTTTCATGAACTCCTTCAACGCATTGATTTTAGACGTTGTTGTCAATAACATAGCCATTTGAGACTCCCCTCCCGGTTCGCTTGATTGCGATAAGAGAAAATGCCCGGATACATTTATAGCATTATAAATACTAAATCTACTATATCATACCACCAAAACCGCATTCTATCAAGGTTTTTCTTCGATTTCCCCACATTATACTGTGTTTTTCGGGCGGTTTATCCACAATTGTTGACAACAACCCGAAAACAAGGTATACTATGGAAGCCGTGCAGCCGGGGAGGTAGCGGTGCCCTGCACCTGAAATCCGCTATAGCAGGGGTGATGGCATGTCGCGGGCGCACCCACGGGAAGCCGCCCGAAGTAAGTGGTAATGACGTCCGGGTCTTACGCAATGGAAATCTGTGAACCGTGTCAGGGCAGGAATGCAGCAGCACTAAGCGGAATCTTTCATGTGCCGTAAGGAAGCCTGGACCGAGCTAACTGCTTTGGTAACGTTCCCGAAAGTCGTTCAACACATGCCGCACGGTTTTTGAATGCCCTTAGCACTTGCAGTATGCGTTATACAAGCGGTTGCGCGTTAATTCCCAAACATATATCCGACATACAAAATCCCGCCGTTTCCGAAGAAACGACGGGATACTTTATAACATACCTTCTCGAATGTTATTAATGTTATTCTCTGATCTTGGTGGCTTCTACGCCTTCGCTCCACTTCTGCTCGTAATCTCTTTCAAGAACGTGCTTCTGCTTGTTAGAGTCCATATACTCAATCTTCAGAGAAAGCTTTCCGACTTCAAGGCTTGTATCATCAACAATGAAACTCTTTACCTGCTTGGCAATTGTCGTTCCGCCGTAGCCGGTCATCGATGAAGTAAGATCTCTTGCCTTTTCTTTCTTTACAGACCAAGGATCTTCCGGATTCTCATACTGGATCGTAACGGTCTTGATGTCCATGCCTTCCTTCCACATGACTTTAATCTGCTGCTGGGAGACAAATACAACTGCCGTATTCTTTCTGTCCCAATACACATCAAGATCTGCTTCCTTGACCATTTCAACAAACTGCTGACCGATCAATTCCGCTTTATCAATTGCCGCCTGTTCCTGCACGGAACCTCCTTCAGGTGCACCCATTGCTCCTTTGATTACCACCAGAATAACCATGACAAAAATCGAAATACCAGCTGCCAATCCGGTTACCATAATCGTTGAGATTCCTGCATTCTTCTTCATGATGCAAACTCCTTTAAACATCTAAATCTTCAAATACTGTTTTGTAAAACTACTGTCTGAATGGTTAAGCCTAGTTATAAGCCGTAACTGACAGACAATTCGGTAAAGTGGACGACGATGTGTATGACGGAAACTCCAGCTGTATCTGCTTTCCACCTGCATTGGCGTCAGGATATACCGTAACCGTCTTACGATCACTACTGAATTCCAATCTAGTGATGTTCGATTTGCCCATCGTATCACCGACTGCCGCATCAAACACAAAGACAATCTTCTTCGTTTCCGCAGGAACTGATACCTCTACCTGAACAGTTCCGCCGCCATGTGAACCCTTCCATCCAAGATTTCCCTGGACTGTCGGTGTCATGGGAGTACCACCACCGGTTCCGCTACCAGTACCTGTTCCGGTGCCTGTACCTGTACCGGTTCCGGTGCCTGTACCTGTTCCAGTGCCTGTACCTGTACCAGTACCTGTACCTGTTCCGGTACCTGTACCGGTGCCGGTACCTGTACCAGTACCTGTACCTGTTCCAGTACCTGTTCCAGTGCCTGTGCCGGTACCTGTTCCTGTACCAGTACCTGTTCCGGTACCAGTACCTGTTCCAGTGCCGGTGCCTGTTCCGGTTCCGGTGCCTGTTCCGGTTCCGGTGCCGGTACCTGTTCCAGTGCCGGTTCCGGTTGTTCCGCCCGTGCTCGAAGACATAAACTGTGCGGTGCTGGCGAAGTTTCTAAGGAACACATTCTGTGTCATGCTCTTAGAACGTTCATAGTACTTTATGCCAATCGTGAGAACCGCAACACCTTCCGCTGCGGGAGGCAAGCTTACCGAAAATGCAGTCACATGATCTGCAAGAATGTTAGCCTGATTGGTCGTTGCAGACTCATCTTTCGCTTCGTCAATCTTATCCTCATCATCCATTGACGGATCCGAATAATCAAGTTCGTCATAATAGAGGATTCCGTTTTTCAACTCAAACTTAATAAACTTCTGCTTGTTAGCTACTGTAAGCTCGTTCGTATCGAAGAATACGCCAAGCTCTGCGTCTTCCATTGCATTGCTTACTGAAGCAAATGCCTGCTGAAGAGTGTTCTGTACTTCTGTTTCCTTTGTTGCGTTTGAATACTGTTCTGCAGCGAGTCTTAACAACCCACCGATTCCGAGTGTAACAATACTGAGTACGGCAACGGAAACAAGCAACTCAACAAGCGTTAAACCTTGGTTTTTCTTCCGCTTCATAGGCCTCCTCCTTTCAGTATGTCACCTTTCCAGTAAGTTTGGAAATCTTTAAAGTAACATTTCTCTTTCCATTCGTAATACGGATCTGGGAGACGTAATCATTTCCGCCGACTGTCTGAGGCTTTAACCCGCCAGTCTGACGATCAAAATGAATCTCCACTCCAGAAGTTACCAGTGTTTCGGTTCCGCCGATCGTTACGTACATCTGAACGTCGTGTCCCTCCGCACGGTTGATTTCCTTACCGGCCGCGGAATATGCAACAATAATTGCATCGCTGCCGTTCTGGCTCAGTCTTACGAACGCGTCATCTCGAGTCAAGGCAACCGTCTGCGTACTCTGCAATACGCTCTTGGTATCTGCCGCCATCGATTTTACTCTCTGACCAAGCAAAATACCCATTGTAATTCCTATTATTGATGCGAGCACGCCCATAATGGCAACGGTAACCATTAACTCAACCATTGTAAAACCATGATTCTTTTTCATATACATTCTCTCCTCATTGGTTGCCGTTGTGACTATTTCTTCTCGTAGTTACTGAGATCAATAAGATTCATTTCCTCGTTATGTGCAGTATCTACTGCGTAATTGGATCCGGTATTCGATCCGTTGCTCTCATAGAAGCGCTTCATTCCGCCGTTAAACAGATTGTTTACGGTAGCATATCTACGCTTGCCGGATGAGATATTATTGCTTACTACATGCTTGCCGACTTCATCCATAAATGCCTTCAGATACTGATGATCGGAAGTCGTATCCAGAAGAAGCAGTGACTTACCTCTGCACATCCCGTTATCTTTCTTAAGGCTTACCTTCTTAGGGGTAATAATGATACCGGTGTATTCAGCCGTTGTGGAGTCAACATGGAACTCTACATCATTATTACTCAATACGAACGGTCTGTCACCCGAGTGAACAAGGTTACCATTACCGGAGTTAGTACTTGCAGTAAATACAATCGCGCATCTTGGATTGCTTATGCCGTTTACGGATACTCCGCTATAAGTCAGTGAAGCAAATTCTTCTCCTGAACGCTTTGTAATGTTCGGACTTGTGAAAGCCCCATCCTGACTCGGCTCATTCTTATCACTGTTCGGATTATAATACTCGTCTCTGATTCGTCCTTCGAGTTTATTGTTCTGAGCATAATTGTATATTTCACTATCATGCATAAACTTCTCAAAATATGCTACATCAACCATCTCGATAAAGAAGTCGTCATAGGCGTATTGATACGTTGCTCCGGTGCCATCCGCATTCTGTGTTTTTCTTCTCGGACGGGGATCAAGTTCGGTGTCTCTGTTAGGCGTGTCCACACCTTCATCAACATATACCCGCAGGTTATTACCCTGCTGATCTTTCACTTTACCGTTAATAACTACTGCGTCAAACGCCTGCGCTGAATCCACATTATTCCAATCAATATATACGATTGAGGCGGGACTGTCTACCCATTTCGGATGGCTGTTCTTGAAATCATCGACTCCCATGTTTTTGGTCGACTGATAACACTTATACGGTGATCCGGGATAGGTAACTGTGCTTCCGAGCTGCTTTGAATAGGTATTCTTTGCAACCGATTGATAAGAGTTTCGGTCTCCGATTCGAATATCCTGGCATCTTACATTAGTACTGGTTACCTGATGTGTATTCGGATCGATTCCTCTTCCGACAATCAAGTGACATCCGGTTCCGAGATAAATCTTACCACGGATCTCAACATCCGTACCGGTAATCTGAAGATTGGAATAGTTTGTAAGAACAACGTCACCGTTTATAACAACGTTCTCGCCGGAAAGAATCAACGTTTCACGGTTTGAAATCGTTACTGCCGTAACGTTTCCGGCATTATCCCAACTTTCATATCCGAAATATACATTACCCTTCTGCTCGAGGAATCCAAACTGGTTCGGGTTTCCATAAACGCCCTGCATTCCCTGTGCGTTCCATAGACTAACACCGGAGCCTGCAAACATGGAGTAACTTGCAAGCGGGAATCTCTTCTTACTTGCATACAAAGGTGCGCTGATTGTAATATCGGTCTTTACATAGGAAACCATCTTGGTCGTAGGATGTTCATACTTTACTTCAACATCCCGGATAATAAGGCCCTCCAGCTTTCCGGAAGCACCGGTAACGGTTTCCATATTTCCGATACTCAGAATTGATCCGCCGTTCTTCGCATTAGCCTTCAGACTGTCAATAACATGAGTCTTCTGTGCATCGCTTAATGAAATACCTCCGCTTACGGGATAACTGGTTCCGGTAAGAAGAAAATACGTCTGCTTTACGAAGTTTTCGGAATCGGTTCCGTTCGTTGTTTCCGCCCATGCCTTCGCCGCATAATGCTGCAGGTTCAGACGAACGGTATCCACAACGCTTTCCGCATCATAAAAGTTATCGGACGACTGGTTATTTACCTCTCTGGACTGTAATCCGAGCAACGACACGCGCATCATCGTTGATGTGAGCAACAGACAGAACATTACACCGATAACGACCGTAATCAATGCAACACCTCTGTTGTCAGCTTTTATCCTTTTCATCGGCCTCGCTCCTTTCTTTCATAGTCAATTGTTTATCAGTTATAGTCCGCCTTCGTTCCGGTAATCGACACTAACGGTTTGGAGGTAAGACTGGCACCTCCCCGGAACACTTTAATTTCAACATCATAGTAAGTCAGAACTCTTACCGCCATCGGCTCCAGAATCGACGCTGCCGATCGCGTAGCAGTGCCTCCGCCCTGAACATTCACTTCAACACTTCCGTTCGAATTGGTTTCATTCTTACGATAGATCAGAAGTACATCGTATCTTGTTCCGTCCATCTCAACACCGGTGAATTTAAAGGCATAATTTCCACTCGACTGTCCGTCAAAATTGTAATTGCCTCCGGTCTTCGACACCGACTTACTTGAGACATTCCCAAGTGTAGCTGCATTCAATTCCGACGCCGTTCCGGTGAACCCTGCAATAATGTAAAAACCATCTGACGGATAATCACATTCTTTCGCAACACGGGACAGTTCAAACCCCTTTACGGATTCCATTACACCGTTGGCTATCGTTGTTGCTGAGAGCTTTCTGCGGGATTTTGCATTTATACGTGCTACCGCAACGAAAGAAGACAGTATCGGAGGTACCAGAATACTTAATATTGCTGCAGCAACCAATACTTCAACCAGTGTAAAACCTTTGTTCTTACGTCTTTCCTTTTTATCCTGCACGGTTCTCCCATCCTTTCTATAATATTTCTTCATATCTCCTCTTAAGGTCTCCCGATGAGGCCTTATCCATCCCGGGGATACACTCCCCGGGCAGGATAAAGCGGTAATCCACGACCGGATTGCCAACCTTGATTACTCGTTGTAAAGTCTCTGGTTCGGTCTGGGTGTCGGCGTCGGTGTAGGCGTCGGCGTGTATGTCGGTCCGAAGATGTTCTCTACCGAAGTAGGTACTCCGGTTACAGTAACCGGCTTATAAACATTGGTTCCGTTTTGAACATTGAGGAAATTGATTGCAATTCCACCTAAGATGAATCCGTTAGTTGCATCCATCATCGCCGTTACGGTCTGAATCGTCTTGGGCGCTTCATCAAGATAAATCTTATTGATCATATCTTTAAACGCCTTATAGGAATTCGCACCAAATTCAGCATCAATTTTCGCTCTGCCGAAATTATAAGATGCTTCTACCGGAACCTTTTCGGTATCGTTCCAGTCAAGTACACCGCCGATATTCTGATCGTACATTGTCTCTTCAATCGAATATTTCGGGAAATTGTACATTTCATCATAAGGAAGAATTTCCCATTCATTCAAATAGATAATCAGATCTTCATAACGATATCTGGAAGGATACATCTCGGAACGGGTCTGAAGATCCTCGGCATTCTTCGCCATGTTGGCAATTACCGTATTCTCATCAATTCCGTAGAACTTATCCAGTCTTTCCTGAAGCTTCTTATTCTCTTCATCTAATTTCTTCTTCTCGTCCATTGCACCGCGGAAATAGAACTGGAACACGCAGAATGCAAGGATTGCACCCAATGCAATAAGAAGAATCGTGATATCTCTTTTCGATACTTTCATCGTCATGATTAGTTATCCTCCTTCTTCTTCGCATCGTTCTTGGCTTCTTCCTTCGCCTTAGCCTCTAACTCGGCATTCTTGCGACGTTCCTCTTCTTCTCTTGCCTTCTTCTCGGCTTCTTCTTTACGAAGATTCTCTTCTTTTTCAAGAGAATCTTTTACTTTGTCCATAAAGCTTGCATTGGATTCGGTACAATCAGGGTTGAACGTGCAGTAAATCGTGAACATTACTTTCGTATAGAAGAAATCCGCGGGGTCAATTTCGTCAATCGGTGACTTCTCTCCGTTTTCTTCATTTTCAAGAGCCTTTACGATTCGGCCGAGAACAATATTCTCATCCTTCTTCTCGTTAATCATCTGCTGCTTCTTCTGCTCAATTAAATCAGCCAGAAGAACCAACTCACCGTCATCGTTAAGAACGAACCCGTCTTTGTCTGCTCTTTCCTCATATACTGCAGTGGCTTCTTCGATTTCTTTAGCCATCAATTCTTCGAGGATCTTATCGTATTCCGGCTTCAATCCGTATTCTTCCTCAAAATCAGAAGCTGATACCGCAATAATCGTTTCAAACTGTCTGAGCTGAAGGAACAGCTTGGCAGCCTCTTCTTTGGAAGCACAGGTGACATCCATCGTTACACCGTCATCTGCGTCTGCTTTAATATACAGAGTTACGAAACCTGACGGCATCTTCTCCTCTAACTCGTTAAAGAACTGTGTGATCAGCCGGTTGTTATTTGTTCCGGTTGAAGCAAGAATTGCGCTGATCTGGTTATAAGTCTCCGATGCCGCAATGCTTGCGTCATTCAGTTTTTCCAAGTATTCATTACGTTTCAGGCTGTCATTCAGTTCCTGATTCTTATTCTTGGAAGCCGTTACGCTTACTTTACCGACAATGAAGAGGGTTGCAGCAACCGCTGCGCATGCGATAAAGATTGCAACCGGCAAAACAAGCGAAGCCTGCTTCTCGCCCTTCAGCAGGTCTTCCGAGAGGAGCTGCAGCGGTGCATACGATGCGCCGATTGCTGCGGCGTATACTCTCATGGACTCAAGTGCCGTGAAGTTCGGAGATCCGGTACGGATGTTATCCAGTCCGGTATATTTCTGAACATTGTATCCAAGCTCGTTGGAAAGGAGCTCGTCCATTCCTACAAAGTCAGCACCGATACCAACCAGGTAGATGTTCTCGATTGCCGCATTGTCATTACGGGATACATAGTACTCAAGGATACGACCTACGTTTCCGATGAAGTACCGAAGGTTCTCGGTAATCATGATACGGGACATCATCATCTCATCGGAGGTGTCTTCCTTCTCCTGATAATCCACATCAACATTCAGATAACGGCGCAGGCAACGCTCTTTCGTAAACACTACCGTTGCATCGGCATAGGTGAGATTCTCACCGTATACGTCAAGCTCCGTCAGGTTCTCGATTGCTCCGTTAACACCATGCGGTACGGAACGCTGAAGCATGATCTCACCGTTTCTGACAATCGTCACAAGAGACGTATGCTCATCAATTTTAATAATTGCGTTTACGCCTGAAGACACTTCCTGACGGACAACCTGGAAGATACTGTTTCCGACGTAGTCCATTGCCCGGATGTGCATTCCCAAAGAACGCGCCAGGTCAATGTACGACGTTGTAACATCGTTCGGAACCGCAAGAAGAGCCAGTCTGTACTGCTTAACGCCTTCCTCCTCGGTCTTTCCGAGGATGTTATAAACCAAGTGATACTGGTTCATATCAACCGGGAAATAGTCTGCTGCGTTAGCCGTAATCAGAGGCAGGATCTGCTTCGGCTTACAAAGCGGGATCCGTGCTTCACGGTTTGCGATACGGCTGGAAGCTACGGTAAACACAAGACTCTCCGTCCGGATATCCCTTTTCCGCAGTTCCGCCTTCAGATTAATAATGAAGTCTTCGTTTCTGGTAATAACACCGTCCTGCACCATGTCTTTCGGCGTCTCGAGCGAGAATGCGTTATAGATCTTAGGTGATTTAACCTGATAATCAACCTCTACAACGCGGGTCATACCCTGGCCGATTTCCATTGATAGCACTTTTCCTGCCATGTTGGTTCCCTTTCGAATTGCTTGGCAATTCTTCCTTCCCTTAATCAATTTCGTGTGATCATACGTATCCTCTTATGTACGTGCGTCACATCAATCAACCTGCTACTATATAATCTGACGGGATGTCAGTTATATTCCTTTTCACATCGGCATTGATCATCCGAAGACTTTATCAAGTCCGGTAAAATGCCAATACCATACTAAAAACTTATTGCCCCACAAAACCGCAAGAAGTATTCCTGCGGAAAGGTACGGCCCCATCGCAAGTGTACGTCCCTGCTTTGAGACCTTCATCCGGATCGGATGAATAATTGCTCCGATAATGCATCCTACACAGAATGACAGGAGCGAAAGTTTCCATCCGATTAAGAAACCGGATGCTGCGAGGAGCTTTACGTCTCCGCCGCCCATTGCCTTACATAGATACAAAATTCCGGCAATAACGCTTGTTACGAAAAAACCTGCTATATACAGCCAAATATCCGGATTGTCCTCAAAGATAATCCGGTAAATCAGATTCACCACTCCCAAACAGAAGATGAATATGTTGAATCCAAACGGAATAATGAATGTTCGAAAGTCTATTACGCTTAAAGCAAGCAGTGCGGATGTCATCAAGCAATATAATATGCTTTCAATTAAAGACGTCCGGTCCGCAAACCCATGTACCATAAAGATCAGAACATACAGTATACCGTTGGCTGCCTCCACAATCGGGTACTGCGGTGAAATCTTAGCGCCGCACTTGCGGCATTTGCCGCGAAGGAATAACCAGCTGAACAGGGGAATCAAATCAAACCACCGAAGCTGATATCCGCATGTCATACAATGGGATCGCTGCTTGGAAAGGCTTTGCCCAAGGGGAATACGGTAGATGCACACATTCAGAAAGCTTCCTATAATAATACCGTATAAGAATACGATACATAATATTACAATCTTAAACCCGGTATCCACCGCATTCTTACCTCGAAATAAGATTTATTCTATCCTTCTCCTCTTTTACGACCATGCACCCGCCAAACGGGGAACCGACTGTTCATCCTCCGGCGGAAGGATCGTAACCGTATATGTTTGATTCCGGTATTTCTTTGATACAGGAGCTGCCGTGTTGTATTGGTCGCCGAAATGATCCTTCATCATGTCTTCAAACTGTTGTACATTTGCAATTGCAGCATTCAAATGAATGCCTTGACTGTCAAAGGTTACCAATACCTGATCGGTGACATCGTATTCTCCGGCATAGACGACAATTTCCGCAGCACGAAATATCTCGTCCGCTGCGGATTCATCTCTCTGGATCCTGGTTTTCTCAACATATGCGAGATAAGCCGGTGCCAAAATACCTACCAATACTGCCATGATTGCTATAACGACAATCAGTTCTACGAGGGAGAAGCCGCGCTCTTTATCTGCCTTCATACTCACCCTCCAAACTATCGCCGGCACCATAAGATATTATATCCCACGCAGGTGGGTTGCCCCACCTGCGTGATAGGGAATCAGGACTTCATATCTCCGTGCCTTTCAGCACTTCTTTGCACCTTTCGGTACTCTTCTATGCTTTTTGAACATCCTGAAGTTTATTCTTCAGAAATTTTAGTAAGGCTCAAAGAGTTAATCCGAATTAGTTCCAAGCACCCGTTACGGTAAGAGCTGCGCCGGTACCAGCTGCAGAGCTACTAGCAGGAGCAACGGTTACGGTGTAGGTCTTGCTCTTGTAGAACTTAGACTTAATATCGAAAGTCTTCGAAGAATAAACATCTTCTACAGAATTCTTCAGGTTGGTGTAGCTAGAGCACTTGCTTGCAATACCGTTAGTATTTGCGAACTGGAACTGTGCACCGTTGCAGATCTCGTCATAAACACAGATCTCAGCTGCAGCGATCTCAATCGTGTGACGAACTTCCTCAGCCATGTCTTCATCAGTACCGCGACGGGTCTTTTCAACGTAGCTAAGATAAGCGGGAGCCAAAATACCAACCAATACTGCCATGATCGCTACTACTACGATCAACTCAACGAGTGAAAAACCTTTGTTCTTGTTCATAGAAACATTCCTCCATTTTCATATAATATTAGTTTTCTCAATCCGGTTACGGTTCCTCATTCCGCAACCTTCTATCTTAAACAACTGCCGTCCCTATTCCGGCGGTCATTTAATTCAATGTTACAGGTTGTCGAGACCTTTGTACAGGCTGAGCATCGGCATTACGCATGCTCCGACAAGAATACCAACGAATACCGCAATAACCAGAATGATGATAGGTTCCATAACGGAAAGCAGGTTCTGCGTTGCGTTCTCAACTTCTTCATCATAATAGTCTGCCATCTTGGTGAGCATGGAGTCCATATCACCGGTTTCCTCACCGATCTTGGTCATGTGAACAACCATCGGCGGGAATATCGCGGCTCTCTTAAGCGGCTCGGAAAGCGGTACACCTTTCTTAACCTCTTCCTTCGCTTCAAGCACGGCCTGACGGAATACGTAATTGCTCATCGTCTTGGCACTGATGTCAAGCGCGTCAATCATCGAAATACCGGATGATGTAAGCGTTGCAAGCGTTCTTGCAAGTCTCGATGACGAAGTCTTAATGGTGAAATCCTTGAATGCGGGAATCTTGATTGCGGCATTGGCAAGGAATATTGTTCCTGTTTGCGATGCACTGAATATCTTTATTCCGATAACAATGGCAATCAATATCGCCACAATTAGTATGACGTTATTCTTAAAGAAATCCGCAGCAGCCATAACTGCAAGCGTCAACGCCGGCATCTTCGTGTCCATGTCTTTAAACATTTCCATGAAGTTCGGAATAACGAATGCCATCATAACGATCATTACGATGATGGCTACGACAACAACCACGATCGGGTAGATCAAAGCCTTCTTGATCATCGCCGACAGCTTGGTGTCTTTCTCAAACTGCGTTGCCATACGGTCAAGGGATACGTCGATACTACCGGATGCCTCACCGGCTTCCACCATGTTGATCATCATGGACGGGAATATATCGCTCCGCTCTCTTAATGCGTTGGCAAAACTTTCACCTTTTGCGATATTGGCTTTAACTTCGCCGAGGGCTTTCTTAAGGTTCTTGTTCTCGGTCTGATCCTCCATCATTCCCATTGCGTCTACAATCGGAACGCCGGCGTTCAGAATGGATACGAACTGGCGGCAGAATACGCTGAGATCTCGTTTGCTGACACCGCTACCGCCGATGTTAACGTCCTTATTTAAGAACGACTGCTCGCTGACCTTCAACGGAACCAGGCCTTCACCTTTGAGCATCGTCTGCGCTCTGTCCGGTGAAGCCGCTTCAATATTGCCCTTCTTCTTACGGCCCATCTTGTCGACGGCCTCATATGCATATGCGGGCATCGGTAATTCCTCCTTTTTCTAACCGGTTAGAATGTAACCTTCCGGCTCATAGCGATTGTATCTTGCGCGTAATTCAAGCAGTTCTCTGCACTGATCAAACCGCCGATATACAGGTTATAAAGTGCGTCGTCCATGGACTGCATGCCCTGTTTCTTGCTGGTCTGAATCATGGACGGGATCTGGAAGGCTTTACCTTCACGGATCAGGTTTCTGATGGCGCTTGTTCCCATCATTACTTCGAATGCGGCAACACGGCCGGAACCGGTCTGGATCGGAAGCAGCTGCTGCGAAATAACACATTCAATAACGCTTGCAAGCTGTACTCTGATCTGCTGCTGCTGATGCGGCGGGAATACGTCGATAACACGGTTGATCGTATCGGCTGCACTGTTCGTATGCAGCGTTGAGAATACGAGGTGTCCGGTCTCAGCTGCGGTAATCGCGGTCTGGATGGTTTCCAGGTCACGCATCTCACCGACGAGAATAACGTCCGGGTCTTCACGGAGCGCTGCACGAAGCGCGCCGGAATACGTTTCGGTATCATCACCGATCTCACGCTGGTTTACGATGGACTTCTCATGACGATGCAGATACTCGATAGGATCCTCAATCGTGATGATGTGCTTCGCGTAAGTCTTGTTGATCATGTTGATGAGAGAAGCGAGCGTCGTGGACTTACCGGAACCGGTTGCTCCCGTTACGAGAACGAGTCCCCTCTTTCTCGTACAGAGTTCCTGAACCGCGGCGGGAAGTCCGAGCTCTCTCGGTGCCGGAATCTTAAACGGCAGGAGTCGCATGACCATCGCCAGCGTTCCCCTCTGCTTAAATACGTTTACACGGAAACGTCCGCGTCCGTAAAGAGAGTATGCGAAGTCGATCTCGCCGGTCTTATCCATGATCTCAACCAGACGGTCATTGTCCGCGAAAAGCGGAACAACCAGCTCTTCGATCGTTTCCGGGGTAAGCTTCTCGGTATCAAGCGGTCTTAAATCGCCGTCGATACGGAATATAACGGGTCTTCCTGCAGTGATGTGAACGTCCGACGCATGTCGGTTGACGGCTTCCTGCAAAATATCGTCTAATTCTCTCATGTTCCTGTCCGTTCCTCTTTCCTGATTATTACCGGCGCTGTGCCGCTTTTAGCTTTCGAAGGATACTCTGAGCATCTCGGAGTATGACGTGATACCCTGAAGCGCCGTTCTTGCCGCGCTCATACGGAGCGTGCTCATTCCCTCTTCCAGAGCGGCCTGTTTCAAAACATCCGAATCCTCGCGGTTCGAAATGATCTTCTTAAGGCGAGGGGTGATTTCCATAATCTCGTAAACACCGATACGTCCTTTATAGCCTCGGTTGCAATACATGCAGCCTACCGGCTCGTACAGAACCACATTGGGCGTATCCGGACGGATCCCCATGGTCCGTTTCTCCTCTTCGGTAGCGTACCGCGCCTGTCTGCACTTCGGGCAGAGGCGGCGTACAAGTCGCTGTGCGATAACTCCGACTACGGAGTCCGCAATCAGGTAACTTTCAACGCCCATATCAAGGAGTCGGGCGATTGTGGCTGCCGAACTGTTCGTATGCAGGGTACTTACTACCAGGTGACCGGTAATGGAAGCCTGTACTGCGATCTGCGCCGTCTCACCGTCTCGAATCTCACCGATCATGATAATGTCCGGGTCCTGACGGAGTATGGAACGAAGCGCGGACGCGAAGGTAAGTCCCGCTTTCACGTTAACGTGTACCTGGTTGATTCCGTTGATGTTCGCCTCTACAGGGTCCTCAACCGTAATGATGTTAACGTCTTCTTTATTCAATTCGCTTAATGCGGTATAGAGCGTTGTTGACTTACCGGAACCGGTAGGCCCGGTAACAAGGATGATTCCGTGCGGGTTTGAAAGGATATGGTCGAACTTCTTCATCTCCGCATCGCCGAAACCGAGGTCCTTCTTGCTTCTCGTGAGTGCCGTCTTCTGAGCGAGTCGCATTACGCACTTCTCACCGTAGTATGTCGGAAGAACGGAAACACGGATATCGTACTCGACACGGTCAACCGTAATACTGATACGACCGTCCTGCGGTTTACGCTTCTCGGAAATATCCATGCCGCCCATGATCTTAAGTCGGGCGATGATTGCGGGAAGCATTCCGATGTCGTATGTGATCTGTTCGAAGAGCGCGCCGTCGATTCGGTACCGGATACGTACTTTCGTTTCAAGCGCCTCTACATGAATATCGGACGCTCTCTGACGGGCCGCCGATTCGATCATGTTACGAACCATGATAACGATCGGGGAGTCGGCTACGGCGTCTTCGGCGTCTTCTTCATCACCGATGGCTTTCTTCGCTTCACGCTCTTTCGCATAAGCTTCTGCGGCGTCGAGCGCTTCCGCGTTACCGAAGTACTTATCGATACAAATCATGATGTCATGCGTTGTAGCGATGTACGGCTCAATGTCCATATGCGTAACCATGGCAAGGTCATCGATTGCGACCATGTCCATCGGGTCAGCCATTGCAACGCGAAGGATGTTCGTATTGCCGGATGCATACGCAAAAGGCATAACCATGTATTTACGAAGGATGTTCGGGTTGACAAGATTAACGATGTCGTCCGGAATCTTCATGGTTGAGGGAGCTACCATCTCAACGCCCAACTGTCTGGTGAGCGCCTTCGTGATGTTCTCCTCGGAAGTGAAGCCAAGGTCAACCAGTGTCTCGCCGAGACGCTTTCCGTTGGTCTTCCGAACCTCCATGGCCTGTTCGATCTGTTCCGGTGTAACCACGTGCTCGGATACGAGCATGTCACCGAGTCTTTTCTTCTTACGATAGAGCTCGCCAGCCATGTGAAGCCTCCCAAATGCCTGAATGATTGTTTTATCTACAATTAGAGAATATCACTTTCCGTAAAATATTGCAAGGCAAAACAATGATTTTTTGTGCATTTCTTTCAATATTCTTTCGCCTCTTGTGTTTTCTCAAAACAAGACTTCAAGATATTGTGGTCAAACCCAGTAAAATCAAGGTTTTGCGGCTATAATTTGTAAACATTTTGTTAACAAGTGAAACTTTTTACACTATTTGAATCCTTTTTCTATGCAATATTTTCCGTCATAAATCATGAACAAATTGTAAACACGGCTCAAAAACCGTACATTCCCGAGACTTCTTCGGTGTAAATTCCGGGTTTTTGCCAGATTATCAGCGGTTTTTCGACCTGAAGCCGGGACTTTCCGCCCTTCACACACGCGATCAATACCATGTCGGGTTCTCGGTCCGCGTACGGATATACAAGCCTTAAGCGCTTTGGTTCCAGTCCGCACCTCTGAAGCGTACCGAACAGTTCAACGAGACGAAACGGCCTGTGAACGAGATAAAACCGTCCTCCGGGCTTCAAAACCCCCGCGGCCGCTTCCGCCACATCGGAAAATGTGCACAAAAGTTCATGCCTTGCAATCGCCTTGGCATCGGCCGGATTGACCAGTCCGTGACCGCCCGTCATGTACGGCGGATTGCTCACAACCACGTCATAAGAGGCTTTCCCGAACAGTGAAACTGCGTTTTTTATGTCTCCCGCAACGATATCAATCCTGTCGGAAAGGCCGTTCATCCGTACGCTTCGAAGCGCCATATCCGCGCTTTCCGGCTGGATTTCAAGCCCCGTAAGGCGCTCGGCCTCGGTCTTTGCGGACATTAAAAGCGGCAGTATTCCCGTCCCCGTTCCGAGATCCAGCACGGTTTCCCCGCGTTTTGCAGACGCAAAACCGGACAGCAGCACCGCATCCATTCCGAAACAAAACCGTTTTCTGTCCTGAATCAAAACAAGACCGTTCCTTTGCAGGTTGACGATCTGTTCCGTTTCCTTTAATTCTGTCATAAGAGTTACTCCAGTTCGCGAAGCGCCTTCTCCGCAGCTGCTTCCTCACGCGATTCACGCCGCTGTTTTCTCGGTTTAAAGCGCAGTTCATCCGCCTTGTATTCGCGGATTTCCTTCTCGTCTCCGTCCGCACCGTTCACATGAACGATAACCTTTACCTTCTGCTTCAGCACGTTCAGGTCTGCAACCTCTCCGGTCAGACCGTCCGGAGTGTGTACAACATCCCCGAGGTTCGGCAGACGACTGTTCAGATACTCATAAGCTTCCTCTTCATGCTTGAGGCAGCACATCAAACGTCCGCAGTTTCCGCTGATCTTGGTCGGATTGAGGGACAGGTTCTGTTCCTTCGCCATTTTAACGGATACGGGAATAAATTCGGAAAGATACGTATGGCAGCACAGTTCCCTTCCGCAGATTCCGATCCCGCCGCGCAGCTTCGTCTCGTCGCGTACGCCGACCTGTCTCAGCTCGATTCTCGTATGGAATACCGTCGCCAGGTCCTTTACCAGCTCACGGAAATCCACACGTCCGTCCGCTGTGAAATAAAACAGAAGCTTACTGTTGTCAAAGGTGTACTCACACCCGATCAGTTTCATCTCAAGCCCGTGCTTGTTCACTTTCTCGGTACATACGGCAAGCGCTTCCGCCTCCCGCGCGGAATTCCTGCGAACCTGCTCGTCATCCTCGGGCGTGGCAAGACGGATGATCGGCTTTAACGGCGGAAGATCTTTCGTTTCCTCAATCTCACGCTTTCCAAGCACAACCTGTCCGTACTCGACACCTCTGGCGGTCTCTACGATAACATGTGTTCCGACTTCAACGTCCAGTCCTGCGGGATCAAAATAGTAAATCTTCCCCGCCGGGCGGAATCTTACTCCGATAATTTCTGTCATGGTTCTGTGTGCCGTAAACGGCATATCCTTTCTTTATTCTGACTCCGTCTATTAACGGAAACAATCCTTCATATGAAGCAGCATCAGCCAGACCGCCGGTTCTAACGTCACGTTGGCACGCCGCTTATCCGCCAGCACCTGCAGTTCTTTCTGAAGTCCCTTAATCCCCTCATAAGAAATTCTGGCCGCCTGCGCCTGAAGCGTCGATTCTTCCTGCGAGAACATCGGCGATGCCTTCTTACCTGCCGCCTTAACCAAAAGCAGGTCACGGATCCACACCTGCATCAGTTCCAGCATACCGTTAAGATCATCCTTGCCTGACGCAAGACTTTTCGCAGTAATCGCCATGCGCTCATCTCCCATATCGGGGAGCGCCTGCATGATTCCGACCGCCGCATCCTTCTGCTTTCGGAACTCGTCCGAAGCTGCAATCGTAAGCGCCTTCCCGGGGCTTCCTCCGGCAAGCGCGGCTGCAAGCCTCGCCCGGTAATCGGGGATCTGCGCCCGTTCCATCAGAAACGGCACCAGCTCGCTCTCTGCCACCGGCAGGAGCGAAAGCAATACGGCTCTTGACAGAATCGTCGGCAGGAATGCATTACGATTATTGGTCAGTAACAGTATAATACCATATTCCGGCGGTTCTTCAAGCGTTTTTAACAAAGCATTCTGCGCCTGCTCGTTCATCTTCTCGGCTTCATCCACGATAAAGATGCGGTACGGACCTGCGTAAGGCTTGATATCCATAGGCGTACAAAGCTGCGTACGGATGTCATCCACACCGATTACACTCTTCTCATGAGTCACATAGAACACGTCCGGCTGGTTTCCGGATTCCATCTGCAGACAGGAGATACACCGGCCGCACGGCTCCGCTCCGCCCTCACGGCACTGAAGCGCTGCTGCCAGCGTTTTGGCCGTAAGCCTCTTGCCGATTCCGTCATCTCCTTCGAATATGTATGCGTGACCAATCTGACCGGTCTGAACGCCCTGCTGAAGATGTTCGATTATACTCTTGTGACCGATTATGTCACGAAAGGACAGCATTCCCTTTCCTCCTGCCTATCGGCATTCCTTACGGATCATCTTACAAATCTCTTCAAGCACGCGGTCGTAATCATCATTTTGATAACGCCGTGTAATCCCAAGCTCGCTGAGCCGCTCTTCGGAGAAATCCTTTGCGTCCGCCAGAAATCTGCGGCACAATTCTTCATAGCGCGGACAAGTCTGGCTTCTCTCGCGCTCTACGGCACGTGCAAGACGCAGTCCGTCTTCCACCTCAACGTAAATCGGAACGACCTGCCCCGCTCCGAAATAGTCTCTCAGCTTCTCATACGCTTCCAACGTTACAATAAGGATGCTGCTGCCGTTTGTAAGGTCAATCTGCCCATCATCGGCAGTCAGATAATACCACGGACCATATACCGTGTGGTAGCATCGTGATTCGATTACCTTCCCCGTCCCTTCCAAATCGCGCATCCGCTCTTCGGAGATAAAGTGATATTCCCTTCCTTCCTCTTCACCTTCCCGCATCGGGCGGGTCGTGTAAGGGACAACGGTATTAAGCGTTCCGCGGAAGCGCGCAACGATATCCTTATAAAGCGTATCCTTTCCGGATGCGCTCTTGCCCATGATTAAAAACAGTTTAGCCATATCAATCTTTCGCATCCTTCTTTACTTCTTCGGAATTCAGTGCCCGATCAACGGAAACATCCTCAACCATTCCGTCCAGTTTCGCCTCCAATTGGGAAACCTTCACGGAAAGACCGAAGCAGCGTGTTATTACCAGAAAGATTACAACCAGATATACAAAATTTACAGGAGACTGAACCCCAAGAAGGTCGGTAAACCACTCTACCGCTTCCGGGAATATGCTCATAAAAATCAGCGCAACTGCGAAGAATATCCAAAACAGGACATCCGCAATCTGCATCTGTGACTTTTTGATTTTCTTACGAATATAAAAGCCGGTCAGCACCGAGCCCACAATCAACATAATTCTTAACGGAAGCGACATATTACACCTTCTTTCGAAACCATTGAACGACCAGAATCGACATACACATGCGGATCATATATTTCATTGAGGCGATTGCAGTCAGGTAACTCTCGCCAGCGATACGCTCCTGCATCTCAACCTGAACCTCGCGCACATTCGCCCCGCAACGAATCAGGAAAGCTACTGTATCAGGTTCCGGTCCGTAGTTTACCTGATTGGCAAGAATCTCGATCATACGTCGATTATACATCCGCATCCCCGATGTCGGATCGTTAATCTTTCGTCCCGTGGTAAGTTTGATACAGGAAGAAATGATCCGGCTCCCGAACATCCTGAGACTCCGCGGCTTCTTAACATTGACAAACCGGGATCCAATCACAATGTCACATTCTTCGTTTTCGGCCGCTTTAAGCATTGTTTCAATATATTGGGGGTCATGTTGCCCGTCACCATCATATTGAAGTGCATACTCGTATCCCTTTCGCAAGGCATATTTCATACCTCCCTGAAAGGCTCCTGCCAACCCGAGATTGACCGGATAATCCACCAACGGATATCCGTTCTCCTTACATATTTCCGCTGTACGGTCTTTGGACCCGTCATTGATCACTATATAATCCTGCTCCGGATACTCTCGGATTAGTTTGTCAACAACCCGCGCAATATTGCCTTCTTCATTATACGCAGGGATGATCAGAAGAAGTTTGCTTTGCAACTCAGCCCCTCCCATCTTTATTCAAAATGGATTTTCCAAACACTGATATCTCCGTCGTAATAATTGTTTCCGATCTGCCACTGTATTCTGGTTTCTTTCTCACCGATATACTTAGACCAATCCGTCTCATATACCTTCTCAAACACATCCTGATCCTTTCCTCCGAAGAGGTACAATTGTGCCAGCACGGAGTCCGGCATAGAAGCCTCACACATCACAACAGAAATCTGTCCATCTTCCTCAAACATCAGCAAGGCTGTATTTAAACAAACCCCGCGTTCAAGTGTCGGCTCGGAATCGGTTTTATCATAAACCTTCTCGCCGTCCTTTATGTATATAGCTCTTTCACAGTTCAGTTCCATTCCTTCCGGAGTCAGAATCCACCCTTCCACTCGTTCCTCCGCTGCCGTCAGAACTACACCTACAACATCTTTATCACCATTCTGCATCGATCCCCGTGTCAGCTGTCCGGCTGCAGGCTTTGCTATTGATTCGGTTCCGCAATAAGTTGTCTGTGATGCTTGAGCACTTTCCTCATCCTCTCCGAAAGCCCAATCACGATAATAAGTCAAGGCTGACAATCCGCGAAACATTCTCGCATTCGACACATAATAGATGTCCGGGCAATCCAAAGGATGTGTATAGCCGAGAACGGTATCAATCTGCGTCTCGCTGAGAATTCCCTTTCCTTCAAGATAAATCTTCGCGGCATCACGGGAAAGCGGCAGTATCTCCTTAAGGAAATCACACGCCTCTTTCTTGGTTTTGAAAAGCGTACAGACATACTCCGAGCCGTCCACGCCGCAGCATTGAAGCATTCGCGCTATTCCAGCCGACAGCTTCGGATCATCGGTTGCCACCATCGTTCCGAGCCAATAGAAGAACTCTCCGTTATAGGTTCCGCCGTCCGAGATCGTACGGCGTCTTCCGTAGTATTGGTATACATATCCCAAACTCCAGAAATCGGCAATCACCGCATCTTCTTCGGAATTATCACGAATCCATCGCGATGCTTCATCGACAGACTTGTTAATAATCGGATGTGTCGCTTTTGTTACAAGCCACATGCTCTCGATTTCAACCGCCAACAGCAGTATCGTCAGCACTATGGGAATAACATATCGGTTTTTGGTTTTACTTACAAAGAATCCTGCCACCAGGATAACACCGGCCAGAATCACTGCCGCAAGCGGGAACGCCAGCACAAAGCAGGAAAAGGCAATTACCCCCGCGCCGACCATAAATAACCGAACAAATGCAACGCTATGTTCTTTCGAAAGCTCCCGCTTCTCTATGAGGGACATTCCGAACGCCATCACAAGTCCTGCCGGAAGCGCGACGAATTCCATATACCGGATACCGAAACAACTCATTACGACGGCTCCGAGAAGCCATATCCCGATTGCAGGGAACAGGAATATCGTCTCATTATCTTTGCTTTCCTTAACAGCACGGATTCCTTTCACCAAACAAACAACTGCCGATATTATCAAGAAGGCCAGAACCAGCATCCCGCCGTAATAACTGCTGTAATCCGAGGATACGGAAATAAATGCATACCACAACGATATTGATTCATCAAAGCCCGGTTTCTTCAATTCGGAAATGAACTTCGTCACATCAGGCCACTGCCCCTGTGAGCTTTGTCCCTTAACCAAAAACCCTTCTGCCAATCCGTAAAACGTCTTGCCTCCGAGAATGAGACTGATCAGGAGGATCACACCCATAAAGGCAATCGGGACAGCCATCCCGACAAGTTTCTCCCCTTTTCGTTTACGAACCAGCCACCGCACAAATAGACCTGTGACTGCCGTTCCCACCGCAATAGCAGCATAGATAAAGAACGCAGTCCACGTATAATACAAAAGAATCGTAGCAACCGAAGCGATTATTCCGTAACGGACTTGATGTCCCCGCTTTTCGCTCAAGATGCACTCATATAAAGAAAGAACAAGAATCAATGCCAACAAACCAATCAGGGCATCCGTATCAAAAACACCGCTCATGGAATGCCGGAAGAACGGCGGGAGGAGCGCTGTTACCAATGCCCCGAAAGAAGCCGGTAATCTGGACATCCGTTTTCGTAAAAACAGATAGACCGGAACAACAAATAATGCCAAAAGGAATGAACACAATCCCGATGCCACGGTGTATATTCCCACATCTATCCCGACAGCATGAAGGGCAAACCACAATACGGCAGCAGCCGCGCTTAACAGCATCGGCATGGAATCATCCCGGTCTGACTGAACCGCCGTAATGCTCGGATCTTCGCTTCTGCTGTACATCAGGCGAATGGACGAAAATCCTCCTTCCGTGAATTCTCTGGCTCTTCGCAGATAATAATAACTGTCCAGATCGGATGAGTATTCTCCTTCTTCGCCAATATAGAGTTCCTTCTCTTTCTCATTCCATTTTCTGCCCAACGGCTGACAGCATAGGAAAACTATCACGATCATTCCTAAAAGAATCAGTATATCAATCCATAACTGCTTCTTTGTTTCCATGATAAGCCCTCCTTGCCTGAATAATCGTTACTACAGCGCACAACAGGGTCATCAAAGCGGCAACCGCTATTGTAACGTTTACAAGTGTATTCATTCTCGAAGTCATTAACGGGCCCGCCGCTCCGTGCTGCTCAAGGCTGTCAAACCGGAATAATACATTGTCCGCATACGGGGATGCGTTTCGGAGCGCGTCAACAAGCCAGAAACAATAAATCGTCGCACCTATATACCCCTTTAAAGAGCGGCTTAAGACACAAATAAACACAAGCATCGGAAGGACAAAGTATAACGGCAGATTGTCTTTCTGATATACCATATAGCTTCCGGTAAATGTCGACAGAACTTCGTGAACGGGGAACATCAGAACAAGTAACGCAGTTGCTCCGACGAACATTAACTTGTTCGCTTTCTTCATCCAACCCGGTTCCGCTGTAACATTGTCCGCAAAAACAATTCTAATATCAAAGGAATCCGAGCCGCAAAGACTCCATTGCCGTCCCTGTTCTGTGAAACGGCGACGATCCTGCAATAATACCCATGTAAAATAAAGTACCGATATCCAAAGTCCCAAATATGAAGCTGCTACGGGGATGCTAATCCCGAAACGCCACTGATACATTGTGCACTGAACCAAAAAGCCGGCAGTAATAAGTCCGCCTCCGGTTACCGCTTTTTTAATCAGCACTGCAATGCAGCCTGCAATAACCAGCCCCATAGCCCAGAAATCGTATTTGCCAGTATATGTAGTGTCAGCAGACGCCATCAGCATCCATGCGATCAGCGCAAGCGAAACAAACCAGTAGTCCACTGCTCTCTGTCCGGCAGGGAGTTCCGTGCTTTTCTTTCCGAGCCAATCCTTGAACTTCTGAATATTAACGTTCATTCCTTTGAGCGGCGGCTCTTCTTTTACGGTTAAAACGGAATTAATGAACACAATCGAAAGCAGCAAATGAACCGCCGCGAGGACTTTTGTCAGAAGGATCCATAACTCAGTACTCTTTGCTCCGTCTTTAAACACGTCGCCATACTCCGGAAGTTCACTTGCAAGAGACACTCCTCCGTTATAAAACTGCATCACCGATATGATTACAAGACAGCACACGACGGAAAGGGCATATCCGGCGATGGTTCGCGAATAATGCCCGATCATATTCAATACCGCACATAATAAGAGAATCGCTATTATCGCGTTCGGAAGCTGTACACAGCTGTCAGTCCGAAGCGCAATTGCCACGACGGAAATATGAAAGCAAAGTGCCAACAGCACAATGGTTCCGATATTTGCCCCAAGATAATACTTTCTCACATCTCCGAACGGAATCGGCCGGCGGCACTTTAAATCGTTAACCGTCAGTTTCTTCTCATTCTTCTCTGCCTTTTGTGCCTCTTTCATACGTGAATCCGTATTCCTTTCGTTGGATACTTTTCCGGGGCTCAAAACTCAATGCCCCTATACGATCCTGTCCTAAAGTAGAGTTTACCATCTTTCTTTTCTTAAAGCAAACCTCTGATAATATCCTTCACTTATTGATTTATGCCGGAATAAGAGTTGTCCAAAAGCACCAACTCCGAGAAATTATCGATTTCCATGACATCTGTTTTTTCACACGGACGGATTTCCACTTTATATTTTTCTTTCCGAATCATAAAAGCGGGGAACTCCCAAAACAATTCTTTCCCGTCCGGTGTTTCATACAATTCTTCCCAGTCTTTTCGCAACTCAGCACTGTCCTTGTCGGACCAGTAGGATATGCCGTAGTAATTATAGCAATGCGTTCCGCCTTTTTTATAATCGGCAAGCATGCCGTTGTCGCTCGTAAAGCACCAGTCATCCGTTTCCAACGACCACGACCCGAGAATGTCCGTGTTGTAGTGGTACTTGCGAATGATTTCCGGATTTCTCACCAAAACATCCGCCTCACAGAAATAACAACCGCCGCGGAAATACTCCTTAGCAAGGAGCGCAGAAGAAATATTATTCTCAGCAGAATACTTCTTATTCTCCAGTAAACGAAGGAATGGGTATTTCTCCGGCAGTTCCTTCTCCATCACTTCAAAACGATATCCTCCCACGACAATAATATCTTTTATTCCGACTGCCGCCAAAGCATCTATCAAAGTATCAATGATTCTGGTTCCGTTTACGAAAACCATCGGCTTCGGCCGGTCTGCGGTTGCCGGCATCATTCGCGTTCCCATTCCCGCACCGACAATAATGGCTCGTTTGGCCCGATATGGTTCCAAAGCCATTTTTCCCTCTTCCGATATCTTCAGCGCCATGCCGTTTCGAGTCATCAATGCGCCGGAAATCAACCGTTCAATTGCCTTATCAATTGCGCTTTTCGAGATTCTCAATGTATCACTCAATTCTTGGAGTGTACACGTTTTTTCACCATGTTCCTCAAAAAAACACAATACTTCAAATTCATATCGGTTCATAAATTCACACTCACAAAGAATTGTTTGTTTGCAGATACCTGGCGTACCTTTCCGCCATCAGGTGCCAGTTATACAGGCTCTCACCCATTATAGCCCCGCATGCCTCACGATACAACGCCCATGTATACCAATAGAATGAAAGTATTGCCGTATATGCCAGATAATGGAAGAGCAACGACTCATTAAATTCCTCTCCGCAATACTCGCGAATAAACCTTACCGCGTCCTCCACTTCCCACATGGAATCCATTATATATGTTCCGATGTCGCATCCTGGATCTGCATATCCCGCATACTCCCAGTCAATCAGAATCGTCTCTTGTTCCGTCAGCATCCAGTTCGGCGCATAGGTATCACAGTGACAGAAACACATCTCAACGCCGTCATCGCAGCACCGGTCATAACAAAGCTTTACAGCCTCTTTCAGCGTCTCATAAGAGCCGTCTGCTATATGTCCTCTTCTTTCTTTAATCAGCTGTTCGATTTTGCAGGTCTCTTCCCACGGCAGGAAGGACCATTCAACAAACATTTTCTTACGGTGCAGCGTGCGTAATACATCCAAAACTCGTTTGGAGTCTTCAAAGCTGTCATAGGACGGGACGCGTATCCCTTCGACATAACTGCTGATCTTCCATCCCTTTTCGTCATCCATGAAAATATATGTCGGATCAACACCGATGCCTTTTGCCAATTCCAAAGCCTTCTTTTCATGGCTTCTGGATATAATCGCCGATGTCCCCTCTCCGGGATGACGATATACATACCTTTTTCCGTTTACGGAAAATGCGAACGATATATTCGTTAACCCTTCCTTGATTGCATGAACATCCGTTATATCTCCTTTTCTGCACTTCAATGTGTCGGAAATATTATCAAACACTTTCGGATCCAGTTTATACAAAAGATCATAATCCATTGTGTTCGTTTTTGTTTCATGGCTGACCGCTTCCGCTGTCTTATCCGAAATCTTATTGAAGTAGACCGGCGGAAGGCGTTTGATATTCTCGGAAAAAACCTGCCTGAGTGATGCCGAGGCGTATTTGCCGTTCGCCAATATATCTTCCATTTTTACGGAAATCTCATTATTCCAGTATGCAAATTCCGTTATGACAGAGGCGGATGCCTTGCCTTTCGATATTCGGACTATTTTCCCCGCAGCATCAGTTACGGCATTCCATCCTTCTGCTTCTTTCGAATTCTCTGTTCCTGCCCAAAAAGATTGGTATACATATTCCTCAAACGGGTTTACCGAAAAATATCTGTCAGCCAGGCAGACATAACTGTTGGCCGCATAGTTCTTCGCCAGACTGTAGGCATTTGCATTGCCCTTCATCGTATACTCCGGGTTGATGATTATCTTGATATGATCATATTTATTTTCAAGATAGAAAAATGCCTCTTTCTGATATCCCAACACCAAAACAACATCCTTGATGCCGGCTTCCTGAATCTGTTCGATCAGCCGCTCAACAAGAATGTCGTTATTGATCATTCGCAGCCCTTTCGCCTTATCCGTTCGCGTCGGCAGTTGAATACAGGGGCAATCCTCGGATATGATTATTGCATTATCCACCTTATAGGGGCGCAATACGCCCAAACCTTCTGCGGTAATTCCGCTTTCATCCACCCATCCGCGTTCGGAAAATTGCTTAAGGGTTTTAGAAATGTATCCTAAAGATACCCCGGCCAAATCCTTTAGTTTTCGAAACTGCCGTATGCCGTTTTTCTTTACGGCATACAGCAGCTCAAACTCATTTCTCGTCATCTTATTTCCTCATTGTGCGCAGTTATAAACATATCATCACACGATTTCAATCTCATCCCTATCTTTCAGCATGTACTTCCGAAGAGGCGTGAGACTTGCCAGCCAATATAAGAGTCCGCCGCATACGGCAGTGTATCCGCTTCCCGTCAACACCATGAAAATCGGACTTTTGATTTCAGCCGTCAACGGATTATAAACAAACAAAATGTTGGTTACAAAAGCGATGACCAGACACCCCAATCCCACCAGATTGAAGCCTCTGCTAAAATCATATGCCTTATGCCCGTCTATGTTATAAAGCGACTTCAGACTGATCTTCCGCTTCTTAACAAACAGATAGTCCACAACCGTCATTCCTATAATCGGCCCTTGTATTTGTGCCGCCATTGATATGAAGCTGCCGAAGTTATCCATAACCCATCCCCATACTGTCAGGATGCTCACATAAATCATGGCAAGAAACACCAGCAGTTTGTAACTGATTTTTGGCAAGCCGCTCTTGATGATCATACAATTGACATATGATCCGGTACCTTGCGTTCCGATATTTGCAAATGCAACCATCAAAAGCGAGAACAATGCAAATCCGGGTCCTGCAAGTGTTGCAAGCATTACAGTAGGATCGCTCTCATAATATCCCGCATGAACAAACATTGCTAAAGCCATTACGCCGCCTGCTGCCACAAAGAACGGAGCAACCACACCGTATGCAAGCGACGTTGCCCAATATCCGCCCTTTTCGCTCTTCGCCAATCGCGGCAGCACAAGCGCCTGAGTTGACCAAGAGAAGGCAAACGCGACATTGCCCTCAGCACTTAACATAAATCGTCCCAACCCGGACTCATACAGACTGGTATCCGGCTGAACCGCCATCATGCTGCTGATCGGAACTGCCGTAAAACAGATGATTACTACGACTGCGCCGACCACAAGCAACGCCGTAACAAGGAAACGGTTAACCCATTTGATGACATTCGGTCCCCCGAGCGCAATCATCGTTCCCAAAACAACACAAAGCACGCCCAAAACAGGCTTCCAAACGGCTTGATCCAGTTTGATTCCGAATCCGTCGAACAGATTGATCATTGAACTTGCAAACAATTGCGAGTCGACGGCATACCAACCGAAATTGGCCATACTGATTATCGTTGCCAATATGGCTACTCCCTTTATTCCCAAAACGGAACGGAGCCAAACCCAAAGATCAATTCCGTATCGTACCGCAAAGAAAATCGGAATACATTCCACTAATATCCAAACAATGTTAAAGCAGAAAATATTGATCAGCATCTGAGAGAACGAAAGATACTGTGCCACATAGGCTCCCTGCGTGTAACACCATGTCGCGATTGAAAAACCGCTTGTTATAAGAAACAAATCCCAAAATCCGTATGTTCTGTCTTTCGAAAGCATGGGGACCGTTCCCGTAATTGTTTCCTGACGGATAAACTCCGCGTTACTTACTTTTCCCATTACTGTATCACTCCCATCAAGCATAATACAATCAGCAGAGAACTCACCCCTGCCAATGCCGCCATCCAAATGACGTCTTTAAAATCCGCCTTTTCCGGGAACTGATACTCAGGTGCGCCCATCTCTTTCAACCGTTTGTCGGTCTCATCATAGATGACCTTCTCAATAGATTCTTCCATTTGATGCCGATCCTCCTATATTGACTTATTGTTCATTTTTTGTTCAATATGCTCTAGTATATCTCGAAAAATGAACAAGGTCAAGCAGTTTATCGGCTTTCTCCCATCATTCTCCATGCTTTTACATCCAAAGCATTGTTTTGCACGGCAAGCCATGTTATTGACTTAAACTGGTTTCCGTCACTCATGCTGACGCTCCAGACACCGCTGAACGCAACATGCTGTTCGGGCTGCTGTTTCATCTCGTCAGTCATCAGTTTTCCGGTAAACGGATTCCTTGGTTCCTCAATAATCCCTTCCATCGCCAGAAGCGATGTGTCCGCATTTGTCATAAACCGGTAATCCGTTTTCAACTCTGTGTCTCCGAAATCCTTTACCAAAAGCAGGGCGTTATAATACAGAAGGTCTTCATAAATCGCGTCGCCCATTTGATACTTCGATATCCCTAAATTTCTTCCATGGTCAGACACAAGGATAATCCGGGTGTTATCATAAGCCCCTTCTGCGCGAAGATAATCAAACCATTCTCCCAAAGCCATCAATGCAGCCATGTTTGCGTGGTAATGTTCCATCTGTGGTATGGACGACAGCACAAGCGTATTCCCGTCTGCATCATAACGAACAGCATGTTCTTTATCAAATTCCTGATTGTCGACAGCCCCGTAGACGGAATAATCAGGCTCCTGGAGAAGCATCGGGTCATGCGTCGCATCATTGGTCATTACCAAAAATGTCCCCTTATCACTCTCCTTTACCGGGGTCATATCGCTCATGTAGCAAAGATTTGCATACGGATCAAGGAACGCCCGGGATATGCCGCTGGCAAGAGACATATTAATCTTATCCTGTTCTCCGATACAATTCTTTCTTTCCGTCGCGGTATCCATCTTGTTATATTTTCCCGCATCATAGACAAGATCATTTGCCAGAACGGGAGCTGCGCGCAACAGGCTGTACATAAAAAAGTTATGCTGTCTTGTCGTTTCCGTGGCTGCGGAAAGATCATATCCGTTATCTATGCACCATTGCTCCGTGTAGATACCTTTGGAAATCGCCTTTTTGATGGTCGGATAGTCATCAAAGACGCTCAGATCAGGGATCCAATGATATCCTGCGTAGACGGGATCCAATACGTTCACGTCAAATCCTGCTTCATCAAAAAGAACCGGCATTACCTTTAATGCTTCCGTGTGTTTATCCGCCAGACTCTCCGTATCCCGCCGGTTCATTTCCTCCGGGGTATATTCATATCCTCCGAAAAGAGCCGGAGTTCCCAGATTTGTATGCGGTCCGTATGAAATCGTGTTCGGATAAAACGTGAAGCCCGCGAGCTGTTCTTTCAGCTTCGGATTCTCGTTGATTATAAACGGGTAGTAAATGCTGATAGCGCGGTCAAGCATTATTACGACAACGTTGTTTTCATTCCGCGAAAGCGGAACGCTAAGGCCTTCTTCATCGGAAACGTAGGATTGTATTTTTTCTTTCGTTTCCTGCTCGTCCCTGTAGATTGATCTCATGTTTGATGCCGTCAGAATAATCAGTGCCATGCATACAACCAACAGCATCCTCTTTACCAGTTTAACCGACTTTCGAAGCAGTAAAAAGAGAGCGCCCGCAACAAGAATGTTGACAAGCGTATTGATTCCCAATTCACCGAGCGACGGGGTAAGATTCGCTTTATCATATTTCAGGTAACTGGAGATATTACCGTATTTTCCGCGAAAGACCATTGTGTTTACAACCGCCGTTCCTGCCAGAAGAAACATCAGATAGCTGAATACGGTTCTTCCGGATTCTTTCGCCATCTTAAAGAAAACCGTGAACCAAAGCAGGAATAACCCGGCTGCAATTACAGCCGTATATCCAACATACCGAAAAGACGTGTGGAAATCGGTTAAGTCAACAAACTCCGAGGGCGATGCTTTAATGACCATTGACGGAATCAGTGTTCCCACCAAAATCGTAATCACCACTCCGGACAGAAAGAACACTCCCTGATCCTGAATCTGACTCTTAACTTTCGAAGGTTTCTCACCCTTCTTCTTTCGATAGTAATACAAGCCGATCGGAATCTGAGCCAACAGCCCTAGCCACATCATAAATACCTTCTCCGGTCCGAAATCGGAGGCAAATGTGATGCTTCCCAAAAGAAACATCCCTGCACCGGCTATTGAGCACAGAATGAATGCAATCAACTTTGGATTCTTCTGCCGGTCGATGAGGTTCTTACATAAGGAGAACAGATTATTCAGCGTCCAATAAAATACCAGTCCTGCCGGGGAAGTATACAGAAGAACAAGGAAGATTATCGCGATTCCGACGAACTGGATCTTATTCTTTAAAGGCAGTCCCTTTGTATAGATCAGTCCGGACACAATATTGAACACCGTCATCAAAATCGGAAGCAGGTTGATGCTTAAACCGCCGATACGGATCAGCTGATCTGCTTTTCCGAGGTTTTCAATCGGTCCGTAGGATTTGTTCTGAAGTACCGCCAAGTCGGAAAGGAAAGAGTATGCTGCCAGAAAGAAGGGGATTTCCAATATGATGGACAACGAGCTTCTTAATGCCAGAATCGGACTGTAATCATTCTGCCGATAATACGTCTGAAGCATCATGAAGCGTTCGTCTCCGCGAAACGCCTTCTTTATATGGTCCACGCCGGGCTTAAGCCTCGCAACCTTATCGCGCTCTTCATTTTGAATTTTATCGGCGCGCCTATATAATGGAAGGATAAGGAGATTCACTGTCAGACTCAAAACAATGATAGCCAACCCTTCCGCATTGTTTGTATTTATCATCCTGTATGCACGGGAAAATACAAATTCGAACAGAATATAAATCGGCTCAATAATCAAGCCATACAAAATCTTCAGAATGATCAAGCCAATTCACCTCTTTTATCGTTCTTGCTTTTTTCGGGCGTTTCCTTTTCCGCCTGAAGGCTGTTACGAAGCTCAATACAGTAATCCACCGTCGACTCCGCTGCTTTTCCGATATTCGTCCATGTTTCCTTCCGGATTTCCGCACGTCCTTTCTTAAGGCGGGTCGACGAAAGGCCTTCTTCAACCACTTCACATAGATTGTTGATCCGGTCATCGTTCAGAACGATTCCTATCTTTTCCAAAGCACCGAACGTCCAAGGTTCTTCCTCAAGCCACCATGCATCATAAACTGCTTTGTCGAAATTCGGTTCCGTGTAAATCACCGGCCGGTCAAATACCAGGGCAAAATCAAATATGATTCCTGAGAAATCCGATATCAGAATGTCGGCTTTTTTCAGCGATTCAAAATTGTCACTGCTTCTGTCCCAATGAATCCGATCGCTTTCCGGGAACCGGGACATAATATCATCCATGATCTCCTTTTCAGAAGTATATGACTGAGGGTGCGGGCGGATAATAATTCTGTAATCCGTATTCAGAAGGCTTTCAATAATCCGGCTGCGGTACTTGCTGAATATCGCGTTTTTGCCCCAGGAAGGTGCAAGCAAAACCGTCGTTTTTCCGTCTTTTTCGGTCTGCGGTTCCGCCTGATATCTCTTCAGCAGTGCATCAAGATACGTTATCCCGACCATGCGAAGATCTTTCGCCGGAAGGTTTCTGATCCGCTCCAACTCTCTTATCTGCTTCTCCTGATAATCTCCGGACAACAGCACCGCATCATAATAGTCCAGACCGAACATCCGGTAAAGCGTCAGATCACTCGGCGCATGCAGGACATGTATATATTTCTTCACTTCACGGGAGCGTTTCCACTGATATACATCTAGTCCCGGGGTTGTGGAGAGAACAATGTCCGCCTTCAGTACATTCAGCCGCAAAAACGCCTTGTTTCCCTGCTCAATATACTTCACTTCAATGTTCTTGTAGCCTTCCTGAAAAGCCGGATCATCCTCGGAGGAAGTCAAATACAACAGTTTCTCTCCGCGCTTCTCAAACTCGTCGCAAATCGGCTTGAACACGTTCCAATACCGCTTCCCCTCAGAAAAAACAGCAAAACTCTGTCGGGAAATGTTCCCGTCCGTTTTGCCTGCGGAAAATAAGAATTTAATTTTCACAAATGCGGTTCGAACCAGATATACCGCGACGCTGAAGATCCCCACCAGAACGGCAAAAAGCATGCTTCCCGTTCCGGGATCAATGTACAGGAACGACATTTGTTTTCTCCTTCAAAACCAAATCGTAATTGAATTTATGTGAAAGCACCTGCCTGTATGCACTCGAATCCCGTCCTTGTGTAACATGACAACCTGTGCTATAATCAAAAAATCGCAGAACTAAGGAGCTTTTTATGAGACTCAGAAACATTCCCGGCGCACGGGAGGAAATGCTTGTAAATCCCTATGTGGTACAGAATCCGGAAACCCATCGCGGTCAGTGGTGCGGGTTCTTCGGAAACTCCAACCCGATTCATATCGAGATCGGAATGGGCAAAGGACAATTCATCATGGCACTTGCCGCAGCCAATCCGAATATCAATTATATCGGCATTGAGAAATACTCGAGCGTTCTGATCCGAGCTCTTGCGAAGCAGGAGGCGCTTGACCTTCCGAACCTCCGTTTTATCCGCTTCGATGCGGAATATATCGAGGATATCTTCGCGCCCGGCGAGGTGGAGCGGATCTATCTCAATTTTTCCGATCCTTGGCCGAAGGATCGCCATGGGCATCGCCGTCTTACATCCGACCGGTTCCTTGCCCGCTACGAGAATGTCATCCCCGAAAACGGATGCATCATGTTTAAGACCGATAACCGCGGACTTTTTGATTATTCGCTGGAAACCGCGCAGGTTTGCGGCTGGAGCTGCAATGATGTTACCTACGACCTGCATCACAGTCCGTATGAGGAAGGCAACTTCCATACCGAGTACGAAGACCGCTTCTCAGCACTCGGAAACCCTATATATCGTGTGGTTTTGCGGCCGAAAAAACAAGAAGAATAAAAAAATTGATTTTTTCTCAAATTTCCTCTTGCAATTTCAGATAACCTGTAATATAATCACACTTGCGTTCACGAAAACGCAGCGAAACAATCGCATAACCGCACCTCTAGCTCAGTTGGTAGAGCACCTGACTCTTAATCAGGGTGTCCAGGGTTCGAGCCCCTGGAGGTGCATAGAAGGTCTCCATTTGACGACATGATTCGTTGGGCGGGGGCTTTTTTTTGCCCTTGTCCGTCTGAAGGAAGAACTACTTTCTGCGGTAGATCTCCGTTCCGTTGACGCTTCCCGCCAGGGAATAGTACTGAGCAATAATGCCGTCCAGTTCCTTATGCCACGAACTTGATGTGCTGATTACGATGATCCCTGCATCCAGTTTCTTCACATCCTCAATGAATTCTTCTTTAATCGCCGAATCCACACTTGCGATCGGATCCTGGTAAGAATACTTGGATGCGGCCATGCGGTTCGCGCACAGGTATACGCAGTCGCGGTTTCCACAAACGGTGATCTTATCTGCTTCGGTCGTATTGTCCGTGATTATCTTCGCAATTTCTTCCAGTCCGGTCTCATACTCCGTCACAACCTTCGGACGGTTTCTGCTCGCCAGGAACAAAAGCGCGATCAGAATAACCGTCTTCACTACGATCACACGAACTTTTCTTTCTTTGTCCGAAATCTTAATCTCCAGTTCCTTTCCCTTCGTCTTCATGGAAATCTCCGCCAAGGCATAGGCAAATGCGATGAAGATCAGCGGGCAGAGAATCATCCCGTAATGTCCGTAACTCTGGCCGGACATGCACATGCTGGCCAGGGTAAGAACGAGAGAACTAACGCAAAGCCACTCAAACATACGGTTCTTCTCAACCGCATAATGTAACAGGAAGATTGTTCCGAGAATGAACGGCATTGCCTTAATGAAATACTCTGCCGCCTGAAGAATCATTCTGAACGAGGCTCTCTCTGCGTCTGACGTATATTTGAAATTGAAAAGGAAATAATCTTCGATAAACGCGCTCCATGCGCCGTTCGCGCAAAGCCATATCACAATCGGAAGAATTACCAGCGCCGCGCCGGCAAGGAACCATGCAAGATACGGCACCAGTTTTTTCGCCTGATTCTTACGGATACAACTGATCAAAACGCCGATGCACATAACCGCCCACAAGGCAACCATGTTAATACGAAGCATGCATACGGCTCCGAACGAAGCCCCGCAAAGTAACAGATCATACCAGTGAGCCGAATCCTTCAAAAAGAACTTGGCGAATACATACAGAGAAATCATGACAAGGGCAAAAGCATATTCTTCCACTTGATTGCCGCCCTCGAAATAATACCGTAATGCCAATGCGCAAACTGCAACTGCAGCCACTGCATATATGCGTCCGCAACCAAGTAGGCGTGCAAGCTTATAAGCAAAGAAGTACGCCGCGCAAAGGAACAGCACCTCCATAATCCACACACCGATATCCTTACTGATAGCAAGACCTGCCGCGTCAATCAGATAAATCAGCGGCCCCTTGTGGTCAAATGTGTCAAGATACGGCATACCGCCCTGACGCATTACCCTTGCGACATAATGAAAGACGGAAGAGTCTCTTCCGATTCTTCCGACAGCCAGCGGGTTGTTCGATGCCGCAAAAGAGGTTGCAACAGCGATTACGAACAAAGCAATTCCGATAACTATTCGATTGTCTGCCAGTTTTTTGATCCGCTCTTTCATCCTTCTCACTCCGCCGGTGCGTCCATCATCGGATGGCAGTACCATTTTCCTTTCACTTTGAGTACAACGTAACGCTCGGTTCCCTTCTCCGAGGAGTTGTCGGCAGTATATGTCACGCTGTAAGGGATCTTCGCTATGGCTACTTTTGTGATTTCGTCAAATGTGCATTCGCTGTGATCTTCTTTGATCAGCTCGACGATCTTTTTGTACATGTCGCTGTCCTTATCGTACTCGGTCACCTCGGCTTTCTCGAATTTCATCTTGAAGCCGTCGGCTTCTTCCGTTGCCATGACGGTGAACTGCTGTTCAATCAGGTTCGTCTCCAACACGACATCGAGCTGAAGCTGCTTCACGCAGTCTTCGTTGTAAATCGTACATTTCACGAAATCCTCGTAATTCAAAGAGGAATAGGTGGCGCGGAACGTCGCTTCGGCTGCATTCGCCGCCGTTCGGTTCGGGTCCTTGAATACCCGGGTTACGATAAAGTAGACCGCGATCGTGATAATAAGCGCAGCTGCGGCGATCCAGATCAGAATACGGGTCCAGTCCCGCTTCTTCGCCTCCGCGCCTGCTGTATTCTGTTGTTTCTCTGTTTTTTTGCCGTTTACTTTCTTGCCCATCGTCTGTTCCTTTTTGATTTGAAAAAGAAACCCCAGGACGCCGCTGCGCCCCGGGGATGTCTTAACCTACCGATCGCGATCGATCAATCGTCGTCGCTCTTCTTCTTATTATCAGCTTTCTTCTCCCAGAACTCAGCTGCATCATTGATGTTCTCAGCGGTTCTGCCGTTAGCTGTAAGGAGATACCACTTGCCGCCAACCTTAGCGAGGCAGTAGTAAGTCTTAACCTTTTCCTTCTCACCGTCAATCTTAACGGTTGTCGTAACTTCTACGAGAGCAGCGCCCTTAACGGCATCGTCATCGCCCTTGTTGGACTTAACATATGCCTTAACGCCGTCGGTAACGTCGTCGTTCTTTCCGTACTTCTTAACCTTCGTAACCTTCCAAGAAGACTTTACATCCTCATCGTCATCATCGTCGGTGTCCATGTCAAGCTTCTTGAGGGCCTTCTTGTTGGAGAACAGGAAATACTTGCTTTCGAAGCTCTCAGCCTCTTTTTCAATGGACTCCTGCTTCTTAAGCATTGCCTTTACGATGCCCTTCGGGCTCTTGCCGCCGAAAAGCTTAATGCAACAGATCACTGCAAGGATAACAACTACTACTGCTGCGATAGCGATAATAAGACTCTTCTTATCACCCTTCTTTGCGCCATTAACAATATTGCTTGCGTAATTCGCAACTGCCTGGGGAGCTGCCTGAGGAGCTGCCTGAGGAGCTGCCTGGGGTGCTGCCTGAGGAGCTGCTAACGGGCTACCGCAATAAGGACAAATAACAGATCCATCCGGAACCTGCTTACCGCACTTTGTACAAAACATCTCTCTCATCCTTCCTTATTCGTTAAAATTCGGTCGAAACAGATATCGACGCTACTGTAACTATACTATATTTTTCTGCGATTTGCAACCATAAAATATTTACGCTTGACTTTTAAAAAGTGCCGTGCCATACTGTCGCCAAAACATTTTTACAACAAGTTGATTCTTAGACTTCTGTGGCATTTTTCGATAATCTTCCGGATGTCTTTTGAGTTCTGCGGAAAGGGTTGCAAAATGGAAATATTTCCCTCCTTGGCCCAAGTGGAAGAAATAGCCTCTTCCGGCCGATATGACGTTCTCCCCGTAAGCTGCGAGATTCTGTCCGATTTCATTACTCCGATCGAGGCGATCCGCATTCTGAAAAACGTTTCCAGGCACTGCTATATGTTGGAATCCGCAGTTGCTTCCGAGACCTGGGGACGCTATACATTTCTCGGCTTTGATCCCGAAATCGCGATTACGTGCATCGGCGGCGAAGTGAACGGCGTATTGGATGCCGGCCCGGTCAAGTACGTTACCGGAAACCCATCCGAGTACCTTCGAAAGGTGCTTTCGAGCTACCGAAGCCCCCGCTTTGACAACCTGCCGCCCTTTACCGGCGGTTTGGTTGGGTACTTCGCATTTGACTACTTCGGATACAGTGAGCCGAGCGTTCGCAACAACGCGCTCGACACCGAGAATTTCAAGGACGTCGACCTCATGCTGTTCGACAAAGTCATCGCATTTGACCACATCCGCCAGAAGATCGTTCTGATGGCCAACATGCGGCTCGACGAACCCGAAACCAACTATAACAAAGCGGTCTGGGACCTTCGCCAGCTGATTGACCTTCTGCGTAACGGCGAGAAGAAGAAAGAGCCCGGCGGAAAGCTCACCGGCGAAGTTACTCCGTTATTCAACAAGGAACAGTTCTGCGCGATGGTTGAGAAGGCGCAGCATTACATCCACGAGGGAGATATCTTCCAGATCGTTCTTTCGAACCGCCTGAGCGCGCCGTTTGAAGGTAGCCTTCTGAATACGTACCGCGTGCTCCGCACGATCAACCCGTCCCCGTACATGTTTTATTTCTCGGGCACGGATGTCGAGGTTGCGGGAGCTTCTCCCGAGACGCTCGTGAAGCTCGAGGACGGAATCCTTCATACCTTTCCCCTTGCCGGAACGAGACCCAGAGGAAAGACCGAGGAAGAGGATAAGCGCCTCGAAGAAGAACTGCTTGCCGATGAGAAGGAGCTTGCCGAGCACAACATGCTTGTCGATCTCGGCCGGAACGACCTCGGAAAAATCAGCCGCTTCGGAAGCGTCCAGGTAGAAAAATTCCACTCGATCGAGCGTTTCTCGCACGTTATGCACATCGGTTCGACCGTTCGTTCCGAAATCCGCGAAGACTGCGACGCGCTTGACGCGATTGCCGCGGTTCTCCCCGCGGGAACCCTTTCGGGAGCCCCCAAGATCCGCGCGTGCCAGCTGATTAACGAGCTTGAGAACAACAAGCGCGGCATCTACGGCGGAGCAATCGGGTACATCGACTTTACCGGCAACATGGATACCTGCATTGCAATCCGTATTGCCTACAAGAAGAACGGCAAAGTATTCGTCCGCAGCGGTGCCGGAATTGTGGCGGACTCCGTTCCCGAAAAGGAATACGAGGAGTGCCTGAATAAGGCGCGTGCTTCCCTGAAGGCTCTGGAGATTGCCGGACAGGATGACCTTTGATTCGTGCTGTGCCGGGATGACCTACGATCTTCGGACGGACTGGACGGCCTTTGAAGCGTGCCCGCAGCGGCCGCATAACCCAAGGAGGGTATCATGATTCTTCTGATTGACAACTATGACAGTTTTTCTTATAACCTTTACCAGCTGATCGGCGAGATCGACCCGGACATCAAAGTGATCCGGAACGATGAGCTGACGGTTGATGAGATCCGCGAGCTGCATCCCGACCGCATTATCCTTTCGCCGGGACCCGGCCGGCCCGAAGACGCGGGCGTCATCATCGACGTTGCGCGCGCGCTCGGTCAAACGATTCCCGTGCTCGGCGTATGTCTCGGGCACCAGGCGATCTGCGCCGCGTACGGCGCCGTTGTCACATACGCAAAGCGGCTGATGCACGGCAAGCAGTCGGATGTCACATTTGACGCCGCCTGTCCGCTGTTTGCAGGATGCCCGAAGACGGCTCCGGTAGCACGCTACCATTCGCTTGCCGCCGATCCCGCCACCCTGCCTGCAGAACTTACCGTAACCGCGGTTACGGCCGACGGCGAAGTTATGGCGGTAAAGCACCGCGATTATCCGATTTACGGCGTTCAGTTCCATCCCGAATCGATCATGACGCCTGACGGACGCACCATGCTTCGGAACTTTATCAAAGGGAACTGCTTCTGAGATTGACAAAGCAGCCCCGCTAAACTAAAATATTACATGACTTGCGAAACAGGTCCGCGTATGCACATGCATGCGCGGACTTATGCGTAAATAACGATTATTACGGTGAATGCGATGAACAACGATTGCTGCTGCGACAGCCACAATCCAATCCTGACCTGCCAAGCCGCGACGCTCGGCTACGAGAACCAGCCGGTCGTTAAGGACCTCTCGTTTGAGATCTATCCCGGCGACTATCTGAGCATTATCGGCGAGAACGGCTCGGGCAAATCCACCCTCATGAAGACCATGCTCGGACTCGTGAAACCGCTGTCCGGAAGCATTACGGTCAACTGCAGCCGCGGAAACGGCTGTATCGGGTATCTGCCCCAGCAGACGGCGCTGCAGAAGGATTTTCCGGCGACGGTTTCGGAAGTCGTCATGTCCGGTTTTCTGATGCGTACGGGACTGCGTCCTTTCTTCAAGAAGGAGGAAAAGGAACGCGCCGCGGCGGTTATGGAACAGCTCGGAATCGCCGACCTTCGGAAGCGGAGCTACCGCGACCTTTCGGGCGGCCAGCAGCAGAGGGTTCTTCTTGCAAGAGCGCTTCTAGCGGCACATGAGATCCTGATGCTCGACGAGCCGGTTTCCGGTCTCGATCCCGCTGCCACGAACGAACTTTACGAGACGCTTACCGAACTGAACAAGAAGAACGGCATGACCATCATCGTAATCTCGCACGACATCGCGAAAACGATCGTTCCTTCGACCAAGATCCTGCACATCGCGAAGGACCGGTATTTCTTCGGAACGCCAGCCGCCTATATGGCCAACGACCTTTCGAAGATCTTCTTCCCGGACGATTGATGTAACGGAACTTGCAGCCGGCACCGCGCGTACGGACTGCCTGCAAACGGATGAGACACAATAGTTCAGCGGGCACTGCCCGTAAACGGATAAGTCACAATAAGGAGGTATTCCCATGCTTGAGAAATTGAAAGAAGAAGTGCTGAAGGCCAATCTGGACCTTCCGAAATACGGTTTGATCACGTTTACCTGGGGTAACGTATCCGGAATCGACCGCGAGAAAGGTCTCGTAGTCATTAAGCCCTCCGGCGTTTCCTATGAGGAGATGACCGCTGACGACATGGTTGTCGTTGACCTTGCCGGAAATGTGGTGGAAGGTCACCTGAAACCTTCATCCGACACCCCGACACACCTTGCCCTTTACCGTGCATGGCCGCAGATCGGCGGCGTCGTTCATACGCACAGCCGTTATGCAACCACTTACGCGCAGGCAGGCTGCGACATCGTTGCGGGCGGCACGACGCACGGCGATTATTTCTACGGCGACATCCCCTGCACGCGCTACATGACCGAGGCGGAGATTGCAGGTCAGTACGAGCTTGAGACCGGCAACGTCATCATTGAAACCTTTGAAAAGAGAGGCATCAATCCTGCCGACATCCCGGCGGTTCTTGTACGCTCCCACGGTCCTTTCACCTGGGGCACCGACGCCGCCAACGCCGTTCACAACTCCGTTGTACTTGAGGAAGTTGCCTTTATGGCGCTCCACAGCAACCTCTTGATCGGCGACGCTCCCTGCATGCAGCAGGCTCTGCTTGACAAGCACTATTTGAGAAAGCACGGAAAGAACGCTTATTACGGGCAGTAAGCGCCGGTAAATGCTGACGGGGCTTGTTCCGTCCGGCAAGCTGTTTTACGGGGCTTATACCCAGTCACTGCAATATAAAATCCCGGGTCATGGTCATCCATAACCCGGGATTATTTTATTCTCTTATTCACGCCGCGCAGCCTTCATGCCGGCGTCCGTCTTATCTTCTTCTCAGATTCTTCTTCGGCTTTCTTGCCATCACGATCATCGGCGCCACAATGTAAATCACAAGCAGCAGCACGAGAAACACCGCGAGTCCGATGATTCCCGCGCGCGTTCCGGCTTCCTTGCGGCTCTGCCCTTCCCAGCGCTCCATGCTCTTCGGAAGCGGCGTCGGAGTCGGCGTAGCCTTCTTCTCGCCCGAGATCCGGATCACCGATTCGGTTCCCTCCCCGCCCGTCGACTTTAACATGGACGGCGGCAGCAGGAACTTCGGCCATATCGCATCGAAATCCTTCTGGGAAAACGGGTATTCTTCGTTGTAGTATATGATGTCCGTCCGCCCGACAAGCGCTCCGTTGTAGGAATAGATCAGCTGGCCGATCACATTTTCCCCATGCACGTAATCCTCGGGGATCGAATATTCCACGCGTTTCTCAAGCTTCGTAAGGTCGGTGTCCAGCGGAACCACGATCGTCGCGCCCGACGCGATGGAGAGCGTCGAGTAATCCTTGCCGGTAAACATCGGGCACTCATCGAAGAAGCCCGCGTAGTTCGGATTGCCGATGCGCTCCGCGTTTCTCATCGAGTAGCTCTTGTAGTTCTCGAATGCGTAGCTGAGCATCGTGATCGTGTCGTCGTAAGCGCTCTCGTCGCTCGCGCTGCCGAGCACGATTGCCACAAGGCGCATGCCGTCTTTCTCGGCGTAGGTGCAGAGAGAATAGGTTCCGTCCTCGGCTTTGCCGCCCGACTTGCCGGCGATCGCGTAGTCGTATTTGATGGTCTGACGGATAAACTTGTGCGTCTGCGCGATGGTGCGCGCCTCTTTTAGGTTGGACTGCGGGATCTTGTACCATTTGGCGCCCGCAATCTGCAGAAAATCGGCTCTGGTGCCGAGCTTGCAGGCCACCAGTCCAATATCGTATGCGCAGCTTAACTGCTTGGAGCCGCCCGTTCCGGTGCAGCTCGTGAAGTTCGAGTTGACCGCGCCGAGCTGCGTCATGCGCTCGTTCATCATCTTAAGGAACTTCCTCATACTGCCGCCCACATGCTCTGCAAGCGCGTAGGTCGCCTCGTCGGCGGATGCCACGAGAGAAGCGTTCAGAAGGTCGATTGCCGCGATCCGCTCGTTCACAACGAGTCCGACACGGGTAACGTTCTTACCGATGCTGTTGATCGACGCGTAGGAGCAGTTGACCGTATCGGTGAGGCGCCCGTCCTCGAGAATGAGAAGCGCCGTTAAAAGCTTCGTGAGACTCGTCGGGGACATGGACTCGGTCGCGTTCTTTGCAAACAGAACCGCGTTCGAATGCACTTCCATAACGACTCCCGCTTTGCCGCTGATTGCGGGTCCTCCTCCGAGGATCGATTCGATCTTCGGGATCTGCTTGGTCTCCGAATCGGACGCCTCGGCGGTTTTGCACGCAAACCGGCCGCCGCACATTTCCGTTACCAGGAAAAGTGCCGCGAGCATAAGCGAAAGAGCTCGTTTGCGGAATAAATGTTTCATAAAAATCCTTTTCATCGCTGCATGCGCCGGTCCGATGTCCGGTCTTCGCAGCCTGCCGGGCTGCCGCCCGTTTATCTCTTATACCAGTCTGCGCCCCATCAGAACGCCCATGGACGAAGCCATCATAAGGCCTCTGGTCCATCCGGACGAATCTCCGAGACAGTACAATCCTTTAATGCTTGTCGTCAGGTCGGGCTCCATCTTAACCTTGTTCGAGTAGAATTTGAGCTCCGGCGAATAAAGAAGCGTCTCTTCCGCGGCAAATCCCGGCACGACGAGGTCCACCGCGCGGATAAATCCGAGGATGTTCATCATCGCACGGTACGGCATCGCGGCCGTAATGTCGCCCGCAACCGCATCCGGAAGCGTCGGATGCACGTTGCCCTGCGCGAGTTCCTTGTCCCACGTGCGCTTGCCGTTCAGGATGTCTCCGTAGCGCTGCACGAGGATCTGCCCGTTTCCGAGCATGTTCGTAAGCTCGCCGACCTTCTGCGCATACGCGATCGGCTGGTTAAACGGAACCGAAAAGTTATGCGAACAGAGGATGGACAGGTTCGTGTTATTGGACTTCAGTTCTTTATACGAATGGCCGTTCACGACGGCAAGGTTGTTGTCGTAATTCTCCTGGCTGACAAATCCGCCCGGGTTCTGGCAGAACGTCCGCACTTTATTCTTAAACGGCAAAGGATACCCGACGAGCTTGGATTCATACAGGATGCTGTTCACTTCCTCCATGATCTCGTTGCGGACCTCGACGCGCACGCCGATATCAACGGTGCCGGGCTTGTGGGCGATTTCATACCGTGCGCACAGCTGCTCAAGCCACTCCGCGCCTCTGCGGCCGGTCGCCACTACGACGTCGGTTCCCTCGATCACGGTCTTCTCGCCGCGGTCGCTGATCACAACGCCCTTCACGGTCCGGTCCTCGATCACAAGGTCCTCGACGTTCGTGTTGAAAAGCATCTCAACGCCGTGCTCTTTTAAGAAAAGTTCAAGGCTTCCGTACAGAATCTGCGCCCGCTCGGTTCCGAGATGGCGGATCGGGCAGTCGACCAGCTTAAGTCCCGCCTGGATTGCTCGGCGGCGGATCTCCTTCACCTTTTCCGGCTCGCTGACGCCTTCCACATGCGTATCGGCGCCGAACTCCAGATAAATCGAGTCCGTATAGTCGATCAAAGACTGCGCAACATCCGCGCCGATCAGCTCCGGCAGGTCTCCGCCGACTTCACAGCTTAAGGAAAGCTTTCCGTCGGAAAATGCGCCCGCACCCGAGAATCCCGTCGTAATATTGCACGGCTTGCAGTTCATGCACCGCCCCGTCTTGGTCTTCGGGCAGCTTCTCTTCTCAATCGGCTTGCCTTTCTCGATCATGAGAATCTTTTTCTTCGTGCCCTTCTTTATCATTTCGATTGCCGTAAAGATACCGGCCGGACCGGCACCGACAATAATCAAATCGTATTTCATAAACCCTCCGTATCGCGCATGCGGTTCGTGCCGCACCCCGACATATTATTTTACCACAAATGCCTTCTCTTTGCAAATCGGCACGGAATACCGTGTTCCGCAGGTTTCGCCGTCCGGCGCCTTCGACCGTTCCCTTCAGCGGCCGGCTTTATTTCCTCCGCTGCACTCAAGTCATCCGCCTTACTCCCTCCGGTCGGTCTCGTAATAAGCATGCACGAGGCTCTTAAAACCGTACCCCTTGATGGTCTCGTAACGCAGGTTGTAATTGGCTTTCGTGTGCTTTCCGGTCACGAGGAACCGGATGTTCTCGATCATGTACGAATCCAGCTCCTTAAGGCTCTTGTCGGTCGTGATCACCGGGAAGAACCACCTGCACCACGTCAGCTCGCTTTTCATCGGATTATCAAACAACTTGCGGTTAAAATGGCGGATAAACGCTCTGATCGCCTTTTCGTCGCTCGCGCCCTTCTTCACCTTCCAGCGGTACAGCGCACGCGCCTTCCTTTTCATCTTATGCTTCAGCTTCTCCACCGAAGCGCGCGCCACATCGATGGTCCCGTTTTGATAAGTAATCCCCAGAAAATCCCACGCCTCCCCGGGTTCCGCGTAGAATACCTTGTTCGGGTTAACGGACATGTCCTTTGCCGCCAGGAAGCCGAGGATTTCGTCGCGGTAGGCATCGATCTCTTCGCGGCTCCGGCCGAAGACGATGATATCGTCCGAGTAACGCGCATATGGGATTTGCCGCTCGGCAAATGCCCTGTCCATCTCGGCAAGGTACAGGTTCGCGAGGAAAGACGACAGCGGATTGCCCGCCATGATTCCCTTGCGCTCTTCGAACCGGCGACCCTGCTCCGTTACGAAAGGATTCCGCAGGAATTCGCACAGGAAGGCAAAGAACCTCGGCTGCTCGTCTCCGAGGACGTCCTTTGCAAGCGGGATGATCCGCTCCACGTCAACCGAATTGAAATAGTCGTGGATGTCGAGCTTATAAACGTACCGATTCGACAGATCGGGCACCGCGAGGATGTCCGCGACCGCGCGCTTTACGCCGCGGTTGATGCGGAATGAGAACAGGTTGTCCGGGAATATATCGTCGTACCCGTGCAGCCGGACCGCAAAGAACTTCAGAAGTATCCCCGCTTCGCCCGGAAACATATAAACGACGCGCTTCTTGGCGGTACCCTTTTTGTTAAGAACCGTCCGCTCTGCGTCCGGAAAAGGCTCACCGTTTCGGAACCGCTCGTCCCACGACGCATACCCGCCGCAGTCGATAAACTGCCGCAGGGCCGTCAATTCCTTCTTTGTATTGTGTTCGTTGGCGGCGCAATAGTCGTAAAACTGCTCCCACGCCTCTCGGTCGCCGACGAGTTCCATCAAGTCTTTCATACTCCGCTCCTGCGGTTTTTGGACATAAAAATGGATAGAGAAGAAGTGCTTTAAAATAGCAAATTTGCTATACCGGGCGATACATAACCGGCTACCTGCAAAACCTTTACAAGGGTTATGCTGCGCCCCCTGCAGGTGCATCTGAAATGCGTTCTTCTCTATCCGATGTTTTATGAAAAAGCAATTGCTTGTTTCATCTTGTTCCTGCCGGCTTTCCGGCGTCGACCCTTACAGGATCGTTTTAATACGGTTTACAACGTAGGACTCTTCGTTCTTGTAGCAGGAAATGCAGTGAATGTGCGGGATTCCTGCTGCATCGAGAACCTTCTTCGCTCCGCGGTAAGGCATTCCGTTGGTCTTGTTCAAAGCCATTACGAAAAATGCATACTTGCGTCCGTCCTTCGTAAGAAGGAACGTCACGGGCGTGCACTTCGGATGCGCGCTCGGATCGAAACGGCTGACGGAAACATTCTCCTCAATACCGTAATCTCCGAAATTCTTGAACAGAATGGTACGGAAATATGCTGCGTCGCGATTGAACGTATCGTTGAATACATAGCTCTCGCCGTCTTCATCGTAGATTCTCTCGGCGTCCGGGTCCGCTGCGGGTGCAGCCGGCACGGGTGCCGCAGTCTGCTGAACCGGCTGTGCGGGCTTCGGCTGTGCGGGAGTGCTTTCCGGTTTCTTTCCGCCGGGAAGGGCGTTGTCAACGACCTTCTTGGTCTCGTTGAAGATAGAATTCATGATCTTATCCAATAAACCCATGTGCAGTTCCTCCTTTCGCCTATACGCGAATCGGTATCCGTTCGTGACGGAATCTTACAGTTCCTGAGTAAGTCCGGTATGATAATCGTTCGTGCCGCGCTTCAGGTCGAGATATTCCTTCAGGATGATATCCTCGATATCGTCGATTCTGCGCTGTGCCTCGATACGCTTACGCTTACGCTCACCCATAAGGGCGTTCTTATTCTCTTCCACGATCTTGCGGAGTTCTTCCTGCTCGTTGGTAAGGCGCTCATAATCGGCCTTTCTCTTTGCAAGGATCTCCTGACGTCTCTGTTCCTGTCTTCTTGCAACTTCGAGACGACGCTCTTCCATCTGTCTGCGGACTTCGTCCTTCTCCTGCTGCTTCCGCTTGTTCTGCTCGAGGATCTCACGCATACGGCGTCTTACGGCTGCCTCATGCTCGTCGATCTCTTCCTTGGAAGCCTGGTTCGTTTCGTAAGTCGAAGCGGCCGGCTTCTCAACGCCGGGAGCGATGTCCGGGATCGTGCTTACGGGCTTCGCAGGTGCCGGAGCGGGTGCGGGCTCAGCAACCGGTTCGGGAACCGGCTCGGGTTCGGGAGCTGCCTGAACAGGCTCGGGCTCAACGACCGGTGCGGGAGCGGGCTCCTCAACAACCGGAGCAGGTGCGGGCTCGACAACAACCGGTGCGGGATTCAGCGATTCCAGAATGGACTGGTTGAAGAAATAGGACGGTTCCGGAGGAACATAGTTCGGATCCGGAACTACCGGCGCGGGCTCTGCAGCAGGCTCGGGCTCAACCGGTGCGGGTGCGGGCTCGGGAACAACCGGTGCGGGATTCAGCGAATCCAGAATGGACTGGTTGAAGAAGTAGGACGGTTCCGGGGGAACATAGTTCGGATCCGGAACTACCGGTGCTGCCGGTGCGGGTTCGGGTGCTGCCGGCGCGGGCTCGGGTATAACCGCGGCAGGCTCGGGTATCGGTGCGGGAGCCGGTGCAGCGGGTTTCTCAGGCGCGGAAGCGGCGGGATTTACATACGATACCTCCCATTCCGGTTCAATATCATTCTTCGGCTCGTTCGTGGTCACTTCCCACTCCGGTTCCACCGGGGCCGGTGCAGGTGCGGGCTCGGGAGCCTTCGGCTGCGGCTGTGCGGATCCCATCAATTCCGCAATCAGCTCTTCCACCGTTCTTTCTCTTCCGGGATCATTGTTTGCCACCATCTCATCCTCCTGTAGTTCTATTAGTCGTTTTGAAATAAATTCCAATTCAGCTGCTTCAAATACCGCCTCTTTCGGTATTACCGGCCCGTTCGGTTCGGGCCCCGCTTCCGGCAACGCGCGTTCCGGAATCTTTTTTTGAGCAGTCTTTTTGCGGTATTGCTTCGGGCCTTCCGTCAGCAGGAACGGCTGCTGCGCCGCTGCTGCCAGCGTACACCATGCTGCAAGCACGGCGGTGAAAACCTTCCGGTTCTCTTCACTCACGACTCCGGCGAAGAGAGCCACCGCAATTCCTTCCATAACCGGCTTAAGCCGGATCAGGTCTTTCTGAAGACGGTTCAGCGATGCGGTATACGCATATTGCTTATACTGCGCCGTCCCTTTGCGGATCAGCAGTTCGGGAACGAAAAGCACGTTCCTGTCCGGAAAGCTGCAAAGCCCCGGGAAGAACGATCCGCCCCGGTAATTCAGGGAATCGACGTCGCTGACAAATTCGACTACGGCCGCCAATTCCTTCTCGGACAGATTATCCAAATCCATTCCGATCCGCTTTTTATAATCGCCCGCCGTCCACGCGAACGATCGAAGCGTGTGGAGAGCTGTTACGCCGGGGAGATATCCCCTCTGCGTCATCTCCGTCAAATCGGTGTATTGATCAAGCCCCGCATGTAATGCTTTGGAAAGACGTTCCGCATTCTCATGCAGCTTGTAAGGCTTCTGCTTAAATCCCGAAATCTCCGTTACCAGGTCTTTCGTAAGCCCCGCCTTCCGATACGGTTTGCAGGTCAGTAAAACGTCCCCGGGATTCCGGTCTTGTGATTGTATCTGCTCATAAAAAGCGAACAGTTTGTTCCCCGGCTTCCGCCTCGTGAACAACCCGCTACCGGTCCTTTCTCCCATACGTTTCCCCTGTCTGCATGCGTTTCACAACACATAAAAGCATCATTTTATGATAAATATAAGTGTATCATTTCCATACCGATTTTTTCAAGTACTTTTCTCAACTTTTTGTTACTTTTTCGCAAAAAACCGTTCACATTTTCCGGTTTCTTATGAAATACTGACTACTTTGTAGTCTTGATCTTCAACCGCCTTCTTAAGGATGTCCGGATTAACGTCATCCGTGAGCGTCACAACCGCCGTTCCGGCCTTGTGGCTGACCTCCGCTCCCTCAACTCCGGAAACCGCCTCGAGGCACCTCTTTACGCGTGCCTGGCAGTGCTCGCACATCATTCCCTCAATCTTCATCGTCACCGTTTTCATCGTTTCTCTCTCCTTTCTGCGGAACATTCTGATCCGCAACGCATTGCTTACCACGAAAAAGCTCGAAAGGCTCATTGCCGCCGCTGCGATCATCGGGTTCATCGTAAGACCCGTAAGCCCCGTGAGCACACCCGCCGCGAGCGGGATACAAAGGACATTGTAGAAAAATGCCCAGAACAGATTCTGCTTGACGGTCCGCAGCGTACGCCGTCCGAGCCGGATCGCGTCGACCGCATCCCACAGGCTGTTTCCGGTCAGCACGACGTCCGCGGCGTCAATCGCCACTTCGGTACCTGCACCGATCGCCATTCCGAGGTCTGCCTTCGCAAGCGCCGGCGCGTCGTTGATGCCGTCGCCGACCATCGCCGCATGCTCGTACCGCTCAAGCACCGACGCCTTGTCCGAAGGCAGCTGCTCCGCGAAGATTTCGTCCGCTCCGAGCCGCTTTCCGACCGCCTCCGCGGTCCGGGCATTGTCGCCGCTTAAAAGGATCACGCGGATCCCCATCTCCTTAAGGCACTGCACGGCTTTCGCGCTGTCTTTCTTCATCTCGTCCGCCGCGAAAATACAGCCGAGACATACCGGTCGCGTGATGTCCGCAGCGGGTTCTACGGCCGCGCCGCCTGCTGTTTCCGCTGCCTTCCGCAAGCCTTCCGCGGTCTGCTCCGCAGCCACGAAAATCGGAGTATTGCCTTCTCCGGACGCCTTCACTGCGGCTTCCGCCAGCGCTTCGGGGATGTCCGCGAGTGCTCTTATATAAGCTTCGTTTCCGACATAAACCATCCGGCCGTCAATCCTTCCGGAAAGCCCTTTGCCGGGCGTTTCGGCAAATACGTCCGCTTCGTTGGATACGCTGATGCCGCGTTCCCCGGCCGCTTTCAGAATCGCTTCCGCAAGCGGATGGCCGCTTTTCTTTTCAAGCGCTGCCGACATGGCAAGCAGCTCATTTTCGGTGACGGCTGAGGGCAAGATTCCCGCGTCTGCAGGGCTTCCGCCGGCCTCGCCTTCCAAAGCGTTCGCCGGGATGCCGGCCGCCTCTGTCGTCGTGTTCACCGGACCTCTGGCCGTCACAATTCCCGTCACAACCGGAACGCCCGTCGTCACCGTCCCTGTCTTATCTAAGATTATATTCCGGATGCGTCCCGCCTGCTCAAGCGCTTCCGCCGACTTGAACAGTATTCCGTTCCGCGCGCCGACTCCGTTTCCGACCATGATCGCAACAGGCGTTGCAAGCCCGAGCGCACACGGACAGCTGATGACAAGCACCGAAATCGCACTCGCGATTGCCTGCGGGAACGGATTTCCGAGCAGGATCCGGATCACAAACGTCAGTATCGCAATCCCTATGACCGCGGGGACAAATACGCCCGCCACCCGGTCGGCAAGCTTCGCGATCGGCGCCTTGGTCGCCGCCGCGTCCGAAACAAGCCGGACAATCGCTGCATACGTCGTATCTTCCCCGACCGATGTCGCACGGCACTCGAGATAACCGTTTCCGTTGATCGTCGCCGCATGCACCGGATTGCCCGCTTCCTTCACAACCGGCATACTCTCGCCGGTCAGCGCCGATTCGTTGATGCCGCTCGTTCCCGAGATTACCACGCCGTCCACGGGGATTCCCCCGCCCGGCTTCACAAGGAACACGTCTCCGACGATAACTTCATCCGCGGGGATCACGATCTCCGTGCCGTTCCGGCGCACCGTCGCTTCCTTGGGCGCCAGTTTGAGAAGGCTTCTTAAAGCGTCGGTCGTCTTTCCTTTGGCGCGTGCTTCGAGCATTTTCCCGACCGTGATGAGCGTCAGAATCATCGCCGCCGACTCAAAATACCACTCCTCGCTGTCCGAGGTGAACAGTAAAACGACGCTGTACGCCCACGCGGTGAACGAACCCATCGCAACAAGCGTATCCATATTCGGGCTGAGATGCATCGCGCCGCGAAAACCTTTTACGAAAAATGCGCGATTCACGGCCATCACAAAAAGCGACAGCGCAAGCTCGGCAATTCCTCGCGCCCTGCCCTCTAAAAAAGCGGGGATCGGGAGTCCGAGCATGTCGTGACCCATTCCGATATACATTAAAAGCAGCAGCGCGCCGAGCGAGATGACCAATCTCCGCTTCAGAACCGGTGTCTCGCGGTCCGCAAGCGGGTCATCGTCCGAAGCCCTGCCGGCACCTGCCGTGCGGCTTCCGCGGGAAGCGCTCTTCTCTATGTTTTCCGGTTGTCCGATCTGCAGTTCACAGGCTTCCGAAGCCGCATCGCAGCAGGCTTTTCCTGCGGTTTGCTCCGCCCCGGTGGTGCGCATCCCTGCGGTGCTTTCCGCTGCCCGACTGCCCGACTCCGCTGCGCGTCCGGCTGCCTTCAGGGAGGCTTCCGTCACCGCTTCGTAGCCGGCTTTTTTCACGGCCGCTTCGATTGCTGCGGCCTCCGCCGTTCCTTCCACCGTCATGCTTCCGGTCAGCAGGCTTACGGTCACCTCGCTGACGCCGGGCACTTTCTTAACGGCTCGCTCCACGGCGGCGCTGCATGCTGCACAGGACATTCCGTATACTCGAAATCTTTCCATACAATCCTTCCTTTATTACCGTCGGATCCCGTCCGGGATCCCTTTTTTATTATACCAGATGAATTAGCCGAGGGCAACCGTAATCCCGAGTTGCCTGTTCCACTTGAGATGACATTTGAGATGTGCTATGATATTCGAACAGGCTTAAGTCTACGCCCGTTCGAAAGGAGACTGTGATGAATCCTGCATTTTCCGTCATTATTCCCGCCCACAACGAGGAGCAATACATTAAGCGGTGCATCCGCTCCGTGCGCAGGGCGGCTTTGTACGCCGGGGAGGAAACCGAAATCATCGTCGTCTGCAACCGCTGCACCGACCGGACCGAAGAGATTGCGGCTTCGTGCGGCGCGAGAACCGTTTCAAACGAGGTACGTTCGATTGCGAAGGTCCGAAACGACGGCATCATCGCCGCGACGGGACGCATCATCGTGACCATCGACGCGGACAACCGGATGACCAAAGGCACGCTCCGCGAAATCAAAGACCTTCTCGCGACCGGCTGCTATATCGGCGGAGGCGCGCCGCTCCGGTTTGAGCGGTATTCGTTCCCGCTTTGGCTGAACGACCTGATGTGCCGGGCTTCGTTCGCGCTGACCGGGCTTTATTGCGGGATCTTCTGGGCGGAAAAGGAGACGTTCCTCGCTGTCGGCGGCTTCACGGACATCAAGGCGATGGAGGACGTCGCGACCGCGAAGGCGCTGAAGCGTTACGGCAAGTCCGTCGGGAAGCGATACGGCGTTTTGAAGCACAATTATCTGCTGAATTCCACCCGCAAATACGACGACCTCGGCGACTGGCTTTACTTTCGCCTGCTTTTAAAGAACTCGGGTGCGCTTTTAAAGGCCGCGTTCGGAAAGACCGCGGAGCTCGACCGCCTGCTCGACAAAATGTTTTACGATTACAATGACGGAGCGCGGACAGACCTATAGCCGGTCCCGCTCATCATATCCCGCATAACGGGATGTGGCTTCGGAGGCATATTATGATTACTTTATTGGCCGGATTGTTCCATCCGGAACGGCTTTCCGACGACCGGAAACGCAGTTTTTACGGCAAATTATGCGGTGCGGTCGGCATCTTCCTCAACCTTGTTCTCTTCGCGGGAAAGCTTGCGGCGGGGCTGATCAGTTCCTCGATCGCGATTACCGCGGACGCGTTCAACAACCTTTCGGACGCCGGTTCCTCGGTTGTTTCGCTTGTTTCGTTCCGCCTGTCGGAGCAGAAGCCCGACGCGGAGCATCCGTACGGGCACGGGCGCGTGGAGTACATTGCCGGACTTATCATTTCGGGCGTCATCCTCGTTATGGCGTACGAGCTGATCAAAGAATCGGTCGGCAAGATCCTGCACCCTGCGGCAACCAACTGGTCGCCGGTCGTACTCATCATCCTGATCGCGTCGATCCTCGTCAAATGCTACATGGCATTTTACAACTCCCGCATCGGAAAGAAGATCGACTCGGCAACGCTTCGCGCTACGGCAGCCGACAGTTTAAGCGACTGTCTTGCGACGACTGCCGTACTGATCGCAACGCTTTTAGAACATTTCTTTATGTGGAAGCTGGACGGCTGGTTCGGTATCCTGGTCGGAGTCTTCATTCTGATCGCCGGCTTCAAGGCGGCCAAGGAAACCGTGGATCCGCTGCTCGGAGCACCGCCGGAGCCCGAATTTGTCAAGTCCGTTGAGGACATCGTCACCGGCTTCGACCCGTCGATCCTCGGACTCCATGACCTGATCGTTCATGATTACGGTCCCGGACGGCGCATCATTTCGCTTCACGCCGAAGTTCCCGCGGAAGGCGACATTCTCGCCATCCACGACGTAGTCGACAACCTCGAGTATACGCTCAGCACCAAACTTTCGTGCCTTGCGACGATCCATATGGACCCGGTCGTAACCAACGACCCGCATGTGGACGCGCTGAAGGCGCAGGTGAAGGAAATCATTACCGGAATCGATTCCGAACTGTCCATGCACGACTTCCGTGTTGTGATCGGACCGACGCACACCAACCTGATCTTCGACATTGTGCTTCCGTTCCGTCTTTCCGACCGTTCGGACGAGATCAAAAAGACAATTATGGATGAAGTCACCGAAAAGATCGGCCGGAATTACTTCTGCGTCATCAACGTCGATTACCGGATGAGCTCGAAATAAACATTAAGCCCGGCATTGCTGCCGGGCTTATTTATTATGCAATCTCCCCCACCTCACGCCTTCGCGGCTTCCGTTGCCGCGGGCTGAAGGAATACGGTAAATCTGGTGCCGATTTCTTCTCTTGTGATGACTTCGATCGTTCCGCGGTGGCGGTCGATGATCCATTTGGCGATCGAAAGCCCCAGGCCGGTTCCGCCGGTCTTGCTGTTTCGTGCCACATCGGAACGATAGAAGCGTTCAAAAATGTGTTTTACGTCCTCGCTGCTCATGCCGATGCCGTTATCCTGAACGGATACGTACGGACAGAGCCGCGCACGGTTGATGCCTACGCGAAGGCTGATCGTGTCGCCTTCGGAGGTGTATTTGGCCGCATTGTCCACAAAGATCCGGACCGCCTGCTTCAGCATTCCGTAGTCGCCGATACATACAATGTCCCCCGGCTCCGTCTGAAGCTCGTACTGATGCTTTGTGTCAATCATAACGGATTCGTCGTAAACTTCCTGCATGATGTTGGAGAGGCTGATCTCCTCCATCGTGAGGTGCTGCCGTCCGGAATCGCCGCGCGCCAGGAACAGAAGCTGCTCCACAAGCGTGTTCATGCGGTCGGACTCGGCTTTGATCGCGGTAATGCCCTCGGTCAGTACCTGCTCGTCTTCCTTGCCCCAGCGGTCAAGCATGTCCGCATAACCCTTGATTACCGCAATCGGGGTACGAAGTTCATGCGACGCGTCGCTGACGAAGCGGGTCTGCTCCCGGTACGATTCGCGCATCCTGTCAAGAAGGTCGTTCATCGCATTTTCAATTCCGCGAAGTTCGCTGTCATGCGTTTCCAGTCTCGGCGCGCCTGACTCCGCATCGATATGGCTGATTGCGTAGGTCAGGTTGGCCATTTTCTCGCGCTCCCAATCAAAACCGGTCAGCATCTGCGCGGACTCGGCCATTTCACGAAGCGGACGAAGCTTTCTTCGGATTGGGAAACGGTAGAACAGAAATGCCCAAAGAAGAAGGAACCCTTCCGTTCCCAGTAATCCGAAACCGAGACCGCGCATAACAAGCTGCGCGTCTCTTGAGGGCGTGAACATTCCGGTTTGGTCGCCTCTTGTGAGCAGTATGGTGAACTCGTCCCCGTACCAGTCGAAATTCACATCCGTATCCCTCAGCGAATAGGATCCGAGGCTCTCCGTTTCGGCGATATAAAGCAGTCCGCTGAAACCGATCGCTCCGAGAACCATATCCATTAACAGGAAGATCAGAAACAGCTTTCCGAGGAAAAGCCGATGGATCTTCCCTGCGGTGGAACGCATTTTTTTCTTTCTTTCCTTTGCTGCCTGCTGCTCCGCCTGGTTCATAGTTATCTCCTTACGCGGATAACCGCGTTTACTCGTCTTTGATCACATACCCGACGCCCCGCACGGTCTGGATCATGTTAATCCCGTACGGTTCGTCGATCTTGCTGCGCACGTGGCGCACATATACGTCTATTACGTTGGTCTCACCGAAATAGTCATAACCGCACACCTTCCCGAGAAGCGTGTCGCGGGAAAGGACGATATTCCGGTTCTGAAGAAGGATGGTAAGAAGGTCAAACTCACGCTTCGACAATTCAATCGAAGTGCCGTCATAAGTAACGCTGTAAGCGGTCGGATTTACCTTTAGTTTGCCGTAAGTAAGGCACGATTCCTCCTCCGCCGGCTTGGCCGAAGATTTCTTCTTCAGCGCCACACGGATGCGTGCCAGCAGTTCCTCAATTGCGAACGGTTTCGTTACGTAGTCGTCTGCACCCGAATCCAGCCCCGACACTTTATCCATAACGGCGTCTCTCGCCGTGAGAAGGATTACCGGAACCTCCGACGTTTTTCTGAGCCTGCGGAGTACTTCGAGCCCATTTAAGCCCGGAAGCATGATATCAAGCAGAATGATATCGAATCCGCCCTCTTCCGCCATGGAAAGTCCTGTCCTTCCGTCTGCCGCCTTTGCAACTTCATAGCCCTCGTGTTTGAGCTCCAGCTCCGTAAAACGGGCGATCTGCTCTTCATCTTCCACGATCAATACGCGTACTGCCATACTTTATTCCTTCCGTTCTACCGCTGCTTCGGTACGAAAGAGGCCGGGACTGGTGCGACCCGGCCTTTTTCTCACTTACTGCATGTCGTCGTAATTTTCGAAACCGCGGTTAAAATCTTCTTTCCACTTTTCCGCCTGCTCGGAAGCCTTTCTTGCAGCGCGGTTCAGTTTATTGTCTTTGTTGAACGCCGGTCCGCTGAAGGAGTAGTGGCACTCACAGAACAAACCGACAACCAGGAGGATTGCTTCCAGCCAGAAGCAAGGGAAAAATAGCAGCGCGGGGATGATCAGCGGGATCCGGAGGATCGACTCGCCGTGACGTTCAATGTCGAGGCAGTTCTCACAACCGGCCTTGATCAGCTTTACGACAAATCCGAAGAATTTGCCGAGCGCTTCGCCGAACGACTCACTCTTGCGTGCCTGCTTTACGGGCTCGCCCTTTACCGGCTCTTCCGAATATTCCTCGGTAAATGCGACTCCCTTGCGGTTGCGGAGACGTCCGCTTGCTTCCAGATACAATACGGCATCGAGGATATCCTCGCCGCAGGCGTTGAGTGCCGCCTCGGCTTCTTCTCTCGTTACCATAACCTTTTCACAAATCTTTGTAATCTTTTCTTCTTTCGTCATATTCATGATCCTGTTTCCTTTCTTTCCTGCACTTCATATGTGCTTTCGATGGCTTTATGTTACCAAGGCAAGATGAAATGACAATGTGGGAAAGATTAAGGAAAGATTAAAAAATCGTTTGATTTGATTTATTTTCGAACAACCACGCGGACGCTTCCGCGGATGTATTTTACGGCTTCCGCGTCAAGAACTTCGCCGCACATGTATACGGGAACGCACGGCGGCATGCTCACAAGCGGCTCCGCAAGAATGCGGCCTGCGCAGTCGCGCGCGCTTACGTATTCGCTTTCCATAAGGATCGCTTCCGCAGGCGTCAGGGCCCTCGCGGGTGCATCCATACGGATCGTCCTGTCCTCGGGCGCCGTTAACTCTTCGTCGGGCTTTCCGGGGAGCTTGCCCGCAAGATCGATCAGCGTCTCACGAACCTTCTCGAACTCCTCCTCTCTCGTCTGCGGCGAGAACATCATCACAACGTGTTTATAATCATAGTATTCTACGGTGATCCCGTTCGAGCTGAGCTGTTCCGCAAGCCATTCGCCGTCGGCAAATGCCTCGCCTGCCCGTAAAGTAAGCTTAAGCCGCTCGTTTCCGACCGTCTTGTATCCGGCAACCATCAACGCCGCTCGGAGCTTGTCCGTACGGACAGCCGCCTGCTCGAATACCGAGCCGTGCTCCGCCAGATAAGCGTTGCACAGATCGAGTGACTGCAGGATCAGGTACGACGGGCTCGTCGTCGAAAACAGCGCCATCGCCCTGCCGACATAATCCATTAAGAACGGATCGACGCCGCGGGAGATGTGCAGATACGCGCCTCCCGTCAGTACCGGAAGCGTCTTATGCGCCGAATCGCAGCATACGTCGGCGCCGAGGTCGATCGGATGCGCGGATTCCGCAAGGAACCGAAGATACGCGCCGTGGGCATTGTCCACCATGAGCAGGCATTTTCTGCTGTGGCATGCTTCCGCAAGCGCGGAAATGTCGGCAATGTTTCCGAGATAATCCGGGCTCGTCACATAAACCGCCGAGGGCATTCTTCCCTGCGCGCGGTAGCTGTCAATAATCTCTCCCAGTTCTTCGCCGGTAATGCTGCAGCTCTCAAACGAGTCCTCCGCACGGGGCATGATCCATTCGACGTCCACATCAAGAAGCGCCACCGCGTCGACAAAGGAACGATGCACGTTTCTTGCCGCAAGGATGAACGGCTTCATGCCGTTATGAAGGGCAAGTTTCTTTAAGAGAAATACCATCGTCCGGATACAGAGCGAAGACCCTTCGGTCGAATAAAACGAACGGCAGCCGAACAGTTCGCCGGCATTGGCCTCGCTTTCCGCGATAATTCCGCAAGCCGCTGAAAGTACGTCCGCGCCGTCAATCTCGGTAATGTCGGACGGCTCAACGCCGAGCGGTCCGGGCACGCCCTTATGCCCCGGCATATGAAGTCTGACGGGATTGCTCTCCTTGTAAGCCTCAACAAAGTCATAAATCGGCGTATTCATATATCCTTCTCCTCTGCAGGCATATCCCCACCCCGGCTCCGTGCCTGCGCGGACACCGGTAAACCCCTGCTGCTTATTCCTCTTCCTGTTCCGCGATCTTCACCATGATTGCGCATTCGAGCCTCTTCTTAAACAAATCGCACCCGTACGCGTATACGCCGCGCACGGAGCCGGTCGCATGATACGCATTGGCCGCACATCCGCCCGCGCAGAAAAGCCTTGCCCAGCAATCGCGGCACTCTTCTCTTGCGTAAACGTTGCACGCCATGAAATCGTCCTGCTTCTCCTTATTGGTCACGCCCGTAAAGATATCGCCGAGCTTAAACGCTTCCTCGCCGACGAACTGGTGGCACGGATACAGGTCGCCCCACGGCGTAACCGCCATGTATTCCGTTCCCGAACCGCAGCCGCTGATTCTCTTATAGATGCAGGGCCCGCCCTCAAGATCGATCATGTAGTGGTAAAATGTGAACGGCCGTCCTTCCTTGGCCCTTTCAAGCATCAGTTCGGCAAGCTTCTCGTACTGGTCCAAGACGATTGCCTTGTCCTCCTCGGTAAGCGCCATCGGATCTCCGGGTGCGCATACGACAGGCTCCATGCTCAACTCGGTGAAGCCGAGATCGAGCATCGTCTTGATGTCCTCAAGGAAGTCCGGATTGGCGTGCGTGAACGTGCCGCGGATGTAGTGTCCTTTTCCGCCGCGTGACTCAACAAGCTTCTGAAACTTCGGAACGATAATGTCGTAGCTTCCCCTGCCCGCATAATCCTTACGGAAGCGGTCGTGCACTTCCCTGCGCCCGTCCAAGCTCAATACGACGTTGTGCATCTCCTTATTGGCAAATTCGATGACTTCGTCGTCAATCAGAATTCCGTTCGTGGTGAGCGTGAAGCGGAAGTTTTTCTTCTTCTCCTTCTCGATGCTTCTCGCGTACGCCACGATCTGCTTTACAACGTCCCAGTTCATGAGCGGCTCGCCGCCGAAGAAGTCCACCTCGAGGTTGCGTCTCGTGCCGGAGTTCTCCACGAGGAAATCGATTGCGCGCTTTCCGGTCTCAAAGCTCATCAGCGCGCGGTCGCCGTGGAACCGTCCCTGGCTTGCGAAACAATACGAGCAGTTCAGGTTGCACGTATGCGCGACATGCAGGCACAAAGCCTTGATGACGCCGCTCGTCCTTGCCTTCAGCTCGCCAGCCATCGGGGCAAATGTGTCCGGTGCGAAAAGCTGTCCGTCGTCTTTCAGTTCCTGCACGTCGTCATAGATTTCCGCGATCTCGTCCGAAGGAAGATTGTATTTTTCGGAAAGTTCCGCAATCAGCTCGTCCTTGTCCGCCGTCTCGAACTTCGCGATCAGATCATAGGTTACGTCGTCCGTTTCGTGAATTGCTCCCGAGCAGACGTCGATGATGATGTCGTGCCCGCCGAGTTTATATTGATGTATCAAAAAAGATTCCTCCTAACCGTCATGGCGCAGCGTTCCAGGAGCCGTAAGGTTTTTCCTTCGGAACATCCTTTCCCCGGCGCTGTCCTTTTGATCCCGAAAAAAATATCGCCCTCAGGGGCGATATTTTTACCTGTAAAGACTTACTCTTCAATTAGTTGCTGCTCTTCTCGCACTTCTGGTTTGCAATACCGCAGCTCGTCTTACATGCGGACTGGCAGGAAGTCTGGCACTCACCGCAGCCGCCCTTCTTTGCGCTCTCGCAAAGATTACGGGTCTTAACCGTCTTAATATGTTTCGTCTTCATAAAAATCCTCCTGTTTCCGTACCTGTTATCAAGTATACGTAACTCTGCGTTCAGTTTAGCGAATAATGGGGAAAATGTCAAGAGGGGACGGGAATCGCCTACCCCCGCAGTTCCGGCACAAACTTCTGCACACGGTAGGTCAGCAGCTCGTCCGGGCTCATGGAGAGCAGTTTCTCGCGGCTCACCCAGGAAAATGCGATCGTTTCGCCTTCCTGTAAGATGATTGCGTCCTTATCCCAATCCGTTTCGCAAAGGTAACAAACATAAACCGAGTGGTTTTCCGGCTTAACAACCGTTCCGAGTTCTTCGAGCATTTCGGAAATGATCCCCGTTTCCTCCCGAAGTTCCCGGATTGCGGCTTGAAGCGGCGACTCGCCCTGAAGGGCCGAACCGCCTGCCGAAGCTTCCCACATAAGAGGGTAGTGCTTGCGTGCGTCACGCTGCGTGATCAGGTACGTTCCGTCCTTATGGCGCACCAGAATGTCCACGACGAGATGGTACACTCCCGGCTTTATCTGCGCTTCTTCGCCCCGTATGAGCGTAACGCCCTCAATCTTTTTCAAATCGGCATCATATGCGTCCCAAAGCTCCATTTCGGTTTCACTCCCGTTTTAATTATCGTTCCGCTTAAGGCGCCTCTCATCCCTCAGCGGAATGAGGCCGCCGCGCTGCGCTCTTACTCGTACCGGAATTGTTTGAATATGACGGTTCCTCCGGCTTCCTTCTGCGAAAAATACGCCAGCCCGAACCGTGCTCCGGTAAAATGATCCAGCCTGAACGCCAACTTATGCTCCGAACCAAGCGGAACGAAAGCTCCGTTCTTCTCATAGAAAAACCCTGCCGTATCCGCCATATCGGTAAAATCCGCCTCCAGACGGAGCTTCACAGCCGGTCCGTCTATCGGGATCCGGTCGGTGATCACGCCCGGATCGTTATCATTGCTGCCGATGCCGAAGCCCTGCGCCGGCTGAAGTCTTACAAGCCGTACCAGTTCGTAACCGCCTGCTTCCTTCGTCACCGCGATCATTCCGTAGCATCCCTGGTGCACGCACAGTCCGGCAAAGTCGCCGTCCTTGATAAACGACGCGTCAACCGTTACCTCGGCCGCGCATTTCGGGTAACGCATGCGCTGCGTCAGCACATTTGCCGCATGAACGAGATTCACATCCGTGCGTCCGGTCCTGACTGAGAACCCGTCGGTACGGGCAATCCGCCAGTTCGTATTGTCCGGAATGTGGTTCCACTGCCACTGCGGCTTCAGTTTCGGCCGCGCCTCTCCGGTATAGGCGAAGTCATCGGATGTAAACAGCGGCTCATATTCATAGCCCGGCCGCAGGTCGGGCGTTTCAAACGTCTCGGGAATCAGACCGTTATCACCGAATTCGGGGAACGGCACGCTGTTGTCGCTTCCCGTAAACTCGCGGCTTTCGCCGGTCAATCCGTCCGTGAAAAGCCCCTCGCAAGCGCTTCGGAAACGTACCGGAACGAGTGCCGGAACACGGCCGACCGCGCCGGAATCACGGAACATGATCGAATACCACTGTCCGTCCGGAGTATCCACGATGCCGCCCTGCGCGATGCCCTGCCCATGGTAACCCATGTCATCGGAGCAGACATCCCTGCCGATATACGGTCCCTCAACGCGGTCAGCGACAAATACCGCTTCCGTCCGCCTCGAAACCGCCTTCGGCCAGTGGATCAGCGTGATGTAATAGCGGCCGTTGATCTTATAAAAATGCGAGCCCTCATAGCCGAGGAACACCTTCTCCGGATTGTCTTTTATGATGACGGTGTCAATTCCGCCCGGTTTCGGTCCGGAAAGGTCCTCGGAAAGCTCGGTCAGGTGAATCTGCATGTTGCCGGACGTCAGGAATATGCGCCCGTCGTCATCAAAAAGAAGCGACGCGTCATGAAAATATCCTTTGATCCGCTTATGTTCCCACGGTCCTTCCACGGCGGCTGCCGTAAAAAGGTGTGTATCTTCCTGCCCGTGGCTTACGAACAGGATGTAAAATGTGCCGTTACGGTAGCGGAGCGATGCGGCCCACATCCCTTTGCCGTAGGCATTTGCCCCGTTTATAAGATGCTCCGCGTCCGTTCCGTCGATGGAATCGAATATCCGCGCCGCAATTTCCCAGTGCACCAGATCGTACGAACGCAGGATTTCCCCGCCCGGGAAGAAATACATCGTCGTACTGATCATGTAAAATGTGTCGCCGACCCGGATCACGTCGGGATCCGGATAATCGGCTTTCGTAATCGGATTGATCATGGTATTCTCCTTTGCCGGCCCGAGGCCGTTATATTACGCGCAAAAAACAGGGAACCCTTGCTGAAGGATTCCCCGGGTTCTTTAAAACTCGATTACTTTCGGTGCTCCGCCGAAGGAAGCGAAGGTCGCCGTTCCGCCGTTAAAGTAGAACACTTCGGTGTTTCCGTCGTCTTCATTGTACATGCCGCGAAGCTGCGGATACGCGTCGAGCATGGCCTTCTTGGCCTCTCTGCGCTCGTCGGCGATCAGCTCTCCGGCAACGCGGATCCACTGTCCGTTCATGAATCCGCAGATCTCAGCCTTCGGATTTTCATGAAGCTGCTTGGATACCGGCTTGATCTTACCGGTCTGGATGTACAGGCGACCCTCAAACAGAAGAACCGTCCCGAACGGACGAACTCTCGGCTGATCCCCTTCAACCGTTGCGAGATAATAGGTCCCGCACGCCTTCAAAAAATCATATACTTCCTGCATACTTTCCTCCTTTTGCGGTCCTTCTCCGGCCCGCCGCGCTCTGCGCGCTTTATTTCAAGCCTTCCGGCCTGTCTACAGGTAATCGGTCACCTCAACGTCCTCAATCTCACCGTCGACATCGTCTTCCCGGTTGACCCGGTTAACGTTACGGACAAGCGCGATCGCGGTCAGGACAAGCCCCGCCAGTAGGAGCGGGCATCCGAAGATATAGAAATACTTGATCAGATGATTGGTCGTTCCGTAAATCTCAACAACGCCCGAAGAGATCGACCCGAGCGTCAGCGTGGCGATTCCCGAATAAAACAGGTTGATTCCCGCACGGATCAGCCCCGCGTATTGAATCTTCTTCATCGGCTGCAGGTATGCGAGCGCGATGATCGGAATCATCCCCATCAGAAGCGGGTACATAAACGCGAAGATCATCGGCTTGGAACGCACGCCGTGTGCATGATATTCATAAATTGCCGAGAAAATCCCGACGAAAACGGTTACCCCCAGAAAAATCTTCCAGTGGATCCGGAAAATCCTATCGCAAGTAGACAATGTCCGACACTCCCCTTTCCAAATAAGGTCCGTCCGAGGTCGGGAAATTTACGACCTTGTCCTGGAATACCATCGTGGACGATCCGCCGCCGTCGAGGTTATACACTTTGGTACAGCCCTGACGAAGCATGAAATCCGCCACCTGGTAGATCGACAGTCCGTGACTCTTGGCAGTCCGGCCGTCCGCCACTACGAACAGATAGTGAAGCGGTTCGATCATGCCGATTGCCGTACGGGGGTTGGTTACATAGCAAAGGTCTACTTCGTCCTTTACGCCGACCTTGATCTCGCCGTTATCCACGAGAACCGGTCCGAACGTAAACGCCTGCCATGCGCCTTTGTCCATCAGCTGCTGCGCGGTCTCCTTATTGGAGTGCGTAAAGTAGAAATCGCCGTCCGGCATGATGCACAGAACGTCCATTTTCTTGTTGCTGTTGCCCTTCTTACGGTACAGCACGCCGTTACGGATAACGTATCCGCCCTCACGGGAGCCGTAATTGTCGCCGTTTATCTGGAAAACCGCGCCGACACGCTTGCCGGTTTCCGACGGTTTCTGATAGATGTTGCGGCCGTACGTATCGTTGGCAAATGCGGTCAGCAGGTACTTTGCCGAGCTTACGCGGACTTCCGCGACATGAATCTGCGTATCATGCTCGCGGTATTCCGAAATCGTAATCGAAAGATGATCATTCGAATAGAACGTATCGGTCGAAATCACCTGCTCCGAAAAATACGACGGCGTAGGCGTCGGGGTCGGCGTGCTCGTCGGTCCCGGAGTCGGCGTAACATCCGGTGAAATCTCCGGAGTGGGCGTCGGCGGTACCGGAGTGGGTTCCGGGGTCGGCGTCAGGTCGAACATTGCCAGATTGATTTCCGTTGCGTTCGTCTGCATCGGACGCTTAATCACAAACACATCGAGCATTACATAAGTCGTAAATGCCGTAAGCGCCAGTCCAAAACAAATAGCCCATACAGGGCGCTGTTTTTTCACGTTTTTCCACCTCACACAGTTTTGTACATAAATGTTTGATTATTATAGCATAACGATTTCAAAAAGGGAAGCCCTTTCGTAAAATCTATTTACGCCTTTCGCGGCTCGGGGTGCACCGGGTGCCGGAACCGGCCTCGCAGGATACCGCGATTGTCTTCTGCGCAAAAAAAGGGAGAAGCCGTTAAAGACTCCTCCCTGAGTTTTTGGGGGTCGCATTTGCCGTTAAGCCAATGCCTTGGTTTCGGGAAATCCCCAAGATAATCCGCTTAGTTTCCGGACACCGAAATGTTCTTCGGATAAGCATCTGCACCGTTCGCCGCAAGATTCATTCCGATGCGGATCGTCGCGCCGGGTGCAATCTGCGGATGGCTGCCGTCATCTTTTACAACATAGGTCGTTCCGTTCTTCGAACGGATCCGGCCGTTCCAGATGCTGTTCACCTGGCCGGTGCAGGTAAAGGAAACGCTCCAGTCCTTCAAAACGGTGTTCGACGTATTGGTGATGACCAGCTCGCCGACACAGCCGCCGTTCCAGGAAGACGTTATCTTAAACTCTGCGTTGGAAGGTGCTGCAGACGCCATCTGAACCTGCTGCTCGCTGAGACGCATGTTCTTCGGCGTTACCACGGTAAATCCCGTAACGGTAAATCCGAGTGTAATCGACTGTCCCGGAGCAATTCTGCTGTTCCATCCGCCGTTCTTAACAGTGTACTTGCCGTTCTCAGACTTGATGATTTCCGCGCTCCAGAAGCCTGCGATCGACGCATCCAGGTCAAATATCATGCTCCAGTCGTTAATCTCGCGTCCGGTATTATTGGTGATCGTGAAGCTTCCGTTGTATCCGCCCGTCCAGGTGGTATCCGTTCTGTAGGTGATGCTGACACCGTCAAGATACGTGGGCTCCGTAGGTTCGGTCGGCTCGGTCGGCTCCGTGGGCTCAGTAGGCTCAGTGGGTTCCGTCGGCTCTGTGGGTTCCGTCGGCTCCGTGGGCTCAGTAGGCTCCGTGGGTTCCGTCGGCTCCGTGGGTCCTGCGTTCGGATCCTTCTTAAATTTCGCCGTCAGCGTAACATCCTCATCAATCAGTTTTACTTCCGTTGCCGCGCTGTTCGGATCTGCGATAAAGCCGTTTCCGTCCGCTTCCCAACCGTCGAAGACAAATCCTTCTTCTGCTGCTGCGGTTACTTCGAACGGATAATTATCCAGAGCGAGAACCTCATCCTCTGAAAGGATTATGCCGCCTTCGTCCGCAACAACCGTTGCCGTAAAGATTCCGTTGCGTCCGTATGCGGTCTCGCCGTCGAAACGGGCATGAAGCTCACGGTTGCCCGTAACGCGGAAGCGGTATTCGCGCTCCTCGGAAACAAGCTCGTTATCCTCAAACCAGCCGATGAACGAGCAATCCTCATATTCCGCTGCGATAACCTTTGCATATGCGCCGAGCAGGTATTCTCCGCCGCCGTAGCAGATTCCGCCGGATGTATTGTCATTTTCCGCAGTTACGGTATAAACCGACTCGGCTGCGTTCTCGCCGCGAAGGATAACATCAGGTTCAACCGGTCCCTGCTTCGTCTTGAGCGTATTATCTGCTTCAACGATGGTAACGACACCGTCTTCATCTTCGAAGAATTCCTGAGGAAGGTCAACCGTAACGGTCTCGCCCTTCTTCATCTCAATATCGTAGTAGTTCTCGATGTACTCGCAAACATCATCTGCGTCCGTCTCGTTGACGGAGAAACTCATCGTGCAGTCTTCCCTTGCCGTGATCGTAACCGTGTACGCCTCATTGGTCGGCAGATAAAACTTCTTCGCACCGTCGGACGTAACGCCGCACAATACGTATCCTTCGGTTTCCTGCACAATCTCGTTGACAAGCGACGCGACTATCACTCCGTTGCTGTCCTTTACGACAACATCTACAGGACAGTTGATATAGATGATTCTGGATACGGTAGGGGAATACTTTTTCGTGTTGCTTCCGGAATAATTGCTGTCCTTGCTCTGAAGCCATGACCAGCAGAGTTCCGGATAATGCGCCATGGGAATCAAATCATAGTAAGCAATCACCGAAAGAAGTTTATCGGAAACATCTTTGTCTCCTACCATGTCCGCTGCTGCACTCACAACTAACTTAACGGTTGACTTAAGGCTGTCCCGTTCGCTTTGACTCAGCGCGGTATTAATGTCAACCCCTTTATTCTTAAGGTACTCAACCAGATTGTCATAGATTTTTTCAGCATCATTATCAATTCTCATGCCCATTGCCAACTGGAATCCGATCCATTTAATCTTTCCGTCGGTGAGTATCTTATCCCATTCTATGGCTCCGAAGTTAATTCCCGACAATCCTCCGCCCTTCTTATAAAACTCACGAAGCATTCCGGTCACGCCGGGCTGCATCTGGTTATAATAGTTGCTTCTCCCGTTCAGCCTTATCGTAAGCTGTGACAACAAAGTCTCAAGAGCCTTCGACTGTGTAACCGAATAATCCGGTGTATAGTTATTAAAATCCTGAGCACTGAAAAGGCCCTTAAATGTCGTGAGATCACTCGCATAACTTCTCAGATGGAACAAATCGATTTTAGATACCTTGGGCGCAGCGATTATACGAAGTTTCGTCAAGCCCTTATAATAATCATACGCATTGGAAAACATGCCGTAACCCGGGCATTCCCTGAAGTCAACTTCGATTTTATCAACTTTAGAGGTTGTTTTTCCGCTGTAATAATCAGCTGAAAGCTGTTTTTGATATGCTCCGTTCGGATCGTCCCATGCATCACGGACTTCCTGCTTCTTTTTGTCTCCGAAAACCTTCTTAACATGCAGTTCCTTTGCTTTCTCAACAATTCCTGCGAACACCTTGTCCTGATGACTCGTATAATCTGAGAAAAATGCAATGGACTCGTTGATTACCGATCCGCCGATAGCTCCGTAGTACGACATCATTTTGTTTGCTTTGCTGATATAATCTGCATCTTTTCCCATCGTTGGAATGACGGCCTCATCCACTCCGTAGCGGGTGAATCCCCACTGCGACATTGCTACCTTCGGTACGAAATCATTCGGGTTTAAAATGTTATGTATATTGGTATATGAATGCGCCAAATCCCGGGGAACGCTCGTGTTGCTTAATCCCATCGGGGGTTCAAAACAATATACATAGATTCCGTCTTTGCTGACCGAAATCTGATTGTTTGTTCCGATTTTTCCGGAAGAGGTGATTTCACCACCCAAAAGATTAACCGTCGCTGCCGCGCGGCTGTAGCCGGTCATCCAAAGCTTTACTTCGCTTCTGAAGTCCTTTTCGTGTGCGGCTATATAATCATTAAGTGCTTTCTTGGCAACATTTTTCGCTTTTGTAAATCCGTCATGATTGCCCGATGATCCGACCTTAAAGTTGCCGGCCCACTCATTTCCGTATCCTGCGCCTCTTGTCACCAGTACAATCAACGTAAATTCACCCTCACTGGTTACAATGTTTCTGTGTGAAACAATTACACCCATCGTATCAACATTGGGCTCAATATTGTAATCATTGTTCGGCACAACAGGCTCAAATCCGCATTCATCAAGAAGTTTCTCAATGTTTTGATAAGCGGATGTTCTTTTTGAATCCTGAGAAGCAAACGCCGACATTGCCAAGCACATCGACATTGTTGCAAGACTCGGATTGTATTTCGTTGCAGTTGTTGTAAAGTAATTGTCTTCAAAATAGTATTTGCCCGTGGCATCGCCGCCGTTCATAGACGCATAATTGAAGTTTCCGGCGCTTCCCGAGACAATACCCTGCGTCATCTGTCCGAACATAAACACGAAATCATTGATATCATAAACCGGATAATAACATCCTTCACTTGAAATATCCCGCAATACATCCTGGAACAGCTGCGCCGCATCCTTCACGGAATCGGGACAATTATCCATCATCTGCATCACGCCGATGCCGTATATCTTCGTTCCGCCGGCTTTGATTTCTTCCGCGCGTTCATATGCAACATTCGAGTAATCCACAAACCGGATTGCGGTCTGAGCATTCATCCACCTTCCGCCCGTGCTGAATCTGCTCCAATGACCGCTGCTCGTATGCTCGCCTTCGTCAATCAATCCGGGCGAAACAAGGATGACCGACTTGATCGAGTTTTCGGAAGCCACACTGTCAAGCTGCCCTTTGGCAAGCTCAAGTGCTTCGGTCATATTTCTGCAGCCGGTATTCTGGTAGATGCCGGTGATTTTCGTCTTCAAAGCATCGTAATCATTGGTAAAATCGCAAACCAGCCGCGCATTGTCAGCATACGCAATAATAGAAACATACACATCATCCGCTGCAGTCTCTAATGAATCGGCAAATTTCAGTGCAGCCTCCTTTACCTGTGCCATCGGCGATGATGCCGAGTACAGCAGCACGGTCATATCGGTGTTGTAGAAATCGGATGCACCTGCAATATCCAATACGAGCACGATATGGCGTTTGTTGCCGCTTGCCGCTTTCGCCTTCCACGGTCCGATTACGGAAAATACCATTGCCAGACAGAGCAATACCGCTGCAATGCGTTTTCCGAAAACGAAAGCCGTACGTTGATTCGGTGTTTTCATTTTCTTCTCTCCTTTGTTACTTTGTCAGCTTTCCCCCTCACATTTGTAAGAAAGCTGCAGGAAGACCCCTTCTGCCGTCCGGCGGATACCCCGAAAACACAAAAATCGGCTGCAACAACAAGCGTATTGCAACCGAACTATCATAGCGGAATAAGGTGTTTCAATCCAATTTGCCGCGTTAGACTCCAAGTTTTGCGTCTCCGCGTTTCCGCGAATTTGCCCCGTCTCGTTTCCCCCATAGGCAGTCAAAGCCTATAATGAAGATTACCACAGCGGGCAGATTTTTTCAATATCTTATCCGATTTCAATTATTTCTGGGGCGCGCGGATTTCATTAATTTCATGTTTTACATAAAACCCCGCATACGTTTCCGCATGCGGGGTATCTCTCAATTCTTGTTCCTTTACGACGAATACATCCGGATGATCTCGTCCGCGATCTGAAGCCGCGGCACACAGCGGTCCATTGCCTGTTTCTCGATGTAGCGGTGCGCTTCGGGCTCGGACATGTTCAGTTCGCTGATTAAAAGCCATTTGGCTCTGTTAACCTGACGGATTTCCTTCATCTTGTCTTCAAAGGACGTCACTTTCTTCTCGGAAAGGCGGAGGCGTTCGCGGGATGCCGCCATCCAGGCTAGAGCAACCGCGGTCGTCGCACGGGAAAGCGGTTTCGCAAGCACATATACTCCGTGCACGACGGAGCGCTCAAAAAACTCAGGGTAGTCCTCATTTTTCACCAAAAGCAGCGGGATCGAGTTCTTCTCGGCCGCCACATCCACGGAAAGACGCAGGCCGCTTCCGTCCAAAAGAGGAGCGTTGATGATGACGAAATCGAAGGTCTGCTCCGCAAGCATACGGTTGGCCGCGCTGATCGAGCGGACCGCATGCACCGGCTCATAACGGTTTGCGGGAAGCATGGAACGCATCGTTTCCGCAAAGCTGTCCGAAGAGGATACGAGAAGGACACTGTAAACTCGGATTTCAAGTCCCATAATGCATCCTCCCTTCCTTCGGTTTCGTAATGTAATATGTTATTTATTATTCGTTCTTACAATAGATCCGTACGACCTCTTCCGGCAGATTGGCCCGGACAAATTCGCTCGCCGCGGCAATCGCCTTCGCTTTCGCCAGGCTTTCGGGAAGCTTCTTAAGCCCCGCAAGCTCGGCCTCTTCTGCGCGGAACAAATTGATGGCCGCGGGATCGCAAAGTTTCGTGCCTTTTTTGATCGCATCCGTTGCCGCATGGATCAATAAGGCAAATACGAGGTACGGGTTGGCAGTCGGATCGGCGGACCGAAGCTCCATTCTGCGGGATCCTCCGGTTACGGCAGGGATACGCACAAGCTGGGAGCGGTTCTCATGAGACCACGAGATGTATCCGGGCGCCTTGCGGAGTCCGAGACGGCGGTAGGAATCCTCGGTCGGATTCAGAAATGCCGTAATTTCCTCGGTCCGTTCCAAAACTCCGGCGATCATTCCTTCAAACGTCTTGTCGTCCTGCGGATCAACGGAAATATTGATATGGAAGCCGTTGCCGGGCATATCCGGAATCGGCTTCGGCGAGAAATCCGCATACAGCCCGTTCCGCGCCGCAATCGTGCGGACAACGGTCTGGAACGTCATCGCCTGATCGGCCGCCGTCAGAGCGTCCGAATAATGGAAATCGATTTCATTCTGGCCGGGGCCTTCCTCATGGTGGGAGCTCTCCGGACTGATACCCATCTGCTCGAGGGTGAGGCAGATCTCACGGCGGATGTTTTCGCCGCGGTCCTCGGGCGCAATGTCCATATATCCTGCCTGATCATACGGAATCGAGGTTCTGTGACCCTTTTCATCCAATTCAAACAGATAAAACTCCTGCTCCGCGCCGAACCGAAACGAGAAACCTTCCTTGGCCGCATCCGCGACCGCTTCTTTTAAAACACGTCTGGTATCACATTCAAAGGGGGTTCCGTCGGGATAAGTGATGTTGCAGAACATCCTCACAACCCGTCCGTGCTCCGGTCTCCAAGGCAGCGGAGTCAGCGTGTCCGGTTCCGGATGAAGGATCAGGTCCGAACGCGACTCATCGCCGAAACCGGTGATGGCCGATGCGTCAAATGCCACGCCGTGCGTAAACGCCCGCCGCAGCTCCTCCGCCGGAATGGACGTGTTCTTCTGGCGTCCGAACACATCGCAAAAGGCGAGGCGGACAAATTTGACATCCTCCTCTGCTACATATTGAAGTATTTCTCTCTCAGAACAATTCATGGCAACCTCCCTGATTGTCCGACCGCAGAAAGCGGTCTGTTCCGCCGGTTATCGGACGCGTGCGCCCCTCTTCCTTCCCCTTAGTTTGCTACATACAGCTGCTTGTACGGATTGCGGCTGTCAGGCGTAACGACCGTAAACGGTGCATCCATGACCTGATCCGCATCACATCCGAACAGTCCGCAGTATTCTTCCACATATTCGCGGATTGCCGCAAGATCCTGCGCCTCCGCCGGTCTTGCCGTTACCTGCCACGGGAACGTGATGTCCTTCGCATCCGTACGGAGGTACATGGTTCCGCCGTGCATTCCCGTACAAGGGAAATTTCCGACGATCTTCTTACCCTTTGACGCCTCATCCTGCAAGCCGAGCACAACGATCACTCCGCCTGCCTGATATTCGCCGAGAAAGCTTCCGCAGGAGCCTCCGATCACCATAACCGGAACCTTCTCCTTGTAAGCCTTCATGTGGATTCCCGCACGATATCCCGCGTTGCCGCGCACGTAGATCCGGCCGCCGCGCATCGCATAACCGGCTGCATCGCCGATATTGCCGTGCACCACGATCCGGCCCGCATTCATCGTATCGCCGACCGCGTCCTGCGCATTGCCGCGCACCACGATCTCCGCGCCGTTCAGATACGCTCCGAGCGCATTGCCGGGCGTTCCTTCGATCGTAATGTTCTTTCCGGACATGCCTGCGCCGATAAACCGCTGTCCAAGCGCGCCCGTAAGGGTACAATCGCCGTTTTCACGCAATTTTTCGTTTACTTCCCGATATCCGAGCTTTGTAATATCGACTTTCATTATACAGCACCTCCGAACTTTTTTCTACGGGCTTCTTGGGAAAATATCAAACTGCTCGCCCGCTGCTTCGCAAGTTCAAAATCAATCGATGACAGTTTCGTCTTATCTCTGATCAACGCCGTGTAAATGCCGGCTCTTCCGGTTTCTCCGATCAGCATGTAGCCGATCAGCCGGTCATCCTTTGTAAAGAATCTTTTTAAGATGCGGCCGTCACGCTCTTCCGTGCATTCGCCGTCATAGCAGCCCGCCGACATAATGTGGAAACCGAAAAATCCGACCGAGTTCATCGGAATTCCGGTATCGTACGTAATCTCGCCGCCCGCCATGTTCACACCGGCCGTGCGGCCCTGCATGTATGCGTTCGGAAGGATTGCCAGCACGCGGTTTGCATCGATCGATGCGTCATAGCCTTCCGCGCAGTCGCCTGCGGCATAGATTCCGGGAACGGACGTTTCCATGTTCCGCCCGACCACGATTCCGCGGTTCACCGTTCCTCCGATGTCTTTGATGAGCCCGATATTGGCGCGTACGCCGACCGCCAGTACCAATATGTCAAATGCGACTTCCTTCCCGCTCTTCATAATCGCGGTATTTCCGGCAAATTCCGCCACGCTGTCGGAAAGCAGGAAGCTGATGCCGTTTTCCTCCAGATGTTCCTGAACGATTCCCGCGCAGGTCTGATCGAGAATACTTGAAAGCACGCGGTCCGCCAGGTCGCAAACCGTGATTGAACCTACCCGGTCACGGATTCCTTCGGCGCATTTTAAGCCGATCAGGCCGGCTCCGACGATCAGCACCTTCGCGTCCTTCGTGAGAACCTTCTCCAACGCAAGCGCGTCATCGAGCGTCATAAAGCCGAACTTCTTCTCCACGGTTTCGAGCCCCTTCATCGGCGGCACGAACGGAGAGGATCCAGCTGCCACGCAGATATCGTCATACGGCAGCTCCGTTCCGTCCGAAAGCACGACAACCTTGCGCTCCGGATCGATGCGGTCCGCCGAGACTCCGTAACGGACCTCACAGCCGTTCTTTTCATAAAAGTCCGCATCACGGTAACGCATGCGCTCCGTGTCGGTCTTTCCTTCCAGATAATAGGAAATCAGCGGTCTTGAGTAGACCGGATGATCCTCCTTCGAGACTACCGTGATTGCGTCTTCACGGTTTAAGCAGCGGATGCCTTCGATACAGCCTACGGCAGCCGTTCCGTTTCCGATGATCACATGTCTTTTCATACGTCCTCCCGCTCCTCATATACGATTGCTTTGTTCGGACAGCCTTGTACACAGGCAGGCGCGCCGCACGTGTTCTCAAGACAAAGCTCACATTTCTGCATCATTCCGTCCTCTGCGGGGGCAAGCGCTCCGTAAGGACATACAAGCACGCAGGTAAGGCAGCCCACGCATTTGTTCCGATTGATCTTAACGACGCCGTCTTCCTTGCGGATTGCTCCGGCTATGCAGCTGCGGACGCAGATCGGATCCTGGCAGTGCCGGCATGATACGGCAAATGTGATCCGGTCGTCGCCTTCGACGTGGATGCGGGGGTAGATCCTGCGCCCTTTCAGGGCTTCCGGCATCGATTTGATTCCGGAATTGGCCCATGCGCAGTTATATTCGCACAAATGGCATCCGAGACACCACTCTTCGTTGACATACACTCTTTTCATATGTTTTCGCATTATCCGACCAAAATGTTCGGCAATCGGACGTTCCTCTCTCCCGGGTCCTCCGGGGAATCTTGCTTCCTCCGTTTCGGATCGGCCTTCCGCTTACTCTCCCGCATGCGAGATGCCGAGTATCTCCAGTTCCTTCTCGGTTAAGCCGACGCCGCGAAGCATCAGCCGGTTTCCGCGAAGCGCTTCAATCGAGTTGATACCCATGCCGCCGAGGATTTCCTTGATCTCATGGTTCCAGGCGTTCATCAGGTTTACAAGCCTTGCGCTTCCGATATCGGGATTCAGACGCTTAACGAGATCCGGGCGCTGCGTCGCGATACCCCAGTTACATTTGCCGCTCTGGCACGTACGGCACAGATGGCAGCCGAGCGCCAGCAGGGCAGCCGTTGCGACATAACAGGCATCGGCACCGAGTGCGATCGCCTTTACGACGTCCGCCGCGCTTCGGATGGAACCGCCGACAACGAGCGATACGTTTCCGCGGATGCCTTCGTCACGAAGCCGCTGGTCCACGGACGCAAGCGCAAGCTCGATCGGAATTCCGACGTTATCGCGGATTCTGGTGGGCGCCGCTCCGGTACCTCCGCGGAAACCGTCGATCGCGATGATGTCCGCGCCGCTTCTTGCGATACCGCTTGCGATTGCCGCAATATTATGAACCGCAGCCACCTTTACGATGACCGGTTTCTTATAATTGGTTGCTTCCTTGAGGGAGAAGACAAGCTGTCTTAAGTCCTCAATGGAATAAATGTCATGATGCGGTGCCGGCGAGATTGCGTCGGAACCTTCGGGGATCATTCTCGTACGGGATACGTCACCGACGATCTTGGCTCCCGGCAAATGCCCGCCGATACCGGGCTTTGCGCCCTGTCCCATCTTGATCTCGACCGCCGCACCTGCTTCGAGATACGACTCATGTACGCCGAAACGTCCGCTCGCAACCTGTACGATCGTGTTCGGTCCGTATACGTAGAAGTCTTCGTGAAGTCCGCCCTCACCGGTGTTATAAAGAATGCCGAGCTCCGTTGCCGCGCGTGCAAGCGATGCATGCGCGTTGTAACTGATCGAACCGTAGCTCATTGCGGAGAACATTACAGGCATCGAAAGCTCGATCTGGGGCTCCAGCTTGCAGGAAAGCTTTCCGTCCGCATCCCTTGTCACGCGCTGCGGCTTCTTGCCGAGGAACACCTTCGTCTCCATCGGTTCGCGGAGCGGATCGATCGGAGGGTTGGTTACCTGGGAAGCGTTGATCAGGATCTTGTCCCAGTATACCGGCAGCGGTTTCGGGTTACCCATGGAGGAAAGCAGCACGCCGCCGCTGTCCGCCTGTTTGTATATTTCTTTAATGTAATCTTCCTGCCAGTTCGCATTTTCCCGAAGCCTGCAGTCGCTCTTTACGATCTTCAGCGCCCTGGTCGGGCAGAGCGAAACGCAGCGCTGGCAGTTCACGCATTTGCTTTCATCGCTGATCATCACGCCGCGTTCTTCCGAATAACTGTGCACCTCATTGGCGCACTGTCGTTCGCAGACCCGGCAGGCGATGCAGCGGTTCTCGTTTCGAACCACTTCAAATTCCGGATAGATATAATTGACAGCCATATCAATACGCTCCTTCCTTCACTTTCACGATCACCGGTTCGCCGCCGGCCGGAGCCCAGATGTTCGTTACGTCCGGCTCCATGACGCGTATCGCCGCTTCCTCGCTGGCGATGTAAACCTTGTCGTCCTTCTCGCCGACAACCATCGACCGCAGTTTCAGGCGGTCGTTTAAGGCCATCAGTCCGCCGTCAAATCCGAGAACGATGGAGAACGGACCGGTTACGAGCAGGCTCGGAAATACGGTACGCAGATACTGAAGTTTCTTCTTTTCGTATTCGTCCGTCTTTCCTTCGATCGTGCTCCAGAACGGAGCAGCGATCACATTGGCCGCCTCGGTAAGCGTTAATCCCTGTACGCGAAGGAGATAATCCAAAATGTATGTAATAACCTCGGTATCGGTCTGCAGATTGCATTTGTATCCGAACATTTCAATGAAACGGCGGTTGGCGTCGTACGAGGAAATCTCGCCGTTGTGGACAACCGAGTAATCAAGAAGCGTGAACGGATGCGCGCCGCCCCACCAGCCGGGGGTGTTGGTCGGATAACGGCCGTGCGCGGTCCAGCAGTAGCCTTCGTATTCATCGAGGCGGTAGAAACGGCCGACATCCTCGGGGAAGCCGACAGCCTTGAACGTTCCCATGTTCTTGCCGCTCGAGAAAACGTACGCGCCTTCCATTTCCGTGTTGATCTTCATAACCGTGCGCGCCACGAATTCCTTTTCGTCAAGCTGCAGATCCGCAAGCACCGACTTAAGAGGCGTTACGAAATATCGCCAGATGATCGGCTCGTCCGTAATCTCCGGAATCTTTCTGGTCGGGATCAGCTCGCCTTTGACAACCTCAAAATGTTCCTTAAGAAAAGCTTCGCATGCCTTTCTCGTGTCACGGCAGTCAAAAAACAGGTGAAACGCATAGTAGTCTTTGTACTGCGGATATATTCCGTAGCCGGCAAATCCGCCGCCGAGACCGTTGCTGCGGTCATGCATCGGCTTCATCGACTCTATGATCGCCTGTCCGCTCATCTTCTTTCCTTCTTTTGAAATCACTGCTGCGATGGCGCAACCGGAGGGGATGCGCACCTGACCTTCCTGTTTCATGGATTCGGTTCCTTTCTGTTTTCTTTCGATATGCGGCTGCGTATAGGGCCGCAGCCGCTTCCGCTTTCTGCTTGCGCTGAGCTTGTAATCCGTAATAAACAAAAAGAAAAGGCGCTCATCGATACACAGACATTTGCCTGTCCATCAATGAACGCCTTTGCTCATTTGCCCGAATTATACGCCCGTCCTTTTCATATGTCAAGTGTTTTTTTCGGCACTTTAAAGCACTGAAGAGAACGGCCCTCTGCGTAGCCGCCGCATCACGAACGAGGCAACGAAGGAAGCCTGAACCAGGCGTAAAAATTTACCCAAAATTGGGGGTTGACAACCCGAAAACCCGGGTATATAATTCGGCACATAAAGGCAATGGCGTCTTTGAGTTACACACTCAGAGGCGCTTTCTCTTTAACGAAAAAGAAAAAAGAATATACCAGTTTCCGGACTATGAAAGGCAAAGGCGTCTTTCGTGCCATACGGCATGAGAGGCGCCTTCTTTTTTACCGGAAACCGAAAGGAGATTGAGATGGAAACGAAAAAAGTATCGGATTATTTCGGATGTCAGGTGTTTGACGACAGAGTAATGAAGGCAACCCTTTCCGCAAAAGTTTATGCTTCCCTGCGCCGCACGATCGATGAAGGCGCGGAGCTGGATCCCGGCGTTGCGAATGCCGTTGCACAGGCCATGAAGGATTGGGCGCTCGACAAAGGCGCAACACATTTTACCCATTGGTTCCAGCCGCTCACCGGCATCACCGCCGAGAAGCACGACAGTTTCATTTCCCCGTCTCCGGACGGCGGCGTGATCATGGAATTTTCCGGCAAAGAGCTGATCAAGGGCGAGCCGGATGCAAGCTCCTTCCCGTCGGGCGGTCTTCGCGCCACCTTCGAGGCAAGAGGCTACACCGCATGGGATCCTACCTCGTATGCGTTTATTAAAGGAAAGACCCTTTGCATTCCGACCGCGTTCTGCTCCTACGGCGGACACGCTCTTGATAAGAAGACGCCTCTTCTTCGTTCCATGGAAGCGCTCAGCAAGCAGGCTCTCCGAATCCTGAAGCTGTTCGGCAACACGACCGCGAAGCGCGTTATTTCTTCGGTAGGCCCCGAGCAGGAATATTTCCTTATTACGAAAGAAATGTACGAGAAGCGCCCCGACCTTCGTTTCACGGGCCGCACGCTCTTCGGTTCCAAGCCTCCGAAAGGACAGGAACTGGATGACCATTACTTCGGCGTTATCAAGCCCGGTGTTCAGGCTTACATGGAAGACCTGAATGAAGAACTTTGGAAGCTCGGCATTCTCGCAAAGACCGAGCATAACGAAGTGGCTCCCGCACAGCATGAGCTCGCTCCGATCTATTCGACCACGAACATCGCAACCGATCATAACCAGCTGACGATGGAAATCATGCAGAAGGTTGCTGCCAAGCACGGTCTCGTATGTCTGCTTCATGAGAAGCCGTTTGCAGGCGTAAACGGTTCCGGAAAGCATAACAACTGGTCCATCGCAACCGACAACGGCCAGAACCTCCTTTCTCCCGGAGATACCCCTTATGAGAATGCACAGTTCCTGCTTTTCCTGTGTGCGGTTATCAAAGCCGTTGACGATTATCAGGATTTGCTTCGTCTTTCCGTTGCAACTGCCGGTAACGACCACCGTCTCGGTGCCAACGAAGCACCGCCCGCCGTTATCTCGATGTTCCTCGGCGACGAGCTGAATGCAGTTCTTGAAGCCATTGATACCGATACGCCTTATGCAGGTGCTCAGAAGACCGTCATGAAGCTCGGCGTAGATGTTCTGCCGAAGTTCAGCCGTGACACGACCGACCGTAACCGTACGTCACCGTTCGCATTTACCGGCAACAAATTCGAATTCCGTATGCTCGGTTCCTCGAACAGCATTGCATGCGCGAACATCATGCTGAACAGTGCCGTAGCCGAATCTCTGAAAATTTACGCAGACCGCCTGGAGGGTGCCGAAGATTTCGAATCCGCTCTTCATGCGATGATCAAGAAGACCATCAAGGATCACAAGAGGATCATCTTCAACGGAAACGGTTATGACGATGCATGGATTAAGGAAGCAACCGAAGTCCGCGGCCTTTCGAACTACCGCACGACGGCCGACTGCATGCCTCACCTGTTGGATAAGAAGAATGCGGACATGCTGATCAGCCACGGCGTATTCACGATGGAAGAGCTGAAGTCCCGTGTAGACATCATGCTTGAGAACTACTGCAAGTCCGTTACCATCGAGGCAAATACGATGATCGACATGGCAAAGACCCAGATCGCTCCGGCGATTGACCGTTACGCTTCCGATCTTGCCAAGGACGTTGCCGCAAGAAAAGCGGTTGACGAATCCCTTGCCTGCACGAGAGACCGCAAGCTGATCTCCCGTCTGTCCTCTCTCGTTGATACGATCGATGCGAGAACCGAAACGCTTGAGAAGGCGCTGACTTCGCTTCACGGAGCGGAAGACGTTATTTCCGAATCCGCAATGATCCGCGACCGCGTTCTGATCGCCATGAGCGAACTCCGTATCGCCTGCGACGAAGCAGAGACGATCACCGCCAGAGAGTACTGGCCTTACCCGACTTACGGTGACATCCTGTTCAGCGTAAAATAGTCCATCCATCCCCTCCGGTGCGGACATGCAGTTCGACTCCGATTTGCCCGCACCGGAAATTTAAAAGACAAGGAGGTGCATTGCTATGACAATCACCGAAGAAATCACAAAAATCGTTACACAAGAAGCTTTTGGAATCTGGTTCCTGATCGGAGCCGCACTGGTCTTCCTCATGCAGGCTGGTTTTGCAATGGTTGAGACCGGTTTTACCCGTGCAAAGAATGCCGGTAACATTATCATGAAGAACCTTATGGACTTCTGTATCGGCACTGTAGTATTTGTCCTGCTCGGCTTTAGCCTTATGATGTCCGAGAATTACCTCTTAGGATTCATCGGCGTTCCGAATCTTCAGATTTTTACGGATTTCGGCTCTTTCCTGAGTGACGGTATGGCTCCCTCCTTCGTTTTCAACCTTGTGTTCTGCGCGACGGCAGCCACCATCGTTTCCGGTTCCATGGCGGAACGTACGAGATTCATCTCTTATTGTGTTTATTCCGCAGTTATTTCCCTTTTCGTATATCCGGTCGAGGCAGGCTGGGTATGGAACAGCCAGGGCTGGCTTGTACAGCTCGGATTCCATGATTTCGCAGGTTCCGCGGCCATTCACTCCGTCGGCGGTATCACCGCTTTGATCGGTGCGATCATGGTAGGTCCCCGTCTCGGCAAATACAACCGCGACAAGGACGGTAAAGTTACAAAGGTTAACGCAATTCCCGGTCATGCAATTACGCTCGGCGCTCTCGGATGCTTCATCCTCTGGTTCGGCTGGTACGGCTTCAACGGCGCTGCCGCATGGGACGGCGTTTCTCTTGCAAGCATCTTCGTTACGACGACCATCGCTCCCGCGGTTGCAACATGCACCACGCTCCTGTTCACCTGGATTAAAAACGGCAAGCCCGATGTTTCCATGTGTTTGAACGCTTCCCTTGCAGGTCTTGTAGGTATTACCGCAGGCTGTGACGCTCTGGATGCTCTCGGAGCAACAATCGTAGGTATCGTTTCCGGTATCCTCGTAACCGTAGTTGTTGAACAGCTCGACCTGAAGTGCCATATCGACGATCCCGTCGGTGCCGTAGGCGTTCACTTCGCAAACGGTGTTTGGGGTACGATCGCAGTCGGCCTTCTTGCAAATCCCGATGCTCCCGCAGGTCTGAAGGGTCTCTTCTATACCGGCGATGCAAAGCTTCTCGGTGTACAGACCCTCGGTATTGCAGCAATCCTTGCTTGGACCGCCGCATTGATGTTTATCACATTTGTCATCATTAAGAAAACGCTCGGCCTCCGCGTTACCGTGGAAGAAGAGATCCGCGGTCTGGACAGCACGGAGCACGGTCTTCCGAGTTCTTACGCAGATTTCGCTCCCGCGGTTACCGAACTTACCTACGCTTTCCCGGAAGCTGCCGATGCGGTTGCGGTTACCGGCGACACTCCTGTTGCCGAGGCTGTTCCGGTTAAGAAAGTTGCTTCGGTTGTCGATGACGGATCGCCGAAGTTCACCAAGATCGAAATCGTATGCCGCGAGTCCCGCTTCGAGCAGTTAAAGAGCGCGATGATGGATATCGGAATCACCGGCATGACAGTTTCCCACGTACTCGGCTGCGGCGTGCAGAAGGGTAAGCCGGAGTTCTATCGAGGCGTTCCGGTTGAGGCAACGCTGCTTCCGAAGATCCAGGTCGACATCGTTGTTGTTGCGGTTCCCGTACGTAAGGTTATCGAGACCGCCAAGAAAGTTCTCTACACCGGCCATATCGGCGACGGCAAGATCTTCGTATACGATGTTGAGAACGTAATCAAGGTCCGCACCGGTGAAGAAGGCTATGATGCTTTACAGGATGTGGAATAAACCATCAAATCAATAAGCTTCTGAAAAAACGAATTTTAACCGGTGTCGGCGGCATGACCTTTGCGGGACATGGCGCCGATGCCGAGTATTATAAACAAGAAACGGGGAATTCAGTTATGTGTTCAATTATTGGATATTGCGGGCCGATTTCAGACCCGAGAGCTTTTACGGAAGGCTTTTCGCAGACGGTGTCCCGCGGTCCCGACGATACGCGCATCGTAAAGACCGGCGACGGCCTCCTCGGCTTTCACCGGCTTGCGATCATGGATCTCACCGATGACGGAATGCAGCCTTTTACTTTGGACGGAGATGCGGTTGTCTGCAACGGCGAGCTGTACGGCTTTGCCGCGGAGCGTGATAAACTGATTGCAAAGGGTTATCAGTTTACAAGCGACAGCGATTGTGAAATCCTCCTTCCGATGTACCGTGAATACGGTACGGATATGTTCGCAAAACTCGACGCGGAATTTGCCTGCGTCATCTATGACGGAAAGACCGGCGAATATATCGCCGCACGTGACCCGATCGGAATCCGTCCCCTTTATTACGGCTACGACCGGACCGGCGTAATCATCTTCGCGAGCGAGCCGAAGAACCTTACCGGGCTTTGCGAACATATTCTGCCCTTCCCTCCCGGCCACTACTATAAGGACGGCCAGTTCCACTGCTACGAGGACATTTCTTCTCCGAAAACCGTCTGCCGCGACGATCTGGAGACCGCATGCACGAAAATTCGCGAAAAACTGGTCGCAGGCGTTGACAAACGTCTCGTGGCTGACGCTAATGTCGGATTTCTTCTTTCCGGCGGCCTTGATTCCTCTCTCGTATGCGCAATCGCTGCCAAGAGGAGCGACAAGCCGATCCGCACATTTGCCATCGGCATGAGCGAAGACGCGATCGACCTGAAATATGCGAAAACCGTTGCCGACTATATCGGCGCAGACCATACGGAAGTTTATATGACCCCCGACGAGGTTCTGGCTTCCCTTTCGGACGTGATCCGGCTTCTCGGCACCTATGACATTACGACGATCCGCGCCAGCATGGGCATGTATCTCGTTTGCAAGGCCATTCACGAGCATACCGACGTGCGCGTTCTGCTTACCGGCGAGATTTCCGATGAGATCTTCGGCTACAAATACACCGACTTCGCCCCGAGCGCGGAAGCGTTCCAGAAGGAAGCCGAAAAGCGCGTTCACGAGCTTCACATGTACGACGTGCTTCGTGCCGACCGCTGCATCAGCGTAAACTCTTTAGAGGCGCGCGTTCCGTTCGGCGATCTTGATTTTGTCCGCTACGTCATGAGTCTTGACCCCGAGATGAAGGTAAACCGTTACGGCAAAGGCAAATACCTTCTCCGCCACGCTTTCGAAGGCCTCGGATACCTTCCGGATTCGATTCTGTGGCGTGAAAAAGCCGCATTTTCCGACGCCGTAGGCCACTCGATGGTCGACTACCTCAAGGAATATGCGGAATCGCAGTATACCGATGAGGAATTTGAAAAGAGGCGCGTCCGCTTCACGCATGCGCAGCCGTTCACGAAAGAATCGCTTCTGTACCGTGAGATCTTCGAGCGGTATTATCCCGGCCAGTCCGATATGATCGTCGACTTCTGGATGCCGAACCGTTCATGGGAAGGCTGCAACGTAAACGATCCGTCGGCGAGAGTGCTTTCGAACTACGGCGCCAGCGGTCAGTAAGCGCTGACGGAAAAGGATAGAATTTGACACGGTATTAATGGGAGGCAAAAACATGACAAAGTACATCTTCGTAACCGGCGGTGTCGTATCCGGACTCGGCAAAGGAATTACCGCGGCTTCTCTCGGCCGTCTTTTAAAGGCGCGCGGACTGAAGGTCGCCGCACAGAAACTGGATCCTTACATCAACGTTGATCCGGGCACCATGAGCCCGTACCAGCACGGGGAAGTTTACGTTACCGAGGACGGCGCGGAAACCGACCTCGACCTCGGTCATTACGAGCGGTTCATCGACGAGGACCTGAACCGATACTCGAATCTGACAACCGGTAAGGTTTACTGGAACGTCCTCAACAAGGAGCGCCGCGGCGAATACCTCGGCTCCACCGTGCAGGTAATCCCGCACATCACGAACGAAATCAAGGATTTTGTCTATAACGTCGGCCGTCACTCCGGCGCTGACGTCGTCATCACCGAAATCGGCGGAACCATCGGTGATATTGAGTCGCAACCGTTTATTGAGGCTGTGCGCCAGATTTCTTTGGAAGTCGGGCGGGAGAACAGCCTCTTCATTCATGTCACGCTCGTTCCTTACCTGCACGGCTCGGAAGAACACAAAACCAAGCCGACGCAGCACTCCGTAAAAGAGCTGCAGGGCATGGGCGTAAACCCGAACATCATCGTGCTCCGCTGCGACGAGCCTCTTGAGGAATCCATATTCCGTAAAATTTCCCTCTTCTGCAACGTAAAACCCGACTGCGTCATTGAAAATATCACGCTTCCGAACCTTTACGAGGCGCCTTTGATGCTTGAGCGGTCCAACTTCTCGACGGTCGTATGCCGTGAGCTCGGCCTCGAAGCGAAAGAACCGGACCTCGCGGAATGGTCCAACATGGTCGAGAAGATCAAATCCCGTACCGAAACGGTTCAGATCGGTCTTGTGGGCAAATACGTCGGCCTGCACGACGCTTACCTGTCCGTTGCGGAAGCGCTCCGTCACGCGGGCTATACGAACAACGCCCACATTGACATCCGCTGGATCGACTCCGAAGGAATTACCGCCGACACGCTCGAAGAAACGCTCGGCGGCCTGCACGGAATTATTATCCCCGGCGGTTTCGGTAACCGCGGTATCGAAGGCATGATCCTTGCCGCACGCTACGCCCGCGAGAACCATATCCCGTGCTTCGGCATATGCCTCGGCATGCAGATCATGGTGATCGAATATGCCCGGAACGTGCTCGGCATCAGGAACGCAAACTCCGGCGAGTTCGATGAGCAGTGTCACGACAAAGTCATCGACTTCATGCCCGGCCAGAGCCAGGATATCGACAAAGGAGGCACGCTCCGTCTCGGCGCATATCCGTGCGAGATCGTTGCCGGAACAACGATGGAACGCTGCTACGGTTCCCTTCACATCAGCGAGCGTCACCGCCACCGTTACGAATTCAACAACGATTACCGCGATGCCCTCACGAAAGCCGGCCTTACGTTAAGCGGACTCTCACCCGACGGACTGTTGGTGGAAACCGTCGAACTGACAGAGCGCCCGTTCTATGTCGGCGTACAATTCCATCCCGAATTCAAATCCCGTCCGAACCGTCCGCATCCGTTATTTGCGGGCTTTATCGCTGCGGCACTTTCGTATCGCGGATAAGAATCAAAAAAGGCTGCCGGAAACCCGGTTCCAGTCTTTTCAAATCGGTCCGCACGGATTATAATATGCCTTGCGGATCAATCTGTTTTCAGCCGGATACGGACTAAGCCAGAATCTGAGGTATTGAAAATGAGTGATCTTCATGAAGAATGCGGTGTCTTCGGCGTATTTGCCCCTGCACCGGCCGCGGTTGCGCAGACCGCATATTACGGGCTCTATGCCCTTCAGCACCGCGGACAGGAAAGCTGCGGCATCGTCGTAAACGATGACGGCGTTTTCGTTTCCCATAAGGACGTCGGTCTTGTGAACGACGTATTCCCGAAACAGGTGCTTGCCTCCTTCCCCGACGCAACAATGGCGGTCGCCCACACGCGTTACGCGACGACGGGCGGCAACGGCCGGAACAACGTCCAGCCGATTGAGGTAAACCACCAGAAAGGGAAGATGGCGATCGCCCACAACGGAAACCTCGCGAACGCCGCCGAATTAAGAAGCGAACTCGAACTTTCGGGTGCGATCTTCCATACGTCAAGCGATACCGAGATCATCGCCTATCTTGTAACGAAGGAGCGGCTGCGCACGCCCTCGATCGAGGAAGCCGTGAGCCGTGCCGTAGAATCGTTGGAAGGCGCATTTTCCCTTATAGTAATGTCTGCGCAGAAGATGATCTGCGTACGCGATCCGCACGGGTTCCGGCCGCTCTGCTACGGGCAGACCGAGGACGGCACCTATATCATTGCTTCCGAAACATGCGCCCTGCATGCGGTCGGCGCCATGCCGATCCGGGACGTGGAGCCGGGCGAGATGCTTGTATTCAGCAAGGACGGCATCGTTTCGAGGAAGGATCACTGCGGAACCGCACCGACGAGGCATTGTATTTTCGAATATATTTATTTCGCAAGACCCGATTCGGTCATTGACGGCGTTTCCGTGCATGCGGCACGCGTCCGTGCCGGAGAGGTGCTTGCCCAGACGCATCCGGCCGATGCCGATATCGTGATCGGCGTTCCCGACTCGGGACTGGATGCCGCGATCGGATTTGCCCGCAGCTCGGGAATCCCTTATGGGATCGGGCTGATTAAGAACAAATACATCGGCCGTACCTTTATCGCGCCGGCAGGCCGGATGGAAGCCGTCCGGATCAAGCTGGCGGCCGTCGCGGAGACGGTAAAGGATAAGCGGATCGTTCTGATCGACGATTCGATCGTAAGAGGTACGACAAGCGCGCACATCGTAAGGATGCTCCGCGAGGCAGGCGCCCGCGAGATCCACATGCGCGTTACCGCCCCGCCGTTTCTGCATCCGTGCTATTACGGCACCGATATCGACTCGGAGGAGCATCTGATCGCATGCCGTCATACCGTTTCGGAGATCGCGGAGATGATCGGCGTCGATTCGCTCGGGTTCCTGCCGGTAGACGAACTGAACGTACTGGTCGGGAACAGCAATTTCTGCAGTGCCTGCTTCAGCGGCGAATACCCTACCGCGGTACCCGTTGACACGCGCAAAGACCGCTTCGAGCAGCGGCTTTCAAAGAAGTAAATCTCTTAGGGAAAGGGATGGATGGAACATGTTACACGAAACTGACAGGAAAATCATCACGGAAGACGGTGCGGAATACCTCGGCTACGGCTTCGGATCCGATAAAGACGCTGTTTTGGAGATCGTCTTTAATACGTCCATGGCCGGCTACCAGGAAATCCTCTCCGACCCGTCCTACACCGATCAGGCGGTCGTTATGACCTACCCTCTGATCGGCAACTACGGCATGGCCCGCGACGACTATGAAACGATCACCCCGACGATCGGCGGACTGATCGTTCGGGAATATAACGACGAGCCGTCCAACTTCCGAAGCGAAGAAACGCTCGCAAGCGTCATGAAGCGGTTCGGAATTCCGGGCGTAAGCGGCGTGGACACGAGAAAGATCGGCCGCTCCATCCGCGACCTCGGCTCACGAAAGGTGCTGATTACCCGCCCCGAAACGACACTTGAGGAAGGTCTTTCAATCATAAAGGGAACCAAACTTCCGCAGGATGCGGTTTCGCGGGTAAGCTGTAAGGAGATCACGGATCACCTTCCCGGCGAAGTAACCGGGACGAGCGCCGCATTTCCCGCAGGAGCCTTTACGGAATGTAAGGACGCTTCGGACGGCAAATACCACGTCGTTCTGATCGACTGCGGCATGAAGCGGAACATCCTCCGCTCCCTTCTTTCCCACGGATGCACAGTAACGGTTGTTCCCTGGAACACCGATGCGGATACGATCTTAAAGCTCAATCCCGACGGCATCATGCTTTCAAACGGCCCCGGCGACCCGACCGACGTTCCCGAAACGATCGAAACGGTGCGCGCCCTGATCGGAAAGCTTCCGGTATTCGGAATCTGCCTCGGACACCAGATCCTCTCGCTCGCTTACGGCGCGAAGACGTACAAGCTGCTCTTCGGACACCGCGGCGGCAACCATCCGGTAAAGGATCTGACGACCGGCCGGATCGAGATCACGTCCCAAAATCATTCGTACGCCGTGGATACGGACAGCCTTTCGGGCACTCCGCTCACGGTTACGCACCGCAACCTCCTCGACAACACCGTGGAAGGCGTTGCCTGCGAGAAAGACCGGGCGTTCAGCGTCCAGTATCATCCGGAAAGTTCTCCGGGTCCGCAGGACAGTATGTATTTATTTGACCGGTTTATCCGTCTGATGGAGGAATATCATGCCGAAAAGAACTGATATCAAGAAAGTACTGATTATCGGCTCCGGTCCGATCGTCATCGGTCAGGCTGCGGAGTTCGATTACGCGGGGACGCAGGCGTGCCTCGCTTTGAAGGAAGAAGGCTACGAGGTTATTCTCTGTAACTCAAACCCCGCGACCATCATGACCGACACCGCGATTGCGGATAAGGTTTACATGGAGCCGTTAACGCTCGAATTTGTCGCCAAGATCATCCGTTACGAGCGTCCGGACGCGCTGCTACCGGGCATCGGCGGACAGACCGGACTGAACCTTGCGATGCAGTTGAAGAAGAAAGGCGTACTTGACGAGTGCCGCGTGGAGCTGCTCGGCACGGACGGTCATTCGATCGAACGCGCGGAGGACCGCGAACTGTTCAAAGAGCTCTGCGAAGAGCTCGGTGAGCCCGTCCTTCCCTCCGACATCGCGACCAACGAGGAAGACGGCCTCCGGATCGCCTATGAGATCGGCTTCCCGGTCGTACTCCGTCCCGCATTTACCCTCGGCGGCACGGGCGGCGGATTTGCCGACAATGAAGAAGAATTTGTTCCGCTTCTGAAAAACGCCCTCTCGCTTTCCCCGGTTCATCAGGTTCTGATCGAGAAAAGCATCAAGGGCTTCAAGGAAATCGAATACGAAGTAATCCGTGACCGCAACGATACCGCGATCACCGTCTGCAACATGGAAAACCTCGACCCCGTCGGCATCCATACCGGCGACTCGATCGTCGTATGTCCTTCGCAGACGCTTACCAACCGCGAATACCACATGCTCCGCGACAGCGCGCTGAAGATTATCCGCGCTTTGAAGATCGAGGGCGGCTGCAACGTGCAGTTCGCGCTTGATCCCAACTCATTCCAATATTATCTGATCGAGGTTAACCCGCGAGTTTCGCGTTCCTCGGCGCTTGCCTCGAAGGCAAGCGGCTTCCCGATCGCGCGCGTTTCCGCAAAGATCGGTATCGGCATGACGCTTGACGAGATCCGGATTGCCAACACGCCGGCTTCGTTCGAACCGACGCTTGACTATGTCGTTACGAAAATGCCGCGCTTCCCGTTCGACAAATTCGCCGACGCCGACAATTCCCTCTCGACACAGATGAAGGCGACCGGCGAGGCGATGAGCATCGGCCGCACCTTTGAGGAAAGCCTTCTGAAGGGCATCCGCTCTCTTGAGAACGGTGCGCGCCATCTGTATATGGCCAAATTCGACGACATGAGCGAAGCGGACCTGCTTTCGTACATCGCGATCGGAACCGACGACCGGATCTTCGCAATCGCACAGCTTTTGAGACTTAACTGCGATATCGACAAGATTTTCGAGGCTACCAAGATCGACCGCTTCTTCCTGCGAAAGCTTCGGAACATCATCGAGACGGAGCGCATTCTTGCCGCCGGTCCGAAGGACGTCCGCATCTTAAAAGAAGCGAAACGCATGGGATTTTCCGACCGCACGATCGCAGGCTTTTGGAATATGACCGAACTCGACGTCTGCAATCTCCGGAAAGAATCGGGAATCCTGCCCGTTTATAAGATGATCGATACGTGCGCATCCGAGTTTGACAGCTACATCCCGTATTTCTATTCGACTTACGAGGAGGAGAACGAGTCCGTCATCTCCGACCGCCGCAAAATTGTCGTGCTCGGCTCGGGTCCGATCCGTATCGGCCAGGGCGTTGAGTTCGACTACTCGACCGTACACGCGGTTAAGACGATCCGCGCGGCCGGTTACGAGGCGATCATCATCAACAATAACCCCGAGACCGTTTCCACCGACTATACCTGCTCCGACAAGCTCTATTTCGAGCCTCTCTGCACCGAAGACGTCATGAACATCATTGAGATGGAGCAGCCCGAAGGCGTAATTGCAACGCTCGGCGGACAGACCGCCATCAACCTTGCGGATTCGCTTGCGCAGCGCGGCGTTAAGATCATCGGTACCGATTGTGCCGCGATCGACCGTGCGGAAGACCGCGACCAGTTTGAGCACCTGCTTCTTACGCTCGGCATCCCGCAGCCGAAGGGCCGCGCCGTTACGAGCATCGAAGAAGGCGTTGAAGCGGCAGCCGAGATCGGATATCCCGTTCTCGTGCGTCCGAGCTTCGTACTCGGCGGACGCGCCATGCAGATCGTTTCGAACGAGAAATCGCTCCGCGAGTACCTGCGGACCGCCGTTGAGATCGACCGCGACAAGCCTGTTCTCGTTGACCGCTACATCCGCGGCAAGGAAGTCGAAGTGGACGCCGTCTGCGACGGAAAGAAAGTCTTCGTACCGGGCATTATGGAGCTTGTGGAACGGACCGGCGTACATTCCGGCGACTCCGTGAGCGTCTACCCGCCTTACAGTCTTTCGGAAAATGTCAAAAAGACCATTCTGCGTTACGCGGAAATGCTGGGCCTGGGCATCGGCATTGTCGGACTGTTCAACATCCAGTTCATCGTGGACCAGAATGAGAAAGTATATATCATCGAGGTTAACCCGCGTTCTTCGAGAACCGTTCCGTTCCTTTCGAAGGCAACCGGCTACAGCCTCGCGGACATCGGCACGCGCGCCATCCTCGGCCACTCGCTCGAGGAACAGGGCATCAACTGCCTGTATCCGCCGGAGAAGAAGCGCTATTATGTAAAGGTTCCTTCATTTTCCTTCTCCAAGCTCCGCGGCATGGACGCTTACCTCTCACCCGAGATGAAGTCCACCGGCGAAGCAATCGGCTACGATGACAAGCTTCACCGCGCCGCTTACAAGGCGATGATTGCTTCCGGCTTGACGCTTCGTAACTACGGAACCGTTCTGGTCAGCGTTGCCGACGAGGATAAGGACGAAGTCGTTCCGCTGATCCGCCGCTTCTACGAGATGGGCTTTAACATCGAGGCTACGACGCTTACCGGCGAAGTGCTCCGCCAGAACGGCATCCGCACGAGAATCCGCCGCAAGCCGAGCGAGCACAGCGACGAAGTACTGCAGTCCATCCGTGCCGGCTATGTCAGCTACATCATCAATACACGTGCCATTCTTTCGGGCATCCATTACGGCGACGGCGTTGCGATCCGGCGCTGTGCGGCGCAGCAGGGCATTGCGATGCTGACGTCTCTCGATACCGTGCGAATGCTTCTCGACGTTCTCGAAGAAGTAACGCTCGGCATTTCGACGATTTAATTATGATAATACGGGCCGTCCCCGGGATTCCGACAGAGGCGGCCCATAAGAACTATACTCCGGGAGGAAAATACCATGATTTTACCGAATATGAACTATACCAACCTGAAGGACTCCTATTTGTTCTTCCGAATCGCGCAGAAAGTGAAGGCATATCAGGAGCAGCATCCCGGAGTCCATCTCTACCGCATGGGAATCGGCGACGTTTCGCTTCCTTTGTGCGACGCCGTGATCAAAGCGCTTCATGAGGCGGTTGACGACCAGTCGGACGCAGCCCGCTTCCACGGCTACATGCCCGAATGCGGCGCACCCTCCCTCCGCGAGACGATTGCCGCTTATTATCAGGGCAGAGGCGTAAACGTAACCAGCGAAGAAGTATTCGTTTCGAGCGGCGCAAGCGATGAGCTCGGCGACATCCTCGACCTGTTCGACCGGAGCGGAAGCTCTCTCGTAATCGAGCCCGCTTACCCCGCATATGTGGACGCCAACGTTATGGCCGGCCGGAAAATCATACACCTTGCCTCCGGCAGGGAGAACGGCTTCCTTCCCGAGCCCGACGATGCTTCCGTAGCGGATCTTCTTTATATCTGTTCTCCGAACAACCCTACCGGCGCCGTTTTCGATCGTGAAAAGCTGCAGCGCTGGGTGGATTTTGCGAACCGCCACGGCTCCATCATCCTGTTTGACGCGGCATACGAGGCATTTATCTCCGATCCCGCTCTTCCGAGAAGCATTTTTGAGATTCCGGGCGCCAAGACGTGCGCAATCGAAATCTGCTCGCTTTCGAAGACCGCCGGCTTTACCGGAACCCGTCTCGGCTACACGGTTATCCCGCGCGATCTGAAGCGGAACGGCGTGAGTCTCAACGACATGTGGGTGCGCAACCGTACGACCAAGACGAACGGCGTTTCCTACATCATTCAGAAGGGCGCAGCCGCCGTATTTACCGCCGAAGGCCAGAAGCAGATTCATGACAACCTGAACATTTACAAAAAGAATGCCGCCGTCCTGATGGAAGCGCTCGATCGCGTTAACATCTGGTACTGCGGCGGTAAGAATTCTCCGTATATCTGGATGCGCTGCCCCGAAGGAACGGACAGCTGGAGCTTCTTTGACCGTCTTCTCAACGAGATTCAGGTCATCGGAACGCCCGGTGAAGGCTTCGGCGCCTGCGGCGAAGGCTATTTCCGCTTCTCCACGTTCGGAAACCCCGAAGATACAAAGGAAGCCGCAAGACGGCTTGAAAAACTGCTTCGCGGCGAGTGATCCGGGACAGAACTTCGTCCCAAATCGCTGTTGAAAAGCGATTCCGAAAAACCGAAGACATAACAAAACGGGTGGCCGATGACCACCCGTTTCTTTTTCTTATTCCGTTTCTCAGCCGATTTCCTTTTTGATCCGGTTTAGCACCCGTTTCTTATCGGCACTCCACATCGGCGCAACAAGCAGTTTCTTGTCGCCGTCCCCGGTCAGCCGGTGAATGACAACGTGTTCCGGAATCACGGCGAGGCACGCCTTCAATACTTCGATATATTCCGGCAGTTCCATTACCGGAACCCGTCCCGCAAGATATTCCTGATAAAGATCGGTTCCGCGAAGCACATGCAGAAGCTGTAATTTGATGCCGTCCGTTCCCGTAAGACAGGCGTGTCGGACGGTTTCTGCCATATCAACTTCAGTCTCCCCGGGAAGTCCTAAGATCACATGCGTGATCACCTCGATCCCGCGACTCTTAAGCTCCCGTACCGCGTCGTCATACACGGAAAGCGGATATCCGCGGCGTATATAACGCGCCGTTTCCTCCTTGCTCGTCTGAAGTCCGAGTTCCACCGATACCGGTTTTATGCGATTTAGTTCGCTAAGCAGCGTAAGTACCGGTCCCGGCAGGCAGTCCGGCCTTGTAGCAACGGAAAGCCCGACGATATCCGGATGACAGATCGCTTCCGTGAACAACTCCCGTAGCCGGTCCGTCGAAGCGTAGGTATTCGTATATGCCTGAAAGTATGCGATGTATGCTCCGGAACGGATCTTCGAAGAAACCCTCTTCTTTCCTTCCTCGATCTGTTCGGTAACGCTCCTCTTCGGATCCCCGGCAAATTCCCCGCTTCCGCCCGCAGAACAGAAGATGCATCCCCGGGTTCCGAGCGTTCCGTCCCGATTCGGGCAGGTAAAACCTCCGTTGATCGCAATCCGGTAGACTTTACAGCCGAACTTCTCTTTCCAATAATCCGAAGCATGCCGCATTGTTTTTACACCTTTCTCAGGTACAGGTTTACCGTAAATCCGTTCTCATTATAAACTTCCGCGCCTCCGCCCTGCTTTTCCATATAGGAACGCACAAGGTAAAGCCCGAGTCCGAACCCGGCCTTCTCCTTTGCGGCACTTCCGCGGTAATATTTCTGCATCAGCATCGGAAGCTCTTCCTCCGGCGCGCCCGGCCCGTCATCATGGATACGGATCCGGACAAATACGGCGTCTGTTGAGTCCGCTGCCTTCATCGTTACTTCCTCAAACCGGACATGGATGTCGGTTCCGGCGTATTTGTGCGAGTTCCCGACCACGTTGTCTATGACCTGCTCCATACGAAGCCGGTCCATGTAAACAAGGCAATGCGGGATCGGATTTTCCAGTAAAATGTTTCCGTAGTTTTTCAGATTGCGGAAATATTCTTCGATCACCGTCGAGCTCTCCTCAACCGGGTTCACTTCGATGCGGTCTAGTTCCTCAAGCGTCGTCTGGAATACGTTGTCCATCAGCTGCTTAATCGTATCGGTTTTGTGCGAGATGGTCTGTGCCTTCTCAAGCACGTCCTTTGCATCGGCGATTGCCTCTTCCCTGTCCGCCGTTCCTTCCGCTCCCGGCTCAAGCTGCACGAGACGTCTCTGTTGGCGCAGTTCGAGCACTTCGCAGGTCGCCCGGATTGTTGCAACAGGAGTTTTTATGTCATGAGCAAGCTCCGCAACGAGCTCCTTCTTCGCCTTTTCCGCTTCCGTCTCCCGTTCCCTGGACGCCCGCAGTTCCTCGCGCATAAGGTCAAAGCCTTCCACCAGGTTCCCGAACGGGTTATGCTTGCGAATCGGCAGAGGAACGTCAAGATTGCCTTTCGCAATCTCGCCGGCAAGGTTCTTCATCTCCCGCGTAGGCTTCAGAAGATACCAGTCCAATAGTCCGACGAAGACGAGTCCGAGGACAAATACGACGCTCCAGAACACGAGCATCGTCCGTCGGTTTCGCCTAAGCGACGCTTCAAAGCCCCCGCTTACATCGTGCCAGATGACTTTTCCGATCACTTCGCCATCCGGCGCGAAATCCATTACCAAGGCATAATCCGCATATCCCCGAACGATCTCCGCTTCCGATTCGTTCGAGAAAACGATCTTGCAGTCATGCACCGCCTCGATTTCCTCCGTTCCTTTTCCGGAAAGGTATTCCGCCGCGATACGGTGGATCTCGTCGTTATAAGCCACCATATCCCGAGACTTCATCGTCCGCTGCTTCGTCGCCTGCAGCATGCAAAACAGCGCGGCAAGCATGATCAGGACATATGCGATCACAATTCGGTTCCGATACTTCATTCCTCAGTCTCCAAAATATATCCCGTGCCCCAGACCGTCTTAATAAGCGCCGGCGCATTCGGGTCGTCTTCCAGTTTCTCACGGAGCTTGCGGATATGCACGTTCAGCGTTCCGTCGCTGTAAAACGTATCGCCCCATACCTCGTTGAAAAGTACTTCCTTCGTCACGATCGTGTTACGATGTTCATAGAGACTCTTAAGCAGGGCAAATTCCTTCGCCTTTAACGGAATCCGCTCCCCGTTCCGGACGGCCGACATCGTTGCGGCATCTAAAGCAAATGCAACAGCCGTTCCTGTCCCCACGGCCTGCGACTCCCGTAACCGGCCGATTCGTTTCAGATTCACCTTAACTTTTGCAAGAAGCACCGAAAGGCTGTACGGTTTTTTGATGTAATCGTCCCCGCCGATGCTGAGCGCCGCCAATACGTCGTCATCACTTTGGCGGGCACTGATAAAGAGAATCGGCAGATCATACTCTTCCCTCAGCTTTTTACAAACCGAAAAGCCCGAACCGTCACCGAGATTAATGTCAAGAAGAATCAGTTCCGCCGTATTTTCCGAAAAAAACGCATAGCAGTCCGCCGCGCTGTATACGCTCGCCGCCGTCACGTCGAACATCGTGAGATATTCCGCTGTCATCTTTGCAAGCTCAATTTCATCATCAACAATCAAAACCTGGTAATGCATGGTTCCCTCCGATTTCCATGTATCTTCCGCCGGATCTGTTCCGCTGTTAAGAACAGTATAGCACGCCGGAAAGAAAAGCAAAAGCCCGAAACGGCGCGGAAACGCGTTCCGCCCCGCCGGGGCTTTGCAGCCGAAAACGGGAAGTCCCGAAAAAGGGGACTCCCCGCATTTTTATTCTTATTCCTCCGTGATCATCTCAACCGGCTTCATGCGGCGTACACGCAAACCCATGAGGGCGGCGGTAACTGCTGCCATCAGGACGATGCTTGCAGCGCTTATGGTCTTAAAGAAGAGCGATGCGCCGAAAACGACCTTCTTCATGCCGAACAGACTGAAGATCACACGGCACAGGGCGCTTCCCGCGGGGCCGGCCAGAACGACCCCGAGGATGCTCCCTATGATTACGGCGGGAAGGTTTGAAAGCATGATCTGTACGATCTGCTGGCCGCTCGTCATTCCGAGTGCCTTGTCAATGCCCATGGAACGCCATTCGCGTGTGATCTTTCCGCGAATGATCAGGGCGATGGTAAACGATACGATGAAGATGGTAATCAGGGAAATCACGGCGCAAACCGCTTTCATGGCCATCGATACAGTACCGGTCGTAACCTTCATGTACTTTTCGCTGTTGACGATAACGAAATCATTACAGTCATGCGCTGCACAGACGTCCTTTACTCCCTTTTCCATATCGGAGAAGCCGTAACCTTCCTTCGCGGTAATGATAAAGGTTACTTTTTCAACGGAACCGAGCACTTTCACGGCTCCCGCAAGCGTCATGTTGGCGGTTCTGCCCATTCGCTCCATCCGCTGGTCAAATCCCGTTACGATATATTCCGCCGATTTCTTTCCGAGTGTCACCGTTACAACGTCTCCGATTCCGCATCCGAGTTCCTCGGCAAGTGCCTGCGTCAGAAGGATCTCGTTGTCATGCATCTCCACGCGTCCCTTGAGCATCATCAGATTGAGACGCTTATTCGTATCCTCGTCGGCAAATGTGTAAGCGGAATACTCCTTTTCCCCGAACCTGATGACCGGCTCAAATCCGACATACATTAAGCTGTTGCTGACGCCTTCCATGTTCCGTATGTCTTCTTCGCAGGCCGGATCGGCGTTCATCACCTGAATCGTTCCGATCTCGAACGCGAACATTTCGCCCATCGCGTTTTTATTCATTCCGAACGACTCATAAAGCGCGAAGCCGCAGGTCATTGCGATCGCAAGAATTGCAGTAATCGCAACCAGCAGGATACTTCTCCGCTTTCCGCCGAGAGTGCTCTTTAAGGACATCGCAACCGGGAGCGGCATGGCCGTCTTATCAAGCGGGACATGGTTCTTCTTGTAATTATGGGTATTGATCCCGCCGCGCAACGCGTCGAGAACCGTAATCTTCTTATACCGTCCGCCGAGAAGCCAGGCAATCAGAAGCGTGGTAAGCGAAAGTCCGAAAAGCGTACCGATCGCCGCGCCGACATTGACCGGCTGGTTCCACGAGATGCCGAGGATACTGCTTACAAGGTTTCCGAAGGGCTTCTGCGTCAACAGTCCCGCAAAAATACCGATCTTGCTTCCGACATAGGCAACCACCACGATCTGTATGCAGAGCGCGGCCCGAAGCGTCGCTGTCGTATAGCCGGCAGCCTCCAGAATTCCGGTGTTCTTCATGTTACGGATGATAAAGTCCCGAACACCGTATGCAATGATGACAAATGCGACTGCCAAAACGATGACCGCGAACAGCAACACCACCGCCATCACTACCTGCGGAAGGAACTGCGCTCCGCCGCGCATCATCTGCCAGTTAACCGCAGTAAAATTGTTGTAATTCCGCTCCGGATGCTCTTCCTCGGCGTTCGCGATCAACCGGTGGTAAGCCGTCGTAACCGCTTTCTCTACATCGGCCGTCAACAGGCCGTTCTCAAGCGCATTGTCGTCCACTTTGCCGCGGAACACCATTCCCATTCCCGCAAGTCCGGGGTGGCTCGCCGCAATAGTATCGATTCTCGACTGCGACATATGGCAGTAATAGATTGTAACGTTAATGGAAGACGAAAAGTAAGGATCCTCGGTGTAACCCGCAACGCGGAAGGAATATACGGTGTCGTTGAATTTCAGTTCCATCATGTCTCCGACGGAGAAGCGGCTCTTTAAAAACATCGGAACCAAAATGTCGTCCTCACTAAGGTCCTTCGAATCAATTCCGAGGTTCATATATTTCGGGTTGACGGTGTACGGTTCCACATAAAACTCATACTCCTCAAACTCCTTGTCCTTCGTATTCCGGTAAGAGCAGTACAGCCGGAGGAACGGAGTCTCTTCCAAATCGACAATGTCCTTACTTTCGGCAAATGCCTGCTCCCACGCCGCAACTTCTTCCTCAAAATCGTCTCCGAAGATGAGCACCTCGGCGCCGTTCACATCTTCAAACCGGCTGTTCATAACCTTTCCCGTTCCGAGAAGTGCCGAAGCGCACTGGAAGATCAGGTATGAAGCAAGCATCGTGAACAGAAGGAACGTGATCATGTCGCCCTTCTGCTTTTTCATATTGTTCCAGGCAATAAAACAAAGCTTATACATCTTACCACCCCATTTCCTGTAAGAACGCCTTCAGCTTCACATGGCGTTCCTTCGCCTCACCAAGCTTCGGGTTGCTCTCGTCGCGGTAATCGCCCGCGTACGGCCCGAGATCGATCTCCGCGGTGATTACGCCGTCGGCAAGATAAAGGATACGGTTTCCGCGCTCGGCAGCCTTGATCGTATGGGTTACCATAACGATGCTCTGTCCCTGGTTGTTCAGATCCGTCAGAATGTTGAGCACATTTTCCGTATTTTGCGAGTTCAGCGCGCCGGTCGGCTCGTCGGCGTACAGGATCTCGGGCTCGTTGATGACACCCCGTACAACGGCTACGCGCTGCTGCTGGCCACCCGAAAGCTGTGCCGGGAATTTTCGCTGGTCGCGCTCTTCAATCTCCACGCCGTTCAGGAGCTTCTTCGCCCGTTCCGCAAGCGCCTTACGGTCCTTATTCTTCAAAAGGCCGCACACCATGACGTTATCAAGCGCGCTCATCGAATCGTTCAGATAATTCTGCTGGAAGACAAATCCGGCATGGTCTCTGCGAAACTTTGCCAGTTCGTCATTGTTGTACTTTGAGATTTCCACATCCCTGCCGTCAACATGGTAGGTTACCGTTCCGAGCGTCGGTCGGTCCATTCCGGAGAGCGTGTAGAGGAGCGTGCTCTTGCCGGAACCGGAGTTTCCCATGATAACCGTGAAATCTCCTCTTCGGATGCTCAGGTTAAGGTTCTTCAATACGTGCTGCTGCACGCTTTCATTGGAAAAGGTTTTCGAAATATCCTTTGCGGTTACGATTGCTTCTTTCTTATCATTCATTATCTTATCCTCGCTTTCTTACGCGGTTTACTGTTCCGCCGGAAATAAAAAATCCGGTCGTCCTCTGCTGCTTATACCATACAACAGATCCGACCGGAAGTCTTTACGTAACTCCTGTGCGTTTCTTAAACAATTCTTAAATCCTTTTCGGAACAGGCGGAAGCCCGGAAACTACTGCTCCTCTTCCCCGCCGAGGTACTTAACGACATTCTCCTCGTACGTGTCCATAATCTCGATCTTGCAATCCGGATTGCACTTCTTCAGATTGTTCATGCGGAGCTTGAACCACCACTGCTTATAATCGGTAGCCATATCCGGGTCGGGGTACGAAAAATACTCCGCGCACGGAAGCTTGCCGCACTGCGAACAGTCATGCAGGCCCTTCTCGGCCGTGCATGCGTAATACGGGCACGCGGTTGTCGTTCCGAACATCTGGTACCAAAGCGGACGTCCCTCACGGTTTCTGCAGCCGTCGCAGGTTACACCGTAATCGTCGCATTTGCCGCAGAACGTTCCGCAGGGGTTGATCTCCTGCTTCTGCTCCTCAGTAAGGCCCTCGCCGACCATCTCCGGCTTGAATTCCATCCCGTATTTCGCAAACTCTTCTTTAATCTTCGTGTAATCCATAGTTCTCCTGCAGGGAAACCCCGCTTCCTCCTTCGCGTATTTCGCCGGTCCCGGCCGGCAATCCCACACCATCCTAATTATAGCATGAAAGCCCGGCCCGGACAATCATTACGCGCCGTTTGATTTACCTTTTCGGAAAATGCAAAAAATTCTGTCATTCCCTTCACAGGACGGTTGCGCGCGGGCTTTCTTTCGGATATACTCAAAGATAACATCCGAAATACATGGGAGGGGTTTATCATGAATCAGATTCCGGACATCTTTACATTTGCCGACGGACGCAGGCTTACGGACCCGGCGGAGTGGAATGAACGCGCGGCCGAGCTGCGCAGACAATATGAGGACTGCATGTACGGGCAGTGGAGAAGCGGCGAGACCGTAAGTTATACGATTGCGGACGAGGGCGCGCAGATGATCTCGTTCTTCGGAATCATTCCCGCGGAAGGCGCGAAAAATCTCACCGTCATCGTCTCCGTAAACGGAAAGGAAGGCTCCTGGTCAATGCCGGTATTCCTTCCGGATCCCGCCGTACCGAAGCCGGAGGGAGGCTATCCGGTTATTATCAGCATGCACGGGCTTCCTTCCATGGAAGCCGCTTTAAGCCGCGGTTACGCGGTCATTCCGAACAACAGCACGCTTGTTGCTTCGGATGACATTAAGCACGACGGCGCATTTTACGAATTATATCCTTACGGGGACGACCCGAAGAGCCAGACCGGCGTTTTGATGGCATGGTCGTGGGGCGCTTCGAAGATTCTCGATGCGCTTTTCGCGGGCGCTGCCGCGGAACTCGGGATCAATCCCGAATTATCCATCGTAACCGGCGTTTCGCGATGGGGCAAAGCAACCGCCGTTTGCGGCGCATTCGATCCGCGCTTCCGTCTGGTCGCTCCGGCCTGCTCGGGTGCCGGCGGACTTGCCCTGTACCGTTATACTTCGGAAGGCCGTACTTACAACCTTTCGGGCGTCGGCGCTTCCGATGCATACACATACGGAACCAACGAACCGCTCAGCTGTCTGCAGTCGGATGCGGAGCGCGGCTGGTTCAACGAAGCATTCCGGGGCTATGCCTCCCCCGACGAGATCCCTCTGGAGCAGTACGAGCTTGCGGCGCTTTCCGCCGCACCGGACCGCAGCTTCTTCTTAATCGCAGCCTGCACCGGCGAGGACTGGGTCAATGCCCCTTCGATGTGGGAATGCTTCCGGGAAGCAGACAAACTGTATTCGTTCCTCGGGCTTGAGGACCGCTTCGTGTGTCATTTTCACAAGGAGGGCCATGCGGTTTTGGAGGAAGATTTCGAACTCATGCTCCCTTACTTCGATCTGGTAATCCGCGGGCTTCCCGTTTCCGTTGATCTTGCGTCTTTGAAAACAAGCGTATATAAAGGACAGGAGCAGTAATCCTACCGCTCCTGTACCGAATGTTTTATGAAATTGTATTTCCGGTGCGGCTATTCCCGTTCGATCGGTTCGGGATCAGGCTGCGCCGGTTTTTTGCTGAGCTCCTCCGTGGGCGCACCGGCCTCGGTCCGGATATCCCGCACAGCAACCGGGATCGGTTCGAGCTCTTCTACGAGACGCTCCTTCTTTTTCTTCTTGCCCGCAATGATGTTCGCGAAGATCGTGAACACGCCGCAGCTCATCAGCAGAAAATAATACGTGATGCCGCGGTTCAGAAGGAGTCCCGCACCCATCAGCGATTCGTGAAACAGCCTGTTCTGCAGGCTGACGAAAACCGCCTCGTTGGCGCCTGCCGCTCCGGGAATCGGAAGCATGTCAACCGAAAGCGAAAGAATCGCCTGAACGGAAACGACGCTGAGCCAGTCCACATGGTGAACACCGAGCGCCTTCGCTACAAAGAACGTAACCGAGAAAAATGCGAGTCTTTGCGCGATCGTATAGAGGAACATACGGAATACGACCCATTTGTTGTTCTTTAAAAACGCGGAGCCTTCACGGTACATCGCAATCGAACTGTCCGCCTTGGTCAGCGCCTGCGACGGATGCTTGACGATCCGGAGCTTGGCTCCGATATTGATGATGCCCTTTACCGCTGCCGAAGCGATCGAAGGACGGAATATGCAGAGCAGGATTGCGGTGATGGAGATCAGCTGGAACAGAACGCCGATGGCGAAAAGAACCGGAACGCGGGAGATCGAGTCGAGCACCAGATCGGTCCGGAAGATCAGCGCCGCGATGAAGATCGTTAAGAATGCCGCCTTATACATAACGGCAACCATCATGCACGCCAAAGCGCCGACCAGGACGTCCACCCCGAGCCGGCTCATGTATACCATTTGTATCGGTTGACCGCCCGACGCGCCGGGCGTAATCTGTGCGAAGAAGTATTCGACGTTTGAGAGCAGGAAGCATTTCCACAGGCTGATCGTTTGTTTCATACCCGTGAACATAATCTTTAACTGCACTGATTCGACAAATACGAAGAAGATCATCGCTGCCGCCGCAAGGATGATCCAGCCTTTTTTGGCCCGTTTCAGATGATGAAGAATCCTGTGCGCCTCGTCACCGCGGAACATGACGCAGATCGTTATGACCGCAACACCGAGAACAATCAGGAGCTGAAACAGCATGCCGAATTTATCTCTGATTTTTTTCAAGGGACCCCCGGAATCAACAAATAGAATTACTGCGCAAAAAATTACTCACACACACTTCTATTTTGTACCACTAATGAGCACTTTTGTCAATGTGGACATGCCTTTTCCGGCGCCCTTTCCGAACCGTTTCAGCCCTTCTGCAGACAGTCTTTCAAAAATCGAATTGCTTCCCGGTATCCGTCAAATCCGAGTCCTTCATAGCGCTTCAAACAGGCCACTCCGGCATAGGAAATCTGACGGAAGTCCTCCCGCTCGGATACTTTTGAAAGATGAACCTCCACCGCAGGCAGCGCAACCGCCTTCAGCGCATCTAAAATCGCCACGCTCGTATGCGTATAGGCCGCCGGATTGATGACGATTCCGTCATAAACGCCGAGCGCCTCCTGAATCTTATCGACCAGCACGCCCTCGTGGTTGCTCTGAAAACAATCGACTTCAATGCCTTCGTCCTCACCGGATTTCTTTACGAATTCCACCAGGGCCGCGTAATTCCGCGCTCCGTAGATTGCGGGCTCTCGGATTCCGAGCATGTTGAGGTTCGGTCCGTTTAAAACAAGCAGTTTCATAAATGTTTAATCCTTTCAGCCATGCTCACATCATCCGCTCCGCGCACGCTTCAACCGCCTTGAGAATCTGCTCCGCGGTCTCGTCGTATGCCGCGCTGCAGTCGGCAAAAGCCTCGTACATCGGCTTCCGTTTCTCGTAAAGCGCTTCCTTTCCGGTCATCTGCGAAAGCGGACGGTGGTCCGTCGCCAGTTCGGAAACGTCGCGTTTGATCCAAACGATGATTCCGTTCTGATGAAGAAGCGGATAGTTTTCTTCTCTTGTTACGGCGCCTCCGCCGGTCGCAAGAACCGTCCCGGACAGCGCTCCGAGTGTGCGGAGCACCTCGGTTTCCATCTTCCGGAATGTTTCTTCGCCCTCCGAGCGGATCACTTCCTCGGGCGTCCTTTGATATTTCTTTTCAAATTCCGCGTCGGCGTCATATATCGTTCGCTCACAAAGTGCCGCAAGCTTCTTTGCGACCGTGCTCTTCCCCGATCCCGGCATTCCCACAAGAACGATGTTCATGAGCCGGACGGCAAGCTCGCAGTAGATCCGGTCAATCTCCGAATCGGCGATTTCCGCATCGAGAAACAGCTCCGCGCTCCGCTTTGCCTGCGCGACAAGCATATAAAGCCCGTTTTCATAAGGAATTCCGAGCTTTTCGGCCTGTAAAAGAAGCGCGGTCCGCGCCGGATTGTAGATCAGATCCAGTACCGCTTCGCATTTCGGGAAATGTATCAGATCGACAGCCGCAGCGCCGTTATTCGGGTACATTCCGAGCGGCGTCGTATTGACGATCATGACTGCATCCGCGTGACGATTAAGGTTTTCATAGTTATCCGGACCGCTCCGGCTTATCACAACCGCCTGCGCTCCGGCATTTTTCAAAACATATAAAACCGCGGCCGCGGCTCCGCCGTTTCCGAGCACCAAAACCTTACGGCCGGCAACCGGAACTCCGGAACGATCAAGCATCTTCCGGAATCCGTAAGCATCGGTATTGTCGCCGTAAAGCGTACCGTCCGCACGGCGTACGATCGTGTTGACGCTTCCGACGGCGCCCGCGGTATCGCTGACCTCCTGAAGAAACGGAAAAACGGTCTTCTTATACGGAATTGTTACGTTAAGGCCGTGCCATTTGCCGTCCTTTAAGAAACCCTCCACTTCGGACGGCGTCTTTTCATACAGATCATATGCATATGTGCCGAGCCGCTTGTGGATGGCGGGCGAATAACTGTGCCCGAGTTTCTCTCCGAGAAGGCCGCATTGTATCATATCAGATTACCTCGCTGTAGCTGCCGAGATACTGGAAGAAATCGCAGGAATTCTGCAGTTCGCCGATCAGCTGGGTCAGGTTCGGCGAATAAACCGGCGTATCCAGATCAAAATAGAACATGAACTCAAACTCACGGTCCGGAAGCGGGCGGCTTTCGAGCTTGTTCAGGTTGATGCCGAGCGCGTAGAAGCGGGAGAGCATCTTGTAAAGGGAACCCTGCTCGTGAGGAAGCGTCATCATAAGGCTGGTGCGGTTCGCGCCGGGGTAGATTTCAAGTTTCTTTGCGATGCAGATGAAACGCGTATAGTTGTTGTCCGTGTTCTGAACGGATTTTTTAAGGCACTTTAAGCCGTACTGCGACTCGCACTGCTCGCTTGCAAGCGCAGCGATATCATTTCGTCCGCTTTCGGCAACCATCTTCGCGGCAACCGCGGTGTTCTCGCACGGGATTACGCGCACGTTTTTAAGTGTCTGAAGGAAATCGGAGCACTGGCTGATCGCCTGCTCATGGGAATAGATTTCCTTAATATCGGAAAGCTCCGTACCGGGCCTGCAAAGCAGGTTATGGCGAACCTTCAGGCGGATGCTTCGAACCACGTAAAAACGGTGTTTCATCATCAGATCATAAACTTTGTTTACAGAACCTGCGTTGCTGTTCTCCAAAGGAACAACGCCGTAGGTGCAGAGTCCGGTCTCGATTGCCGAGAAAACCGCCTCAAACGAAGAACAGAAGAACGTCTTCGGATAACGGAACAGCTTCTCGCAGGCCGCCTGCGAATTGGCTCCGGCAATACCCTGGCAGGCAACGCTCGGGCTGTCCGGGATCATCGAAGGCGTCTGCTCGATCGCCGTCTTAATCTGCTCGGTAAGCTCCGTTCCCTCACCGTTCAGTCTCGCCTGATAGCTGCGGCTCATTTCAAAAAGAACCTGGAACAGAAGGGGCGTATACTCCTTCAGATCATCCTTGGTCTTTCCGAGTACGTCGAGAATCTTCTCCTTTTCCCTTGCCGGATCTCTTACGGGCATCGAATTGGCCTTCTTATAGTCCGCAATCGCGGCCGCCACTTCCATGCGCTCCTCGAATAACCGCACAAGGGTATCGTCTATCTCGTCAATCTTCTTCCGGTAATCCTGAATATTCAAAACTGAATCTCCTTTCGTCTTGCAAGCCATGCATCATATACCGCGATCGCGGCCGCCGCTTCAACAACCGGTACGGCACGGGGAACGATGCACGGATCATGCCGTCCCTTAACCGTAAGCTTTACCGGTTCCATCGCCGCAAGGTTCACGCTGTCCTGTTCCTTCGCGATCGAAGGCGTAGGCTTAAACGCCGCGCGGAACGTAAGCGGCATTCCGTTCGTAATCCCGCCGAGAATTCCGCCGCAATGATTGGTTTTGGTCACCACACGGCCGTTTTCAACCGTAAAAGCGTCATTGTTCTCGCTTCCGAGCATTTCGGCTGCGGCAAATCCCGCGCCGAATTCCAGTCCCTTCACGGCCGGAATTCCGAAAACAATCTGTGCGATCCGGTTCTCCATCCCGTCAAACATCGGGTCGCCGATTCCCGCGGGAAGTCCGAACACCGCGCATTCCACGATTCCGCCGACCGAATCGCCTTCCTCTTTCGCTTCCGCGATCTTCGCGAGCATCTTCTCGCCCTGCGCATCGCTCATAACGGGAAAGCTCTTTCCGAGCACTGCTTCGGTAAGCTCGCCTTCGTCCTTCACACCGCCGATCGCGGCGATTCTTGCCGCGATCCGGATGCCGTTACGCTCAAGTATCTGTCTGCAGATGCCGCCCGCGATGACCATCGGTGCGGTAAGACGTCCGGAGAAATGTCCGCCGCCCGCAAAATCCTGATAACCGTTGTATTTGACGGAGGCTGTATAATCCGCATGCCCCGGTCTCGGAACCGTGCGGAGATTCTCATAATCTCCCGAACGGGTATCCGTATTCCGGATGATCGCCGTAATCGGCGTTCCGCACGTGATGCCATCCTTCAGGCCGCTCACAAACTCGGGCGTATCGGCTTCCTTTCTTGCCGTCGAGTACGCCTGCCCGCCGGGGGCCCTTCTCGCGGCAAATGCGGACAGCGCTTCAAAGTCAACCGCTTCCCCTGCCGGAATGCCTTCAAGCGTCATTCCGATCGCCGGCGAATGCGACTGCCCGAATATCGTCACTCTGATATTTTCCCCGTAACTGCTGCTCATCCGGTTACCTCCAGTTGTTCCAAGTCTTGATAGAAGCCGGGATAAGATTTGCCGGCGCATTCCGCGTCCTTTATCGTAACGGGTCCGCGGCAGATCGACGCCGCAACCGCCGACGACATTGCGATCCGGTGATCCTTATACGGATCGGCCGTTCCGCCCGTAAGCGTTCCCGTTCCTTTTATTATTAAGCCGTCCGCCGTCTGCTCCGCGTTTCCGCCGAGCGAGCGGATCAATGTCTCGGTCGTTGTAAGCCGGTCCGATTCTTTAAAACGGAGCCGTTCCGCATGGATGATCCGGGTCTCCCCCGCAATCCCTGCTGCCAATACGCTGATGACCGGCACGAGATCGGGGATTTCCGACGCGTCAATCGTCTGCGGCTTCATCGAAGCGCCCCGTTTCACTTGAATTCCGGTTTCACGCTCCGTAACCTCCGCTCCGAATCCCCTCAAAATATCGAGGATTGCCCGGTCGCCCTGAAGCGAATCGTTACGAAGTCCCGAAACGGTAATCCCTTCCGTCCCGAGCGCCCCCATACAGAGGTAAAATGCGGCGCCGGACCAGTCCTTTTCCACCGTTTCATATTCTTTTGCGTGATATTTCTGCCCTCCCGGGATGAAATATCCGTGTTCTTCCTTCACGATGCGGATCCCGGCCTCCCGGACCGCCTGTTCGGTCATTGCGACATACGCTGCCGACTCAAGCTTTCCTTCGATCACGATCCGGCTGTCGCCCGTAAGAAGCGGGAGCGCAAATAAAAGTCCCGAGATAAACTGTGAGGAAACGCCGCCCGGAATCGTGTATGTTCCGGCGGTAACAGGTCCTTTGCAGTACAGTTCGCTTCCTTCCTGTCGGATCTGCGCTCCGTGAAGCACCAGTTGATCGATCAATTCCTTATGCGGCCGGTTCGGCAGAAGCCCTTCCATATGAAACGAAACGTCTGCGCCGAGCGCCGCCGCAACCGGCAGAAGGAAGCGTAACGTGGAACCGCTTTCTCCGCATGGGAGCACGCTGCCGCCGTGAAGAAGCGCCTTTAAACACGCCTCCGTCGCGGTAATATCGGCGGAAAGCTCTTCCGCAGGACCGCAGTCCACGACGCAAGCCCCTTCGGAAAGCGCTGCGCAGATCAGCTTTCTGTGCGCAATCGATTTTGAAACGGGCGGCGTCACCGTACCGGTGCGCATCCCCGCCTGAACCGTATAAATCATTGAATCAACCGTACCGAAAACGGCTCAGGGACTGCCGCCTTCCGGATCCTTCCGTCAGTTCTGACTGCTTAAAAACTTCTAAAACCACTCTGTAAACTCTGCCGGCGCAATCTTCTCAATCCGGCATGTTCCGATGCGCTCCGGAATGATGATCCGCATGGCATCGGTCGTATTTTTCTTATCGCTTTGCGCCTTTTCGGCGATTTCTTCTTTAGAGAATGGAAGCTCCGTCGGAAGTCCGTATGCCTTGATCAGGTTTACGAGTTCCTCTGCGGAAGCACTGTCGAACAGGCCTTTTCGGGCTGTTCCGCGCGCAATCGCGGCCATTCCGATCGCAACCGCCTGTCCGTGCGGGATAGCATAGCCGCTGCATGCTTCAACGCCGTGCCCGACCGTATGTCCGAGATTTAAAAGCATCCGGAGTCCGCGGTCGAACTCGTCTTCTTCGACGAAGTCGCGCTTGATTGAAACGCACCGTCCGACAATCTCTTCGTACCGGTTCCGGACCGGCTCAGCCTCAAGCATCCGGAACAGTTCTTCACTTCCGGAAAGCATTCCGTATTTGATGATTTCGGCGCATCCGTTTTGATATTCCGTCTCGGGAAGCGTCGCAAATGTATCCGTATCGCAGACAACAAGGGAAGGCTGGTAGAACGCGCCGACCTGGTTCTTTCCGTTCGGCAGGTCAACCGCCGTCTTTCCGCCGACCGAAGAGTCCACTGCCGCGAGAAGCGTCGTCGGCAGCTGCACGAGCGGCACCCCTCTCTGGTAGGTTGCCGCGGCAAATCCCGCTAGGTCTCCGACCACTCCGCCGCCTAACGCGAGCACGGGATCTTCTCTTGTTAAATGCGCATCGCACATCTTCTCAAGAAGCGCTCCGTATACCGAAAGGTTCTTGCTCGCTTCTCCGTGAGCGAAGACATAGGTTTCCGTCCGGTACCCCGCCTCGGTGAGCGCCGCCCGAACCGCCTCTCCGTAAAGCCCCCATACGCTATCGTCCGAAACGAGCATCAAGTGCTTCGAGCCCGTTACTTCCGAGAGCCTTGCCGGGAGTTCCTTTAAAAGACCTGCTCCGATCAATACGCGGTATCCTTTTCCGGCTTTCACCTGTACGGAAATCATCCGTCTACCTCCTCTTTGCGTTTACGTCCTTCATCCAACAGCTTGACGAGCGTCTCCCGGTCGCCTTCCGCAATTGCCTTTCGGTACTGCGCGAGATTGTCCGTCAGTGTGTCGATTTCGCGGACCAGATTGTCCGCATTATCAAGAAACAGCTGCGTCCACATTTCGGGATTCAGCCATGCAACTCTTGTCATATCCTTGTAGCTTCCGGCGGACATTCCGGTATGGATTTCCGCGGAAGGGCTCTTCACGTACGCATTCGAAACGACATGCGCCAGCTGTGAGGAAAATGCGATGACCCTGTCGTGTGTTTCGGCCGTCGTTACGGTAATGCTTCCGAATCCCGCAGGCATCAGAAGCTGCTTCACGCGGTCTAAAAACGTAATGTCGTCATTCTTTTCGGGAACGAGTACCATCGGCGCGCCCTTATACATGTCGGCCTTTGAGTACTTGAAGCCCGAGAACTGCGTGCCGGCCATCGGATGGCCGCCGATATAGGTAAATCCGTACTTCTTCGCGCATTCAAAGCCGTGTCCGACAACGTTCTGCTTTGTTCCGCAGCAGTCGATCACGATCGGCTTGGGGCCGAAAACGGGTCCCTTTTCCTCCATATAGCGGACTGCCGCCTCCGGATAAGTACAGATTAAGATCAGATCGCACGAAGGAATCTCCTCGTCCGTCAATTCCTTCGAAACGGTACCGCTCAATACGGCAAAGCGGAAGATCGCCTCGTCCGTATCAAACGCGCATACTTCATGGCCTTCCTTACTGTATGCTTTGGCAAAGGACCCTCCGATCAGACCGAGTCCTACAATCCCGACTTTCATTTGGACGCCTCCCGAACAGCCATAACTTTACCGGCGAGTTTCGCGAACTCTTCCGGACGGATCGACTGTGCACCGTCGCAAAGCGCGTGCGGCGGATCGTTGTGAACCTCGATCAGAAGACCGTCGCAGCCGCATGCCGTAGCGGCAAGAGCCATCGGCGGAACCATTCTCGCCATACCGGTCGCATGGCTCGGGTCAACGACAACCGGCAGATGCGTCAATTCATGAAGCATCGGAACCGCGGAAAGATCCAGCGTGTTCCGCATATAATCGCTGTAGGAACGGATGCCGCGCTCACAGAGGATTACGTTCTCGTTGCCGCTCGACATAATGTACTCAGCGCTCATCAGAAGCTCCTTTAACGTACCGGCAATACCGCGCTTCAAAAGGATCGGCTTTCCGGTATGTCCGAGTTCCTTCAGAAGGTCGAAGTTCTGCGTGTTGCGGGCGCCGACCTGAAGTACGTCGACATCCTCAAAAAGCGGCAGATCGGAAGCGTTCATGATCTCCGTAACGATCGGAAGTCCCGTTTCCTGTCTTGCAATCTTCAAAAGTTCGATTCCTTCCGCCTTCAGTCCCTGGAAATCGTACGGAGAGGTTCTCGGCTTGAAAGCGCCGCCGCGGAGCATATTTGCCCCGGCCGCTTTAACCGCCTTTGCGATTCCGACGATCTGCTCCTCGCTCTCAACGGAGCAGGGGCCTGCAATCATGCAGAAGTTTCCGCCGCCGACTTTAACATTGCCGACTTCCACAATCGTATCTTCAGGATGGAACTTGCGGTTTGCGCATTTAAAGGTTTCCGTTACGCGCTTTACGGAATCAACAATGTCAAGGCTTGCAACGAGGTCGGAATCCACCTTGCTCGTGTCTCCGATCAGACCGAGTACCGTTTGGAACTGGCCTTCGGATACGTGTACGCCGAGTCCGAGACTCTTGAACCATCCGATCAGCTGCTCCTCGCGCTCTGTTCCGACATTGGGTTTCAATACAACTATCATCTTTCTGTCCTCCGATATGTTTTTATAAAGAAAAATGCGACCCAGGTTAATCTGTGCCGCATGGAATTCACACTATGATTTCATCATAAGTCTAGGCACGCAAATTAACCTTACCACAAAAGCCGGTAAAGTAAAAGTAAAACCAGTAATAAAATGCGTGCTGACCGATTGTCTGCATGATGTTTCCTCTCATGTTCCTCCGTCCGGACCGATCCTTCCGGTTTCGGAAAAACTATTTATCCTTGTATAAAATAGGCTTATAACCGCCCGTGCGGTCCATCGCCGCTTTCTTGCCCTGCTCAATCGATTCCCGCAGCAGCTCGAGATCCGGCGCGATGTTGTCCGGACATACAAGATCGCCGGTCTTCGCTTCCATCTCGTAGTTGTCAAGAACCGCCCGCGCCACATTTACCCGCGACCGCATGCTCGTATGGCAGTGCGCCGTGAACATCTGTAAGAGCGAATTCCAAGGGCTTCCGTGCCTTCCCGCCAGTAAAAACAGCAGCTGGCGCTTTTCGGCTGCCGACATATTCTGAACAAGTTCCATCAACGCCTGTCCAAGCGCTTCGTCATTCTCCTCCTGCTCGTTCTCGTTAAAGAACTCGGGGAAAAGGTACGCGAGATAATACGGCAAAGGGTTCAACCCGAGATAACGAAACCATTCGCAACCCGTGAACAGATCCGGCGCGGTAACGCCGTTCTCCCAGTTCTGCACGGTCTTACGGGAAATGCCGAGACCTTCGGCCATTTCCGCCTGCGTGCGGCCCGCATCGACCCTTGAAGTGGACCAGATATGAGCGAAACGTCTGCTTCTGTCAGTTTGTTCTTCCGCAGGTATCATGCATTGCTCCTCATGGTAAAAAAATTTACTTGTATATGTCCATTTCGGATGGTAGAATATGTCTCGATTGGCACAAGTATATTGCTAATTGCGGTTTTTGTCAAGAAATTTTCTACTCACAATCAGCGCTCGCCTTCTTTGTGCGTATTTTTTTGCGCTTTTGTATGGGGGATACGGAAGGAGTATCAGAATATGTATATTGTTACCTGCTGTTCCACGGTCGATCTGTCCGAAGAACACCTGAAAGAACGGAATATCCGCTGCCTGCCGTTCCATTATGAACTGGACGGAACATCTTATCTTGACGATTTCGGAAAGACCGTTCCGCTGGCGGATTTTTACGAGGCAATGCGAAACGGAGCCGAAACGCGTACGAGTCAGATCAATATCACCGAGTATTACGACTTTTTCAAGGGAATCTTTGAAGAAGGCTATGACATTCTTCATATTGCGTTCTCAAGCGGCCTGTCCGGTTCCATCAACAGCGCCAACAACGCAGCGGCAATGCTTGCCGACGAATACCCCGACCGTAAGATCCGTATCGTCGACTCGGTCAATGCCTCTGCAGGTCACGGACTCGTTGTCGATTACGCGGCGGATCTTCTTGCCGAAGGCCTTTCCCTTGATGATGCCGCAGACCTCGTGGAAGCGCGCAAGCTGCACGCACAGGGCTGGTTCTTCACGACGACCTTGAAATATCTCGTTCGCGGCGGAAGAGTATCCAAGACGGCCGGTCTGATCGGCGATACGCTTGGGATTTGTCCCCTTCTGAATATCAATATGGAAGGACATCTGATCCCCCGCGAAAAGATCCGCACCAAAAAGAAGGTTATGGCAGCTCTCGTATCCAGAATGCTGCAGGTTGCGGAAGGCGGTGCCGACTATGCCGGACCTTGCCACATCTGCCACTCCGACTGCATCGATGATGCTGACGCCGTAATCGCTTTGATCGAAGAGAATTTTCCGAACCTTCGCGGCAAGATTGAACTCCATGAAGTCGGCACCATCATCGGAAGCCATACCGGCCCCGGCACGATCGGCGCTTTCTTCTGGGGAACGGAGAATACTTTATAACACCTGAAACTCAAAAAGACGGAGATGCCGATGCGTCCCCGTCTTTTTCTTACTTTACTTTCTTTGCATTTCTCAGAGTACAGTACTCTACTCCGTCATCAATATATGTATCTAAAACTCCAACCACACAAATGGTAGCGCCTTCATCCGGATAATCATCCGGGAAAGCGTATTCATCTACCAGGACAAATTCGAACCCGTACGAGCAGCACCCGCTCGGGTCGACGTAAGTTAAAACGTTATCATAGCGGATATTATAGTCAGGATACGCTACGCCGTTGTACTCACCGGTTACCCGGATCGTTTTGCCGACATATTGTTCCGAATTACCCCATATTGTAGCAATCATGGTTGCCGCCATCTCCCTGCTCATCGGAGAAAGATCCACATCAACCGTCTCGTCCATGTCCGCAAGCGGAACATCTCCGCACTCCCATTTGGGATCGGCTTTTATCGTGGGGGCGTCGGGCGTCGGATCCGTGCCGGCTGCAGGCGTATTATTCTTGGCCTGTTCCTTTTCCAAACCCTCCTGCAATACATCCTGAACGCCGAAAGATCCTTTTCCTTTGCCGTGCCCGCTGCCGGCGCCGCAGCCCGTCAGCAGCATCACAAAAATCAGCCCGAGCGTCAAACTTAACCGTTTCTTCATTGTTGCTTCCCTCCGATCAGAAATCCCGTAATGGTGCAGAGTATGAATGCCGCGGTATCCACCGCTACGATGGTCGATCCGACCGGTGTTCCCGAAAGGATCGATATGATGAGTCCGGAAAATGCACAGATGACCGACAGCACGACGGAGCAGATCGTTACCGATCGGAAGCTCCGGAATATCCGCATCGCGGACAATGCCGGGAAGATCACCAGTGCCGAGATCAGGAGCGAACCGACCAGATTCATCGCAAGAACGATGATCACCGCCGTAACAACCGCGACAAGCAGATTGTAGCGGTCCGCTTTCGTCCCCGTTGCTTTCGAAAAATCTTCGTCAAACGTTACCGCGAAGATTTTATTGTAAAACAGAATAAACACGATCACGACGACTACGGACATGATCACGCAAACCCATACTTCCCGCAGCGTCAGCGTCAGGATCGAAATGGATCCGAACAGCGTGCTGCACACGTCCGCCGAAAGGTTCGAGGAGTACGGAAAGATGTTTAAGATCAGGTATCCGAAGGCAAGCGACGCAACGGAAATCATTGCAACTGCCGCATCACCTTTGATCTTCGCGTTTTGCCCCGTCCGAAGCAGAAGCACGGCGCTGACGATCGTGACCGGCATTACAAGCAGAATGTCATTGGTCAGATTCATTACGGACGCAATTGCCATAGCGCCGAACGCCACGTGCGACAGGCCGTCTCCGATGAAGGAGAATCTCTTTAGAACAAGAGTTACCCCTAAAAGTGAAGAGCACAGCGCGATCAGAACGCCGACGATTATAGCGCGGCGGACAAACGGCAGCTGCATATAAAGCATCAGTTTTTCAGCCATTTCGCTCACGTCTCTTCACCCCCTTCTGTCCGGGAAAGGAACAGCCGTCCCGCATCGCTTCGCAGGTATTCTTCCTTCGTTCCGAAGAATACGTTTCTTCCGACATGAAGAATGTGGCTTGCATATTGCACCGCAGCCGCAATATCATGGCTGATCATGATGATCGTGATCCCGTCCCGGTTGAGCCGTTCAATCAGCTCATACATCTCCTTGGTTACCTTCGGATCCAGTCCGGAAACCGGTTCATCGAGAAGCAGAAGCTTCTGCGTTGCGCAAAGCGCCCTTGCTAAAAGAACTCTCTGCTGCTGGCCGCCGGAAAGCTCCCGGTAACAGCGGTTCGCAAGGTCTGTAATCCCCATGCGTTCCATATTTTCCTCGCAGCATTTCCGATCCGCCTTGTTATAAAATGGTCTGAGCCCGCACCGGCCCTGACATCCGGAGAGAACAATCTCTCTCACGGATGCCGGGAAGTCCTTCTGGACAACCGTCTGCTGGGGCAAATACCCTATTTCGTCTCTTTTCAGCCCGTCACCGACCGAAATCTCACCGCCGAGCGGCTCCTTCAGATGAAGCAGCGTCTTCATCAGCGTACTTTTGCCGGAACCGTTCTCTCCCACAATGCACAGATAATCACCGGCATTTACCGTAAAGTTAATGCCTTCCGCCACAACACGGGATTCATACCCTAACGACAAGTCTCGGACCGTGAGCAAAGCCATGTGAATGCCTCCTATTTCAGAGCTTCTTTTAATACGGACAGGTTCTTCTCCATTACGGAAAGATAGGTCGTTCCGTTCTTAACGTCCTTGGACGTGGTGGACTGCATGGAATCAAGCAGTAGAATCCGCTGATTCTTGTTCTTCGTGTTCTGAACAATCGTATCGGCGATCCGATGGTCCTTCCCCTCGATTGCGATAACGGCATTCAGGTTCAGTTCGTCCGTCTTTCCGGAAAGGAACGTAATCGTCTCGAAACTCGCTTCGGACTCCGCGGAACAGCCGACAAATGCGGCGTAATACGTAAGTCCGTAGTCATCCGTCATATAGCGGAACGGGAAACGGTCTCCGAAGAGAAGCGTCTTTACTGACGCGGCCTCAACCGCCTTTTTGTATTCATTGTCAAGCGCCTTAAGCTTCTCAATATAAGCCGCAGCATTGGTTTCATAAGTCTTCGCGTTGTCCGGATCAGCCTTCTGAATGCCCTTTGCAATATTGCTTACAAGCTTCTCAGCGTTGCGAAGGGAAAGCCATACGTGCTCATCATATTCTTTCTCTTCCTCTTCGTGATCATGCTCATCACCATCCTCATGATCATGATCGTGCTCGTCTTCTTCCTGCATTCCCTCAACGACTTCCTCTTCCTTTACGGAATCGCCGAGCACGTCGAGCAGATTGATCACAATCATATTCTTGTTTACGGCGTCCTTCAGGGCGTTCTTAACCCATCCGTCCGATTCGCCGCCGACATAGATAAATACGTCGCAGGTGGAAATCTTCATAATGTCATCGGCCGTGGGCTGATAACTGTGAAGGTCCACGCCGTTGTCTAAAAGCATCGTTACTTCGGCTTTGCCCGGGTTGTTGCCGAGAATGTTCATTACCCAGTCATACTCCGGGAAGATCGTCGTTACGATTTTTAATTTGCCGTCTTTTGAGGGGTCCGCCTTTCCGAAATCGCATGCGCAAAGGCATCCCACCGTCAGGACGACACATATAAACAGTGCTAAAATTTTCTTCATTTATTAAAAACCTCCGTTACAGGGCATTGAACGGCCGAATCGGACACAAGTGGTTTGTTCGGGTAGTTGGCGTTTCGCTCCGACTCATGCTTCCGATTGTCAGATTAATTCATTGCTTTCGGAAAATGCCGTGTTTTCAATGCCTGCGTGAATATGTAATTGTTCTCTTTTTTGCGAGATTGTTCCATATAAAGGACGCCCGCGCATTTCATTTTCGGTGCTGAGCCTCCTTTCAGACGGCCTGTCAATCGTTCATCCGAACTTTCTTTGAAACCAGAGAGTCTTGCGAAATATTTAAAAGCTTAGTGCTTTTCGCAAGAACAACGAGAAAAAAGGAAATCATGACGGAAATCTGCGGCAGGATGGATCCGCCCACCTGGCGCAGAATATTGGCGCACTCTTTAATGCACTCGCAGATCGGGCAATCACCATCGGGACAGTTATGCCCCGACTCGGATGCCACATAAAATGCGGAGCCGAAAGTAATAAGAATGAGGAATAAGCCGATCATTACGGCCGCATTTTTCTTTATGTTATTACGATTCCGACTGTTCATGCTCATTCCTCCTTTCATTGTTTATCTCAATAGGTAGATTACCGGCACTCTTCACATAATCCGTAGAATACCGTGCGTTTCGGATCCAGCTGAAATCCGTGCTGCTCGGAAAGAAATGTGCGGAAGCTGTCGAGCTGTTCGCCGTGCAGATGGATCAATCTGCCGCATTTTTCACATTTGCAGTGAAAACAGGCTGTGTGTCCTTCGTGGTTTTCCGTTCCGACATATTCAAAGCAGGCCGGACTGTTCTTATCTATCGTATATTTGTTTATGATTCCGTCGTCCACAAGGCTTTCCAGCTGACGGTAGATCGTCGACTGCCCGATTTCCGTACCCTGTTCGCGGAAGTGCGCGGTCACGTCGCCTGCCGTAACATGAACCCCGGGAACAGTCGAAAGATACTCGATAATCCTTTCCCTCTGCTTCGTCTTATATTTGGATACGGAATTCATCCCAACTCTCCTTCATCAATCTGAAAACCGTTCTCAATTATAGCGCTTACAACGGCGTCTGTCAACGAATCAACCCGCCGTTTTCCGTGATTTCACAATTATTTCAGCCGTTTTATCATGAAACCGCAGCCTTCCGTTTCCCCTGAGCGGCTTATTTGAGTCAACAAATGCTTCGCCATACTCTCCGGTTTCCGGGTCGTTTTACGGAAATGAAAAAAGCGGAATTCATCCCGCCCTTTCCGGTGCGTAATGATATTCCGCTGACTCTTCAGGCGTCCGCGAGGTGATTCGAACACCCGACCTACCGCTTAGGAGGCGGTCGCTCTATCCATCTGAGCTACGCAGACTGATTGATTGTTCCGCTTGCGCGAGACCTTTTTTATCCTAACCCATTCTTCCGCTCTTGTCAATTGCGAAAGTCGGGGGCCGGAGTCTTATTTGTCGAATTCGACCCTGCCCTGAAGCCATACGACACCGCGGAAACGACGCCCTTTCTCGGGAACGCCGAGCAGGTTGGCTGCATTGACGCAGAGGTCAAATACGATGTGGTTGCAGTAGATTCCCATGACGAGAACCTTTTCCTTCGTAAACGTGTTTATCCGTTCCTCGACCGAAAGAATGATTCCGACGATCCGGTACACTTCGCTCTCCATTCCGTACGGAGCGAACGACGTGTCGACGATGGAGAAAATATCCTCTTCCTTCATCCGGTCGTTGACCGTTGTATAAACGTCCATCTCTCTGGTCGTCAGATTCTCGATTGCCTCCTGATCGCCTTTCTTCGCGGCGGCGATCATTTTGGCATACTGTTTGGTTTCTTCGCTCGCGTTCTCAACATCCTGAGCCGTCTTCATCGTCGGGAACAGGATCGTTCCTTCAGACGCCAGAGCCGAAAGTTTGTAAGGACAATGAACCGATGTTTCTCCGCGCTTGTTGTTCCGAAGAAAATCTACCGCGTTCTGCAGATGGAATATAAGCGACATTCCGATCCGATAATCGTCGCCGAGTGCTCCGTAGGAATCGTTCTCACTTTTCTTCTCAATGAAAAGTTCCTCATCGCTCGTCACCATCCGCGGAGTCAGAAACGGAAAATAGTGATCCATGTGAAAATGGTCCGTTTCATCGACCTGACCGCGAACCGTGATGCCGAGTCCGGGAGCAACCTCGCAGGAATACTCCGCATACTGGTCGTCGGAAGTCTGCGAAATCGAAATCATTGATTTTCTGTCTGCATAACGGATTATCTTATTAAGTAACTCTTCTTCTTTTTCTTTCGTATTGATGTTGCTGAATCCTATGCTCTTCAAGTAACTGTGCATTGTTCTGTAAAGACCTCTTAAAAATATAACGCGTTATTTTTATATTTTCTTTCGTTTGTTTTTTGATTCTCCGATCAAGAACTCGAATTGCGTTTTCAATATCTGCTGTGAGAGACCCTACATCGACTGGATGGTTTCGATGGAGCTCATTGCCTCATCAAGAACCTGTCTTTCCTCCTCGGAGAGGATTACGAAGGTGTTTCCTTTGATAACTTCCTTCACGTAGGTGTAACAGCCTTCCCGGTTGTGCATACTCGTCATGATGAAACCGTCGTTGTCATCATTCAGGAGGCAGAGACTGTAACTCAGCTTTCCGCCCATCTCGGCAAATGCATCGTAACGGTGAATTGCGATTTTCTTGAAGGACGTGTCCTTGGCATCCTCGAGAAGCTTCACACGGTCAATCGTGTCATCGATCCGCTCGCCGAGCGTGTCGATCTGTTTGAAGCGGTTGAGAATCCGTTCCTCGAGACTCTTTCCGGAACTGCCTCTCATGAAATCGCGGTAGCGTTCCTTCAGCTGGTTATATTTCATAACCATAATCATATTGAAGAAGATCAGGCCGAGCAGCAGTACAAGAACTGCGATCAGCATGTACTCTCCGTTAATGCCGAGATCTTCAAACAAAGCCAGGAAAGGCAGTTTGATATTCGTAATCATACTTAACATATATTCCTCCCAATTGTTTCGGGTTCTGTATTCGTTATCTTCATGCCGGTTCGTAGTAGGCCGAACTTCCCAGTCGTCTTGTCCTAGTCGCGGGTTCCGTTATAGGCCGAACTCACGGTATTTTTATCCGGGTCGAGGGATTCCGTAAGAGACTCAAACTCACGGGCGTGCTACCTGGGTCGAGGGATTCGTAAGAGATTCAAACTCACGGGCGTGCTACCTGGGTCGAGGGATTCGTAAGAGATTCAAACTCACGGGCGTGCCACCCGGGTCGAGGGATTCGTAAGTAACTCAAACTCACGATCGTCCTATCCGGTGCGAAGTCTTCAGGCCTTACAAATCCTTTACTCCTAGCAGATCCATCAGTCTCTCGAAATCATCCACCGAGTAGTAATCAATCTCAATCTTTCCGCCGGCTTTTCCTTTGCGGGTAATGGAAACCTTTGTTCCGAGACATCTCTTCAGAGCCGTTTCATAATGCTTGTAAGCGGCATCTTCCGCATGGTTCTTCGCTGCCGGAGCCTTCTTCGGGGCGGGCGTAAGAAGCTTCTTAACATAAGCCTCCGTCTCTCTGGTGCTCATGCCGTCCGCTACGACCTTCTGTGCGGCGGCCGCCTGAGTTGTGCCGTCCTCGATTGCAAGAAGCGCACGTGCCTGTCCGGCATAGATTGTTCCGTCAATCAGCATCTGCTGAACGACTTTGTCAAGCTTCAGCAGGCGGAGGGAATTGGTTACCGCAACGCGGCTCTTTCCGATTCTCTTAGCGACTTCGTCCTGAGTCAGGTTATATTCTTTGATCAGTTTCTGGTAAGCGACCGACTCCTCGACAGCGTTCAGATTCTCGCGCTGCAGGTTCTCGATCAATGCAATCTCATATAATTCGCGGGCCTCGTAATTCTTTACAAGGACCGGAACTTCCTTCAAACCGGCAATGTGAGCCGCTCTCCAACGGCGCTCACCAGCTATGATTTCGTAAAAGTCTCCTTTTTCGTGTACGATCAGCGGCTGGATAATGCCGTGTTCCTTAATGGATGCCGCCAATTCATTCAAAGCAGTCTCGTCAAAGTGGCGGCGCGGCTGGTCACGGTTCGGTTCCACCTTCCCGATTGGGAGCATTGTTTCACGTGAAACCTTGTCGTCCTTCCGCTGAATATATTCGTTCATCTCAAGATCAAGCTTATTGGAAATCAATGATTCCAAGCCTTTTCCGAGTCCCTTCTTAGCCATGGTAAACCTCCGTTAGTGCCTTCCGGCGTTGACTGAATCCGAATGAGTGCGTGCGTCGTTAACGCTTCTTTTTCTTTCTGATATGAATCTTGCGGCCGTCATTCGTCAGAATTTCGCGGGCGAAATTCCGATAGGCTTCCGCCCCGGCCGATCTGCTGTCATATTTTGTAATCGGCTCGCCGTAGCTCGGGGCTTCGGAAAGTCGAACCGAACGAGGTATGACCGTCTTAAAAATATGCTCACGAAGCGTCTGGCGCACGTTCTGAATGACCTGGGCGGACAATCTGGTACGTCCGTCGAACATCGTAAACAAAATGCCGCCGAAGGAAAGCCGGTCGTTAAGTCTTGTACGAACCATGTGAACCGTTTCGAGAAGCTGTGACAGTCCTTCCAAAGCGTAGAACTCACACTGTAACGGGCAGATCATCGTGTCTGCGGCACACAATCCGTTCAGAACAAGAATGTTGAGAGACGGCGGGCAGTCGATGATAATATAGTCGTATTGTTCGGAAACCGACTCAAGTTCTTTTCTGAGAATATACTCGCGGTTGTCTGCGGCAAGAAGCTCTGCTTCCGCTCCGGCAAGATCAACCGTGGACGGTACAACATCGAGCCCTTCAAATGCGGTCTTGGTAATCGCGTCCTTTAAAGTACTTTCGCCGATCAGGACCCCGTAAGTGTTGGCCCTGTCGCGATTCTTTTCGATCCCGAGGCCGCTTGTGGCGTTACCCTGCGGATCGATGTCAACGAGAAGCACGTTCATGCTGAATTCCGCAAGACAGGCTGCCAGATTCACTGCGGTCGTCGTCTTTCCGACGCCGCCTTTTTGGTTGGAAATTGCAATAATCTTAGCCATTTTATCCCTTCCGCGATGCTTCAATAGACAGGAAGCATCGATCTTTCCCGTATTCCGGCACCCGTCTCCCCGTATTTCAAGGGTGCAATCGAAAGTATATCATATTTCAAACAAAACTTCCACACAAATCCGAAAAATCACAAAAATATCATGTTCCACTGTTCCGTGCTGTGAGAACTGCAATCAACAGACAAAAAACAAGGATGTTTCACGTGAAACATCCCTGATCGATATCATTTTCCGGGCTGAACAAGCGGAGACTTTAAAGGCTTCCCGCCTCCGCGGGGATACTTCGAAGGTGTGGCGGAAACCTTAGACGCAACAACAAGCCTCCTCGGAAGATCCGAACACGGAACCGTATACCGGAGTATCTCGGGTTTGGCACATCCGAGCGTCTTAATTGCGAAGAGACTTTCCTCTATCTCCTCCTCGCTCGAGTCAGATTTATAGGAGACAAATGCCCCGCCGGGCTTCACAAACGGAATACAGAATTCCGCAAGGGAATTCAGCTTCGCAACGGCTCTCGAAACCGCAAAATCAAAAGTTTCCCGGTATGCAGACTTCGCGGAGAGCTCTTCTGCTCGCCCATGAACACAAGATATAGATTCTAGGTCAAGCTCATTTACAACATCTTGTAGAAAAGTAATTCTTTTTTGCAGAGAATCAAGCAACAAAACCTCGATTTCCGGGAACATGATCTTAATCGGAATCCCCGGGAATCCTGCACCCGTTCCGACGTCGATCAAACGCGGCCGAAAGCCATCCCTGCGCTTATCGTTATAAACCATTGCAAAGCAGAGACTGTCAAGGAAGTGCTTCACAACCGCCTCATCATATTCCGTGATGGAAGTAAGATTCATAACCTTGTTCTTCTCAACCATCATCTCAAAATACCGATGCAGCTGATTAATCTGATTGTCCGTGAAAGGAATGCCGAGTTTCGAAAGACCTTCCTTTAAAACATTATCCTGATACATATTGAAATCCTCTAAAGCGGGTAAAACAAAAACCAATCTGCCTACTGCTGCTTCTCCTCTTCCGCGTGTCCGTTCTCCTTAAGAACGCGTTCAAGCATGACAAGAAGAACAGAAATATCTGCAGGCGAAACACCGCTGATACGGGATGCCTGGCCGACATTCACCGGACGGAACAGTTTCAGCTTCTGGCGAGCTTCGATCCGAATGGACGGAACCGCATCATAATCAAAATCTTCCGGAATCTTTCTGTTCTCGAGTTTCTTAAAATGCTCGACCTGCTGCATTTGCCTCTCAATATATCCTTCATAGCGGATATTAATAACGACCTGCTCGATTACGTCGGCAGGAAGCGGAACACGGTCCGGATCCAAAACAGCAAGGCTCTCATAGTCAAGTTCCGGACGGCGAAGCAGTTCCAAAAGAGAGGTCGCGGTATGAATTTCGGAAGTGCCGAGAGCCTTAAGCGTTTCGCAAACCGTTACGGAAGCTCCGAGAACGACAAGAGAAAGCCGCTCCAGTTCATCTTCGATTGCCTGCTTTTTCTTTAAAAACTTCTGATAACGTTCTTCATCGATCAACCCTACTTCATGACCGATTTCCGTAAGTCTGAGATCCGCATTGTCCTGACGCAGCAGGAGTCGGTACTCAGCACGGCTTGTCATCATCCGGTAAGGTTCGTGGGTTTCCTTCGTTACCAGATCATCGATCAGAACACCGATATACGCCTGTGAACGGTCAAGGACAATTCCTTCTTTGCCCTGAACCTTTCTGGCCGCATTGATTCCGGCGATAATTCCCTGCGCGGCAGCCTCCTCGTAACCGCTGCTGCCGTTACTTTGTCCGGCGCTGAAGAAGCCCTTGATCTTACGGCATTCAAGTGTCGGGTACAGCTGCATCGGATTGATGCAGTCATATTCAATCGCATAAGCGTTTCTTACAATCTTTGCGTGCTCAAGACCCTTCACGGAACGGTACATCGCAATCTGTACCTCTTCGGGAAGACTCGAGGACATTCCCGAAAGATACATCTCGTTCGTGTATTCTCCTTCGGGTTCGATAAATACCTGGTGACGGTCCTTCTCGGGGAACTTCACGACCTTGTCTTCAATCGAAGGACAATACCTGGGACCGGAGCCTTTGATGTCACCCGAGAAAAGCGGCGAACGGTCCAGATTGGCGCGGATGATCTTATGTGTTTCCTCGTTCGTGTAAGTCAGGTAGCAAAGCGCCTGCTCACGGGCAAGGTCTTCGGGCGTATTCGTAAAGGAGAACGGAACAATCGGTTCGTCTCCTTTCTGCTCTTCCATTACGGAAAAGTCGATCGTTCTCCGATCGATTCTGGCAGGCGTTCCGGTCTTAAACCGGTACATTTCAATGCCCGCGGCAATCAGGGAATCGGTCAGATGCGTCGCCCGCGGAGTGCCGTTCGGACCCGTATAAGTACTTACTTCCCCGAAAATGCACCGCGCGTTCAGATAAACGCCGCTGCAGAGGATTACCGCCTTGCACGGATAAATTCCGCCCGAAACCGTCTTCACGCCGGTTACGGTCTTCGTTCCGTCGTCCGCAGTCTCATAAAGGAGCTCGGAAACCTCCGCCTGCTTTAAGGTAAGATGATCCGTGCTCTCCATCACTTTCCGCATGCAGTTGCTGTATTTCTGCTTGTCCGCCTGAGCACGTAAGGAATGCACGGCAGGCCCCTTTGAGCGGTTCAGCATCTTGCTTTGGATAAATGCCTTGTCGATGTTTCGTCCCATTTCCCCGCCGAGCGCGTCTACCTCTTTTACAAGGTGTCCTTTGCTCGTACCGCCGATATTCGGATTACAGGGCATCATGGCAATCGTATCGGTGCTGACCATAAAGCAGATGGTTTCACACCCGAGACGCGCCGCGGCAAGTGCCGCTTCGCAGCCCGCATGTCCGGCTCCGATTACCGCCACATCATAAGAATCACATGTAAAATCAGGGATTACCGAATTCATCATAACCTAAAAATCACCTATCGCATCCGTTTATTTGCCCAGACAGAACTGTTCAAATATCCGGTTAATCAAATCTTCGTCAACTTCCTCACCGACAATTCTCGAAAGCGCTTCGTACGCTCCCATCAGATCGATCGAATAAAAATCTTCGGGAAGTCCCGCTTCAATGCTCGTAAGAACCTTTCCGAGACTGTCATACGCGGACCTCAGACATTCCTTATGCCGCTCCGAGGTGATTACGGCTTCGTCGTCCGCGCGGAGATTTCCGGCAAAGAACATACCCGAAATCTTCTCCTCAAGCTCCGTAAGACCGGTTCCTTCCTTTGCGGAAACCGAAACGATTTCCGCTTCGCATCCGCAATCCGAAAGAAGCTCTCTCACATCCCGCTCGCTCGTGCAGGCGGCAGGAACGATGTCCTTTTCCGTCAAATGCTCCGCTCCCACGGGAGCTTTCATCAGATCGGTTTTATTCAAAACGGCAAGCATTTTCTTGCCGGCATATGCCTTTAAAATTTCGCGGTCGACATCATCTAACAGAACCGATGCGTCCGCAACATATAAGATAAGATCCGCGTCCACGGCCTTCTCATGGGCTCTTGTTACACCGATCTTCTCAACCGGATCGGGCGTATTGCGGATTCCCGCCGTATCAACGATCAAAAGCGTGATACCGTTCAGGCGGATTTCTTCGGAAAGGGTATCTCTCGTCGTTCCAGCGATTTCCGTAACAATGGCGCGGTCTTCGCCGATCAGGGCATTCATCAGGGAGCTCTTTCCGACATTGGGTTTGCCGAGAATAACGGTCTCGATGCCTTCTTTTATGAGGCGTCCGTTATCGGCGGAATGAAGCATTTTAAGGATTTCCTCCTGCTCCGCGCGTACCGATTCGGAAAGCTTTTCCGCGAAGCCTTCCAAAGAATAATACTCGGGTTGGTCAAGCGATGCTTCAATCGTTGCAACATCCGTAAGAAGCTGCTTTCGAAGCGACAGAATACGGTCGCGGAGCGTTCCGCGAAGCTGCTTCACGGAATTCTTCACCGCTAGATCGTTCTTCGCTCCGATCAGTTCCATCACGGCTTCCGCCTGAGACAGGTCAATCCTGCCGTTTAAAAAGGCGCGCTTCGTGAATTCACCGGGCTCTGCAAGTCTTGCGCCGTTTGCGAGGACAAGCGAAAGGATCCTCTTCGTTACGACAATGCCGCCGTGGCAGTCGATTTCGATCGTATCTTCCTTCGTAAACGTTCTCGGTGCTTTCAGGTATAACAGCATGACTTCGTCAATGACTTCCGGACCGTCGACAATAAAGCCATAGTGCACCGTATGGCTCTCCCATTCGGCAATATGGTCTGCGATCGGTTCGGAGGAATTACCGTTTCGAAAGATCTTCGAAGCAATCGAAAAGGAATCCGGTCCGCTGATCCGGATAATACTGATTCCGGCGGCACTGAGCCCTGTGGCAATAGCCGCAATCGTGTCATTATTCATGCATGTAACCTTGCGCAGGCATGTATGCACCGGAATCGCGCCTGCTGCGGCTCCGGTCTTTCCAGTTGAAAAGAAGGGAGAAGGAAATCGCATTCCTCTCCCTTCCGAATCATCAAATATCCGATGTTACTGCTGGCCGCCCTCGTTCTTAGCCTTCTCGGCTGCGCGGGCTTCCTTATATGCAGCGTAGTCCTTCATGTAATCCTGGCTGTAATCGCTGCTGTTGTCGTTGTAGCGCGGCTTCGGAGGACGGCGGTTGCCGTATCCGCCCTTATTGTTGCCGTATCCGCCGCGGCGGTTGTTGTTATAACCGCCTCTGTTGTAGCCTCCGCGGCCGTATCCGCGGCCGTTGTCAAAGGATACACCCTTCTTCATGGAAACGATAACCTTACGATAAGGCTCCTCGCCCTCACTGTGGGTTTCAACGTATTTATCGTTCTGAAGAGCTGCATGGATAATGCGTCTCTCATACGGGTTCATCGGCTCAAGCGCTACGCTTCTGCGGGTCTTCTTAACCTTGCCGGCAATATTCTTTGCAAGATTCTCAAGGGTTTCCTTACGTCTTGCACGATAGTTCTCGGTATCGAGCTTAATCTTATAATACTGATTGCAGGCGCGGTTTACAACGAGGCTGGTCAGATACTGAAGCGCATCAAGAGTCTGTCCGCGCTTTCCGATCAGAGTGCCCATATCGTCGCCTTCAACGTTGATATAGATGTTGCCCTCTTCCTCTTCGACATATGCGGAAATGTCTGCGGAGAAACCGAGCTCGGTAAGTACTTTCTTAATAAAGTCAACGGCTACCTCGGAAGGAGTCTCGCCGCTTGCGGCACTGACGGTGCTTTCGGCAACCTCTGCCACGGCTTCCGCAACGGATGCGGAAAGATCGGTCTCCGCTTCGGGAAGCGTAACCGCAATCTTACAGTTCTTGAAAAGGCCGAGGAATCCGCCCTTTTCTTCTTCAATTACTTCATAAACAAGATTCTCTGCGGCAATTCCGAGGTCAGCAGCGGCAGCAGCCTTTGCTTCTTCTTCATTCTTGCCGGAATACTCTTTAACTGCCATAATAATCCTCCTGTTTCCGGTACGGCGGTTCCGAACGGAACTCCGCCGGCCCTTATCCTTCGGCCGGAAAATGTTCCGGTTTATTCGTCATCGTCGTTTCGGTACAGATTTGCGATCGCGGAAATGTTGGATTTGCCTTCCGCGGCATTCTTTGCAAGTTCATCTTTCTTCTTATCGGAAACCTTCTGGGCAGGACGCTTGCCGTCACTGTCGCTCTGCTTTCCGGAATTGTTGTAAGAAGCGATCGTCTTCGTCTTGGTCTTTGCGATGGACGAAGTCTCGGTTCCGTTCGATACGATACCGAGCTTCTTGTTTCTCTCGGCTACCTTTGCTTCATTCGCGGCAACAACGTCTTCGATGCTGATCTTGTCAAGCTTCCGGTTTATGACCTGCTGCTGCAGAATGGATACGCCGGAGTTAACAACCCAGTAAATACCTACACCGATCGGAAAGAATACGCAGAATACACCCGATACGACCGGCATGATCTTCATCATTCCTTCCATGCTTGCTGCGGTCGGATTGTCGTCCTTCTTCTTTTCATCGCCGCTCTTCTGAACTTTCATCTGAAGTGCGGACTGGATGTATTGAAGAACCGCTGCAAGAATCGGGATCAAAAGCATCGGAGTCAGCTTCCAGCCGGGCGGATCGAGAATATTATAGCCGCCGAACAGGCTGTTCACGCGAAGAATGTCTTCCTTCGCCTCCGTCTTTCCCTGTGTAAATTCCTTGAAAGCATCGCTTTGACAAAAAGCGTTCCATTTGCTGTACTTCGGGTCTTCCTTCATCTCACCGGTTACGGTATCCTTTACATAGAAAACCTTACCGCTTAAGAAGTCTTCCCAGGCTTCCGTTCCGAGAACGGTCATAAGGTCGATCACACGGTTCTCATTCCAGTTCTTCTCCTTCTTGGCCTTACGGTCACGAAGGGTAAGCTTCTCGGCATCCATGAACTGCTGCAAAGCAGCCGTGGCGTCTTTTGAGAGATAACCGTCCTGAACCTTTTCCGCATCGTCTTCGGGATCAAAATCAAACGAAGACATCTTGGTCATACAGTCCGAAGAGATCGGCGTATAAAGATCCTTAACCGGCTGTACGTATGCGGGAATGGAATAGATAACACGATATAAGGCAAATACGACAAAAAGCATGATGATCAGCGGAAGGCAACCGCCGAGAGGGCTTGTGCCGTATTTTCTGTATACGGCTGACGTTTCTTCCTGCATGCGGTACATCGCTTCCCGGTCGCTGCGGTCGTAGCCTTTGTATTTTTCCTGAATGGCACGTAACTCCGGCTGCATCTTCGCGGAAAACTTTGCACTTCTCTGCTGCTTGATCGTCAGCGGAAGCGTGAGCATCTTAACCGCAATCGTGAACAAAACGATACACAATGCGATATTCGGGATGCCCATCCAGGCAACCAGCATATAAACCAGATTGAGGATCTTACCCATGATCCAAGCAAACGGTTTAAGAATACCGGAAACCTGAGTCAAAAATATAAAATTCATTAATGGTCCTCCTAATTAAGGCACGGGATCATATCCTCCCTTATGGAAGGGGTGACACCTTAAAATCCTGCGGACCGCAAGCCAGGTGCCTTTGATTGCTCCGTACTTTTCAATGGCTTCCATTGCATATTGGGAACATGTGGGCGTATAAATACAGGTGGACCTTCCCTTTAGAGGCGACAGGAATTTCCGATAAAAACGAATTAAAAGTATAAGTATCTTCTTCATGGCATTATCTTCGATATATGAGCCAAATGTAATACCGCATCACAGATCTCGCGGTACGTCCTGTCCTTCGCTGCTCCCCTGGCAATGACGACGACGTCCAACCCGTTGTTGATCCGATCGCCGTTTAAGCGTAAGCTCTCATAAATAAGGCGCTTGATACGGTGTCTAACGACACTGTTTCCGACCTTCTTGCTTACGCTGATTCCTATTCTGTTGTAATCCATATCGTTGTTACATACATACATAACAAGATATTTGTTCGCCTTACTGCTTCCAAGGCGATAAACATCCGAAAACTCTCTTCCTTTCCGCAAGGAAATCATTTTCATCTTTAAGGCCTCCCTTCATCGGTTCCGCCTCAAATCAAAACAAGAAAAAAGGCTACATAAACTGCAGCCTAAGCGGAAATACTGTGTCTGCCCTTTGCTCTTCTGGCGGACAAAACCTTTCTTCCGTTTGCTGTAAGCATTCTCTGACGGAAACCGTGAACGCGAGCATGGCTCTTCTTCTTCGGCTGAAATGTCATCTTCATAAAAAAGCCCTCCTTTCGGGATTCGATAAAATTGCATTGTCTATTATAGTGAATTGCTTTCTAAAAGTCAATCAGAAAAATGACGTAAAATATTAACGCAAAATGTTTATAAAACTATCAACTTATCAACATTTTTTGTGGATAGATTTTTTATGTTCTTATTTTCCGCAATACTACTTTGTTCGAAAAAGCCACATTTTTTGTTTATAAACGGAGTATAAAAAACGGCAATCCGGAAACCACTGAAAATGACGTTAAAGGACAAAAATGTCTCTTTTTTGCAAAAAAACGCAAAATAAGCGAAAATAACGCGTTTCTTTCGGTAAAAATACGTTATGTCACACATAAGGAAAAACACTTGTAAAAAGCAAACATATATATTATAATATATATGTTATCCTGATACTGGTCCAATATGGGATTTTAACACGATTTCCGTTTGTAATTCGGAGGTTTCCATGTACACGAAACAGATGCTCGAAGAGAAGTGGCCGGACATTCTGGAATACATGAAGAATAATTACAATGTTTCCGATGTTTCGTACCGAACCTGGCTTCTTCCCTTGAAAATTTACGATTTGGAAGATAATATTGTCACCCTTATTGTGGACGATACCGTTGTTCATCCGAATAGCCTGATTTTTATCCGCAATAAGTATGGCTTTTTTATTAAAACGGCGATTGAAGAAATCATTTTTGAGAACTTTGAAGTCGAATTTGTCTTAAAAACCCAGATTCAGAAGCAGGAAGACGACCGGAAGAGGAAGGAACGTCTTCCGATGGCAGGATCTCCCCGTCTTTTGAATCCCTTATATACGTTCGATTCTTTCGTTGTCGGTGAGAACAACAATACCGCACATGCTGCGGCTCTGGCGGTTGCCGAACAGCCCGGCGAAGTTTACAATCCGCTTTACATTTACGGCGGTCCCGGACTCGGCAAAACACACCTGATGTACTCCATCGCAAATTACATCATCGAGCACAATCCGGACATGAAGGTTTTGTTCATCACAAGCGAAACCTATACGAACGAACTGATCAAAGCAATTCACAGCGGATCTTCCAGCACGAAGTCTTTGGAGGAATTTCGTAAGAAATACCGCAGCAACGACGTCCTCCTTATTGACGATATACAGTTTATTATAAATAAGGAAGGAACGCAGGAAGAGTTCTTTTATACCTTCAACGAGATGCGTGATTCCGGCCGACAGGTTATTATTTCCTCCGACCGGCGTCCGAGCGACCTGCAGATTCTGAATGAAAGACTCCGTTCCAGATTTGCCTGGGGACTGACCGTTGACATTCAGGCTCCCGTTTTTGAAACAAGAATGGCTATTCTTCGTAAGAAAGCGGAACTCAACCATCTTACCATTGATGATGAGATTCTTTCCTACATCGCTGACAATATCCGAAGCAACATCCGTGAACTCGAAGGAGCTCTTACCAAGGTCGTTGCACTCGGCCGTCTGCAGAACCGAAAGATTACACCTGAACTCGCCGAGGAAGCTCTGAAGGATTATATTATCCCGGATATGAAGAAGACCGTTACGATGCCTTTCATTCTGGAAGTTATCGCGGAACAGTACGGAATCACTTCCTCCCAGCTCGTTTCAAGACAGAAGACCAGGGACATTGCTTTTCCGAGACAGATTGCCATGTATCTATGCCGGGAATTTACAACGCTTTCTTTTGATGAAATCGGAAAGGCTCTCGGCGGACTCGATCACTCGACCGTACATTACGGATACGGCAAAGTCCAGAAGGCAATCAAGACGGATCCTACGGTTGCTTCTTCCATCGAAGTACTGAAAAAGAAGATCAATATCGAATAACCTGTGGATAGATTTGAGGAATTTTGTTGCATACTTTTGCAGGGTACTTTTCTTCCTCAAAAACGTTTTAAATACCGCTTCCGGTTATCCACTTTTTAAGCAGTTTCATCCTTTTGCGATGCAACGCTTTATCCAAAGCGGAAATCCAGTGTTTATGCATGTTTGCATGCGTTTTCCACGAATCCACCGCCTATAATAATAATACTATTAATTCATCATTAATCATCATGGAAACCGCTTCGGCGGATTTCGGAAAAGGAGATTCTATGAAAGTCATCTGCAATCAATCGGAACTTGTTAATTCTTTGGGAACCGCTTTTCGTGCCGTTTCTTCCAAAACATCTTTCCCGATTTTGGAATGTTTCTTATTGGAGGCAAAGGACAGCAATCTGATCATAACTGCCAACGATATGGAACTCGGTATTGAAATCCGGATTTTATGCCGCGTGGACAATCCCGGAAGAATCGCCGTAAATGCGAAGATTTTCTATGATATTATCCGTAAGCTTCCGGAAGACATCGTATTTATCGAAGTGGACCAGGATTATGTGATTTACATTACGTGCGGAAAGGCGAAGTTTAAGATTGCAGGACTTCCCGGTAATGATTTTCCGCCGCTTCCCGCTTACGAGAGAGTGAACGGAGTGAAACTCTCGCAGTTTACGCTGAAGGAACTGATTTCGAAGACGATATTTGCGGTTTCTTTGAACGAAGCGGATCAGATCCGTACCGGCGAATGTTTTGAGATTACCGGAAACAAGCTTCGCGTGATTGCTCTGGACGGACACCGTGCTGCTATCAGAAACATCGAGATGAAGGAAGAGTACAACAACCAGACCGCGGTCATTCCCGGAAAGACTCTTCTTGAAATAAGCAAGATTCTTAGCGGAAACGTGGAAGACGAGGTTAATATTTTCTTCATGAAGAATCTCGTTATCTTCGAAATGAACCATACGATCGTATTGTCCCGTCTGATCGAGGGACGTTTCTATAACCTGAATCCGATGCTTAATTCCGGTTACACGACCAAGGTAACCTTGAATAAGAGAGAGTTTTCGGATTGTATCGACCGAGCAAGTCTTCTCGTGAAGGAATCCGAGAGACGTCCGGTTATCATTGACATCAAAGACGGCGTATTGTCCGTAAACATGAAGAGTTCGCTCGGAACGATGGATGATGAGCTGACCATTTTCAAGGAAGGAAACGATATTACGATCGGATTGAATCCGAAGTTTATCATGGATGTACTTCGTTCAATCGATGACGAGGATATTACCCTTTATCTGACGACGGTCGGAAATCCGTGCTTTATCCGTGATTCCGAGAACAGCTATATCTATCTGATCCTTCCGGTTAATATCGGAAACCGCTGATAATTGGAGATTGTTATGCAGACTGTGAATATCCGTGACGAGTTTATCAAACTCGGACAGGCAATGAAACTTGCCGGAATGGTGGAAAGCGGCGTGGAAGCCAAAATCGTGATTACTTCCGGTGAAGTAAAGGTAAACGGTGAAGTCGACGACCGCAGAGGCCGCAAGCTCTACAACGGAGACGTTGTGGAATGGAAAGGAAAGCAATTTGTAATTTCCGCAAAACAATAAGCGGAGATTGGAAGAACGGGAGTTTCCATGGTAATCAAGAAGCTTCGGCTGAATAATTTTCGTAATTACGAAGAACTGGAAATCGAATTTTCCGACGGAGTCAACATTCTGTTCGGAGATAATGCGCAGGGAAAGACCAATATTCTCGAAGGCGTGTTTTTGGCTGCGACGACCAAGTCGTTACGCGGCAGCAAAGACCGCGACATGATACGGTTCGGACAGGAAGAAGCCCATATCAGCGCAGTCACGGAACGAGCCGGGATGACGCATAAGATCGACATGCACTTAAAGAAGGGAAGGGCCAAAGGGCTCGCGGTCGACGGTATCCCGCTTCGAAGAAGCGCTGAACTGCTCGGGCTTTTGCATACGGTTTCATTCAGTCCGGAAGATCTTTCGATGATGAATAACGGTCCGGAAGAGAGGAGAAGGTTTTATGACCTGGAACTCTGCCAGCTCGATAAGATATACTGCAGCAACCTTGCGGATTACGGTAAAGCGCTTACGCAGAGAAACGATCTCTTAAAGCAGATTGCCGATAATCCTTCGCTAAAGGAAACCATTGAAGTATGGGATGAACAGCTGGTAAAGTTCGGAACTTATCTGATCCGGGCGAGGAAGCGCTTTACCGAACAACTGATTCCGATCGTTTCGGAAAAGCACGGAAGCATTACGGACGGGGCGGAACAGCTGAAGCTCGTTTACGAACCGAACTGCACCGAAGAGGATTTTCGGCAGACGCTTAAAAGAAATCTCGAACGCGATCTGATACTGCATTACACGTCTAACGGACCGCACCGGGATGACCTTTCTTTGTTCATCAACGATAACAACGTGAAACTGTTCGGTTCGCAGGGTCAGAAACGTACAACGGCGCTTTCTTTAAAACTGGCGGAAATCGAACTGATCCGAGGCGCAATCCGCGAAACGCCGGTTCTTCTTTTGGATGACGTATTATCGGAGCTTGACCGGAACCGCCAGTCAAGGCTTCTTTCCGAAATGGAAGACGTGCAGACGATCGTAACGTGTACCGGTATGGAAGAATTTGTCGCCTGCAGACCGGAAGGCAATACCATCTATCGTGTGGGTGGAAATCAGGTAAATCGTATATGATATCCGTTTCGGCGGATGGGATATATTGGAGGTATGTATGAGTCAGAATCAGAATCAGGAATACGGCGCTGACCAGATCCAGATCTTGGAAGGACTGGAAGCGGTCAGAAAGAGACCCGGAATGTATATCGGAAGCACTTCCGAGCGCGGTCTTCACCATCTCGTTTATGAGATCGTGGATAACGCGGTGGATGAGGCGCTTGCCGGTGCATGTACGGAGATCAACGTTTCCATCAATGCGGACGGATCCGTTACGGTAAAGGATAACGGCCGCGGTATTCCGGTGGAAATCAATGAGAAAAAGGGAATCTCCACGGTAGAAGTCGTATTTACCATTCTGCATGCCGGCGGAAAGTTCGGCGGCGGAGGATATAAAGTATCCGGCGGTCTGCACGGAGTAGGCGCATCGGTAGTTAACGCGCTTTCCGAGTGGCTTGAAGTGGAAATCCGCAGAGACGGACACCGCTATCTGCAGCGCTATGAGCGCGGCAAAGCGGTATCGAAGCTCCAAAGGGTCGGCGATGCGGATGATACCGGTTCGACGGTAACGTTCTATCCGGATTCCTTAATATTCGATACGATCGTATTTGACGCCAAGACGTTAAAGCAGAGACTTCGCGAGATGGCTTTCCTGACCAAGGGTCTTAAGATTACTTTAACGGACCTGAGGGATGAGAATCCCGTAACAAAGGTGTTCCATTACGAAGGCGGTATTAAGGAATACGTTCAGTACCTGAACAAGGGCAACAACAGTCTTTACGACGATATCATTTACTGCGAAGGTTCGGTCGGAGACGTTTCGGTTGAAGTTGCGATGCAGCATAACGACGCATACAACGATAACTGCTACAGTTTCGTAAACAACATTACGACTCCCGAAGGCGGTATGCATCTGATCGGTTTCCGTAACGCCTTAACGAAGACGATCAACGCCTACGCAAGAGCCAACAAGATGATCAAGGACAATGAGCCGAACCTCGAAGGCGAGGATATCCGTGAAGGTCTTACCGCGATCATCAGCGTAAAGCTTCCGGAACCGCAGTTTGAAGGTCAGACCAAGCAGAAGCTCGGAAACAGTGAGGCAAGAAGCGCGGTCGACAGCGTGGTAAGCAAGCAGCTTACATACTATCTTGAGCAGAATCCGACGGTTGCAAGAATCATCGTTGAAAAGTCGGTTCTTTCCCAGCGTGCGCGCGACGCCGCGAGAAAGGCAAGAGAAGCAACGAGAAAGTCTCCGCTTAAGGGCATGAGCCTTCCCGGAAAGCTTGCGGACTGTTCCGACAAGGATCCGAAGAATTGTGAGATTTTCATCGTAGAGGGAGATTCCGCAGGCGGTTCCGCAAAGACGGCGAGAACAAGAGCCACGCAGGCAATCCTTCCGCTCCGCGGTAAGATTCTGAACGTTGAGAAGGCAAGACTCGATCATGTTCTAGATAATGCCGAGATCCGTGCAATGATCACCGCATTCGGAACCGGCATTCATGAAGACTTCAACATCGAGAACCTTCGTTACGATAAGATCATCATCATGACCGATGCCGATGTGGACGGCGCGCATATCAGTACGCTTCTGCTGACATTCCTGTACCGGTTCATGCCGGAACTCATCAAGCAGGGCCACGTATATCTGGCAATGCCGCCGCTTTACAAAATCGAGAAGAACCAGAAGGTTTGGTACGCATATAACGACGACGAACTGAACAAGATCATGCTCGAGATCGGCCGCGACCAGAACAACAAGGTTCAGCGGTACAAAGGTCTCGGAGAGATGGATGCGGAGCAGCTTTGGGAGACGACCATGGATCCCAAGAGACGTATCCTCCGCAAAGTAAATATGGACAACGACAATCTGAGTGAGCTCGATCTCACATTTACCACCTTAATGGGTGACGAAGTTGAGCCGCGCAGACTGTTTATTGAGGAAAATGCAAGATATGCGGAGAATCTGGATATCTGACGGGAGAGGAAAGTATGGACGATAAGATCATAATGGACGAGCATGTATTCGATAAAATCGATGATGTCGACCTGAAAAAAACCATGGAAAAGTACTTCGTAGAGTACTCCATGTCGGTTATTGCGGCCCGTGCACTCCCGGATGTAAGGGACGGTCTTAAGCCGGTTCAGAGACGTATCCTGCATGCCATGAACGAACTGAATAACGGTCCGGATAAGCCGCATCGTAAGTGCGCCCGTATCGTCGGCGATACGATGGGTAAATTCCATCCGCACGGCGACAGCTCCATCTACGGAGCATTGGTTGTGCTTGCACAGCCCTGGAATACCCGCTATCCGCTTGTTGACGGTCACGGAAACTTCGGTTCGGTGGACGGCGACGGCGCCGCTGCAATGCGATATACCGAGGCACGTCTTTCGAAGATTTCCGTAGAAATGCTCGCGGACATCAACAAAGACACGGTTGACATGATTCCGAACTTTGATGAGACGGAGACGGAGCCGACCATTCTGCCGGCAAGATTCCCGAACCTTCTCGTAAACGGAACAACCGGTATCGCGGTTGGTATGGCGACCAACATTCCGCCGCATAACCTTCGTGAAGTAATCAGCGCGGTAAACTGCCTGATCGACAATAAGATCGAAGGCCGCGAAACGACGATCGAGGAGCTCATGGAAATCATCAAGGGACCGGATTTCCCGACCGGAGCCATGATCCTCGGAACAAAGGGTATCGAAGAAGCATACCGTACCGGCCGCGGCAAGATCCGTGTTCGTGCGGTTACCGATATCGAGCCAATGGAGAACGGCAAGAACCGGATCATCGTTACCGAGCTGCCGTATCTCGTAAACAAAGCAAGACTGATTGAAAAGATTGCGGACCTGCATAAGGATAAGCGCGTGGACGGAATCGTGGATATCCGCGATGAGTCCGACCGTCAGGGTATGCGCGTCGTAATTGAGCTCCGTAAGGACGCCAATCCGCAGGTCGTATTGAACCATCTTTATAAGCATACGCAACTGCAGGATACCTTCGGCGTCATCATGCTTGCGCTTGTGAATAACGAGCCGAAGATCCTGAACCTTCACGATATGCTGCGGTATTATCTCCTTCATCAGGAGGAAGTCGTTACCCGCAGAACGCAGTATGATCTGAAGAAGGCAAAGGAGCAGGCGCACATTAAGGAAGCACTGCTGAAAGCGCTTGATTTCATCGACGAGATCATCCGCATTATCCGTTCTTCCAAGCAGACGCAGGAAGCAAAGCAGCGTTTGATGGAGCGCTTCGGATTTGACGACGTTCAGGCACAGGCTATCGTTGACATGCGTCTTCGCCAGCTGACCGGTTTGGAACGCGAGAAGCTTCAGGCGGAATATGACGCTTTGATGGCACAGATTCATGAATTCGAAGAGATTCTTGCGGACGAGAAGAAGCTTCTCACGGTTATCAAGACCGAAATTTCCGCCATCGCAGCCAAATACGGCGACGACCGCAGAACGACGATCGGATTTGACGAATACGATATTTCAATGGAAGACCTGATCCCGGATGATCCGATTGTTATCGCGAGAACGAAGCTCGGCTACATCAAGAGGATGGATCCCGACCAGTTCCGTACGCAGAACCGCGGCGGCAAGGGTATCAAGGGCATGCAGACGATCCAGGATGATTTCATTGAGGATCTGTTCATGACAACCAACCACCATTACCTTCTGTTCTTCACGAACACCGGACGCGTATACCGCATGAAGGCTTACGAGATTCCGGAAGCTTCGCGTACCGCGCGCGGCACCGCGATCGTAAACCTGCTGCAGCTGAGCGGCGGCGAGAAGATCACGGCCGTAATCGCGCTGAAGGAATTCGGCGATGACCGCTACCTGTTCATGGCTACCAAGAACGGTATCGTTAAAAAGACCCGCATGCAGGCTTACGCGAACATCCGTAAGACCGGTATCCAGGGCATGGCGCTTCGCGACGATGACGAACTGATCTCCGTAAAGGCTACCGATAACAAGAAGGATATCCTCCTTGTTTCCAAGATGGGCCAGTGCATCCGCTTCAATGAAAAGGATGTCCGCGGAACCGGCCGTAATTCGATGGGCGTATACGGTATGCGTCTTGAGGAAGGCGACGCCGTTGTATCGATGCTCGTTTCGGACGAAGGCGACGCACCGCTGTTCCTGTCGGAATTCGGTCTCGGTAAGAGAACCGAAACCGATGAGTTCTCGGTACAGCACCGAGGCGGCAAGGGTGTACGCTGCTACAAGATCAATGAGCGCTCCGGCAACCTGGTCGGCGCATTGATGGTAAATGACGACGACGAGATCATCATGATCACGAACGAAGGTATCCTGATCCGTATCCCGGTAGGCAACATTAATAAGATCGGACGCAGCACGAGCGGCGTAATCTGTATGAACGTGGATCCGACCAAGGATATCCGGGTTGCAAGCTTTGCAATCGTTCAGGATAATGAGGAATCCGACGAGAATACGATTGCCGATCTGGAGCGGAAGCTTCGTGCGGAAGATGACGAAGTGGAAGCCGACGAGGGCGAGGAATTTGACGCGGAGGACGAGCTTTCCGAAGATTCGGAAGATGAGCTGGCCGAAAGCGAAGAGAATTCCGAAGAAACCGAGGAGTAATCTCCGGGAATATAAAAAGTAACCATTCAGCGGGGTTGATAAGCGTTACAAAGCTTGAACCCCGCTGTTTTTCGCTCCGCTTCGGGCGGACGCAGGACGGACAGACTCCGTCTTCATCCGGATCGCGGCGAAAGAGTATCAGCAAGCCGATTCTTTTCATGAGATGGGAAAAATGAGGCGGCAAAGGAGAAACCGATGAAAGCAGTCATATTTGATATGGACGGTGTGATATTTGACTCCGAAAGGGCAACGTATCTCTGCTGGAAGAAGGTGGCGGAGGATCACGGCCTTGCCGGAATGGACGAAGTATACCGCAAATGCATCGGCGTGACGGTAGAGGTTACGAGGCAGATTTGTCTTGATGCGTATGGGGAGGATTTTCCGTATGAAGAGTTCGGAAAGGAAGCAAGCATCCTGTATCACGCCGAATACGACGGCGGGCGCCTGCCGGTAAAGGAAGGCGTTCGGGAGATTCTTTCCTATTTAAAGGATAACGGAATTCCGACCGCAATTGCGTCCTCGACGAGGCAGGAGCGGGTTATAAGGCAGCTGCGGGAGGCAGGCCTTCTTGAGTTCTTCGATGAGGTTGTCGGCGGCGAAAGCGTTTCAAGAAGCAAACCGGCGCCGGATATCTTCTTATATGCGGCGGACCTTCTCGGGGCCGAGCCTGCGGATTGCGTCGTCATCGAAGATTCCTTCAATGGGATCCGCGCGGCGCACGCTGCGGGAATGATTCCGGTCATGGTTCCGGATATGTTGGAGCCGGACGAAGACATCCGCGGCAAATGCAAAGCCGTATGCCGTACCCTTACCGAGGTACGCGGATTATTTCAAAAAAACCTTATAAAATAATAGAAAAGAAGCGATAGAAAAGGGTTGACATCCCAGTCTTTATTTGATATTATAAACAATGCGCCACCCCTATTGGAAGGATTTGCGGCGTGTGAAAAAACTGCATATTTTGACAGGGATTTCAGCTAGGAGAAATACTCAAGAGGCTGAAGAGGCGCCCCTGCTAAGGGTGTAGGTCGCGTAAGCGGCGCGAGGGTTCAAATCCCTCTTTCTCCGTTGAACAAAAAAGTTCAAAAAAATGTGTTGACAATCACGAAAGCGTGTGTTATTCTAATCAAGCTGTCGCTTGTACGAAAGCAATTTGCTTTCCGCGATAGTCAGCAAAGAACCTTGAAAACTGAATAGTGAAACAACCTTGAAGATTCGTTTGAAATGTTTCCTTCATTTCAATGAAGAGAAGCGAACTTTAACAAATGTAAATTTCAGGAAACACAGGCTTAATAAAATAAGTCAGATGTTCACT